>CAYMNV010000014.1:0-41638 GCA_964391915.1 uncultured Oscillospiraceae bacterium
ATGCGCAATCCTCCCGGTACAGATTGAAATTATATGATGGAATTGGCCGTCGCCGTAGGCGGGCCGATAAAATCATGATAGAATAGTCGCCCTGGGATTTTCGGCTATTCCATCATAAAGCGACAGCGTTATGATGGAATTGGCCGTCGCCGTAGGCGGGCCGATAAAATCATGATAGAATAGCCGCCCTGGGATTTTCGGCTATTCCATCATAAAGCGACAGCGTTATGATGAAATTGGCCGTCGCCGCAGGCGGGCCGATAAAATCATGATAGAATAGTCGCCCTGGGATTTTCGGCTATTTCATCATAAAGCGACAGCGTTATGATGAAATTGGCCATCGCCGTAGGCGGGCCGATAAAATCATGATAGAATAGCCGCCCTGGGATTTTTCGGCTATTATATCATAAGAGATGCGGGATGGCAAGAAGCACTGCAAAAAAATATAAAAAAGCAGCAGGCCATCAAACGATAACTTGCTGCTTCTGGAGGCGACAACCAGATTTGAACTGGTGAATCGAGGTTTTGCAGACCTCTGCCTTACCTCTTGGCTATGTCGCCATAGTACATACGCCCCAGAAATGAGGGGCGTATGTTCTGGAGCGGGTTACGAGGTTTGAACTCGCTACCTCCACCTTGGCAAGGTGGCGCTCTGCCAAATGAGCTAAACCCGCAATGGTGCCTTCGGTCGGAATCGAACCAACGACACGGGGATTTTCAGTCCCCTGCTCTACCAACTGAGCTACAAAGGCATTTTTTAACGCGCCGTCTCCTGATGTGACGGCGGCCGTCTCCCGGCGACGAGTGCTATTATACTATAAGGGAATCGAAATGTCAACCTCTCCCACGCATTTTTTTCAGTCTATGTAACAGTATTCCGCGAGCCTTTCAATGGTCTTTTGGCCGATGCCGTCGATCGGCAAAAGGTCGTCAAAATCCGTAATGGTACCGATCTGCTCACGGTAAAGAATGATCTTTTCCGCCGTGACCGGGCCGATATCCGGGATCTGCTGAAGCTCCTCGCTGGTCGCCGTATTGATCCCCAGTGGAAAGATCGCCCCGGAGACGGGCGACTCTTCTGATAAAGAAGGTTCAATTCCCTCTTCTGCCGAAGCGGTGGATTCCTCCGGCAATCCGGCATCCGAGGTCTCTTCGGACCCGGAAATTTCCGCCGCAGGTGCTGTTTCGCGCAAGGAGGCGGATAAATCCCCGGAGGCGGGCTCCGGCGCCTCCGCGGCAGCGAAAACCGAAGGTTTTTCCCATTCCGGGTATTTGTTGACGTTCACGGCGACGGTGACGACCACCATCACGAGGAAGACAAGAAACATGGCGCGGACCGTTCTGCGGTAAGAGGCGGAGAGATTCTCCTCCTCTTCCGGCTGCTCGTCATGCTCAAGACCTTCGGGATTGATCGGGATGACGGTGCCCTTTTCTTTTCTCTTTTCCGCCGCCGAAGCGGTGCTCGTCTCTCCCATGCCGGCACCTCCGTCCGCACTCTATTTTATGTATCTTTCTTCCAAAATGCCGATCAGTTCCGCGATGGCATCCTTCTCGCACGGCGCGAGCACAAAGTCCGCGGCATCCTTTACGCAAGCGAGCGCATTTTCCGGCGCGGCGCCGATTCCGGCCGCCCGGATCATCCCGATATCGTTTTCATAGTCCCCCACGGCGACGCAGGCCTGCATGGAACGCCCGGTCAGCCCGCAGAGCGTTTGCAGGGCGCTTTCCTTGGAGACACCGACCGGCAGAATTTCCAGAAAAAACGGAGTGGATGGAATGACGCTCGCGTCGTTCCCGACGATCTCCGCGGCAAACGCGCGGATTTCCGGCATCTGCTCCGGCGGGCAGGTCAGGATATAATTATAAACATGCTCCGGGATATTTGCGAAACTGTAATAGAAAAATTCGTGTTCGGGATAATAGCGGCGCAGTTCGTCACCTGAGGTCAGCAGGTTCACCGCGCGGTGCGTGGAAAAATGGCAGTCAATCCGGGGGAAGCGGTCCATAATGGCGCGGATTTTCTCCGAAAAATCCCGCGGCATATAATGCGGCTCAAGGATTTCCTTCCGCTCCCAGTCGTAAAGGTAGCCCCCGTTGACGTGGATGGTCGGCGCCGTGATCGGGATGCCCGCCAAAAGTTCTTTGGAAACGTTGAGCTCCCGGCCAGTCGCCACGGTGAAGCCGCCTCCCTTTTCCGTAAACGCGCGGATGGCGGCGAGGTTTCTCTCCGAAATGCCGAGCTTCGCCCGCATCAGCGTGCCGTCCAGGTCGGTAACAATTAAATAATCCGAATATGTCAATCAGAGTTCCTCCAATTTTTTAAGGAAATCCACGAAATACGCAGGCAGCGGCGCCTCGAATTCCATGTATGCCCCGGTTCTTGGGTGCAAAAAGCCCAGCGTGCCGGCATGGAGGCACTGTCCTTCCAGCGAGGTAATCACGTTCCCGGGGCCGTAGAGCGGGTCCCCTGCGACCGGGTGGCCGATATGGGCCATATGGACGCGGATCTGGTGCGTCCGGCCGGTCTCGAGCCGGCAGGCTACATGAATAAAGGACTTATATCTGTGAATCACGGCGTAGTGCGTAACCGCCTCTTTTCCACCCGTGACGATGGCCATCTTTTTGCGGTCTTTCGGGTTCCGGGCGATCGGCGCGGAGACGACGCCCTCATCCGGCAGATTCGTCCCATAGACGACCGCCTGATAGATGCGCGTGATGCTGTGGGCGCGGAGCTGCTCCGCGAGGCTGTTGTGGGCGAAATCGTTCTTGGCCACCATTAGGAGGCCGCTCGTATCCTTGTCGATCCGGTGGACGATGCCCGGCCGGAGCACGCCGTTGATGCCCGAGAGGCTGTCCCCGCAGTGGTACAGCAACGCGTTGACGAGCGTGCCGGTGTGGTTCCCCGGCGCGGGATGGACGACCATCCCTTTTGGCTTGTTGACGACCAGAAGATCGTCGTCCTCATAATAAATATCAAGCGGAATGTTCTCGGGTTCCACATCCAGCGAGACGGCGTCCGGTATCTCGAGCACGACGGATTCCTCCGCCTTGAGCACGCGGCTTTTCCGGATCGGCTCGCCTTCCACAAAGGCGAGCTGATTCTCGATCAGCTTCTGGACCGCGGAGCGGCTCATGTAGTCGATATTGTCCGAAAGGAAGCGGTCGGCGCGCTCGCCGTCGGATTCCTCCGGAACCGTGAGCACGATCTTATTCATGGGGCTCACCGTCGGCAAAAAGATCGCCGGATTCCGTTTGAAAAGACCTGCCGGTTTCCGCGGCGGTTTGTGCGGGCTTCCCTGTATCCGGTTCCGTTCCTGCCGCAGGCGCACCCGGAGTCTCCTCCTCCTGCCCGGGAACGGGCTCCCCATCGGATTCCGAAGCGGAGCTTTCTGAGGATTCCGTCTCCTCCGGCTCCGCCTCCTCCGCGGCCGCTTCCCCATCCGGGGCTTCGGCCTCCGGCGCCATCCTTCTCCGTCCTTTTATATAATCCTGATAAAAAATCGAAAGGCAGAGCAACACCGCGCCGACCGTGATGCAGGAATCGGCTAAGTTGAAGATGGCAAAATGAATCGCGCGAAAGTCGATGAAGTCGATGACATAGCCGAGGCTGACCCGGTCGATCAGGTTGCCTACGCCCCCGGCGAGGATCAACGAGAGAGCGGCGATATGCCACCTGCTGGATACCCTGCCGGAGAGAAACGCTCCGAGAACCGCGAGCAGCATGATGCTGGTGATAATGATCAGCGGCCAGCGCATATCCCGGAACATGCTGAACGCGACGCCGGTATTCTCGGTGTATTTCAGGTATAGAACATTTTTGATGACCTCGATGTCGTCCCGGCCGGCGAGGTTCATCTGAACCCAGTTCTTGATGATCTGGTCCGCGGCAATCAGAACGACCGCGGCGATGGTCGCGAGAAACTGAAACATACTTCCTCCAAAAAACGCGGGCAGAACTCGAAAGAATCCCGCCCGTGGTGATTATAAAACGACGTCAGCCCACAATCTCCGCGCAGTGGCTGCAGAGCGTGGGGTGTTTGGGATCTTTTCCGACCGTAGGGCTCTGGATCCAGCAGCGGGCGCATTTTTCGCCCTCGGCGATCTCCACGCCGACCTCATAGCCGTCATGCCCATCCGGCAGGATCTCGACGGCAGAGACGATGAAGGCCTCCGGAAGCTCCTCCTCGACGGATTTGGCAAAGTCATAGACGTCTTTGCCGCAGCGAAGGACGACTTTCGCCTCGAGCGATTTTCCGATCCGCTTGTCGGCTCTTGCATCCTCAAGGGATTTGTTGACGATATCACGCAGCTCGTCGATCTTCTGCCACTTCTCCATAAAGGCCTCGTCGGCGGCGATGCCGCTCTCGTTCGGGAGCTGATTGAGGAAGACGGATTTGCCGTCGTCTTCGGCAGAGCGCGGCAGATAGCTCCAAATCTCCTCGGCAGTGAAGGAGAGCACCGGCGCGAGGTAAAGAGTCATCGTGCGCAGAATCCGGTAAATGACCGTCTGCGCGGCGCGGCGGGCTTCGCTGTCCGCTTTCTCGACATAGAGGCGGTTCTTCAGGATATCCAGATAGAAGTTGGAGAGGTCGGTCGTGCAGAAATCGCGGATCGTAGAGTAGACGATGTGGTAATCGAGCTTCTCGTAGGCATCCCTGCAGTCTGCGGCGACCTGATCGAGACGGGCCAGCGCCCATTTGTCGATTCCGCCGATCTTTTCCAGCGGGACGGAATCCGTATCCGGGTTGAAGTCGTAGAGGTTGGAGAGAATAAACCGCGCGGTGTTGCGGATCTTTCTATATACTTCCGCAAGCTGCTTGAGAATATCCGGGGAGATGCGGATGTCGGCGTGATAATCGGAGGAAGCCACCCAGATGCGCAGGATGTCGGCTCCGAAAGTCTCCGTGACCTCGTCCGGTGCCATACCGTTGCCGAGGGATTTGTGCATGGCCTTGCCCTCTCCGTCGACGACCCAGCCGTGGGTGCAGACGGATTTGTAAGGGGCAACGCCTTTCCAGGCGACGGAGGTCAGCAGCGCGGACTGGAACCAGCCGCGGTACTGGTCGGCGCCCTCCAGATAGAGGTCCGCGGGCCAGCGCAGGCCGTGCGCCTCGTTGCAGACGGCGGCATGGGAGACGCCGGAATCGAACCAGACGTCCATGATGTCCATTTCCTTGACGAATTCGCCGCAGCCGCAGGCGTCGCAAGCGAGATTCTTCGGCAGGAATTCCTCCGGCTCGTGCAGATACCAGGAATCGCTGCCCTCTTTTTCGAACATATCCGAGATGGCGGCGATGGTCTTTTCGTTGATGATCGGTTTGCCGCATTGCTTGCAGTAGACGATCGGGATCGGAACGCCCCATCTTCTCTGGCGGGAAATGCACCAGTCGGAACGATCCGCGACCATCTTCTTGATGCGCTCGCCGCCCCACTCCGGGATCCACTCGACCTCGTCGATCGCGCGGATGGCGTCATCCTTGAAGCCGTCGATGCTGCAGAACCACTGCTCGGTCGCGCGGAACAGGATCGGGGATTTGCACCTCCAGCAGTGCGGATACTGGTGGAGGATCTTCTCGCCGGCAAACAGCGCGCCGGTTTCTTTAAGATGGTTATAAATCTTGACGTTGGCTTCGTCGGTCGTGAGGCCGGCGAACATGCCTGCATCTTCGGTCAGGCGGCCGTCTCCATCAACCGGGCAGAAGACCGGAATCTCCGGGTAATGGTTGACGCAGACTTCGAAGTCGTCCACGCCGTGGCCCGGAGCGGTATGAACGCAGCCGGTGCCGCTGTCGAGCGTGACGTGGTCGCCGACAATGATCGGGCTGATCCGATCGATGAACGGATGGCGGTAGGTGGCGTACTCCAGAGCGGCGCCCTTGACGGTCTTTTCGGAGATCGTATACTCCTTGATGCCTGCGGCGGCCATGGCCGGCTCCACAAGCTCCCGCGCCATGATATAATCCTCGCCGTTCGCGTGCACGGCACAGTACTCATATTCCGGGCCAAGGCAGATCGCAAGGTTTGCCGGAAGCGTCCAGGTCGTCGTGGTCCAGATCACGAAATAGGTGTTTTCCGGGTCGACGCCAAGCGGATCGAGCTTGCCTTTGCCATCCACCAGCTTGAATTTTACATAAATGGAACGGCAGGTATCCTCCTGATACTCGATCTCGGCCTCGGCGAGCGCGGTCTTGCACTCCGGGCACCAGTAAACGGGTTTCAGGCCCTTGTAGATGAAATTTTTCTTCGCCATTTCGCCGAACAGACGAATCTGTACGGCCTCGTGCTCTTTTTGAAGGGTGAGATACGGGTGGTCGTAGTCGCCGATGCTGCCCAGACGCTCGAATTCCCTGCGCTGGGTCTCCACATAATGAAGCGCAAAATCCTTGCAGACTTTGCGGAGTTCGATGGCGGAGTGGATATTCTCGACGCCGACCTTTTTCATGGCCTTGAGCTCGATCGGGAGTCCGTGGGTATCCCAGCCCGGAATGAACGGAGCCCGGAAGCCGCTCATATTTTTATATTTGACAATAATATCTTTCAGCACCTTGTTGAGAGCCGTGCCGAGGTGGATGTCGCCATTGGCATAAGGCGGGCCGTCGTGAAGAATGTAGAGCGGCAGCCCTTCATTCTTGGCCATCATCTTTTCATACAGGTTTTCTTCCTGCCACTTCTTGATAAAATCCGGCTCGCGCTGCGGCAGAGAGGCCCGCATCGGGAACTCGGTTTTCGGCAGATTCAGTGTTTCGTTGTAATCCTGAGCCATACGGCGTACATTCTCCTCTTGCTTATGGTTTATTCCTGTACCGGAATTTCAATTTTCTTGGTCTCGGCGATGGAAACCTCGTCGAACTCCTCTTCCGGAAGCTCTTCGGGGATCTCCTCCGGCGATTCTTCCGGGGCGGGCTCCTCTTCGGGGACCGGCCGGACGGCCTTTTCATCCTGGACCTCCGGCATCGCGGTGATCAGTTCAAGATGCTGACGGTAAATGGAAAGCAGGTGCTTTTTAAAATCGGAGGTCTCTTTCTGGAGCTGCTCCAGCGCCTCTTTTTCCTTTTTGATCTTCCGTTCGGATTCGTAATAGATCTGTTTCGCGTTGGCTTCCGCTTCGGAGAGAATCACCTCGGCCTTGCCTTTGGAGTCCCGGATGATGCTGTCCCCAAGCTTCTGCGCGCCGATCAGGACGGTACGGAGGCTATCCTCATTGGAGCGGTATTCCTCCAGCTTCTCGGCCAGCACTTCCAGCTTTTCCTCGGCCTCCTCTTTTTCCTCTTCCAGTTTGGAGACGGCAAGGGCCACATCTTTCAGAAAGATCTCGACTTCGTCGGTCTTGTAGCCGAACGCGGCTTTTTCGAATTTCCGGTTGGTAATGTCTTCCGCTGTCAGCACTGCTACTCCTCCTTATATTTCAGATCGGCTTATTGCATCAAAAAAACACGCCGCTGCTCTCCAGCTCGTCCAGAAGATCGCCCATAATGTTGACGTTGTACGGGGTGATGATGTAGGTGCTGTTGGCGACGCGCTTGATCTGGCCGTTATTTGCATAGGCAACGCCGCTGAGAAAATCGATCAGCCGGCGGGAAACATCCTTGTTGGTGGATTCCAGATTGAGCACCACGGTGTGCTTGGAGTTCAGATGATCGGCGATCGGGCGCGCATCGTCAAAATGCTCGGGCTTGACCAGCACGACCTGCAGCTGCGTGGTGGTGTGGATGTTGACGACTTTATTCTGCTTGATCTGATCGCTGGAGGATTTGCCGAAGAGGCTGGTCTTGATGGAATTGTCGGAGCCCGTCTTATCATCGTCCGAAAGATTGCCGTCGACCAGATCTTCCGCCGTATCCTCTACGTCTTCATCCCCGTTTTCCGGAATGCCGAGAACATTCTTGACTTTGTCCATGAATGCCATTGCGATATCCTCCTGTTTTAGAGATCTTGAATTTCTGATTTTTTATATTCTCTTTCGCCGAACAAGGCCCTGCCGACCCGAACAATCGCTGCGCCTTCTTTGGCGGCGATTGCGTAGTCTCCGGACATGCCCATTGAAAGAATATTAATAGATATATTATGGGAGTTTTGGGCCGCAATGTCAACTAATAGTTTGCGCATTTTGGCAAAATAGGCCGTTCTTTCCTCATCCGAAGCATCCGGACGGCCGATCGTCATGAGTCCCCGGAGCCTTACATGAGGAAATTCCGTGATGCCCTTTGCCGCAAAAACCACTTCCTCCTCCGGGAAGCCGCTCTTGCTTTCTTCATCCGCGATGTTGACCTCAAGCAGCACATCCATGCTCTTTTGGAGCTTCGCGCACTGCCTTTCGATCTCCGCCGCGAGCTTCAGCGAATCCACGGATTCGATCATCGTCACCTTGTCGCAGATGTATTTCACCTTATTGGTCTGCAGGTGCCCGATGAAATGAATCTCCGCGCTCCGCAGATCATAGCTTTCGTATTTTTCGAGAAGCTCCTGCACCCGGTTCTCCCCCAGCAGCACGCAGCCGGCCGCAATCGCCTCGTTGACCCGCTCCGGCGCGACCGTCTTGGTCACGGCCATCACCGTCACGGAACCGGGCTCCCTGCCGCCGAGGACGGCCGCACGCTCAGCCTCTTCCCTGATCCGGAGAAACGCTTCCCCGACAGGCGTATGCTCAGGAGACAACTTTTCCGACATAGAGATCCCTTCCCTCGATCACGACTTCATCAAAGAGCTGGATCGCCGTCGTCACGCCGCGTTCCCATCTGCAGATCTCGTACCCGGGGCCCTCATAGATCACGTCGATGGTTTTGAATACCACGGTTCCGCGGTCGATCACATAGACGCCTTTCTGCTGATCGGCGTTGAAGCGAACGGCGCTGTCGGAGACCCGCAGGCCGTTATAGAATGCAAGCGTGAGTTCCGCGCCGACTTTCCGCAGGGAGGCAAGCTCCGGGGTAAACGACGCGCACGAAAAGATCACGGCGCGCTGTTCCGAGCTGTCGTCTTCCACGATTTTTGCCACTTTCAGCGTCACGGAGGAATCGGAAATCCCGTCGAACGCCGCCTCGACCTCTTTACCGACATAGAAACGCTCCGCATCGGAGGAATCCATCGTGACGGCATAATACCACAGGTAGCTGTCGGCAATCTTTCCGACCGCGCTGCCCCGGTAGGATACGCTGCTGTCGATCAGCTCCTGAATTCCGGAGACGTTCATCTGCAGCAAACTCTCCCGGTTCACCTTCTCCTCGTATCCGTCCACGGTGGAGATAAAATAGCCGGTCATCGGGGATGGGACGGTCTCCCCCACGTCCGCCTGAATCTTCGTGTTCAGTTCGTCGTATTCCGATTCCAAGAGCGCGATCCGGTCGCTGAAATCCGCGGCCTCTCCGGTCAGAATCTGTTTTTTGTTGATGAGCGTCAGCAGGTCGTCCCGGCAGTCGGAAAAGCCGCCGAGCAGCTGCTGTGAGGAGGCGGCGGAATAAGAAATGAGCGCCGTGCCGAGCTGCTGGTTGAGCAGGTCGGAGACTCCGTACACCTGCGAGCCGGCGGAATCGGCTTCTTCGAGCCGGGCAATCTCCTTTTCGAGCACGGCGGCGCGCTCCATGCGGCCGACCGTGTCGGCGGAGGAGTGCGTATAGGCGATGCTGCTATTCTTGAGCACCCTGGCGCCGTCCTCATACACATAGCTGACGCTTCCGGCGTATTCGCTCTCGATCGGCGTCTCCGTGCGCACGGCGATGCCCTGCACCCGGAGCGTATTGTTGACGCTGTAGGAGACGGCGATCTCCGTCTTATACGGATGATAGAAAAACTGCCACGCCTGGTATCCGGCGTAGGCGATCAGAAAGAGGGACATGACAATGACCAGGATTTTACCGACCGTTGTTCTCATGCTTTTTCCCCGAATCCTTTCCTGCGAAGATCATCAAAGACCGCTTCCCGGAGCGAAACGGCGTCCGGATAGCCGTCGACAGAATACCACCGAATATTGTCGTTCCGGCGGAACCAGGTGAGCTGACGCTTGGCGTAACGGCGCGTCTCCTGCTTCAGGATTTCCGCCGCCTCCGCGAGCGTCTGTTCCCCCCGGAGATACGGAAATAGTTCCTTGTATCCGATGGCCTGCATCACCGTGCCCGAGCCGCCCTGTTCCAGCAACAGTCTTGCCTCGTCGATGAGGCCGTTTTGGAGCATCTCTTCCACTCGGCGGTTGATGCGTGCATAGAGCGTTTCCCGCTCCGAAAAACAGAGCCCGATCCACACCGTCTCATAAGGCGGCGCATGCAGCCTTGAGCGGCGCTGATGCTCGGACATCGGGATTCCGGTCAGCTCGCAGACCTCGATCGCCCGGATCACGCGGCCCGTGTTGTTGGGATGCAGCTTCGCGGCAAGCTCCGGGTCCAGTTCCCGGAGCCTCTCGTGCAGCGCCTCCGGCCCATGCCCGTCAAGGTACTCCTTCAGTTCCGCACGAAGCGCCGGGTCGCTTTTGATCTCGGAAAACTCGATGTTTCCGAGCAGCGAATCCATATAGAGCCCCGTCCCGCCGCAGACAACCGGTACATTTCCGCGGGCGTGGATCTCCGCAACGGCCTTTTTCGCGTCGGAGACGTAATCCGCGACGGAATAGTCGTCCCGCAGCCCGGCAAAGCCGACCAGATGGTGCGGGATGCCCTGCATCTCCTCTTCGGTCGGGCGTGCGGTGCCGACCGAGAGATCTTTATAAATCTGCATCGAGTCGCAGGAGACGATCTCTCCGCCGAACCGCTTTGCGATTTCCACGGCGAGCGCCGTCTTGCCGGAGGCCGTCGGCCCGGCGACCGCGATGACCGATATCTTTTCCACAGACGTTTCCTCCGTTCCCGCCGGGGGCCTTCCCCTTTACTGCCGGCGGCCGAACATCCGCTCCGGCCGGTTCTTGGTGATGCTGACGGCGATCGGGCAGCCGTGCGGGCAACATGATCTCTTTCTTGTTGGATCGGGCTCCGCGTTCTCCCTCGGTGCTTCCCTTTACTGCTGGCGGCCGAACATCCGCTCCAGCTTGCTTTTGGGGATGCTGACGGTGATCGGGCGGCCGTGCGGGCAGTATTTGATCTCCTGCTCGTTGAGCAGCGTGTTGACGATCTCCTCAAAATCACTTTCGAAAATCTTGTCGTTCGCCTTGACCGCCGCTCGGCAGGAGATATTTGCGTAAAGATGGTCGAGCTTCTCGGGCGTCAGGTCATGTTTGCAGGCGGCGAGCGAATCCGCGATCTCCGCGATCACCGGTTCGGCCTCCTTCGGCTTCACCCAGAACGGCAGCGTCCGGACGAGGACCGCTCCCCTGCCGAAATCCTCGAGCGTGAACCCGAAGCGCCGCATGACGTCCGCGTGCTCGAGCGCGGCGTCCTTCTCCTCGTCGGAGAGAGAAATGCTCACCGGTTCCAGCAGGCACTGGCTGTCGAAGGCGCCGTCCTGCCGCTTTTTGAGCCGCTCGTAGAGAATCCGCTCGTGGGCGGCATGCTTATCCACAAAGATCAGCTCGCACTCCGATTCCAAGACGATGTAGGTGCCGAACACCTCGCCCAGAATCCGGAGCCTGCTCATCGGGAAATCCTCCGGCCCGATGCCGTGCGGCACCTCCGGGATGGGAGCGCCGCTTTTTTTCATGGCATCGAGCCCTTCCGCGCATTCCTTCGGGATCTCCCTGCCCTCGCAGGCCGCCTTTTCCGCCTCCCGGCGGACCTTGTACTGTGCCGTGTGCGTGACGTCGGCGTCGAGATGGTACGGCGTCACGCCGTCTTTATTATTGAATTCCGCGGCGGAGAAATCCACCGCGTGAAATTTTACGTTTTGATTAGAAAATGAAGCGGAAACGGGCTTCATCAGCTCGTCGAGGTACTTCCCGATAGCCTCCCGGTCCTCCTCGTTCCGGACGCGCGAAAGATACTGGTTTTTCCGCCGCTCGGCATCCTCGGCCAGTGCGGAGTGATCCCCCGCGCCGAGTGCGGATTTGACGCCGTAATAGACGAGATCGAAGACCGATTTTTCGTTCTGGAAGCGGACCTCCGTCTTGGCCGGATGGACGTTGACGTCGACGGCCTCCGGCGGGATTGTCAGGTTGAGAACGCACCCCGGATATTTTCCGACCATCGAGGAGCCTTTAAAAGCCTCCTCCACGGCGGCCATCGCGGTCCGCGTACGGACGAAGCGGCGGTTCACGAAAAAGATCTGATAGGCGCGACTGGTCCGGCAGCCCGAGGGCTTCGTCACATAGCCGGAGACATGCAGGTAATTTGCCTGCTCTGGGGAGTACTCCACCGGCACACACTCCGCCGCGAATTCCCGGCCGAAAACCGCGGATAAAACCGCCTGCAGATCGCCGTTTCCGGGTGTCAGGAGCTTTGTCTCACCCTCCCGGAGAAAGCGGAATTTTACCTCCGGATAGGAGAGCGCGAGCCGGTCCATGACCTGGGAGACGGCGGTGCCCTCCGCGACATCCTTCTTCAGGAATTTCTGCCGTGCCGGAGTATTATAAAACAGGTCGCGCACGAGGACGGTCGTGCCCTCCGGGCAGCCGGCCTCCGAGACTTCATCGATCTCCGAGCCGGAGGCACGGCAGACCGAGCCGACCGCGCCGTCTTTGGTGCGCGTCAGGATCTCCGTGTGGGAGACGGCCGCAATGGAGGCCAGCGCCTCGCCGCGGAAACCGAAGGTCAGGATGTGTTCGAGGTCGTCCTCCGTGGAAATTTTGCTGGTGGCGTGGCGCAGAAACGCCTTCGGAAGGTCCTCCGCGTCCATGCCGCAGCCGTTGTCCGTCACGCGGATCAGCGAAACGCCGCCGTTTTGGATCTCAACCGTGATGCTGTCCGCGCCGGCGTCGACGGCGTTTTCCACCAGCTCCTTGACGACGGAAGCCGGACGATCCACCACCTCGCCCGCGGCGATCAGCTCCGCAATATGTTTTTCAAGTACGACAATTTTCTTTCCCATGGTCCTCCGCTTATAATGTAACGGTTTTTTTGAGCTCGTACAGAAGATTCAGCGCCTCGATCGGCGTCAGGGTCTCGACATCGGTCTTTTTGAGAATGCGCTCGGCCTCGGATTCCGCGGAGGCAAACAGGTTCGTCTGGCCGGAGAGGTCGTCGTTTTGCTGCATGCGGGCGATCTTTTCGACCTCCCTGCCCTCTTCCAGCGCCGCCAGAATCTCCCGCGCGCGTTTCACGACGCTGTTGGGGATGCCGGCGAGCTTGGCCACTTCGATGCCGTAACTGTCGTCGGCGCCGCCCGGGATGATGCGCCGCAGGAAGGTGATATCGTCGCCGCGTTTCTTGACCGCCACGTTGTAGTTGCGGATGTTCGGATAGGCGTTTTCGAGATCCGTCAGCTCGTGGTAATGGGTGGCAAAGAGCGTCTTGGCGCCGAGCTTTTTGCGGTCGGCGATATGCTCAAGTACGGCATGTGCGATGCTCATGCCGTCAAAGGTGCTCGTGCCGCGGCCGATCTCATCGAGAATCAACAGGCTTCTCACGTCCGCGTTCTTGAGGATGTCGGCGACCTCGCTCATCTCGACCATAAAGGTCGACTGGCCGGCCGAAAGATCGTCCGAGGCGCCGACTCTCGTGTAGACGCCGCTGACGACGCCGATGTGGGCGTATTTTGCCGGGACAAAGCAGCCGATCTGCGCCATGATGACGATCAGCGCCGTCTGGCGCATATAGGTGGATTTTCCGGCCATGTTCGGCCCGGTGATGACGGCAATCTGATTCTCGCGGTTGTCGAGCAGCGCGCCGTTCGGAACAAAGGGCATGCCGTGCAGAACCTGCTCCACCACCGGATGGCGGCCCTCTTTAATGTCGATGACGTCGCCGAGATCGACCTCCGGCCGGCAGTAATTGTTTGCCTGCGAGACCTTGGCAAACGAGCAGAGCACGTCGAGCGAGGCGACCGCATCGGCGGTGCGCTGCACGCGCTTGACTTCGGCGGCGATTTTGGCGCGGATTTCGTCGAAGAGCTGCGCCTCCAGAACAAGAATCTTATCGTGCGCGCCGAGGACTTTATCTTCCAGCTCCTTGAGCTCCTGCGTGACGAAGCGTTCGCCGGTTGAGATCGTCTGCCGGCGGATATATTCCTGCGGCACCATATTTTTGTAGCTGTTGGAGACCTCTATGTAATAACCGAACACGCGGTTGTAGCCGATCTTAAGCTTCGGGATGCCGGTGCGTTCCCGCTCGGCCGTTTCGATGGCGGTGATGTGGGATTTCGTATGTTCCACAAGGTCGCGCAGTTCGTCGAGCTCGGCGTGATAGCCTGCCCGGATGACGCCGCCGTCTTTCAGCGTGACCGGAGGCTCGTCCGCAATCGAGGCGGCCGTCAGATCCGCGAGATCCTGCAGCTCGTCCATTTCGCTCCAGAGCTCATTAATAAGGGGCGTATTGATCCCGGAAATCAGGCTCCTGAGACGCGGCAGACGGCGGATGCTCGCCTCGAGCGTCTTGTATTCGCGCGGGTTTGCATTCCCGAAGACGACGCGCGTGATCATGCGTTCCATGTCGTAGATCCCGGAGAGCTCCGCGCCGAGATCCTCAAGCAGCATCGGGACCTTCATCAGTTCCCCGACCGCCGAGAGACGCTTTTCGATCCGCACCGGGTCGAGCAGCGGCCGGTCGAGGCAGGAACGGAGCAGCCTCCGGCCCATCGCGGTGTCGGTTTTATCAAGCACCCAGAGCAGCGTGCCGCGCTTCTCCCTGCCGCGGATCGTCTCCGTGAGCTCCAGATTCCGGCGCGCGGTCAGGTCGAGTGTCATGTAGGCGCTGCTGGTATAAAATTTTACGGAAGAGATGCGCTGGACGCCGTTTTTTTGCGTCTCATAGAGATACTTAAGCAGCGCGCCGACCGCGTTTTCGCAGAGAACGCTCCGGAAGCCGAGTTCTTCCGGAGAGCGGCAGCCGAAATGGCCGTTGATCGTTTTTTCGATGGAAGAGGGCTCGTATTCCTCCGGGTCCATCTGCCCACCGAGGCAGTTGAGCTTTTCTTTCAGAAAATTGCCGACCGCTCCGTGGTCAAGGAATTCGTCGTTAAAAAGGATCTCGCTCGGCGAATACCGGCCGATCTCCTCAATGAGTCTCGCGTCGGGGTCCGGCTCCTCCTCCGCCCCGGTGCAGAGCAGTTCCCCGGTCGTGATATCGCAGAAACAGACGCCGAAGGATTTTCCTTTTATGAAAACGCTGCAGATATAGTTGTTGGCGGATTCGTCGAGCATGCTGTTTTCGACGACGGTGCCGGGCGTGATCACGCGGATGATGTCGCGCTTCACGAGGCCCTTTGCCAGCGCGGGGTCCTCCATCTGCTCGCAGATGGCGACCTTATAGCCCTTTTTGATGAGGCGGGCGACGTAGGCCTCGTAGCTGTGGTACGGGACGCCGCACATCGGGGCGCGCTCCTCCTGGCCGCATTCCTTGCCGGTCAGGGTCAGTTCGAGTTCCTTGGAGGCAAGGATCGCGTCGTCGTAGAACATCTCGTAAAAATCACCGACCCGATAAAAAAGGATGTGATCCTTGTGCATATTCTTGATTTCGAAATACTGCTTCATCAGCGGCGAAAGTTCTGCCAAACGCGATACCCCCAGCCCATAAATATACATGATAAATTTAACATAAAAGGGAACGCTTTTCAAGGCCGGTACCCGAATCCTTTTTATAAAAAATAAAAACATGGGATTTGGGAATCCGGAAACCTTTTTTATAAATAGAAAGTTCCGAAATCGAAAAAACGCGGCACCACTCCCAAAACGGCCTTTTCGGAAAGGGAATCTGCCGTCCCACGGCGCATGGGCAGACGCCGCACATCTTTTGCACGCAGGGAATCCGAAAGCGTCGCCCACCCGTAGCAGAAAGACGGGGTTTTCGCTCCCGCCGGGACAATCCGCATCTCCGGAATCCGTGGCTGCGCACCTCCCGAAAAAGCCGGAAACGATGGATGATACAATAAAAAAGCCCGGATCCTGTCCGGGCGAAAGAGCGCTTACTCGAGGTATTTTTTCAGAGGCCGATAGAACGCGGCGGCAACCGCGGAGGTGATCAGGAATTCCGGCAGCATATATGAGCCGTTGTAGTAGAGCGAGTAGATCGCCGGCAGCATGCCGAAGTCGTTCGGCCAGAGCGCATCCCAGATCATCCACCCGGTGACAAAGTGGCACAGGAAACGCAGGAAAAACGTGAGTCCGATGCCGCAGACGAGCGCCAGCCTCGGATCTTTTACTTTATTCCGGAACATGCCCGCGAGCCCAAGCACTCCGTAAGCGACGAGATAATCCAGCAGAATGATGCCGGCCGCCATCCAGATAGAGGTCGCGTACTGGATGTTGTCGATGCCGAGCAGCATCTGCAGAACGGCATAGACGCCGGCCGTCATCAGCCCCTTCTTGACGCCCCAGCGGTAGGAGATCAATACCATCGGCAGCATGCTGCAGAAGGTCACGCCGCCGCCGAAAGCCCAGAGACCTTCGAATTTCAGCATGCTCAATACGGTGCCGAGCGCGATCATCAGCGCGCTCTCCGTCAGATAGCGGGTCTCCGTTTTCCCGATTTTTTTCATGGTCCTTGTCCCTCCATTGTCTTTTAAACTCACAGGGCATGAGATTTTTCGCACGGAACCCTCTGATCCTGCAATACGGACGGAACGCTTCCGATTTTTAGACGCAACCGGCAAAAAAGGCAGGAATAAAAATGCCGCAGCAAGAATGCTGCGGCAAAGTCGGAATCGCAAAACGATCCGGGATCATGCGATGATCCCATATCCAACTCCCTACGCAGGCATTATCCTGATCAGGTCAAAGGGTCCGGCAAACGCCGTCTCAGCCGAAAGGCTCCCCTGTTTGATTTTGTTTTATTCAGTATAGCAGGTCCGTCAGTCCTTTGCAAGCTCTTTTGCGGAGGCCACCAGACCGGAGAGCGACTGGATTTCGCTCGGGATGATGATCTTCGTAGCCTGACCGTCGGCGGCCTTCTGGAAAGCCTCGTAACTCTTCAGCTTGAGCACGGCCTCGCTCGGGGCAGCATCGTTGAGCATCTTGATGGAGTCGGCCAATGCCTTCTGCACAAGCAGAACGGCCTCCGCCTCGCCCTGCGCCTCAAGGACTTTTGTTTCACGAACCGCGTCCGCGCGCAGAATCGCGGATTCCTTTTCGCCCTCCGCAATCAGGATCTGGCTCTTCTTCTCGCCTTCGGCGCGGAGCATGGTCTCGCGGCGCTCGCGCTCCGCCTTCATCTGCTTCTCCATCGCATCCTGGATTTCGCGCGGCGGGAGGATGTTTTTGAGCTCGACGCGGTTGACCTTGATGCCCCACTTATCCGTCGCGGTGTCGAGGATCGACGTGATCTTGAGGTTGATGACGTCGCGGCTCGTGAGCGTGTTGTCGAGCTCCATCTCGCCGATGATGTTGCGCAGCGTGGTGGCGCAGAGGTTTTCAATCGCGGAAAGCGGGCGCTCGACGCCGTAGGTAAAGAGCTTCGCGTCGGTGACCTGATAAAAGACGACCGTGTCGATCTGCATCGTGACGTTATCCTTCGTGATCACCGGCTGGGGTTTAAAATCGACCACCTGCTCCTTGATCGAGACGCGCTTCGAAATGCGGTCAAAAAACGGAATCTTAAAGTGCAGCCCGGTCTCCCAGGTCCCATAATATGCGCCAAGGCGCTCAATTACATAGACTGTCGCCTGTGGAACGATCTTGATGTTGACGGCAATTGTCAGAAGAAACAGAAATAAGATAACCAGCCCGATAAAAAGCCCCGCATACTCACCCATAGTAGATCCTCCTTTACTCTTTCCCGCGCTTCGTCACATACAGCGTCGCGCCCTCAATCTTTTCCACCGTCACAATATCGCCTTCCTCGGCTCCGGAACCGTCAATGGTCCTCGCGCTCCAGGTCAGCCCGGAGATATACACCTTTCCGGTCCCCTGCAGATTGTCGATTTTGGACGAAACCACACCGTCGGTGCCGATCAGCCTGTCGGTATTCGTGGGCTGCTTTTTCGTTTTTACGACATCCTTGAAAAAGGTTTTCGTGAACGCGAGGCAAACCGCGGATACGACCAAAAAGACCAGAATCTGCACCCAGAGCGGCGCGCCGAAGTATGCCGGTATCATGGCAGCCAGAGCGCCGATTGCAAACCAAATGCAGATCAGCGCGACCGTTGCGGCCTCCAGAATGCCGAGAACCACGGCGATTCCAAGCCACACCAGCAGTTGTATGGTTTCCTGTGTCATAAATACCGCCTCCTTTTTTCGCCTATAATTATATCATACCGCTCCATCCATTACAAGGATTCCACCCCGAAATTCCCGGAGCCGGCCTGTGGGAGCGATCCCCGACGTCCCGGCATCCCGGCGCCCCGGCTCCTCAGCTCATCGAATCCGTGTTTTCCCACGGTATATCGGAAAGAATCGGCTCCTCCTCCGCAATATCCATGATGCAGGTGTATTCGGCCCGCAGCACATACGCTTCCTCCGTCAGGCTGCCGAAGAGCTCCCGGGAGAGGATCTCCGCCTCCCCGAGTTCCTGCCGCTCTTTTTCCTCCAAAAGCTCCAGAGCGCCGTCCTTCGCTTGCAGTTCCTCGTATGTAATGTATTTTTGCTTTACATTAAAGAAAGCATATTCCGTCAGGGAAATCGGCAGTTTGATATGAAAAAAGAAGAGATCCTTCGTTTCCGTTTTCAGATAATATGGCTCATTTTTTACGGGGCCAAACGGAAGAGGGATCTCCCGGCCAAGAAATGTGAGCAGATAGGCGGAATCCGTCTTTTCTCCCCTGAGAAAAAGAATCTGCTCCAGCGGAAACGCCACGGTGATCTCGTAATCTGTCTCCGCAAAGATTTTTGCGCGGGCGTGCTTGAGCGTCAGCCGCATGTACTCGTCCTCAATCACGCCGCTGACCAGCAGATCGCCTTCCGCGACGCTTTTCCCAATCTCTTTTATAAATTTTCCGTCGGAGACCACCGTTTTGCGGATGACGCCGCCCCGCTTGGCTATGATGTTGACCGGCTCGTCGTCGTCGTGATACATAGTAGGCTCGGGGATGCGCTCGGAGACGACGATCACCGCGCGGCAGCCCTGAATGTTGACCGAAACCCACGCGACGTCGTCGAGCAGCGCGAGCATATCCGCTTCGATCCGTCTCGCGTTATAGATTGTGGACGGCCTGCCGACCGCGAGGCCCGACGCCTTCGCCGCGGCAAGGACGGTGCTTTCCGGGAGAGTCCGCAGCCCTTTCACGTCTATCTCCCAGACGAAGGTGCCGAGAAACGCGACCATCAGGAAGGCGAGGATCATGCCGGCGGCGATCCCGGCCCTTGCCCGGTTTTTCCGGAGCACAAAAAGGAGGCCGACTTTCTTTTGGATCCGCAGGCGGATGCCGAGCCGGACGGCCTCCCTGCCCAGCTCCCTGTAATGCCGGCAGCGGACGTTTCCCGTCATGCGAAGGCCGGCGACCTGGGGATCGGTGAGCACGATCCCCCTGCCCGCCGCCTTGCTTACGAGGCGCGCACAGTCGATGCCCTCGGCCTCAAATTTCACGTAGCCGAAAACTGAGTCGGCCAGTCTCTGAAGAATCATTCCGCCGCCTCCCTCAGTCGAATTCCACGGAAGAAATTTTGCCGGACACCTTGAGCCCCTCGTCCGTATAGCAGGAGATATCCAGCTCCCTGCCGTGAAACCCGACCTTCATCTTTCCGCAGAGAAGGACGATCCGCTCCTGCCCGAGCTCCAGAATCTCCGCCCGCCCGGTGAGCACCGCCTCCAGATTGGAGGTCATATCCAGCACAAACGGCCCGAAAATCCCGACCGGCACGTCCAGCATCCGCTCCGCCGTCCGCAGTTTTTCTGCCGCGGCGTCCGCCTTCTTTCCCATAAACCCACCTCCGTTCAGTCGTTTGGAAGCTGCTGCCGGAGGATATCCAGCGCCTTTTTTTCAATCCGCGAGACATAGGAGCGCGAAATTCCCAGCCGCTGCGCCACTTCCCGCTGCGTCATCGCGCGGCTGCCGCACAGCCCGTAGCGGAAAATCAGAATCTCCCGCTCGCGCTTTGTCAGATAGGTATTGATACATTGATAGAGTTTCTCGCAGCCCAGCTTTTCCTCGATGCACTCCGAAATGGAGCGCTCGTCGGCAACAATATCCATCAGGGTCAGGGTATTCCCATCCTTGTCGCAGTCGATCGGCTCACAGATTGAGATATCCTGCGCCGTCTTCTTCTTGCTGCGGAAATACATCAGGATCTCGTTTTCGATGCACCGCGCCGCGTAGGTCGCGAACCGGGTGCCTTTTTCGTGGTCAAACGTAGTCACCGCCTTGATCAGGCCTATGGTGCCGATGGAAATCAGGTCGTCTTGCTCGGCGGAGGTGCCGTAATATTTTTTGACAATATGAGCCACAAGGCGAAGGTTGTGTTCGATCAGCATTCCCTTTGCCTTTTCGTCGCCGTCCGCCATGGCGGCAAAGCAGCGCCGCTCCTCCTCCGCGCTCAGCGGCTGCGGAAAGGAACTGCCCGAGGTGACGTGCAGCGCAACCAGAAGAATCCCGGAGAGCGCAGAAAGCAGCAGAAGAAGTTCCACCGAAACACCCCACAAAATAAGATATAGAAATATATGACCGGGAAAATCCGGAATTGCCTGTACCAGAAAGACCGCCGGAGAGAGTTCTCCCACGGCTTTTTTATTATTTTTTGCCGCGGCCCACGTGCACGTTCCATAACCGGAACCCGAAACGGCAGGTTTTATACTCCCCACCCGGTCATTTTCCTCACGCTTATCCGGTTCCTGTCTTCGGCAGGATGCTGTTTTTATCGGAGGTTTTTCTTTTCGGAGAAACCTCGTCCCTCTCCATAATGCGCCGTCCGGTGCATGGCCGTGTTTTCGGAAAATTTTTTCGCGGCACGGAATTCGCTGCGCGGCCGATGCGCCCAAAATGCCGGATTTTACCTGGATTTAACATCTCTTCTCTTTTTGATTTTACGTCCCGGTTTTACCATAAAACTTGCAAAACAGGAAATACTCAAAAAAAGGAAGGGAGATCCATCATGAAAAAATTACTTGCCGCGGCACTCCCGGCGATCCTCGCTTTTGCTCTGCTTGCCGGATGCATGAGCACAAGCCCTTCGGACGGCGGCCTTTCAGGCTCCGTTTCGACGGACGGCTCGACCTCGATGGAAAAGGTCATCGGCGCGCTCGGAGAGGCTTTCACGACTGAAAATCCCGGCGTAAAATTCACGTATAACCCGACCGGCTCCGGCAGCGGCATCACCGCCGTTCTGGAAGGCCGCTGCGACATCGGCCTTTCGAGCCGCGGGCTGAAAGACGACGAAAAAGCTCAGGGCCTCGCGGAGACCGTGCTCGCCTACGACGGCATCGCCGTGATCGTCCACCCGGAGAACCCCGTTACCGGCCTCACATTGGAGCAGATTACGAAAATCTACACGGGTGAAATCACAAACTGGAGTGAAGTCGGCGGGAACGACGCCGAGATCGTGCTGATCGGGCGCGAGGCCGGCAGCGGAACCCGGGACGGCTTCGAATCCATCACCGGCACCGAGGATATCTGCAAATACCGGCAGGAGCTGACCTCCACCGGCGACGTCATCACGACGGTCTCGCAGAATCCGGACGCGGTCGGATACGCCTCCCTCGCCTCCGTCAAAGACAGCGTCAGGGCGCTTTCCGTGGATGATGTCCTCCCGACCGAGGATACGGTCAAGGACGGAAGCTACAAAATCCAGCGCCCCTTCCTGCTCGTGACCAAAACAGGCACGGCCCTCTCCGAACCGGCGCAAGCGTTCTTCGACTACATCACCTCCGACGCCGCGGCTGAGATCATTGCAAAGGCGGGCGCGGTATCCGCAAACTGAATCCGGAATCCTACGGCGGCTGCCTGCCTTCCATGCAGCCGCCGCAAATCCATATAAAGGACAAAGAATATGTTAAAGAGAGCCAAAACTGACAAACCGGCCGAAGCCGTCATTCACGGCATCTTTTTTCTGCTCGGCTTTGTGGCGGTGGGCTGTGTTCTGCTGATCACGGTTTATCTCGTGATCGCGGGCATCCCGGCGATCCGGGAGATCGGGCTGATTCCTTTTCTATTCGGCACACGGTGGGCCTCTACCGCAGCCGAACCTTCTTTCGGCATCCTGCCGATCATCCTCACCTCCGTCTACGGCACGGCGGGCGCGATTCTGCTTGGAGTTCCCGTCGGCTTCTTCACGGCAGTCTACCTCAGCAAAATCGCCCCGGCAAAGGTACGGGCCGTGCTGGAATCCGCGGCCGGGCTGCTTGCGGGCATCCCCTCCGTGGTCTACGGCCTTGTGGGCATGCTGGTGCTGGTGCCCGCGATCCGGAATCTCTTTCATGTTCCGGACGGCGCGAGCCTGCTGGCCGCGATTCTGGTGCTGGCGGTCATGATCCTGCCCTCCATCATCAAAGTCTCCATCACGGCGCTCGACGCGGTGCCGAAGGAATATGAAGACGCTTCCCTCGCGCTCGGAGCCACGCCGATCGAAACCTATTTCCGGGTATCCGTCCCCGCCGCGAAAAGCGGGATTGCCGCCGCCGTGGTGCTCGGGGTCGGGCGCGCCATGGGAGAGGCCATGGCCGTGATGATGGTGGCCGGAAATGTGGCGAACATGCCCTCCCTCTTCCAGAGCGTGCGGTTCCTGACCACCGCCGTGGCAAGCGAGATGTCCTATTCCTCCGGGCTTCAGAGGGAGGCGCTCTTCTCCATCGCGCTGGTGCTGTTTTTCTTTATCATGATGATCAACGCCGGGCTGAACTTTCTTCTGAAAAGAGGCGCCGGAAAATGAAGCGTGCTTTATCGTCAGGACGCCGAACCTATGCGCTGCTGATGCGCGTGCTCATGACGGCCGCGGTGGGATTTACCGGCGTGCTCACGCTGTTTCTGATCGGATACGTCCTTGTGCGCGGGCTGCCGAACCTCACCTGGGAGCTGCTCTTCACCAAACCGAGCTATCTCTCGGACCGTATCGGCATCCTGCCGGATATTCTTAATACGATTTACCTTATCGCCGCCGCCCTGTTTTTTGTTCTGCCGCTGGGGGTCGGTGCGGCGGTCTATCTGAACGAATATGCGCAAAACAAAAAGATGGTCGCCGTGATCGAATATGCGGCGGAGACGCTCTCCGGCATCCCGTCGATCATCTATGGGCTTGTCGGCATGCTGTTTTTCTGCCGGTTCCTGAATCTGAAGACCTCGCTCCTTGCCGGCGCGCTGACGCTCGTCATCATGAACCTGCCCACCGTCATGCGGACGACGCAGGAGAGCCTTAAGACGGTGCCGCAAAGTTACCGGGAGGGGGCCTTCGCTCTCGGCGCGGGAAAATGGCGTGTTATCCGCACCGTTGTGCTGCCCGGCTGCGTGGACGGCATCCTCACCGGGTGCATCCTCTCCATCGGCCGGATGCTCGGCGAATCGGCGGCGCTGCTTTTTACGGCCGGCTTCGCCCACGAACTCTGCGATTTCTTTGAAGGTTTAAGCAGCGCGGGCGCCACGCTCACCGTTGCGCTCTATGTCTACGCAAAGGAGCAGGGCGAATTCGATGTGGCGTTTGCCATCGCGGCGCTGCTGATGATCCTGACGCTCCTGATCAACTTCCTGGCTTCCCTCGTTGGGAAACGTCTGAACCGGAGGAAAGAAATATGAATATTCTTGAAGTGAACGACCTCTGCCTGTGGTACGGAGCCACGCAGGCGCTCAAAAACATCACGATGGGCATCCCGGAAAAGAGCATCACCGCCTACATCGGCCCCTCCGGCTGCGGAAAATCCACCTTTATAAAAACGCTCAACCGCATGAACGACCTGATCCCCGGCGTAAAGACCACCGGCTCGGTGCTTTACAAAGGAGAGGACATCTTCGGGCCCGGCATCGACGTGACGAGCCTGCGGCGGGAGATCGGCATGGTGTTCCAAAAGCCGAACCCCTTCCCCATGAGCGTCTACGACAACGTGGCCTACGGCCCTCGCACGCACGGGATCCGGAGCAAGGCAAAACTCGACGACATCGTGGAACAGTCCCTCCGCGACGCGGCGATCTGGGATGAGGTCAGCGACAGGCTCAAAAAATCGGCGCTTGGGCTCTCCGGCGGGCAGCAGCAGCGGCTCTGCATCGCGCGGGCGCTCGCCGTGGAGCCGGAGGTGCTCCTGATGGATGAACCGACGAGCGCGCTCGACCCGATCTCCACGGCAAAAATCGAAGAACTTGCTCTGGAATTAAAAAACAGATATACTATTGTTATCGTCACGCACAACATGCAGCAAGCGGCGCGAATTTCCGACAACACGGCGTTTTTCCTGCTCGGCGAGCTGGTCGAATACGGCGACACCGAGAAGCTTTTCGCCCATCCGAAAGATAAGCGCACCGAGGATTATATTACCGGGAGGTTCGGATGATGAACTCTCGTTTTGACGAGCAGCTTTCCCTTTTAAACAGAGAATTGATCGAGCTGGGAGCGCTCTGCGAGGAGGCCCTTGCCGTCGCGGCAAAGGACCTGCTGGAGGGTGATTTCGGCGATGCGGAAAAAGTCGCGCCTCTGGCGGAAACGATCAACCAGAAAGGGCGGAATATCGAATCCCTCTGCCTGCGCCTGATCCTTCAGCAGCAGCCCGTGGCCAGAGATTTCCGCCAGATCTCGGCGGCGCTCAAGATGGTCACGGATATGGAACGCATCGGGGATATGGCCTCGGATATGGCGGAGATCGTCTGCCATCTTTCCGGGAACACGGACGTGGGGTGCGGGCTCATCGGGGATATGGCCCGGGCGACCATAAAAATGGTGACCGAGAGCGTGGATGCCTTTGTCCGGCACGACACCGATCTTGCCGCCTCGGTTATCGACTACGACAACGTGGTGGACGACCTTTTTGAGAAAGTCAAGACCTCCCTGATCGGCATGATCGCGGCGCGGCCTCAGAGCAGCGGGGATGCCATCGACCTTCTGATGATTGCCAAATATTTTGAACGCATCGGCGACCATGCCGTCAACATTGCGGAATGGGTGGTGTTTTCGGTCACCGGCGTTCATAAAGGAGAGAGCGAGCTATGATCTTCTGTGTCGAAGACGACGCCAGCATCCGGGATATCGAAGTCTATACGCTGCAGTCCGTCGGCTTTCAGGCCGAGGGCTTTGCGGACGGCGCCTCCTTTTTTGAGGCGCTCAAAACAAAAATGCCGGAGCTTGTCCTCCTCGACGTCATGCTTCCCGGGGAGGACGGAACCATGATCCTCAGAAAGCTAAAGGCCAACCCCTCTACAAGCGCTTTGCCCGTCATCATGGCCACCGCGAAGGGCGCGGAATCAAACAAGGTCATGAGCCTCGACCTCGGCGCCGACGACTATCTGGTGAAGCCCTTCGGCATGATGGAGATGGCTGCACGGGTCAAGGCGGTGCTCAGGCGGACCGCGCCTGCACAGGATACCGCCCTGCTCCGGGCGGACGGGCTTGCCATGAATCTTGAAGAACATATTGTCACCGCGGATGGAGAACGCGTTCTCCTGACGCTGAAGGAATTCGAACTGCTCCGGCTCTTTCTGTCGCACCCGGGCATGGTGTTTACGCGCGATCAGCTCCTCTGCGACGTCTGGGGCATGGATTATGACGGAGAGACGCGCACGGTAGATGTCCATATCCGCACGCTGCGCCGGAAACTCGGCGCCTGCGGGGATCTGATCGAGACCGTGCGCGGCGTCGGCTACCGATTGGAGGGAAACCGCACATGACAAAACGAATCTTCCGCTCGATTTTTCTCGTCGCTTCCGTTGTGCTTCTCGCTTCGCTTCTGATCATCATGGGCGTGATGTATGAATACTTCACCAACATGCAGAAGGAAGAGCTGAAAGTGCAGACCGCGCTTGCGGCACACGGCGTGGAAAATGAGGGCTTTTCCTATTTTGACGGGCTGAATGCCGAAGGCTACCGGCTCACCTGGGTGGCGGCGGACGGCACGGTGCTTTACGACACCGAGGCGGACGCGGCTTCGATGGAAAACCATGCCGGGCGCAAGGAAATCATGGAGGCGCTGGAATCCGGCACCGGCGAGAGCGAACGCTCCTCCGAAACGCTTGCGGAAAAGACGAGCTACTATGCCGAGCGGCTGCCGGACGGCACGGTTCTGCGCGTATCGGTCCGGCAATATACGGTCTTTGCGCTGACGCTCGGCATGCTCAGGCCGATCTGTATCGTGCTCGGCGTCGCCCTTATTCTTTCCGCCGTGCTCGCGAACCGGCTCTCCAAACAGATCGTCGAGCCGCTCAATACGCTGAATCTCGACAGCCCGCTGGAGAACGACGCCTATGAGGAGCTCTCCCCGCTTCTGACGCGCCTCGAGCGCCAGCACCGGCAGATCGGGAGCCAGTTTGCGGAGCTCAAGCGGAAACAGGATGAATTCGCCGCCGTCACCGACAGTATGGGCGAGGGCCTGATCCTGATGAACGAAAAAGGAATCATCCTCAGCATCAACCGGTCGGCAACGCGGCTTTTCCGGACAGATTCCGACTGCGTGGGCCGCGACCTGCTGACGGTGGACAGAAGCCTTGCCGTGCAGCGGCTCCTCTCCGACGCACAAAACGGCAGGCACGGGGAAACGGTCATGGAGCTCAGCGGCGGCACATTCCAGGTGAATTCCAGCCCCGTGATGTCGGACGACCGGATCGTCGGCGTCTGCATCCTCGCATTTGATATCACGGAAAAGGCCCGGGCGGAAAAGCAGCGCCGGGAATTTTCCGCAAACGTATCCCATGAACTTAAGACGCCGCTGCACTCCATCATGGGCTCCGCGGAACTACTGGAAGCGGGCCTCGTGGAGCAGGAGGACATTCCCCGCTTCGTCGGGCATATCCGCTCCGAGGCCGCCCGCCTTGTGGACCTGGTCAACGACATCATCCGCCTCTCTCAGCTTGACGAAAACGAGGAAATGCCGCGGGAGGACGTGGAGATCCGGCCGCTTGCGGAGGAGGCCGCCACAGCGCTTGCGGGCGAAGCCGAATCCAAAGGCGTCGCGGTGGAAATTCACGGCGACCCCGCCGACGTAAACGGCGTCCGCAGGCTGCTGTATGAGATCATCTACAATCTCTGCGACAACGCGATCAAATATAACATCCCCGGCGGCCGCGTGGACATCGGCATCTCGAAGGAGAAGGATGGAACCGTACTGACCGTATCCGATACCGGCATCGGCATTCCGCCGGAGGTGCAGAACCGCGTGTTCGAGCGCTTCTACCGCGTGGATCAGGGCCGCTCCAAGGAGACGGGAGGCACCGGGCTCGGCCTTTCCATCGTCAAACACGCCGCGCAGTACCACAACGCGAAGATCGAGCTGGAGAGCGAAGTCGGAAAAGGCACGCGCATCCGGATCCGTTTTCCGGAAGCCGGAGAAAAGAGCCTGCTGGCGGATACGCCGCAGGAATCCTGAAAATCGAAACAAAATA
The DNA here is from genome assembly GCA_964391915.1 of uncultured Oscillospiraceae bacterium. GTDB lineage: Bacteria > Bacillota > Clostridia > Oscillospirales > Ruminococcaceae > UMGS1668. Next base: position 27,442 of record CAYMNV010000014.1, read on the forward strand.
AAAAAGCCGCCGGAGATTCCACTCCGGCGGCTTTTTCGTTCAGAAAGATTATTTCTTATACAGCTCGTTCCAAATATCCGGCATCAGCGGATCGGGATTCTCCGAAACGACATACGAGGCAAAGCTCTCCCTTGTCTCGTCGGCACGGAGCTTTCTTGCCACAACGACGAGGCGTTCCCCGGTGAATTCATAGTCGCAGGTGGAGAGCATCAGGAACGTGTCCCCCGTTCCGACGTCCACATTGGTGGTCATCAGCGAGCGCTCCATGACGGCGTCGATAAAATCCTGCTTCTCCGCCTCCGTGTCGAAGCGGCGCATCGTGTTGTAGAGGAACGGCTCGCCTTGCTCCTCCAACGTATTCGCGACAAAGACCGCGGCGACCACATAATCGGAATCCTCCCAAAGCGTATCAAAGGAGACAAACGGATTCGCGGAAACGAAATCCGCTTTCCGATATTTCGTCAGATCGGAGAACATCGTCCCGTCCAGCATGTTGTGGCCGAAGATAATCAGGCAGTCGTCGGGGTAATCCGCGTTGTTCGGGTCCGCAATGTTGTACCTGGAGAGGAAGAGCGTGCCGTGGCTGCTTTCTTCGCCGTAAAAGTTGTGCTTCAGATAGTAGGAGTTGTCCAACTGAACCACCGGCAGGCTGATGTCGATACCCTCGACCTCCAGCCAGCCGACCGTATCTTTGTTTTGCTCAAGCAGCGCATAAAACCGGCCGTTGACGGGGATCTCCGCGCCGGGTTCCGCCTCCGACGCCCCGCTTTCGCCCTCGTACAGGCTCTGGATCGCGGAGCTCTCGCTGTTGACCTTTCCCGTCTCCAGCCAGACCTCAATAAAGCCGCGAAACACATAGGCCAGCACCGTCAGTACCGCCAGCAGGAGCAGCCCCGCCACGGTCAATATTTTCTTTTTGGTCAGTTTGATCTTTTTCTTGGACATCTTTCCTCAATCCATCATTCGTTTATGTTTGTGTGATTTACGAACCGCGTTGATCACGACGGAACTCCCGATCAGCAGCACGAGCAGCAGGATCAGCAGCCAGCCGCCCGAGCCGACATCCGAGGCGATGATCTCCGTCCAGAGCTGGTCGACGAGTCCGTTTGTCTCTCTCGGAAGCGTCGCGAAGGAATCCAGTTTCTCCAACAGTTCCGGATCCGGATAGGCCGCCTCATTGTTGTGGGTATCTTCGTCGAGCAGTTCCCAGGCGGCGGTCATCGGCGTGGAGTAGCCGACGAAGATGCTGTTGGCAGCACCTACCTCCGGTTCGCACATGAAATTGATATACATCTCGGCCGCTTCCTTGTTTTTGGCCTCCTCAGGAATGCAGAAGGCGTCCACGAAGATGCTCGTATTCTCCGGGATGTAGAAAGCCAGATCCTCGCACTCGCTCATCATCAGCACGGCGTCGCCGTTGTAATACGGCGCGAAGGCGGCCTCCCCGCCTTCCATTTTATCATAAATTTCGTCCATGACATAGGCCTGAACCAGGGGTTTTTGTTCGGAAAGGTGCGCGGCCGCCTCACGGAGTTCTCCCTCGTCCGTTGTGTTGAACGAATAGCCGAGATCGAGCAGGGAGATCGCGAAGGCATCCCGGGAGTTGGCGAACATCAGCATGTTGTCGGCATATTTTTCATCCCAGAAGATATCCCAGCCGGTGATCTCCGAGGCATCGATCATCGTTTTGTTATAGATAATGCCGACGACGCCCCAGAAATACGGTACGGAGTATTCGTTTTCCGGGTCGTAATTCTTATTTCTATATTCCTGATCAATATATTTGTAGTTGGGGATGTTGTCGAAATCCAGTTTCTGAAGCATGCCGTCCTTAATCATCCGCCCGATCATGTAATCGGAAGGAATGATCACGTCGTAGGTAGTGCCGCCGGAGGACATTTTCGCGTATAACTCCTCGTTGGAGGCGAACAGCGTATAGTTGACCTTGATTCCGGTCAGCTTCTCGAATTCCTGGTTGACGTCTACAAAATTGAAAGAATCGTTTGCCATATATTCTCCCCAGTTGTAGACGTTGATTTCAAGGCCCTGACCCTGAAATTTCTGATAATAGGACTCGTCCTCCACATGGATCGTGTAGGGTTCCTCCTCCGCCGAAGCGGTCGTAAAGGAGGAGAGCGCCAGCATCAGCAGGGCCAGCAGCACGGCAAACACTTTTTTCACAGCCATGACCCCCCGCCTGTTCTTTTTTGCAGCAGTCTTTTTTCCTTTTTGATTTCAAACACATTCACGGCGAGCAGGACGACCAGCACGACGGTGAACATGATCGTCGACAGGGCGTTGATCTCCGGGCTCACCTTGAGCCTGGTCATCGAGTAGATGACGACGGAGAGCACCTGCGAGGTGGGGCCGCTCGTGAAATAGCTGACGACGAAATCGTCGAAGGAATAGGTAATCGAAAGCAGAAGCCCCGCCATGACCCCGGGCATGATCTCCGGCAGCATCACCTTGAAAAATGCCTGCCGGCGGTTGCAGCCGAGATCCAGCGCCGCGTTGTAGACGTTCTTATCCATCTGGCCGATCTTCGGAAGGACGTTGAAGATCACGATCGGCACGTTGAAGGCGATGTGCGCAAGGATCAGCGTCGTGTACCCGAGCTCAATGCGCAGGAACAGGAACAGCAGCATCAGCGAGACGCCGGTGATGATATCCGGGTTGATGATCGGCAGATAGGAGACGTTTATCACAAGCTCCCTCATTTTGCGGTTGAACGCGGAGATGCCGATGGCGGCCATCGTGCCCAGAACGGTGGCAATGATGCCGGCGATCAGGGCGACCGCCAGCGTATTGATCACGGAGCTGATGATGATGTCGTTTGTAAAGAGCTTCTCATACCATTTCGTCGTGAAACCAGTGAAAAGCGTGCGGCTTTTGGACTCGTTGAACGAGAAGAAGATCAGCACCGCGATCGGGATATAGAGGAAGAAGTATATGATGCCCACATAGAATCGAGAAAGAAATTTCATATGACGACAACCTCCTCCTCCGCTTCCTCCTTGTCGGAGTCGAACTGGTTCATCACGCTCATGCAAAACAGGATGATGACCATGAGCACGAAGGCGATGGCGCCGCCCAGATTCGGATTGTAGGTGTTGCCGAGGAACTGCATCTCGATCAGGTCGCCGATCATGAGGTCGGAGCCGCCGCCGAGCATGCGGGAGATGATAAACGTGCTGACCGCCGGCACAAAGACCATCGTCACGCCGGTGGTGATGCCCGGAACGCTCAGCGGAAGGATCACGCGCGTAAACACTTCCATCGGATTGCCGCCGAGATCCTGCGCGGCTTGGATGACGGAGACATCCATCTTGATGAGCACCGTATAGAGCGGGATGATCATGAACGGCAGGTAATCATAGACCATGCCGAGCACGACCGCGCCCTGCGTGTTGATGAGCTGCAGGGTTCCGAGGCCAAGCAGCTTCAGCAGGCGGTTGATCAGGCCGTTATTTTCGAGAATCGTCATCCACGCGTAGGTGCGGAGTAAAAAGTTCATCCACATCGGCAGCGTGATCAGCATCAGCATCGTGCGGCGGACGTGGACCGTTCTTCTGGCCATGAAATACGCGAACGGATATCCGAGCAGCAGCGAAATTACGGTGGCGACCAGCGCCATCCAGAGGCTGCGGATGATCACGGAGGAGTAGTTCGCGACCTCCACGATGTTGGCGATCGAGAATTTCCCGTCAAGGTTGGTAAAGGCGAAGTACGCGACCATGCCCAGCGGGACGACGATGAAAATCACCATAAAAAGAAGGTAAGGGAAAGCAGGATATTTAGACTTTACCATTTCCGGTCCCCTCCATGCGGTGCATAATGTGGATATCGTCGGGGATGACGGAAAGACCGACCTCCCTGCCCGGTTCCTCATACAGCGTGGAATGGATTTTCCAGTGGTACCCGCATGCAAAGACCCGTATCTCATAATGCACGCCCTTGAAAATCACGCTCTCCACCACTCCGGAAATCTGGCCCTTCTCCGGCCTCGACACCTTGATGTCCTCCGGCCGGATCACGACGTCCACTTGCTCGTGGTCGCCGAAACCGAAATCCACGCACTCAAAATCCCGGCCCGCAAACTCCACAAGGTAATCCTTCTTCATGATGCCGTCGATGATGTTGGATTCGCCGATGAAATCCGCAACGAACGCGTTTTTCGGCTCGTTGTAGATATCGACAGGCGTGCCCACCTGCAGGATTTGCCCGGCGCGCATGACGACAACGGTGTCGCTCATGGTCAGGGCCTCCTCCTGGTCGTGCGTCACATAAATAAAGGTGACCTGGGTGTTCTTCTGGATCTTCTTGAGCTCCACCTGCATCTCCTTGCGGAGCTTGAGGTCGAGCGCGCCCAGCGGCTCGTCGAGCAGCAGCACTTTCGGCTGGTTGATCAGGGCGCGGGCAATGGCGACGCGCTGCTGCTGGCCGCCGGAAAGCAAATCCACGGCTCTGTGCTCATACCCCTGCAGGTTGACAAGCTCGAGCATCTCGGAGACGCGCTGGCGGATCACCTCATTCGGCATCTTCTTGAGACGAAGACCGAAGGCGATGTTCTCAAACACATCCAAATGCGGGAACAGGGCGTATTTCTGGAAAATGGTGTTGACCTCCCGTTTATACGGCGGGAGGGCGTTGATTTTTTCCCCATCAAAAAAAACGTCCCCGCTTTTGGGTGCAACAAAGCCGCCGATGATGCGCAGAGTCGTTGTTTTGCCGCATCCCGACGGTCCCAAAAGCGTGACGAATTCATGATTGTGGATGTCGAGGCTGATGTCGCGGAGAACTTTTTCCCCGTCAAACTCAACCACGATATTTTTCAGGCTGATAATGGCAGTATGATCCATTCTGCATCCCCCTTTTGCGGATTTCAAGTCACGCAAGGTAAAAACAGGATCCGGCTTTCGCCTCACCCATTTTTCATGCCGGTTGCCCGACATGGTCACGAAGCAAGGTTGAAATGAATTTTGCCTCGTGGTGTTAAAAACCTGTCGACCCACCGCGCTTTTCGGAACCGACCCCGCAAAAGGATTTTTTTCTAAACGTTGCTGTGACGCCCGGTTTTAGAAGGCTCCTGTGGCGCAGTGTTTCAGATTCCCCAATAGAGACGGCAAACTCGTTTTCTATCGCACATTTGCCCGCAGGCTGTCGGCGACAGTGTCACCTCCCCTTGGCCGCTTCTTTAAGGGAATACAACAGATGCAAAATTAACGAATTAACTATATCATACAATTTATAAAAGTCAATCAATTCTTGCGGAATCCCGCCTTTTTTTGTGGAAATCACGCACTTTTCCGCAAAGAATTCCAGAAGGTCCGGCTGCAGGAGACCGGGCCCGTTTTCCCTCTTCAGACAAGTCTTTTATTGAAGATCCCATCGAATTCCGCAAAAATCAAAGCCGCCCGCAAGGCCTGCAGCTGAGCCGGCAGCGACCCGGTGCGGTTTCTCCCGATCCGCTTTCGGCCGATTTTGCGGTGCACCGGAAATCTGCGGCCGGTATCGCCGGCACGGCAAATCTCCGGGCATAAAAAAGCGGCCCGTCTTCTCATCCGGCGGGCCGCAGGGACGTTTTATTTGCTACCAAAAAGCTCTTCGAACTGCGAGGGCTTCACGTAGACGGTTTTGTAGTGGTCGTAAATCACTTTGCCCGGCGCGGCACCGCCCGGTTTTTTCACGTTCCGGGCCTCCGTGTAATCCACCGGCACCTGCGAGGAATCCCGCGCTTTGGAATTATAAGCCGCGACGACGGCCGCCTCGAATATCGTGCGGTCCGGGATTTCTTTATCCTCCGCGGCGATGATCGTGTGGGAACCGGGGATCTTCTGCGTATGGAGCCAGAGATCCGTCTTGCGGCTGTCTTTGAGCGTCAGGCGGTCGTTCTGGAGGTTGTTCCTCCCGCAGAGGATCCGGAAGCCGTCGGAGGAGACGTACTCCATCGGCGACAGCTTCGGGGGCTTCTGATTCCGGGCTCCGTGGTTTTTGAGGTATCCCTGCTCCAGCAGTTCCTCCCGGATGGCGAGCAGCTCATCCTCCGTCCGCGCGCGGGAGAGCAGATCGGAGACGGAATCCACATAGGCAAGCTCATTCTCGCCCTTTTCGATCAGCTCTTTCAGAATCTTCTCCGCGTTGTCGGCCTTACGGTATTCGGTATAATACCGCTGGGCGTTCTGCACAGGCGTGAACCGCGGGTCGAGCTTGATGGCCAGCGGGCGGTTCTCGTCGTAATAATTTTCGACCGTGGCCGAGGTCATTCCCTTTTGAAGCGCGTAAAGATTGGCCTGAAGCAGCTCGCCGCAGACGCGCAGACTCTCCCGTTCCGCGGACTGGGCAAGCTCCTGCCGCTGGATCTCGAGCTTCCGGGCGAGCCGGTCGCGCAGATTCGTGATGAAGCGGAACAGGTCGCCGGAGCGCTGCTTCATGCGGTCCGCGCCGCTGCGGTCGGCATAATAGCGGTCGAGCAGCTCGCTGAAGGAGGCGCAGAGCTTCGTCTCCGCGCCGTCCCCGTACTGCCGGACGTCGAGGAAGGTGAAATCCATCGGGCGCCCTTCCGGATCGTAGACCATATAAGGAGTGACCGTTCCGGCTCCGACGGCATCCCCCATCGAGGAAACCGCCGCGCGGAGACGTTCCTTTTGCGTGTCGGAAAGCTCGGTGCAGACGGGGTCAAGATCGCCGGCGGTCAGGAAGGAAAGTTCCCGGCAGACGATCGGCGAGACGCCGTCCAGGTGCTCAAGCAGCACTTTGGAGAGCGGGCGGTCCGGCCCGTTTGTCAGGCGGCGCTCCAACTCCGCAAAATCCAGATCCAGCGGGCTCAGCTTATCCTGCGCCGGCGGGAACTCATACCGCATACCGGGCAGAACCTGCCGCACGCTCGACATCTCCTCGGTGACGCGCTTGATGGAGTCTACGATGCAGCCGTCCTCCCCGATCAGGATGATATTGCTATGCCGCCCCATAATCTCGACCGCGAGCTTCAGGGTCACGGGGTCGCCGAGGTCGTTATAGGTGGAAAAAGAGAGGTGCAGGATGCGCTCAAGGCCGAACTGCTCGATGCCGATGAGCTTCGCGCCGCTCAGGTGTTTCCGCATGAGCATGCAGAACATCGGCGCCGACTTCGGGTTGTCGAAGCCTTTCTCCGTGAAGTGTATCCGCGGCGCGGATGCGGCCGCCGAGAGCATCAGTTTCCCGCTTCCGCCGTTCCAGCGGAGTGCGAGAACCAGCTCTTCTTTCGACGGCTGGTGGATCTTGTCGATCCGCGCGCCGAGCGCCTTTTCTTCGATTTCCTTTTTTAATAAATGCAGCGTGATGCCGTCTAAGGCCGTAGCGCACGCCTCCCAACGTTATTTTGTCCAGTAGAGCGCCGGATCCTTGCAGCGCTCCGAAATGAGAATTTCCGTCTCAGGAAATTGCCTTGCGAGGCGTTCCGCCAGCGGGGCGATCACCGTATTTTCGGTGCAATGGTGGCCGGCGTCCAGCACGCAGAGGCCCGCGCGGCGGATCTCAAGCCACCAGCTGTGCTTGACATTCGCCGTCACATAGGCGTCTACGCCGGAGGCCATGGCGTCCGGATAGAATTCCGCGCCGCTCCCGCCGCAGACCGCGACGGTTCGGATCGGCTTCTCCGCCGGCGTATATTTGATGCCGCCGCTGCCGAGCTTTTCGGCAACATAAGGGATAAATTCCGGCAGCTTCATCTGCTCCGGCAGCTCGCCCACGCGGAGCAGGCCCGCCTCGCCGCATCTGCGGACGTTTTGCAGGCCGAGCGCCGCGGCCAGGCAGTCGTTCACGCCGCCGTCGGCGATATCGAGCGCCGTATGCGAAGAGATGACTGCGATCCCCTTCCGCGCAGCGAGATACGCCATGTCGGCGGGATGAAGGTCTTTGAGGGAGTTAAAAATGATCGGGTGATGCGTAATCACGAGCTCCGCGTCCATTTCCGCGGCCTCGTTCAGCACGTCCTCCGTCGCGTCCAGCGCGACGAGCACCTTCGTCACCCGCGCGTCTTCGTCGCCGACCAGAAAGCCGGAATTATCCCACGCCTCCTGTGCGGAAAAGGGCGCGATTGTGTCTATATATCTGTAAAAGTCAATAACTTTACACATCACTGTTTTCCTTTATCTGCTCCTCAATCATATCCGCGAGTGAATCGTGCAGGATTGCCTTCTGCGCGCCGGCCGGGGAACGCTCGAGCCCCCTCGCGATGGCGCGCTGGATCGAAACCTGCCGGGCGAGATACTTCGCGGCGGTCTTTGAGGGATCCTGCAGCAACTCTCCGGTGTAGCAGTAGAGCAGATCCGGCGTCCATGCGTCCCCCGTATAGTAGACGCTCATGACGCTGTAGACATGCCCCTCCGCTTCGGCCGCCTTCTCCTCCTCGATCCGGAAACCGTGCTCGCAGAGCCATTTGCGCAGGGATTCCGGCCGCGTCATCGCCTGAAGGATCAGGTGCACCGTCTCCCGCCGGAGCCATGCGGTTTTTTCGATGATCTCCGCGATGGTCTCCCCGCCCATGCCGCAGACGATCACCTCGTCGATGCCGTGGTCCGGCAGCTTCTGCAGCCCGTCGGAGAGCAGAAGCTCGATCCGGTCCGAAAGACCGCGGGCCTCGATCTCGGCGCGGGCGTTTTCGAGCGGGCCCTCGTTGATGTCGCAGGCGTAGCCCTTCGTGCAGATCTTCTTTTCGATCAGGTGGCAGATGAGGTAGGCGTGATCCGTGCCGATATCGGCGGCGACCGTATCCCTTCTCACAAAGCGGGCGGCCGCCCTGAGCCTCGCATCCAGTTTTTCCATTGTCTTTTCCGCTCCGTTTTTTCCGTTATGAAGGAAAGCAGCCGTGAAGAAACTCCCCGCGGCTGCGTCTCTCTTTACGCTTTTTTGCTGAAATATTCGTTGAGGTTTTTGACCAACTCGCCGCAGTCGATGCCGTGCACCATGCTGGCCTCCTCGATGGTTTCGCCTCTTGCGGCCGGGCAGTCGAAACAAAACATACCCATGGCGAAAAAGACCTCCGCCGAGCCTTTATCTTTGGCGATCACGTCGCTGATCAGCATATCCTTTGTCACTTCAAAAGCCATTTTTTCATCCTCCATTTTCTAATTCCGTGATCCATTATATCGGTTTTGCGGTATTTTTTCAAGGCCGTCACTGCAGAATGCCGTTTTCCTTGAGCAGTTTATATTCGATGGAGTCGACCAGCGCCTGCCACGAGGCGTCGATGATGTCCGTCGAGGCGCCGACCGTCGTCCAGACGGCCTCCCCGTCCGTGCTCTCGATCAGAACCCGCACCATGGCGGCGGCCCCTTTGCCGCTGTCGATGACGCGCACTTTGTAATCGACGAGATTGATGCCCCCGACCTCGGGGTAAAAGACCGAAAGCGCCTTTTTGAGGGCCTTGTCGAGGGCGTGGACCGGTCCGTCGCCCTCCTCCGCCGTGATCTCGTAGCTTTCGCCGACCTTGATTTTCACAACGGCCGCGGCGGAGCGGTCGGTGTCGGGCGCGGGCTGCTCGCCGATCGTCCTGAAGTGGCAGAGCGTGAAAAACGGGCGGTACCCGCCGAAATATTTGAGCGCGCGGATTTCCATGCTGGCCCCCGCCGACTCAAACTGGAAGCCTTCGTATTCCAGCTGTTTGATATTCTGTGCAAAATCGGCAAGCTTTTCGCTGTCGCGCGCAAGGCCGCCGTCGATTTTCGCAAGTTTTTCCGCGAGGGCGCTCCGGCCCGCCACGTCGGAAACGAGAATGTTCCGGTTATTGCCGACCTTTTCGGGCGGGATGTGCTCGAAGCTGCGGCTGTTTTTCATCACGCCGTCGATGTGCATGCCGGCCTTGTGGCTAAACGCGGATTGCCCGACGTAGGGCATTGTGTTGCTGAGCCGGATGTTGCTGATGTCGGCGAGATACCGCGCGGTGGCGGTCAGATTCGGCATCTTCTCCTCCGGGATGCAGGCATAGCCTTTTTTGAGCTGGAGGTCGCCGATCAGCGTGGAGAGATTCGCGTTTCCGCAGCGCTCGCCGATGCCGAGGAACGTACCCTGCACCTGCACGGCGCCGGCCTCCACCGCGGCAATCGAAGCCGCGACCGCGCAGCCGGTATCGTTGTGGCAGTGGATGCCGAGCGGCACGGCGGTGGTCTCAGACACGCTCCGGAGGATCTCCGAGACCGTTTCCGGGAAGGTGCCGCCGTTGGTGTCGCAGAGGATCAGGCGCTCCGCACCGGCCTCCTCCGCGGCTTTGAGCGTCTCCATGGCGTATTCGGGGTCATCGAGATACCCGTCGAAGAAGTGCTCCGCGTCATAGAAGACGTGTTTTCCTCTTTTGACAAAAAACGAGATCGTATCCCGGATCATGGCAAGATTCTCCTCCGGCGTCGCGTGGAGCACGTCCGTCACATGAAGAAGCCAGCTTTTGCCGAAGAGAGAGACGTATTCCGTCTCCGCGCCGAGCAGGGCAAGGCAGTTTCCATCCTCCTCGGGCCGGGTATTCCGCCTTCTTGTGGAGCCGAAGGCCACGACGTTCGTCCCGAATTCCCTGCCCCGGATGCTGTTAAAAAACTCCGCGTCGCGCGGGTTGCTGCCCGGGTTGCCGGCCTCGACGTATGGGATGCCGAGCGCGGCGAGCGCCTTGAGGATATTGAGCTTGTCCGCGACGGAGAAACTGACGGTCTCTCCCTGCGCGCCGTCCCGGAGGGTCGTATCAAAGATTTCAAGCTGCTTCATTCGTTCTCCCCTTCCGGCTTTTTCTGTGCCTGGCAATAGGTGCAGATCTCTTTGAGCACGCAGCGTTCGCACTGCGGCCTTCTTGCTACGCAGACCGCCCGGCCGTGGAGCACGAGGCGGTGGCAGAACATGTTGGATTCCGCAGGGCTGAGCACGGCGCGCAGTTCGGTCTCGCATTTTGCGGGGTCTTTCGTCGTGGTCAGGCCGAGCAGATTCGTGATGCGGATGCAGTGTGTGTCGCAGACGACGGCGGGCTTTCCGTAGACGTCGCCGACCACGAGGTTTGCGGTCTTTCTGCCCACACCGGGCAGTTTGACGAGTTCCTCAATGGTATCCGGCACGGTCCCGCCGTATTCGTCGCGCAGAATTCGGCACATTTCCTTTATATCGTGCGATTTCGTTTTATAAAAGCCGCAGGAATAGATGATCTCGCCGATATCGGATTCCTCCGCGTCGGCAAGGGCCTCCACGGTCGGGTATTTTCCGAACAGCACCGGCGTGATCAGGTTGACGCGCGCGTCCGTGCACTGTGCGGCGAGGCGCGTCGCGATCAAAAGCTCATGCGGCTTTATGTAATCGAGCGAGCAGACCGCATCCGGGTATTCCTCTTTGAGCAGCGCAGTCGCTTTTGCGGCTTTTTCGACGTTCGTCATTTCGTACCCCTTTCCATGCGGTTGATGGCGGAAACCAAGGCGTTGACCGAGGCGGCCATGATGTCCGCGTGGATGCCGACGCCCCAGATCGTCTCGCGGCCGCCGTCGCTGATACCGACATAGGCCGCCGCTAAAGAGCTTGTGCCCTTTTCGTCCTCAAGGGCGTGCTCGGAATAGCTGGTCAGATGGAACCGATAGCCGAGATTCTCCTTGAGCGCGTTTGCCACGGCGTTCAGATGGCCGTTTCCGGCTGCGGTGAGCTCCCGCCTCTCGCCGTTCTTCATCGCGACGATGCGGGCGGAGATCCGCTTCTCTGGAAGATTCGTGAAATCCGCCTCGGTGATATCCAGCGGATCGAAGAAGTTGATATATTCTTTTCGGAAGATATCAAAAACCTCCTCCGGCATCAGTTCCTTGCCGCGCCGGTCGGAGGCGGATTTGACCGTCTTCCCGACGTCGGGCATCATCTTCGGAGGGAGGTGGTAGCCGTAATTTTGAGAGAGCAGGTAGCCGATGCCGCCCTTGCCGCTCTGGCTGTTGATGCGGATCACACTATCCTCAAGCTTCCGACCGAGATCTTCCGGGTCGACCGGCAGATACGGCACATTCCAATGGACGCTCTTTCCTTCTTTATACCATTCCATGCCCTTGGCGATCGCGTCCTGATGGGTACCGGAAAAAGCCGTGAACACGAGCTCGCCGCTGTAAGGCTGGCGGTCCGGCACCGGCATGCCGGTGTTCTCCTCGCTCATGCGTACGAGGGACGGCAGGTCGGAGAGATCGAGCCCCGGATCGACGCCCTGCGAATAGAGGTTGAGCGCGAGGGTAATAAGATCGACGTTTCCGGTCCGCTCGCCGTTGCCGAAGAGCGTCCCCTCCACGCGCTCGCCGCCGGCAAGGAGCCCCATCTCCGCATCCGCGACGCCGCAGCCGCGGTCGTTGTGCGGATGAAGGGAGAGGACGGTGCTTTCCCGGTAAGGCAGGTTCCGGTCCATATTGGCGATCTGGGCGCCGTAGACGTGCGGCATCGAGAGCGAAACCGTCGCGGGCAAGTTGATGATCGCCTTCTTCTCCGGCGTCGGCTGCCAGATATTCAGCACGGCGGAGCAGATCTCCAGCGCGAATTCCGGCTCCGTACCGGTGAAGGCCTCCGGCGAATATTCAAACCGGAGATTGCCGTCAAAGTATGCTGCTTCCTCTTTGATCCAGCGGGCGCCGTTTTCGGCGAGTTCCCGCACTTCCTCTTTTGTCTTATGAAAGACCTGCTCCCGGTGCGCGGCGGAGGTGGCGTTATAGAGGTGCATAATGACGTTTTTCGCGCCGCGGACGCAGGCGAAGGTTCTTTGGATCAGCTCCTGCTTCGCGGGGGTGAGCACCTGAATCCAGACATCGTCCGGGATTCGGTTTTCGTCGATCAGGCGGCGGATAAATTCATATTCCGTCTCCGAGGCGGCGGGAAACCCGACTTCGATCTCTTTGAAGCCGATCTTCAGCAGGGACTCGAAGAAAATCAGCTTTTCCGTGACGTTCATCGGCACGACGAGCGCCTGATTGCCGTCGCGGAGATCGACGCTGCACCAGACCGGGGCCTTGTCGAGATACAATTTCTCCATCCAGCTCATATCCGGATGCTCCGGCGCGATAAAATTTCTCGTGTATTTCTCAAAATTTTTCATGCTGCTTCTGTCTCCCCAAATCCCCCGGAATATATATTCTAAGAATATCCGTTTTTTCGGCAATGTCAAGGTTTCTTCCCGCGAAAAGCGGAGCCGGGCTTTCGCGCCCAAAGGCTGCCTCCCGTTTTGCGAAAACGGGACGAGCACCGGCTTTTCCTCCCGGAATAAAAGCCGATATAAAATCCCCTGGAGGGAAACGACCGGGACGGGCCTCTTGCAAACGCGGCCGGAAAAGGATATACTTACTCTATTGAGAAAAGGGGGTGCCTTTCCATGGCGGAGATCACAATGAAAACCGAGGACAACCGAAACGACGCCTGTGCAGTGCGCATGGCCGTCTTTGTTGCGGAGCAGGGCTATCAAAACGAATTCGACGACATTGACAACGTCGCCCGATTCGCCACGATCTACTGCAACGGCAAATGTGTCGGTACCGGGCGCATCTACCCGGATCCGAAGGGCGAGGCCGGTACCTGGCAGGTCGGCCGGATCGCCGTGCTGAAGGAATACCGGAAGCACCATCTCGGCGCCGCGGTGCTCACCGCCCTCGAAGTCATCGCAAAATCCGAGAGCGCAAAGAAGATCAAGCTGCTCGCGCAGGAGAGCGCCGTCGGTTTCTATGAAAAATGCGGATACATAACCTCCGACACGCCCGTCGCCTACGACGAGGGGCATCCGCATCACTGGATGGAAAAAGCCATCTGAAAACCAAAGAAATGATAAAAACAGCCGCAGCTCCGTATCGAGCCGCGGCTGTTCTTTTATGTGGCTTTAGCGGAAAATACCGCCGGCTCTGCCAGCGAGGATTACATGCTATGGCTTTTCGCATAAAATGAGCGCTTGACAAGAATCGTCGTTTTTGCTCGGAGCGAAAGGCGATTGGGAGCATGACTGCTTTAGCAGCGGCAATGCGTGTGATGCAAATGTCGGGATTACCATGCCTCTTGAGAGGCAAGCCGGCAATACGTCCTTTTAGGATCTGCAAAACATGGGTTCAACGTGTGGTTTTAATTTGGCAGTGTCGTACGGCGGTTATCTGCCGCCCGGAATCTCAAATCCTTGCGACGCCGGATCTTCTCGCCGCTTCCGCGACAGCCGCGGCGACCGCTTTGCAGACACGCGGATCGAACGGCTGTGGAA
>CAYMNV010000014.1:41738-48439 GCA_964391915.1 uncultured Oscillospiraceae bacterium
TCCGCGACAGCCGCGGCGACCGCTTTGCAGACACGCGGATCGAACGGCTGTGGAATGATGTGATCAGCGGAGAGATCCTCCCCGACCAGACCCGCCAGCGCATCCGCGGCGGCAAGCTTCATCTCGTCGTTGATCTCGGAGGCGCGGACATCGAGCGCCCCGCGGAAAATCCCCGGGAACGCCAGCACGTTGTTGATCTGATTCGGCAGATCGCTTCTCCCGGTCGCCGTGACCGCCGCGCCATGCGCCTTGGCCTCATCCGGAAAGATCTCCGGAACCGGGTTCGCACAGGCAAAGATGATCGGATTCTTTGCCATCGTCTCCACCATCTCCCCGGTCAGCACGCCCGGAGCGGAGACTCCGATGAAAACGTCCGCCCCCCTGACGGCCTCGGCGAGAGGACCGACAATATGGGCGGGATTTGTGATTTCTGCAAGCTCGGCTTTCGCGGGATTCAAATCCCCGCGGCCGGCATAGATTGCGCCGCTCCGGTCGCAGACGATCCCTTCCTTTGCGCCCGCGCGGAGCAAAAGCTTCGTGATCGCGGTTCCGGCGGCGCCGGCGCCATTTACGACGAAGCGGATCTCATCCATCCGTTTTTCAACGATTTTCAGCGCGTTGAGAAGCCCGGCGAGCGTGATGACCGCAGTGCCGTGCTGATCGTCATGGAAAATCGGGATATCGCAGATTTCCTTAAGCCTGCGCTCGATCTCAAAGCAGCGAGGCGCGGATATATCCTCGAGGTTGACGCCGCCGAAGCTGCCCGCGAGCAGCGAAACGGTCCTTACGATATCGTCCGGTTCCTTGGAGCGGATGCAGAGCGGGATGGCATCCACGCCGCCGAACTCCTTGAAGAGCACGCACTTGCCCTCCATGACCGGCATCCCGGCCTCCGGGCCAATGTCGCCGAGGCCGAGAACCGCGGTGCCGTCGGTGACGACCGCCACGGTGTTCCACCGGCCAGTCAGCTCGTAGCTCTTGGAGAGATCCTTCTGGATCTCAAGACAGGGTGCGGCGACGCCCGGCGTATAGGCCAGAGAAAGGGCTTCCGGCGAATCGACGGCCACCTTGGAGTCGACCGTCAGCTTTCCGCGCCATTCGTAATGCGCTTTCAGGGATTCTTTCTGATAATCCAAAGAAGTTACCTCCTGTTAAAATCCCGGACGGACTGCCGCCGGGAATCCTTTTATAAAGCAAATCGTCTCCATATGGCCGGATGCTGCCGGACCGGTGTCGGCCGGCATGTCCCGATATGACCATGCGGCATTATTTATAATCTGAGGAAACCGCACCCGCGCCGATAGCAACCGTTTTTCCGCCGGACCACTCAACACGGCCGACGATCCCAGAAGGAGTTCGTGTTTTTCTGTTTTTCTCATGGAACCCTTCGGGAATTCTGTTACAACTCTGATTGTGCCGTGTCGTCAAACGTACCCGTTCGGCCGCGGGGGAAAACACGCGCTTGTGCCGGGCAAATGCTTTACACCATCTTCTTCGGATCGAGGGCCTCCATAGCCTCCTCTTTTGAGAGGAAACCAAGGGCTTCCGCGGCTTCCGCAAGCGTGCAGCCTCTTGCAAAGGCATAGTTTGCGACCTTCGCCGCATTCTCGTAGCCGATCATCGGGTTGAGCGCCGTGACGTTCATCAGCGACCGGCGCAGATTCTCCGCCATTTTTTCCTCATTCGGCACAATCCCGCGGACGCAGTTCTTCTCAAAAGAGCGCATCGCGTCGGCCAGCAGCCGCGCCGACTGCAGGAAGTTGTAGATGGTGACCGGCAGGAAGACGTTGAGCTGGAAGTTGCCCTGCGAGGCCGCAATCCCGACGGCCGTATCGTTCCCCATGACCTGCACGGCGACCATCGTGACCGCCTCGCACTGGGTGGGGTTGACCTTGCCCGGCATGATGGAGCTGCCCGGCTCGTTCGCGGGGATCGTCAGTTCGCCGATCCCGCAGCGCGGCCCGGAGGAAAGCCAGCGGATGTCGTTTGCGATCTTCATCAGATCGGCGGCAAGGGCTTTCATCGCGCCGTGCTCGCAAACAAAGGCGTCGAGGCTCGTCAGCGCGTGGAATTTGTTTTCCGCCGTGACGAACGGAAGCCCGGTCATCTCGGCCACCTTTTTTGCCGAAAGAGTATCAAATCCCTTTGGCGCGTTGAGGCCGGTGCCGACGGCGGTTCCGCCGAGCGGAAGCTCACAGAGGTCGGCAAGCCCCGCGGAGAGCATGCCGCGGTCCTTTTGCAGCATGGCGCGCCAGCCGCTGACCTGTTGGGAGAAACGGACCGGCACCGCATCCTGCAGATGGGTGCGGCCAACGGTGATCACACCGGGATATTCGCCTTCCAGACGAAGAAACGCGGATACCAGCGAATCCAGGGCCGACAGAAGCCCCTCCTCGACCGCCTGCACGGCCGCGATCCGCATCGCGGTCGGAAACGTATCGTTGGAGCTCTGGGAGCGGTTCACGTCGTCGTTGGGGTGCAGGGCCTCCCGCCCGGCAAGCTGATTCCCGCGGTGCGCGATGACCTCGTTGAGATTCATGTTCGTCTGGGTGCCGCTTCCGGTCTGCCAGACGCGCAGCGGAAACTCGCCGTCCAGCTTCCCCGCCAGAATCTCGTCGCAGACGGCGCAGATCAGGCCGCATTTTTCCTCATCCAGCACGGAAAGCCCGGCGTTCGCCTGCGCGGCGGCTTTCTTGAGCAAAGCGAAGGCACGGATCACCTCCGCCGGCATCGTCTCCGTGCCGATCACAAAATTCCGGAGGCTCCGCTGGGTCTGGGCGCCCCAGCAGCGTTCGTCCTCCACAAGCACTTCCCCGAGGGAATCGTGTTCTTTTCTGTACATTCCATGGCCTCCCATCGGTATCCGACGGATCGTTTTTTTGACGGAAAAAGGCCCCGCAGCTTTTTTTCTGTAAGGCCTTTTAATTTTACAGGTGCACGTTTCCCCATGCCGGAAAACGTAAGCCGGCATTTATTCTCCCTTGGTGTCATCCTTGAGCTTCTTAAACCTGTCCTTCATGCGAAGATCGTTGCTGAGGATCTTCTTGCGGATCCGGATGCTCTTCGGCGTGATTTCAAGCAGCTCATCGTCCTTGATGAACTCGATGGAGCCTTCAAGGCTCATGCGCTTCGGCGTTGTAAGACGTAGGGCGTCGTCGGAGCCGGAGGCACGGGTATTTGTCAGGTGTTTCGTCTTGCAGATATTGACGACGATGTCGTCCGTCTTGGGCGACTCGCCGATGACCATGCCCTCGTAGACCGGGACACCCGCCCCGATAAAGAGCTGGCCGCGCTCCTGCGCGTTATAGAGGCCGTAGGTGACGGAGACGCCCGTCTCGTAGGAAATCAGGCTCCCGCTGCTGCGGCGCTGAATATCGCCCTTGTAGGGCTGGTAGCTGTCAAATATGGAGCTCATGATACCCTCGCCGCGGGTCTCCGTCAGAAACTCGTTGCGGTAGCCGAAAAGCCCCCTCGCCGGGACAAGGAACTCCAGACGCATGCGGCTGTTGAACGGAGCCATCTTGACGAGCTCGCCCTTGCGCGTGCCCATGGCGGACATGACGGTACCCACGCAGTCTTCCGGCAGGTCGATGGAGACAAGCTCGATCGGCTCATGGAGCTTGCCGTCGATCGTCTTGTAAAGTACACGCGGCGTGGAGACCGCAAACTCGTATCCCTCGCGGCGCATGGTCTCGATCAGAATGGAGAGGTGCATCTCGCCCCTGCCGCGGACGTTGAATTTATCCGTGGTGTCGGTATCGGAAACCTGCAGGGAAACGTCCTTCATCAGTTCCTTATAAAGACGTTCGCGGAGCTGGCGGCTGGTGACAAATTTGCCCTCCTTGCCGGCAAACGGGCTGTCGTTGACGCAGAAGGTCATCTCGACGGTCGGCTCGCTGATCTTGACGAAGGACAGCGGCTCGACCGCATCCGGCGCGCAGATCGTATCGCCGATCGTGATTCCGGTGATGCCGCTGATGCAGACGATGTCGCCGACGCTCGCCTCCTCGCACGGAACGCGGGTCAGGCCCTCGATCTGGTAAAGGCTCACCACTTTGGATCTATATGGCTGTTTCTGATTATGATAGTCGCAGACGACGATATCGTCGTTGACATGGATTTTTCCGCGCTCGATGCGGCCGATGCCGATTCTGCCGACATAGTCGTTGTAATCGATGGAGGAGACGAGCGCCTGAAGCGAACCTTCCTCGTCGCCCTCCGGCGCCGGAATATGATCCAGAATCGTATCGAAGAGCGGTTTCAGATCCCCACCCCGCCGATACGGGTCAAAGGAAGCGGTGCCTTCCCTGCCGGAGCAGAAAATCATTGGGCTGTCAAGCTGCTCCTCCGATGCGTCAAGATCCAGCAAAAGCTCCAGAATCTCATCGCCGATCTCGTTGAGGCGGGCATCCGGCCGGTCGATCTTGTTGACGACGACGATGACCGGATGGCCGAGATCCAGCGCCTTCTGCAGCACGAATCTGGTCTGCGGCATCGGCCCCTCGGCGGCGTCGACCAGCAGGATGACTCCGTTGACCATTTTGAGCACACGCTCGACTTCGCCGCCGAAATCTGCGTGCCCGGGGGTATCGACGACGTTGATCTTCACGCCGTTGTAATGAATGGATGTGTTCTTCGCAAGGATGGTGATGCCGCGCTCCCGCTCGAGGTCTCCGGAATCCATGACGCGGTCCTCGACCACCTGGTTCTCGCGGAAAGTACCGCTCTGTTTGAGCATTTCATCCACAAGCGTGGTTTTGCCGTGGTCGACGTGGGCAATGATTGCAACGTTCCTTAAATCTTCTCTTACCAAAAAGTACTCTTCCTTCCAAATTCGGTTTCAATGCTCTGCACAGGAAAAACGGGCAGTCCCCCGGTTTTGGCCGGAAGAAATGCCCGCTGCAGTCAGAGCAAAAAAGGCAAACGATCAGTCCGGTAATTCCTCGACGGGAAGCTCCAGCCCCTCGAGCATCCGGCGGAGTTCGCCCAGTTCTTCCGCAGTAAAGGTCAAACCTTTCGCCATGCGGCTGTGGTCGGGTGCCCACTCGCGGATATCATACTTCGGATCCCGGTCGTTCCAGCTTACCATGTTGAGCTCCTTGGTCCAGCCCCGGGGGTTCTCGGAAATGACGCCGATCTCTTTTGTGATTTTATAGGTGATCTCCGGCATTGCAAATACCTCCATTTATGTCTTTATTATAATATTTTATGTTAATTATTATATGTTGCCTTTTTCGATAATGCAAGGTACTTTTTAAAAATTCCCATCTTTTTCTTTATTTTTTATATCCAAAGCCGCCTTTTTTCTTGTTTTTAAGCAAGGTTGCCCGCTCTTGCGCACGTTTTCGTATACTGGCATGCACGGAGAAAGAATTCCTTGCCCGTGCAAATGATTTTTCTGGAGAGTTAACTATGGATAACAATATAACAGATCAAACCACACCCATCCCCATGCCCTACAGAAAAGGCATCATGCAGGTGCTCGCGATGGCGTATGTGCCGATGCAGTACTGGGGAAATCTCTATGAGCCGGCAAAGGCGCTGAAGCAGGGCACCCTTTTTGTCGATCTGGACCTCCCCTATCTCGGAAAGAAGGTTTAAAGATGGATGAGCAAAACACCCTGTTGGCAAGAATCATGGTGTCGGATTTTGTGCTTATGGAGACCGGTCTTTTCCTTGACACCCATCCGGACAACGAAGACGCGCTTGCTTTTTACAGGGAATATTTAAAGATGAAAAAAGAAGCTTCCGCGGAATATGCGGAAAAATACGGTATGCTGACACCGCTGGATCTCAGCGAAACCGGTACTTGGCAATGGGTAAAGAGCCCGTGGCCTTGGGATATTGAGGAGGCCTGAAGCGTATGTGGATGTATCAGAAAAAACTGCAGTACCCCATTAAGATCCAAAACCCTGACCCCGGCATCGCAAAGATTGTGATCACACAGCTCGGAGAGCCCTTGTGCAATACGTGATAATACCCCCATTTTTCGGCATGCTTAAGCCAAAAAGCAGAGGTCTCTCGCGTGCTCATTTGCCAGAATTATACAGGTTGAGGGGCAAAAACAGGCGCATAATTTGCCTGCATAACGGACAAGCATAACTTGCAAAATATGGATTTTTGCCTTGCCGGGAAACGCTTGTGCTTTTAAAAACCACGGCCGTTCCCCTGCTGGCATTGACTCTCTCAAATTACTCTCCGGAAGAGTTGCGCCTAAACTCGCTGAGATACGCCTCAACCGACCGGCCCATCTCTTTTGCAAAAGCCGAATTATATTTGCGGGAATAGAATGCCTGTCCCCACTCTTCAAAAGTCTGGTGCTGCGGCTGCTCCCGAAGCATCTCCCGTAGCTCCGCGCCCTCCATCCTGTGGTATTCGTTTTCCCGGACGATATATTTCAAGTCGCAGCGGGCCGGCTTCGGTCTCTCCTGCTGCTGCTTCGTCGGGTAGCCGAAAACCAGCATCGCGGCCGGGAACACATATTGAGGCAGATGAAGCAGCTCCCGGTGTTCCTCGCAATGTTCCATGATGTCCCCGATATAGCAGGAGCCCACGCCGAGGCTCCATGCCGCGGTTACGGCATTCTGTGCGGCGATCACGGCGTCGTCGACCGCCAGCATCAGGTCGCCGCTTGATGGGCTCTCCGGATCGCAGCCACAGTCGATATAAAGATCATACCACTTTTGCGCGTCGGCGCAGAA
>CAYMNV010000015.1:0-45321 GCA_964391915.1 uncultured Oscillospiraceae bacterium
ATTTTGGTTTTGCGGTATCCATGCGGCGGATTTTCCTGCGGCGGGGTCTCTGACCGGCGTTTTAAAATCCCGTTTTCCGGCGGCGCATGGTCCCGCAGCCGTTCCCGCATCTTGCATTCGCAAAAAAATCCTTGCCTTTTTGGGCGGCGGGGAACTTCGCCGGGGATTTTGGTTATTCGCCGGCACCCATAAAAAAATCCGAACCGTCTGCCGGTCCGGATTTCCGTATTCTCACTGTTATCAAAAAAATGTACCGCGTTTAAAAACCGTTTCCGGGTTCTTCCGGGCGCGGATGCCTCGGGCGGACCTGCCGGGGCTCAGCCCTCCGTATCCGCAGCGGATTCTGAATCCGCGACGGATTTTGAATCCGCCACGGCCCCTGCCCGCAGGTTTTGAAAGAATTCCGCCAGCAGAGCAGCGGATTCCTCCGCCAGAAGCCCGGATTCCACCTTGGGATGGTAGCCGCCGGGCAGGCTGCACAGGTCCGTGACGCTCCCGCAGGCGCCGGATTTCGGGTCCGCCGCGCCAAAGACCACCCGCGGGATCCGGGCGTTCACAATCGCGCCGGCGCACATCGGGCAGGGCTCGAGCGTGACATAGAGCGCCGCCTTCCAGAGCCGCCAGCCGCCGAGCTTCCGGCAGGCTTCATCGATTGCGGTGAGTTCCGCGTGGGCGAGGGCGTTTTTGTCCGTCTCCCGCCGATTATATCCGCGGCCGACGATCTCTCCGTCCCAGACGACCACCGCGCCGACCGGCACCTCGCCGAGCGCTGCCGCGAGCTTCGCGAGCTCCAGCGCCTCCCGCATATATGCTTCGTCCGTATTTCCTGCCATACGCCGCCTCCGTCGCCCATCATTTTGAGTCTCTGAACGGTTCTTTTCCCCACGGTCTGCCGCCCGAAATGCCGGCGGCGCAGGCTCCACGGACGAATCCGCTTCCATAAAAAGAACTTCCGGCGCTTTCCGTCCGCGGTAATTTCATGAGACCCGCCCAAAGAAAGCTCCGTTCAGGGGCTTCCGTTTCCGCTCCGCAAAAGACAGAAAGAGTCGGCGGATTCCCCGGAGGAGCCCTTTTTCTGTATTATATCATAAACGCGCGGAAAATCCGGAATATTTTCCGGAAAACGGAATTTCTCCGGCGGCGACGGTTGCATCGGGGCAGGAAAAAGGCTATGATATTATTTATCAACCCTATTTAAATGCCGGAGGACAACATGGAAAGACGCGACAAGCAAAATTATTATCTCGATATTGCGGAAACGGTTCTCGAGCGCGGCACCTGCCTGCGCAGGAATTACGGGGCCATCATTGTAAAAAATGATCAGATTGTCTCCACGGGTTACGTCGGCGCGCCGCGGCAGAGAAAAAACTGCAGCGACCTCGGCTTCTGCATGCGGGAGAAACTCAACGTCCCGCGGGGAGAGCGCTACGAGCTCTGCCGCTCCGTCCATGCGGAGATGAACGCGATCATCCATGCCTCGCGCTCCGAGATGCTGGAATCCACGCTCTATCTGGTCGGCAAGGAGGCCGCCACCGGCGAATATGTCTCCAACAGCAACCCCTGCGCGATGTGCAAGCGCATGATCATCAACGCCGGCATCAAAACCGTCGTCATCCGGGACGACAAGGAGCATTACCGCGAAGTCGACGTCTATGAAGCGTGGGTCCTCAGCGACGATTCGCTGACCGGTACGATGGGCTACTGATAAAACATATGGAGAGCGGGCTTTTTCCGGCAGAGGAGCGTTCCGGCGCCGGGAAGGAAGAGACCGCCGTTCTCCGGAAGGACATACTTATATTTTAAAAAGGACCGCCCGGGCATTCCGCCCGGAGGTTCTTTTTGCGGAATCCGGGAGGGGTCATAAATGGGAAGAGCCGACGAAGGGCTTGCGTTTCTGCTTCAGTTTGAAAATATTGCATGGTATGAGGACGGCGCCGTCCGGATTCTGGATCGCCGATGTTATCCGCATCCTGTCTCTTTCGTGACCTGTAAGAGCACGGAGGAGGTGGCGCAGGCGATCAAAGACATGGTCACCCAGAGCGCCGGACCGTATCTCGCCGCCGGGATGGGCATGGCCCTCGCCGCGAAGGAATCCGAGCGCCTCGGCGGGGACGCCAGAAAAGAGTATCTCGCCAAGGCGGCGGATCTGCTGGCCACCGCACGCCCGACCACCGAGAAGCGCATGCGCATCATCACCGACGGCTGCCTCGACGCGGCCGGCCGGGCCATGGAATCCGGGGAAGATGTCGCCGAAGCCGTCTTTGGCCATACCGTCGCCGTCACCGAAAAACGCTACCGTAAAATCGAAAAGACCGCGAAATATCTGGTCGACAAATTCCCGGCGCACGGCACCATCATGACGCAGTGCTTCGCCGAAACGATTGTCGGTTTCATGCTCCGGGAGGCATCCGCCCGGGGCCTCGGCATCAAGGTTATCTGCCCCGAGACGCGGCCCTATTTTCAGGGTGCGAGGCTGACGGCCAGCGTCGCTTTCGACCAGGGTTTCGACGTCACCGTCATCACGGACAACATGCCCGGCTGGACGATGAAGGAAAAATCCGTCGATCTCTTCACCTCGGCGGCGGATGCCATCACGATGGACGGCTGGGTGGTCAATAAAATCGGCACGTTCCAGATCGCCCTCTGCGCCAAATACTGGGGCATCCCGTATTATGTTACCGGCGCACCGGATAAATGCCACGCCCGGGCCGAGGACGTCCATATCGAGGAGCGCGATCCGCGCCTCGTGCTGGAGGCGCTCGGCAGCCCCACCGCCATGGAGGGCGTCAAGGGCTACTATCCGGCCTTCGACAAGACGCCGCCGAAGCTCGTCACCGGCGTCGTCACCGACCGGGGCATCTTCAGCCCCTACAAGCTTGCGGATTACTATGCCGGCAATTCCGAGGGCGAGTACGACGTTGTCGTCTAATTATTCACAGAATGAGGAGAACCCATGATTGATCTTACGATAAACAACGAGCAGCTGGAGCGAAACATCGAAGCTGCAAAACGGGAGAATATCATCCTGCCGACCTTCGCACAGATGAAGGATCCGGATTCCGTCCCGCAGGAGATCAAAAACCGCCTGCGTACAACGGCGATGGACGATCTCGACCCGGTCAACCTCTTTCGCATCACGTGGAAGAACATGCCGGTCGAAAAGGGCGGCGTCTACGGCAAGCCCAACTATATCGAGCTGCCTTCCTCCCTCACGGGCGTTAAAGCGAGAATTCTCTGCCTCGTGGGGAAGTTCTTCCCGACGGGCTGCCACAAGGTCGGGGCCGCCTACGGCTGTCTGGTGCCGCGCCTCGTCACCGGGCAGTTCGACGTCACCAAAAACAAAGCCGTCTGGCCCTCCACCGGCAACTACTGCCGCGGCGGCGCGTTCAATTCCGCGCTGCTCAAGTGCCGCTCCGTCGCCGTCATGCCGGAAAACATGAGCCGGGAGCGCTTCGAGTGGCTCGAAAGGCTCGGCGCGGAAGTCCTCAAGACTCCGGCCGGGGGCGTTTCGGAGCTGCTGAAGGCGGTTTCCGGCCTCCGGAATTCGGGGGAGGACGTCATGGTCTTCAACCAGTTCGAGGAGATGGGCAACCACCTCTGGCACTACGCGGTCACCGGGGACGCCATGGCCGAGGTCTTCAAATCTCTCGGCCCGGGCTACCGTCTCGCGGGCGCGGTCTTTTCCTCCGGCTCGGCGGGCACCACCGCCGCCGGGGATAAGCTCAAGGAACGCTATCCCTCCGTCAAGGTCGCGGTCGGCGAGGCGGCGCAGTGCCCGACTCTGCTCTACAACGGCTTCGGCGACCATCACATCGAGGGAATCGGCGACAGCAGCGTGCCGTGGATCCACGACTGCCGCCAGACCGACATGGTCATCGGCGTCGACGACATGGCCTGCCGGAAGGTGCTGCGTCTCTTCAACGAATCCGCCGGGCAGGAATATCTGGTCTCGGAGGCCGGCATCACCGATGCGCTGGCGGAGAAACTGCCGTGGCTCGGGATCTCCGGCATCGCAAACGTCCTCGCCGCCGTCAAGATGGCGAAATACTATGAACTGACCGAGCAGGACGTGATCGAGACCGTTCTGACGGACAGCGCGGCCCTCTACGGCTCCCGGATCGGGGAGATGGCCGAGGAGGACGGCCGCTATACCACCTCGACCGCCGCGGTCGATTTTGCCCGCTACCTGCTCGCCGCCGACACCTCCTACATGGAGGAGCTGACCTACTACGGCAAAAAGCGCATCCACAACCTCAAGTATTTCACCTGGTGCGAGCAGCAGGGCAGGAGCAAGGCCGAACTGGACGCCCTCTGGTACGACTGGGAGCATACCTTCGGCGCCGTCCACGGGCAGGAGGCCGAGATCGACGCGCTGATCGGCGACTTCAACGCGAAAGTCGGTCTTTCCGGCGCCGGGCAATAAATTTTCTGCGGGCGGGATACGGTTCCGCCCGCTTTTTTGGGGCAAAAACGGGCGGGCTTCTTCTACGGAATGTAGAATCTGCTCGCTTTTTGCCGGAAAGGAGCATTTTATGCCGGCACTGCGGCATGAAACTCTATCTTTCCAAAAAAATCTCCGGTCAGGCAACCGGAATCATTCTTTAAAAGATAAGGCCGGTACGGGCGGCGGAATCCACCGATTCCTGCCGGAAAGGAGCATACGATGCTGACGGAAAAGCCGACGCCGGAGTTGGTGCGGCAGTGGAAAGAGACGTGGGAAGAATACCATGAGCGGCTGAAACCGGGCCGAAAATCCGGGGAGGAGCTCGCGGCCTATCTGCGGGAGCGCTATCCGCTCGAGCCGCTCGACGATCCGCGGGCCGCGGAGACGGTCGTCCGGAACGTGCTGGATAACGCCTGTTTCGCCGGGCGCCTTCCCGCCGGGGCCGAGCCCTCCGCTCTGACGTGGCTCATCCAAAACGAGGGGAAAGGCGCTCGGCTTTACACGGAGCAGGAGGAAATCTTCCGCGGCATGGAGATCTTTGTCGGCATCGAGCCGGTGACCGGTTTCTTTCTGGTGGAGGGCAGCGGCCTGCTCTGGGATGAGCTGTTCGCGTACCGCGGCCTCGATGCGGAGGATCTGCAGAATCCCTACCTCGTCTGGGCGTACGTCTCCTGCCTCCGCCGCTTCGGCCAACTGGAATCCGCTTTACGGGAATAATGCCGGCGAAGGGCGGATACATTTTACCTCGAAATGCCCGGCTTGCTTTTTGAAAACAGCGGCATACGCGGCCGAAAGGGCAAACTTCGGCTCCGGAGGCCTCCGGGAAATAACGGGGCGGAAACCCGGCTCCGGGCCGCCTGCGGGGTTCGGAGAAATTCTATATAAAATAAAAAACAGCGGAAGTGTAAGGCCTCCGCTGTTTTTTTTATTTTATCCTAATGCGCCTGCTCCGGGAGAGTCTTTACAGATCCCGGCAGGCCACGATGTCGATGCCGGTGCCCAGCACGTCGGGCAGCAGCACGTCCCCGCATTTGACCGGCGAATGGACGGAAATCTTATCGATCTCCCTCATCACGTCGAAGATCTTCTCCTTCGGGATGTTGCCGTTCGTCTTGACCGGCAGACGCGGGTGCGCGCCGCCGATCAGTTCGACCGTGGAGGAGATGGTGCGCGTCGGGCGGATCAGCTCGTTGATCGCGTATTCCCGGCCCTGCAGGCAGGAGAAGCCGGTGACGGATTCTTCCGGGTGATCGGTGTCGAGGGTGACGATGCAGCCCTTCGGGCAGCAGATGCAGGTGATCTTCTTCAGCATTTCACTTCACCTCGCTTTTTTCTTTCAGCGCGCTGACAATGATGTCCCGCCCGGCCGCCTGATCAAGCATCTTTCTGGGCAGGATGAGCTTCTCCATCTCCGCAGGGAGCATCTGGTCGCGCGTCTTCGTCATGAGCACGTCGTCGCCCGCCCGGACAACGACGGTCGCGTTGTTGAGCACGGCCTTGACGCGGAAGAGCACCTCGATGAATTTATCCACTTTGGAGACCGTGACTTTCTGCGGCACGGTGTAGCCGACGTTTGTGCCGTTCAGGAGCCGGATCGGGGTCTCGGCCGTCCCGGCGGTGCCGCTCTTTTTGGCGGCGAGGTAGGCCGCGGCGGCGCGTCCGGCCTTTTCGGCCTCGTTGGTCACGAAGTCGACGAGGTCGTGGACGTGCAGCACGTTGCCGCAGGCGAAAATGCCGTCGACGGAGGTCATCATATCTTCGGAGACGACCGCGCCGCTCGTGCGCGGATCGATCTCGACGCCGGCGGATTTGGAGAGCTCATTCTCCGGGATCAGTCCGACCGAGAGCAGCAGGGTATCGACATCAAACTCCATCTCCGTTCCGGGGATCGGATCAAAGCCGTTGACTTCGGAGACGACGACTTTGGAGAGGCGGTTGTTTTCACTTTTGATGTCGGTGACGGTGTGGCTGAGGTAGAGCGGGATATTATAGTCGTCAAGGCACTGGGCGATGTTCCGCTTGAGCCCGTTCGAATAGGGCATCAGCTCGACCACGGCCTTCACCTCGGCGCCCTCAAGCGTCATGCGGCGCGCCATGATGAGGCCGATGTCGCCCGAGCCGAGGATCAGCACCTTTTTGCCGACCATGTATCCCTCGATGTTGATGTATCTCTGGGCGGTTCCGGCGGTGAAGATGCCGGAGGGACGGTCGCCCGGAATCGCAATGGCGCCGCGGGTACGTTCCCGGCAGCCCATGGCAAGGATCACGGCGCCTGCCCGGATGGCCATGTAGCCCTTTTCGGCGTTCATGGCGAAGACGGTCTTGTCCGGCGAGATGTTGAGGACCATCGTGTCGGTCATGACGTCAATGCCGGTGCCCGTAAGGCGGTCGATGAAACGCTCCGCATATTCCGGCCCGGTGAGCTGTTCTTTAAAGACGTGCAGGCCGAAGCCGCTGTGGATGCACTGGTTCAGGATGCCGCCGAGCTCCTTATCGCGCTCGATGATGAGCACGGAGCCGGCGCCGTTTTTCTTCGCTTCTTCCGCGGCGGCAAGCCCGGCCGGGCCGCCTCCGATGACGACGAGATCGTACTCCATCAGCGGTCGCCTCCTTTTTTGGTCTTCCCGGTCAGGATATAGGAGCCGTTCCGGTCGAGAAGCACCTCTTCCGGCCGGATGCCGAGCTCGCGGGAGATGATCTCCAGCACCCGCGGTCCGCAGAATCCGCCCTGGCAGCGGCCCATGCCGGCGTTGCAGCGGCGCTTGACGGCGTCGAGCGTCCGCGGCGTGATCGGCGCGTGCAGCGCGTCGACGATCTCGCCCTCGGTGATGGTCTCGCAGCGGCAGATCACGCGGCCGTAGGCGGGATTTTCCTTGATGAGGGCGGCCTTTTCCTCCTCCGGCAGGTTCTTGAATAAGGGAGCCCTGCGGAAGACGGCGAGATCCGCCTGCTTTTTCGCACCGAGTCGCTCCGCGAGGTGGGCCGCGACGTCCGCGGCGATGGCCGGGGCTGCGGTGAGGCCCGGGGACTTGATCCCGGCAATATTATAAAGGCCGGCGACGGTGCCGCTCGGCCCGACGATAAAGTCGCCGGTTGAGGGCTGGGCGCGGAGGCCTGCGAAGTTGCGGATGTTTTCACGGAAATTGATCGCGGCCGTGGTGCGGCGGCTCTCGGCGATCACATGGCCGAGGCCGGCGCGGTCGGTGGAGACGCTGCCGCGGGCACTGCCGGGGTTGGCGTCCGGCCCGACGATCAGGTTGCCGTGCACGGTCGGGGAGACCAGAATGCCCTTGCCGAGCGGGCCGGGGCACTGGAACAGGACGTGATGAAACAGCGCGCCCTGGGATTTATCGAGCAGATAATACTGGCCCTTGGAGGCGTCGATGGAGAAACTGCGGTCGCCCGCCATTGCGGCGATTTCGTCGCTCTCCACGCCGGCGGCGTTGACGACATACGCGGCGCGGAGGTCCTCCTTATCCGTAAAATGGAGGACGAAGCCGTCCCCTTCCTTTTCGATGCCGGAAACCTCGTGCTCCAGCAGCAGGTCGACGCCGTTGAGAACGGCGTTCTGCGCGAGCAGCAGGGCGAATTCCCAAGGATTGATGATGCCGGCGCTCGGCGCCCACAGGGCTCCCACGACCTCCGGCGAGAGGTTCGGTTCCATTTCCCGGACTTTTTCGCCGTCCAGAATCTCCATTCCCGGCACGCCGTTTTTGACGCCGCGGTCATAAAGGTCCCGAATGGTGCGCATATCATCCTCGCCGAAGGCAAGGACGAAGGAGCCGCAGCGGCTGAACGGAATGCCCAGTTCCTCGGCGATCTCGCCGGTCAGGCGGTTCCCCTCCACGTTGTACTTCGCCATCAGAGTGCCGGGCTCCGGGTCGTATCCCGCGTGAATGATTGCGCTGTTTGCGCGGGTGGTGCCCATGGCTACGTCGTTTTCCTTCTCGATCAGCGCGACCTTTTTGTCGTAGCGGGAAAGCTCCCTTGCGAGAGAACAGCCGATAATGCCCGCGCCGATGATTGCCACATCGTAAGCCAAATTCTTTTTCCCCTTCCTTTTCTTCCGGAGCCATGCCTGTTTTTGCATCGTTCCGGGCAAAATACTCACTTCTACAGTATAGCATCTGAAATTTCTGGTTCAAGCCAAAATTCGATTTGTTTTCGAAAACTTTTCCCGTTTTTCCACGCCGGCAAAAAGCAAAAACCGGAAGGCCGCGCCTTTTTCGGCTTCTTTTTTCGGCCGCGTCCGCCTTTGCCGCCCGCGCAGAATCCAAATCCGGCGCGCTCCCGGCCCTCTGCGGCTGCGCCGAAAAACGGGAATTTGCCGCGCGTTTTTTCCGAAAATGACATACCCCGGAATTTTATGCCGACGCCGCCGGACGGCTGTGTGAATATGGCTGCGCACGCTTTTTTGTCTGGGCGGGATGAAAAACGAAGCTCCGGCCGCAATTTTTCTTGACAAACCGTCTGTTCTGCATTATCATGGTTTTCAGAATAAGAACATATGTTCCGAACGAAGAAGGCAAGGAAATGGATATTGGTCAGAAGCTCGCGATCCTGACGGAGGCGGCGAAATACGATGTCTCCTGCTCCTCCTCCGGCACGGCGGGAAGGAGCGGCGGCAAACTGGGCTCGGCGCTGCCGGCGGGCTGCTGCCATGCCTTCGCGGCGGACGGGCGCTGCATTTCGCTGCTGAAGATCCTGCTCTCCAACGCCTGCGTCTACGACTGCAAGTACTGCCTCAACCGCCGCAGCGCCGATTTTCCGCGGGCGACGTTCGAGCCGCGGGAGCTTGCGGATCTGACGATCGAGTTTTACCGCCGCAACTATATCGAGGGGCTGTTTCTCAGCAGCGCCGTCTTCGGAAGCCCGGACCGCACCTGCGAGCGGATGATCGAGGTGCTGCGGATTCTCCGGGAGGAATACGGCTTCACCGGCTACATCCACGCGAAGGCGATCCCGGGCGCGAGCGACGATCTGATCCGGCGGCTCGGTCTGCTCGCGGACCGGATGAGCGTCAACATCGAGCTGCCCTCCCGCCAGAGCCTCGGCCTCCTCGCGCCGGACAAGACCAAGGAATCCATCGTGCGCCCGATGACGCTTCTGCGCAACGGCATCACGGAGAACCGGGAGGATCTTGTCAAATACCGCGCCGCGCCGCAGTTTGTTCCGGCCGGGCAGAGCACGCAGATGATCGTCGGCGCGAGCCCGGAGAGCGACTATCACATCCTGACGCTGTCGGAGAAGCTCTATCAGAATTACAGCCTCAAGCGGGTCTATTTTTCCGCCTACACGCCGGTCGTGGAGGACAGTCTGCTGCCCTCCGTCGACACGAAGCCGCCGCTCCTGCGCGAGCACCGCCTCTATCAGGCGGACTGGCTGCTGCGCTTCTACGGGTTTCAGGCGAGCGAAATCCTGAGCCCGGAGCGGCCGATGCTCTATTCCGAGATCGATCCAAAATGCGGCTGGGTGCTACGGAACATGGATGATTTCCCTGTGGAGGTCAGCACCGCCGATTACGAGCTGCTGCTGCGCGTACCGGGTATCGGCGTCACGAGCGCGAAGCGCATCCTCCGGGAGCGGCGCCAGCACAGCCTCGATTTTGAGATGCTCAAGCGCCTCGGCGTCGTGCTCAAACGAGCACGTTTTTTCCTCACCTGCAATGGCCGGGCCATGCAGACTCTGCCGGAGACGCCTGAGCAGGCGTTGGAGTGGCTGGTGGGTCCGCGGAATTCGCCCTTCCTGCCGGAGTACGAGCCGGAGCAGCTCTCCCTGTTTCAAAGCAGTGTTTTGCAGGAGGAGGCGCTCCCCTGCCTGCGGGGCGAGTTCTGAGCAGCTGTACCGCGACATATTTCTTTCGGCGCGCGGGGCATGGCAATGAAGAAAGCAAACGGCCCGGCGGCTTTCTGCGGGGGCCGTATTGGAAAAAAGACTGCAAACGCAAGACTGCCCCCAACGGACGGCCCCAAGGCAGCTTCCCGGCAACACAAGGGAAGCCCATGCCGGCAAAATGATTTTGACCCGAGGACGGTTGGCCCGATAGCTTTTTGCGGAAGGAGGCGGCTTTATGACGGAGAAGCAGGTTCTTATCTACGAATACGACGGCAGCTACGACGGCCTGATGACGGTCATATTCGACTGCTTCCGGGAGAAGACGGTTCCCTGCGAGATCCGCGTCTCCGGGGAAGGGGAGGAGAGCTTCTACGAGATCCGTCCCGTCGTGACCGATCCGTACCGCGCGGGCCGTGTCGAGACCGGAATCCGGACCAAACTGGGCCCCGCCGCGGAGGATATGGTCCGGCGCGGCTTTCTCTACGGGGAGGGCGGCAAAGAGACGGCCAT
This sequence comes from uncultured Oscillospiraceae bacterium, assembly GCA_964391915.1. Taxonomy (GTDB): domain Bacteria; phylum Bacillota; class Clostridia; order Oscillospirales; family Ruminococcaceae; genus UMGS1668. Next base: position 10,790 of record CAYMNV010000015.1, read on the forward strand.
TCTCCGGTTTCTCAAAAAAGCCTTTTCCATTGGGCCGCGGGCGGTCTCGATGATCGCGGATCGGGAGATCAACCCGCTGTTCCGGATGGTGCGTGCCGTAAACAACGAGGAGCGGATGATGATGCAGTTTATCCGCTTCAGCGATGTCGGCGGCGCGCTGGTCGCAAAGATCACACCGAAGCACGAGGTTCTGCCCCTGCTGACCGGCCATTTCTGCAGCCGCTACCGGAACGAAAACTTTTTGATCTACGATCAGGCGCACGGGCAGGCGTTCGCCTATGCGGGCGGCCGAAGCGCGCTCTTTGAGGCCGATTCCCTGACCCTGCCGCCGGAGGCCGATCAGGGAGACGCCTTTTATCGCGAGCTCTGGAAGAGCTATTACCGCCATGTCGCCATCGCCGAGCGCTTTAACCCGAGCTGCCGGATGTCTCACATGCCGAAGCGTTTCTGGGCGGATATGCCCGAGGTCGCGGAGGAACTTCTGCATGGCTTCGTCCCGCCGGAGGAGGCCTTCGGCACGGCGAAGAAGGACGGTGGCTATTCCCTGAAGGCCCTGCCGGAGCGGCAGAGGCGGGGGCTGCCGCCGGTGTCGGAGGAAGCGATCTCCCTCGGCGGAGTGCCGCCGGAACCGCCGTTTTCCGCAGGCGCAGCCGAAAAAACGGAATAAAAAAGCTCGAAGCGGTTTTTGGCTTCGGGCTTTTTTTGCAGCAGGCGCTTGTTTTCAATATTGTTAGACTGTTCGGCAGGCGCGGCGGCTTTCCCGAAGGAACGCGGCCCGCAAGACAGAAGAAAAGCCCGGCAGGCCTGCGCCCCGGGCTTTTTTATTTCGGAAGAAGACGCTCGCCCTCGGCGAAGCGCCGCCGCAGAGCTTTTCGGTAACGAAAAAAATTGACGCTCAGATCGAGAAAAAACATCGCCCAGAGCAGCATGCAGGCGTAGAGAAGCAGCGGATATCCGCTTTGCTCCGCCCAGAAGCCCGCCGCCGCAAGAAGTCCGCTTCCGCAGAGGATTCGCGCGAAATACGTCATCGACTTTCCGCGCTGAAAGCGCCGCTTTTCCTTCCGGAGAACATCCGCCGCCTCCGGCAGCGTCATCCGGATCCGGCTCTCCGGGTCGAGGATGCCGAGATCCCGGAGCTGAGCGTGCAGGGCCTCGGCGTCGCCCTCGGTCAGTTCCTGCCGGAATGCATTTTTGAGCACCTCCGGGACGAAACTCTTCCGGTAGGGGGAAAAACCCTTCGCATCCGCCGGGCAGAAGGTGCGGCAGAAGGAGAGCACCTGGGGGCTGTATCCGATATCGGTTGCCGCCGCGGCGGGGAAGCGCTCCGAGACGCCCGGCAGGCTCGCCGCCAGCTCCTTTAAGTCGTTCCCGTCGAGCAGGCGCACGCCGTTCGATTCGGCGAGCTTCTCCGCGGCGCGGGTAAAGCCTCCGCGTGCGGCCGTGATCATCTCGTCCGCGCCGTAGTAGGCTTTTGCGCCGGTGATCTGCTGGATCGCCGCGACGCCGGCTCTGCCGTTCCAGTCCTTGCACTGCACGACGGTTTTCCGTCCGCCGCGCTCGAGGATCAGGTCGGCGCCGAAATCGCCGGTGACCCCCGTCCTTTGGACGGCGTACCCCATGCCGCGAAAAATATCCGCGGCGTACCGCTCAAACGCGCGCCCGTCCATGCTTTTTTCCTCCATGCGGCATCCCCTTTCCGAAAACTGCCTCCATCATAGCATATTTTTATCCGTCTTGCAAACGTTTGTTCGGGTTTGCATTGCCGGCGGGACAATGCTATAATGTTGTAAATTACCGGGAGGGGGAACCGCATGGGGTATTCGGAGATCAACGCGGAGACGATCGACCGCTGGGTGCAGGAAGGCTGGGAATGGGGCGTCCCGATCGGCCATGAGGATTTTCTTGCCGCAAAAGAGGGGCGCTGGTCCGTGAAGCTGACGCCGGTGAAGACGGTGCCCGCGGTGTGGTTCCCCGAGATGCGGGGGATCCGCGTGCTGGGGCTCGCTTCCGGCGGCGGCCAGCAGATGCCGGTCTTTGCGGCGCTGGGGGCCGTGTGTACGGTGCTCGATTATTCGCCGCGCCAGATTGAAAGCGAGCGCATGGTCGCCGCGCGGGAAGGCTATTCCATCGAGACGGTCCGCGCCGATATGACGAAGCCGCTGCCTTTTGCGGATCAGAGCTTCGATCTCATCTTCCATCCGGTCGCAAACTGCTATATCGAGGAAGTGAAGCCCCTCTGGCGGGAGTGCTTCCGCGTGCTCAAAAAGGGTGGCCTCCTGATGGCCGGCCTCGACAACGGCATCAACTTCCTCTTCAACGACGAGGAGGATCTGACCGTCCGCTACCGGCTGCCGTTCAACCCGCTCAAAGATCCCGCGCTGATGGAGGACCTGCGGCGGCAGGACGACGGCGTTCAGTTTTCCCATACGCTGGAGGAGCAGATCCGCGGGCAGCTTGAGGCCGGTTTCTCCCTCCGCGATCTCTATGAAGACACCAACGGCTCCGGTCCGCTCCATGAGCGCGGTATTCCGACGTTCTGGGCGACCCTTGCGGTAAAACCATAACGAATCTTACCTGATGACAGGGAAAGGAAGCATGCGGCATGAAGATTTCCGTCGTCGTGCCCTGTTGGAACGAGGAGGAGGCACTCCCGCTTTTTTATGAGGCGGTCTGCCCGGTCATGCGTTCCATGCGGGAACAATACGGCGTCGGCTTCGAGCTGATTTTTGTGGACGACGGCTCCAAGGACGGCACATTAAATCTGTTAAGACGGTTCGCCGACGACGACGAGCGCGTCAAATATCTCTCTTTTTCGCGCAATTTCGGCAAGGAGGCGGCCATTCTGGCGGGCCTCACCGAGGCAACAGGCAATTTCACCGCGCTGATGGATGCCGATCTTCAGGATCCTCCGGCGCTGCTGCCGCAGATGTATGAAGCCGTCACGCAGGGCGGATACGACTGCGCGGCGACAAGGCGCGTCACCCGCGCCGGCGAGCCGAAGCTCCGCAGCCTCTGCGCCCGCGCCTTTTATAAGCTGATGCACCGCATCTCCGACGCGGATATCACCGACGGCGCCCGCGATTACCGCCTGATGAACCGAAAAATGACCGACGCGGTGCTCTCGCTCGGCGAGACGGGCCGCTTCAGCAAAGGCATTTTCGGCTGGGTGGGATTCCGGACAAAATGGCTTGCCTATGAGAATATCGAACGCGCCGCCGGGACGACGAAGTGGTCGTTCTGGAAGCTCGTGCGTTACTCGATCAGCGGCATCACGGCGTTTTCCGTCGTGCCGCTCGATCTTCCGTTCGTGCTCGGGGCGGCGCTGGCCGGAATTTCCGTGCTCGGAGCCGTGCTCACGCTGATCCTGGGCGGGAACCCGTACTGGTACCTTGCGGAGCTGATCGGATTCTGCGGCGGGCTCAACCTGCTGTGCGTCGGCATCCTCGGCCAGTATCTCGGGCGCACCTTCCTGGAGGTCAAACACCGCCCAGTCTATATCATCAAGGAAAAAAGCAAAGAGAATTTTTCCTTCTGAGACTACCCAAAACCATAATAAAAACAGCGTCCCGCGCACGGGGAATCCCCGCGGCCGGAGGCGCTGTTTTGTCCGTTCCGGGGGTTTCCGGAGGCGCAGACGGGCCGGGATTCCGGGGCCGGGATCTTTGTTTGATATCGCGGGCTGATCCGTAAGGAAACCGGGGGGCCGGAACCTGCGGATGTACCGCTTTTTTCCGCTGCATGCATATTTTGCGATCCCGGTCGCTCCGCTTCCGGGGAAAACTTTTTTCGGAAAGGAAGCCTTCCATGAAAAAGAAGCTTAAACAGCTTACTCCGGCGATGACGTTCATCCTTTTGATGGGCATCATCAGCATGTTTTCCGATATGACGCACGAGAGCGCCTCCGGCATCCGCGGCGCCTATCTCTCGCTGCTGGGCGCGTCGGCCGCGACAATCGGCTTTGTCTCCGGCCTCGGCGAACTGGTCGGCTACTCGCTGCGCTTCGTGTTCGGCCTGATTACCGATAAGACCAAAAAATACTGGGACCTCACGATTCTCGGCTACGGGGTGGATATGCTGGCGGTGCCGGCGCTCGCGCTGGTCCGGGAGGACGGCTGGATCTGGGCATGCATTCTGCTGATTGTGGAACGCACCGGCAAGGCCATCAAGAAACCGGCCAAGAATACGATCCTCTCCTTTGCCGCGTCGTCGGAGGGCGTCGGCCGGAGCTTCGCCATCCAGGAGGCGCTCGATCAGATCGGCGCCTTTATTGGGCCGCTGATGCTCTCCGCGGTCATGGCGCTGAAGGTCGGTTCCTCCGAATACGAGAGCTGCCGCTTCGGGTTCTCGCTGCTGCTGATCCCGGCTCTGGTGACGCTCGGGCTGCTGTTTTACGCAAGAAGAAAGTATCCGGCCCCGGAGGATTTTGAAAAGGCGGCGGAGGAATCGGAAAAATTCCGTTTTCGCCCGTCGTTTCTGCTCTATCTCGCGGCGATCGGTCTGTTCGCCTTCGGCTTTGTGGATTTCTCCCTGATCTCGATGCACGTTTACAACAACGGTCTGATCCAAACGGAGCAGGTGCCGCTGCTGTATGCCGGGGCGATGCTGGCCGACGCGGCGGCGGCGCTGTTTTTCGGTCGCATGTATGATAAGACCGGCTTCCGCGCGCTGACGATCTCGACGGCCCTTTCCGCGCCGTTTGCGCTGTTCATATTCGGCTTCCATTCCCTGCCGCTGACGGTCCTCGGCGCGGCGCTTTGGGGCATCGGTATGGGCGCGCAGGAATCCATCTTCAAGGCCGCGGTCTCCTCCATGGTTCCGAAGCAGAACCGCGCCGCCGGGTACGGTATTTTTGAGTGCGCGTTCGGATTCTTCTGGTTCCTCGGCAGCTGGCTCTGCGGCGTGCTGTATGATGTGTCGCTGCCTGCTTTGATTGCCGTTTCCGCCGGTGCGCAGGCCCTCGCAATCTTCTTCTATGCGTTCTCCGCCTCTGCGGCAAAAAAGGAAAAAGCCGCATAAACGAAGAAGCGCGGCCTTCCGGGGGATGCTGCATCCGGCAAAATGGCCGGGGCAAGGGAAATACGCGAAGTTTTCCTCCTTTTTGCAAATCCGGAGGGAATCGTCTGCGGCGCGGGCGTGGCCTTAAAAAAGGGCACTTAAAAACGAAAAGCATCCTCCACAAAAACGCAAAAAGCCGACCGCTTTTCGGATTTATAAAAAGACGCGCGGTGAGCCCGCAGCCGGGTTCACGGCGGATCGGGGCCGGCGCCTCAAAAAGCCCATATAAAAGCCCTTCGGAGCGTTTCCTCCGAAGGGCTTTTTTGTGTCTTAGTTTTCCGGCGGATGTTCCCCGAGGCAGGCATCCGGCAGACCGGCCGCATAGCCGACCGGTTCCTTGCGTGGGCCGTTCCTCAAAGAAGGTTCTGTTCCGCGGCGCGGGGACGGGGCCGCCTTCCGCTCCGGGGTTTGCCGGGAAAAAAATCCCCGGGGCAGGGATGCCCCGGGGAAAAGCGAACCGGCCTTATCCGCGGTACTCGAAGTGGGCTGAGGTCCATGCCTCGAATTCCTCCGGGGTGGCGAGAACCTTGTGCGTGCCCTCCACGGTCCGGAGTTTTCCGGAGAGATAATCGATGCCGCTGGTATAGTAGTTGTAGGTCTGGGCGACGCGTTCCCGCTCAATTTTGGGGTTCGGATGCGGGATCGCGGAGAGCAGGCTCTGCGTGTACGGGTGGATCGGGTTCGCAAAGATTTCATCCGTCGTCCCGGTCTCGACCAAGTGCCCCAGATGCAGGACGCCGATGCGGTCGGAGATATATTTGACCATCGAGAGGTCGTGGGCGATGAACAGATAGGAAGAACCGGTTTCCTCCTGAATGTCGCGCATCAGGTTGACGACCTGCGCCTGGATGGAGACATCGAGCGCGGAGATGCACTCGTCGGCGATGATCAGTTTCGGATTCATGATCAGGGCGCGGGCGATTCCGACGCGCTGGCGCTGTCCGCCGGAGAACTGATGCGGGTAGCGCACGGCGTGCTCCGGCGCGAGGCCGACCTTTTCGAGGATGCGGGCGATTTTTGCGTTGCGTTCCTCCTCGTTTTTGCACAGGTGATTGATGTCGAGGCCCTCGCCGATAATGTCGGCGACCTTTTTCCTCGGGTTGAGGCAGGCCATCGGGTCCTGGAAGATCATCTGCATCTCGGTGCGGAGCAGGCGGTTGGTGTCGTGGTCCATCTTTCCGGAGATATCCCTGCCGTCGAAAAGGATCTTTCCTGCGGTGGGATCGTACAGGCGGATGATCGAGCGGCCGATTGTGGTCTTGCCGGAGCCGGATTCGCCGACGAGCCCGTAGGTCTCGCCGGGGTAGATCTCAAAGGAGACGTCGTCGACGGCCTTGACGACGTATTTTTTGCTGATCGGGAAGTACTGTTTCAGGTTTTCCACCTTCAGGAGGGGTTCTTTGGTGTAGTCAATCATGCTTCTGCACCTCCTCCTTCAGCATTCTGTCGATTCTCGCGCGAAGCTCCGGCGGCATCTCGACCTTCGGAGCCCTCGGGTCGAGGAGCCAGGTGGCGGCGTAGTGCGTATCGCTGATCTTAAACATGGGAGGCTCGGCGTAATCGTCGATGCGGAGCGCAAATTCGTTTCTCGGGGCAAAGGCGTCGCCATGGACCTCATGGAGCAGGTTCGGCGGGCTGCCCGGGATCGTATAAAGGCGCTCGTCGTGCGTCTCAAGGTCCGGCAGGGCGGAGAGCAGCCCCCAGGTATAAGGATGGCGCGGATCGTAGTAGATCTCGTCGATCACGCCCTTTTCCACGATTTTTCCGGCATACATGACGTAGACGAAGTCGGCGACTTTTGCGACAACGCCGAGGTCATGGGTGATGTAGATGACGGAAATGCCGAGCTTTTCCTGAACGTCCTTGATCAGCTCGAGGATTTTCGCCTGGATCGTGACATCCAGAGCGGTGGTCGGCTCGTCGCAGATCAGCAGGTCCGGGTTGCAGGCGAGGGCGATCGCGATGACGACGCGCTGCCGCATGCCGCCGGAGAGCTGGTGCGGGTAGTTCTTGATCCGCTTTTCCGGATCGAGGATGCCGACCAGGTCGAGCAGCTCAATGGCGCGCTTTTCCGCCTCCGCTTTCGGGGTGTTGTAGTGAAGGATCAGGCTCTCCATGATCTGGCTGCCGATGGTCATGGTCGGGTTGAGAGAGGTCATCGGGTCTTGGAAGACCATCGCGATGCGCTTGCCGTTGATGTGCCGGCGCATCTCTCTCTGCGGGAGCTTGAGCAGGTCGAGGTCGACCACCTCGCCGCTTTCGCGAGCGTAGTTGAATTCCGCGGAGCCGGCGTTGATGTGACCGTTGCTGTCAAGGATGCCGATCGCCGTCTTGACGGTGACGGATTTGCCGGAACCGGATTCGCCGACGATGGCGATGGTCTTGCCTCTCGGCACGTCGAAATCCACGCCGCGCAGGGCATGGATGTCGCCGGCGGTGGTTTTGAACGAAACATCGAGGTTCCGAACGGAGAGAATTACATCTTTCTTTTCCATGTCGGTTCCCCCTCACATTTCCTTCTGCTGCGGATCGAGCGCGTCGCGGAGGCCGTCTGCAACGAGGTTGCAGCAGAGCATCAGCAGCGACAGGATCATCAGCGGAAAGATAATCATATAGGTGTGTGTCGTGGCGAATTTATAGGCGTCGTTGATCATGGTGCCGAGCGAGGCAAGCGGCGCCGGGATGCCTAAGCCCACGAAGGCGAGAAACGCTTCGGTAAAGATTGCGCTCGGGATCGAGAACATCGTCTGGGTGATGATCTGGCCGATGATGTTCGGCATGACGGTGTTGAAGATCAGGTGCAGCGGGCTCGCACCGAGGGAACGGGAGGCGAGCACGTATTCCTGCTCCTTCAGCTTGAGCATCTGGGCGCGGGCAATACGGGCCATCGGAATCCATCCGATCAGGGAGATGGCCACGATGATGGCGCCGAGCCCCGGGCTCATGACGAGGATCATCAGCGTGACGATGACGAGGTTCGGGATGGAGTTGAGCAGCTCCGCGATCCGCTGCATGATCATATCCGCTTTGCCGCCGAAGTAGCCGGAGATCAGCCCGTAGGAGAGTCCGAACAGGATGTCTACGGTCACGGCGACAAGCGCGACCAGGAGGGAGATCCGGGTGCCTTCCCAGACGCGCGTAAAGATGTCGCGTCCGAGGTTATCGGAGCCGAACCAGTAGTAGACGTCGTCCCAGTCGTTTGCCTCATAGCCGTTTTTCTCGATCGTGCCGCTGGAGGTGATGATCGATTCGGTCCCGTTGAAGCCGAGCCATTCGAGACCCTTGATCCTCGGGGCGAGGTTCTGCTGCTGGATGGTCTGCTGGTTATAAGTATACGGCGTCATCCACGGCCCGACGACTGCGAAGAAGATGATGATCACAATCAGGAGAAGGCCGATCACCGCGCCCTTGTTTTTGACGAAGCGTTTATAGGCATCCAGCCAGAAGTTCTGCGAGGCGAAGTTCGTGTCGATATGTGCGTGGATATCGTTGTGCTTCAGCTCGAAGGCGTCGGCCGGAAGATTGTTCATGTCAGGGGCGGCTTCATTCCGGAGGATGTTCGCGTTGGTTTCAGGATTGCTCATGACTATCCTCCTTTGAAAGCCGGATTCTCGGGTCGATCACGCCGTACATCAGGTCGACGATCAGCATGACGCCGATGTACATGACGCTGTAGACAAAGGAGAGCACGATGGTGACGTTGTAGTCGTTGGACTGGATGGAACGGACCATCAGTTCCCCAATGCCGGGGATGGAGAAGATTTTTTCCACGACCAGCGAGCCGGTCATCTGATTGACGAACAGCGGCCCGAGGACGGTGATGATCGGAATCAGGGCGTTGCGCAGGATGTGCTTGACAATCAGCTGCAGGCCGCTGACGCCTTTGCTCCTTGCCAGAAGGATGTAGTCGCTGCGCATCACCTCAAGAATCTCCGTCCGGGTAAACCGCGCGATGTTTGCCAGACTGAACATCGCAAGCGAGATCGTCGGCATGATCGAGGAGTTGAACGGATTTTCGGTTGAGTAGAGAAGCGGCAGCCACCCTAAGCGGAAGCCGACAAAATAGGCGAGCCCGAGGGCAAATACATAGGAAGGCAGACTCACGCCCATAACGGAGAGAACGGTCGCGACGGTGTCGATGATGGAGTTGTGGCGCAGAGCGGCCGCAATTCCGAGAAACAGCCCGATCGTGGAGCCGATCAGCACCGCCTGGAAGCCGATCCGCAGGCTGGTGGGCAGCCTCGTCTTCAGCAGCTCGGTGATCGGAACGTTTTTGGAGATGTTGTAGGATACGCCGAAATCGCCGCGGCACATGTTGTACACATAGCGGAAATACTGCATGTAGACCGGATCGTTCAGGCCGTATTTTTCCTTCATCATTTCGATCTGCTGCACGGAGAGCTTTTCGTCGTTGAACGGGGAGCCCGGCATGAGCTTGAGCATCGCAAAAAGCATCAGCAGCAGGATCATCAGGGTGACGGCCGACATAAGCAGCCGCTTGAAAAGATACTTTTTCACTGAGGATAACCCCTCCTCTTATAAAAGCATACAGTGGCTCTCTTCGGAAAGCCACTGTATGCATAAATTTTGCGCCGAAAGGAACCGGCTGTGCCGTAAGGTCAGGCGATGACGGTACGGATAAAGACGCGGTTCAGGCCGACCGTGTGGAATTCAACGCCGGTGACGTTGGATTTAATCAGGGTGGCGTCGCAGTTCTGATACAGCGGGAAGATCACGAAGTCGCTCGCGACCAGTTTCTCCGCCTGCTTGAAGGCATCCCAGCGTCCCGCGGCATCATACTCGCCGTTGGTGACGCCGTTGATCAGAGCGTCGAAGTCCGGATTATTCCAGAGTCCGTAGTTGTAGGAAGAGGAAGTGGAGAGCCACAGCGTCATGTAGGTCATCGGGTCGGCGTAGTCGGGTCCCCAACGGGAGATGCCGATATCGAAGTTATGGCCCTTCATGAGGTCGGAACGCTCTTTCTTCGGCATGGAGGCGATGGTGATCTCAAGGCCGGGGAGGTTGGTCTCCCACTGCTCTTTCAGGAACTGAGCCACATAGAGGGCGGTCTCAAGGTCCTCAACCACGATGGTGTAGGAGAGGGAGCTGACGCCCAGCTCGGCAAGTCCGGCAGCCCAGGCTTCCTGAGCGGCGGCGATATCCATCGGGTTGTACTGATATTCGGTCTCCGCGTCGCCGGATTCGGTCTGGTTGACGGATTTCCGGTAGTCGAGGCCGTCAGGGCCGGTGGAAAGGCCATACGGGACGAACCAATAGGCCGGGATGGAGCCGTCCTTGAGGATGTAATCGGCAATGTGCTGGCGGTCATAGGAGAGCGCGAGCGCTTTGCGGATGTTCAGGTTCTCAAGGCCGTTGTTGGCGCTGATGTTCGGGGTGACATACCAGAGATAACCGGTCATGACCGGACGGTACTCCGGATCGGCGGCAACCAGCTCGACCATCTCGGAGGAGAGCTTCGCAACATCAAGTTCGCCGTTCTGATAGGCAAGGTAGGCTTCCTGATAGTCCAGGATGACCTTGTAGTTGATGCCGGCGCAGATGACATTGGCGAAATCCCAGTAGTTTTCATTTTTGGTCAGGGTGAAGGCGGTGGCGGCAACGGAATAATCCGTCATGACGTACGGGCCGCAGGAGAGGAAATACTCCGGAGCGGTGGCGTACAGATCGCCGCACTCTTCAACGAAAGCCTGATTTGCCGGGAAGAATGCCGGGAAATACATCAGGGTCTCAAAGAAGCCGCACGGAGCTTTCAGATGGACAACCAGGGTTTTCTCATCGACAGCCTCGACGCCGAGCTCGGACGGATCCTTTTCGCCGGCGACAATTTCAGAGGCGTTGACGATGCCGGCCGCGTCACCAAAGATGAACGCATACTCGGCGGCGTTGTTCGGGTCGACCATTCTCTGCCAGGCAAAGACGAAGTCGGCAGCGGTAACGGGGCCATAGACGCCGTTGACGTTGGACCAGTTGGCGTCACGCAGATGGAAGGTCCAGGTCAGCTGATCCTCGGAGACTTCCCAGCTCTCGGCAAGGCCCGGAGTCAGGGAACCGTCGCCCTGCAGAAGGATCAGACCGTCGATCAGGTGGCCGATGACTTCGAAGTCGTCTCCGGCGCCGGTTCCAAGCGGATCGATGGACTGGACGGCAGCAGCTAAATGGACGTTCAGGAAACGGTCGGCAGCGGCTTCTTCACCGCCGGATTCCGCCTCGGAAGAGGGAGCTTCGCTCTCGGATTCTTCTCCGGTAGAACCACCGCAGGCTGCGAGGCTGAGCATCATGATCAGCGCCAGCAGCATGGCAAGCAGTTTTTTCATTTTTTTACACCTCTCTTACTATTTCGGCAATGAAGGTTTTGCAGCGCAAAAGTTCATTGTGATGTTTTGTATTTTAAACCCATCTTTTCTGTTTGTCAAGAACATTCAGCATAAATATGCCGAATACCATGACCGTTCCACCGCTTTTCCTTTGCGCAAAAACGGAAAGAAAAGGGGGGATTCTTAAATAAATACTACCTTTATAATATGGATTCCGCGGCGCTTCCTTTCGGAAGGCCGAAAAGCACTCCCGAAAAGGCGCCGTTCCCTTTTGAAAAAAGGAGTAATATACGAAAACAAAAAGAATAAATATACATTTTTCAAGAAAACGAGAAACGCCCAAAAAAATGAATCACAGAAAATATCCCCTGCAAAAAGTTTTTTCTTTTTTCATTTTTCAAAAAAAGCCGCCGCTTTCCGAAAAGAAAACGGTGGCTTCCATATAAATACATCTGTCCTTATTTCGCGGACTCCCGGATGTCGTGCAGCACCCGGGAGAGCGCCTCCTCCTCTAAGGAGTAGTCGCATTCACGAAAATCCTCCCCGAGCAGGCGCCGCAGCACCTCCCGCATCATGGCCGGATTCCGGACGAGCACGGGGCCGAGGCTCCAGGTGCCGAAAAAGTTTTTATAGAACGTCCCTTCGGTGCCGCCGGTTTTTTCGTTGTCGGAGTAGCCCATCTCGACCGTGAAAAGAGGAAAAGGATTTTCCCCTTCAAAATAAAGATTTTCCGAGCGGTTCACGCAGCCGAAGACGGTCTCCTCCGGTGCGAAGACCGGGTGGAGCAGCTCGTCGTGCACGGTGAGCCCGTCGAATTCTTTTCCGGTGTAGTCAAAGATGCCGAGCGCCTCGTGGGTTTTGCCGTCCAGCGTCTCAAAGCTCTTTCCGAAGAGCAGCCGCGCGCTGCCCGTGACGAGAAAGACCGTCCCGGCCTCGACGGCCCGCATGAATTCCTCCCGGTACGGCAGGATGTGTTCGCTCACTGCGGACAGGTTTCGGCATTTGCCATGTCCGATATAGATGAAATCGTAGCCCTCGAGGGAGATTTTTTCGCCATATTCCACACAGGAAACTGCATAATTGCAGCCGCATTCCCGGATCCGCATACACAGGGCGTCCAGGTTTTTGAAGTCTCCGGTGAGGTCGAGGGTTTTGGAGTAAAGATGCAGGATTTTCACATTTTTCATAAGGATTTCAGCACCTCCAGAAACTTCGTCTCGTTTTCGAGGGCATAGGCGGAGAGAATATAGATATCCCCGGCGGTCGCGTCGATGGCGGCGGGGATCTTTTCCAGCGTATCCGCGATGACCACACGGCTCATATCCACGCCGGCGAGCTTCAGGCGGACGGCGAGGTCATAGCAGCGGTCCCCGGCGCAGATGATGTGGCCGACGGTGCCGGCCATGCGCTCAAAGCCGACGTCGTACATGTAGAGGACATCCTTGTTGTGGGAGTGCAGCATGTTGCTGGCGAAGATGAGGGCGGTGCGTTCGCCCTGCTGCTCCACGACGTAGTCCACGGACTGGTCGATGGAGGCCGGGTTCTGTTTGGTCAGGATGAGCTGGGCCCTTCTGCCGCGGACCGAGAATTCCTGATAGCGGGTGGCGTGAACCGTAAAGGTGCCGACCGCCTTCACCGCTTTATCAAAAGGGATTCCCACGGTGGTGGTGACGGCGAGGGCGGCGATCGTGTTGAAAAGATAGTAGGTGGCGCCGTAGGTCGCCTTCACCCTTGTGCCGCGGAGCGTGTAGCTGAAATCGTCGAAGTCGAAGTCCGTGCCGAAGAAGTCCGCCTCCGGGGTGGCGAATCCGCAGTTCGGGCAGCGGAATTTGCCGATGTGGTTGTAGTGGCGATATTCGTATTCGAGCGGGTGAAAGCACTTCGGGCAGACCTTGCCGTCGTCGGTGCCGTTCTGGCAGGTCTCGGTGGAGCGGGTGGTCCGGTCCATGCCGAAAAGGACAACCGGGTTGTCGGTTCCGGCGGAACCGTCGGCCCCCTCGCCGAGGCGCTGGGAGATCGGGTCGTTCGCGTTGAGGATCAGCGTGGTACCGGGCACAACGGCCATCTTGATTTTATCGAATACGATTTCCGGACAGCAGTTACGGGCAATCTGGTCCCGGAGCAGGTTGTTAATCAAAAAATAATCCGGATGGACGGATTTGACGAGGAAGCGCATGTACCGCTCGTCGACCTCGAGCACGACGTAGTCGGCCTTTACTCTGCCGCCGAGCGTGCAGCGGTTGAGCAGCAGGGTTGCGACGCCGCCGAGCATGTTGGAGCCTTTGGCGTTGTTGATGGCGGTGTGTCCGCTCTCCCGGAAGATATGGGTGATCAGGTTTGCGGTGGTGGTTTTACCGTTCGTCCCGGTGACGCAGATCACTTTTCCGTCGAACCGGAGCCGCGCAAGGGCATCCGGGCAGAGCCGGAGCGCCCATTCGCCCGGCTTTGCGGTGCCTTTATGAACCATTCTGCCGACGAAATAGAGTATCCGGCAGAAAAAAACGGCCAATACGAATCTCATGTTGCGTCCTCTTTCTTACTTGTCCTTGGGGAATACCCGTGGAAATTATATGCTCCGATGGCTTTCAAGTCAAGGAAAAGCACCGTTTTCGTCGGGAGAAGCAGGCATTTCCGAAGAACGGTGCACTTTCTGAAAGAAAGAGTACTTTTCTGGAGGAAAGTGTGCGTTCTGCCAAAAGAGCGGTTCCTCCCTTGAAAAAACGGCAAAAATTATATATTATATGTACATTAACTATGCGGAGGCCATCATGAGAAAAATCGTTGCGGAAAACAGAAGACGCATCGCGCTGGTACTTGCGGCGGAGCTTATCGCTCTGCTGCTCTGCGCGTTCGGCAGGCAGCTTTCCGGCCGGGATCTCTATTTCCGCGAGGCAGGTGCGGACGCCCTCTCCATGACGCGGGGGATATATTCGGAATATTGGGAAGGCGTCTGGGTTGACGGTACGTTCGGCTACGAGGGGAGCGGCAACTTCACCTATGGGCCGTATCTCCCGCTGCCGGCCGGCACCTACGACGTCACGATCCGTTATTACGCGGATGCCGACGGCAACACCTGCAATGCCTTCGCCGCGGATATCCCCTACGGCGCGCTGAAGGCGGACGTCATTTTCCTCGCGCCGGGAGAGGAATCGGTCACCTTCCGGATCTGGCTCTCCGCCGATATCGATAATTTTGAGCTCCAGACCGGTTACGGCGGCGCGGGCACGTTCGTCGTGAGAGGATTCACGATTGAGGAGTGTCCGCAGGCGGGATTATATCGCGCGTTCAAATGGCTCTGCGGATTCCTGCTTCTGGACAGCGCCGCCCTGCTCTGGCTTCTCTGGAAGAAAAACGGCCTGACGGAAGAACAGGGGAAGCGTTTGTTGATCCTTGCGGCGGTCATCCTTGCGGCTTCGGTGCCGCTCGGCGCCGATTATGTGATGCAGGGGCACGACATCCGCTTCCATCTGATGCGGATCGAGGGCCTGCGGGAAGGGCTCGTCTCCGGGCAGTTCCCGGTCCGGATTCAGCCCTACTGGCTCGACGGCTACGGCTACGCGGCTTCGGTCTTTTATGGCGACCTGTTCCTGTATTTTCCCGCGCTTCTGCGGATCGCGGGCTTCCCCGTGCAGGATGCGTACAACACGTTCCTGTTCTTCGTCAACGCGGCGACCTGCCTGCTCGCCTACCGGAGCTTCAAAAAGATTTTCCGGGATGAAAACGCGGGGCTGCTCGGCGCGGCGCTCTACACGCTTTCCGCCTACCGGCTGACCGATCTCTATGTACGCAGTGCGGTCGGCGAATTCTGCGCAATGATGTTTCTTCCGGTGCTGCTGGCGGGCGTCTACGGCATCCTGTTTGACGATACGCGGCGCCCGGCCTATCAAAAGGCGTGGGTCGCGCCCGCGCTCGCGATTGCCGGCATCGGCTACAGCCATGTGATCTCCTGCGTCACGGCCGGCACATTTTTGATTTTTGGCCTGATTCTATTTTATAAACGCGTGTTCCGGACGGAACGCTTTTTCGCCCTGTGCAAGACGGTCCTCGCCGCCATTCTGCTCTGCGCCTCCTATGCGGTGCCGTTTCTCAGCTACCGGAAGGACACCTTCGTCTTCAACAGCGCCTCCCGTCTGGATAACCTGATCCAGACCGACGGCGTCTACCCGGCGCAGATGTTCTCGCTCTTTCAGAACGGCGGCGGAAACAGCCAGTCCGGCGTCGGCGGCATAGCCGGCGAGATGCCGCTCTGCCTCGGCGCGGCGCTGATGGCCGGCGCGGCGGCCTTTCTCTGGGGCTGCACGGTCAAAAAGGAGAGCGTCCCGGCCGCCGACCGGAAAAAGGGCGCCGTGCTGCTCCTGTTTTCCGTAGCTGCCGTCTGGCTCTGCACCATTTATTTTCCGTGGGACCGGATCTCCCGCATGGGCGATCTTGCCGCGCTGGTGGTCTCCAACATTCAGTTCCCGTGGCGCTACCTCGGGATCGCCGGGCTGATGCTCGCGGGCGTCTGCTGTGCGGCGGCGCTCGTCTTCCGCCGTGCCTACGGAAGGTCGGCACAGGCGGTTCTATCCGGCGTACTGGCCGCGCTGGTGTTTGTCTCGGCCTCGTGGACGTATTATGACGTGCTCAATGAGCACGGCGCCTACCGCTATTATGACCGGGGCTCGATCGGCACCTTCAGCATCGGCGGCGGCGAGTATCTGCCGGAGGGCACGGACGCGGACCGGCTCTATGCCGGAGAGCCCGAAGCCGGGGATGGGATCGTGATCTCGGATTACGAAAAGAACGGCGTCAGCGTGACGTTTTTCTGTGAAAACAGCTCCGGCCGCAATGCGAATATCGAGCTTCCGCTGCTCTATTATCGCTATTATTCCGCAAGGAAGGATTCCGGGGAGAGCCTGACCTGCTATGCCGGGGACAACAACGTGCTCACGGTGGCGGTTCCGCCGGATTTCTCCGGGGCGATTACGGTCGATTTCCGCGAGCCGGCTTCCTGGCGCGCCGCAGAGGCGGTTTCGGCCGCCGCGCTGCTCTTTGTCGTCTGGTTCTGTACAAAAAAAGAGCGGCGGGAAGAGACTGTGTAAAGGCCATATGCCTTACGGAGATTCAAATGAAATGTTGCCCGAAAAAGAGCCGGCATACGGGAATTGAAAAAAATTCCGCCATGCGGATTTTTGGATTTGGGATACGGCTTTCTCCGCGGGCACGAATTTTTAAGCCGGGATTCCGTGCGGCATTTATTGTTGCCGCGCCCTGTGATATAATACCAATTTGACAACAGACTGTTTCACAAAGCAATGAATAACGGAAAGGAGGCGCCGCGATGCGCTATGGGGAAATGAGCTGCGGCAGATTTCTGGAGGAGCTTTCCTCCAAACAGGCGGTGCCCGGCGGCGGCGGCGCGTCCGCGCTGGCCGGTGCGCTGGGAGCCGCTCTCGGCAGCATGGTCGGGAATCTGACCCTCGGGAAGAAAAAATATGCCGACGTGGAGGCGAAGATCCTCGCCCTCAATGAGCGCGCGGACCCGCTGCGCGGAAAACTGCTCTCTCTCGCGGATGCGGATGCCGAGGCGTTTCTTCCGCTGTCGGAAGTCTACTCCATGCCGAAAGATACGCCGGAGGAGCAGGCCGCCCGCGCGGAGGCCATGGAGTCGGCACTGGATGCGGCGTGCGCGGTGCCGATGGAGATCATGGAGGCCGCCTGCCGGGTGGTGGAGCTGCTGGAGGTTTACGCGGAAAAGGGCAGCACGCTCGCCGTTTCGGATGCGGGGGTCGGCGCGGCGCTGTGTTCCGCGGCGATCCGGGGCGCCTCCCTCAACGTCTTTATCAATACGAGATCCATGGCGGACCGGGAGAAAGCCTCCGCGCTGGATGCGAAGGCCGGGGCGATGCTCGCGGAGTTTGTTCCGCGGGCGGAGCGGGTTTACGAATCCGTCGCCGCGCGCCTCTCCGCAAAGAAGGAGGGTTAGCCGTGGCAGAGATTCTATACGGAAAAAAGATCGCGGCCTCCCTTGCGGAGCAGACCGCGAAAAAAGCCGCCGCGCTGCGTGCGGAGGGAGTCGTTCCGACGCTCGCGCTCGTCCGGGTCGGGGAGAACGGCGGCGACGAAATCTATGAGCGCGGCATCTGCCGGCGCTGCGAAAAGGCCGGCATCTCCGTCGTCAAACGGGGATTTCCGGCGGACGCCTCCGAAGCGGAGGTGCTCTCCGCCGTGAAAACTTTTGCAAAGGACCCGGCGGTTCACGGCCTGATGGTATTTCGCCCGCTGCCGAAACAGGTTTCCGATGAAAAGATCTGTGCCGCCATTCCGCCGGAAAAGGACGTGGACGGCGTGACGGACGCCTCCCTCGCCGGGGTCTTCACCGGGAGCGGCAGGGGCTTTGCCCCCTGCACGGCCGAGGCGTGCATCCGCCTGCTGGACGCCTGCGGAGTGGAGCTCTGCGGGAAAAGCGCGGCCGTCGTCGGACGGAGCCTCGTGGTGGGGAAGCCCCTCACGATGCTGCTGACCGACCGCAACGCCACGGTCACGCTCTGCCATACCAAGACGAAAAATCTTGCGGAGATCTGCGCCCGCTCGGATCTGATTGTCGCCGCGGCGGGAAAGCCGGGCCTTCTCGGAAAGGATTGCTTCGCCGCGGGACAGACCGTGCTCGACGTCGGCGTCAACGTGAGCGGGGATGGTTCCGTCTGCGGCGATGTGGATTTCGCGGCCGCGGAGGCAGCCGTCTCGGCGGTCAGCCCGGTGCCCGGCGGCGTGGGGGCCGTCACCTCCGCGGTGCTGATCCATCACGTCGCGGAAGCGGCGGAACGCGGAGAACGGCGTACCGCACAATAACCCTCGTTTTTTCAAAAAGCACCTGTTTTCTGCCGAATTCATTCCTGCCGGCATAGGTGCGGGAAGGCGGCACGCTCCAAAAGAGTATTATCCGTTCGGAGCATGCTGCGCGGCGAAACAGGCGTTCAAATCGGAAGATTTTTTAATAACACCCGCTTTCTGCCGGAAGGGCGCTTGTCGCATAGATATAGAAGGGCGGCGCCCTCTCCGGAATACCGCCGACGCGCCGTGAGGAATGTCACGGGCATCCTGCGCGGCGGACCGGATTACAAAACTAAGGAGATCTTTTTTTGGACGTAAGCCAGAGCATTTCTTATCTCAACAGCATCGATTGGCGCGGCAGCAGGCTCGGCCTCGGACGGATGGCCGCCCTGCTTGCCCTTTTGGGGGATCCCCAGCGGGGTCTCCGATACATTCATATCACCGGCACCAACGGCAAAGGCAGCACGGCCGCCATGCTGGAATCGGTTCTCCGGGCCGCGGGATACAAAACTGGGCTCTACACCTCGCCGTACGTCAACTGCTTTGCCGAGCGCATCCGCGTCATGGGGGAGAATATCCCGGATGAGGCGCTCTGCCGGCTCACGGAGCGGGTGCGCGTGGCGGCGGATTCCATGCCGGACCACCCGACCACTTTTGAAATGGTGACGGCGCTCGGCTTTCTGTATTTTGCGGAGCAGGCCTGCGAAATCGTCGTGCTCGAGGTCGGCATGGGCGGAGAACTGGACGCGACCAACGTCATTTCCGCTCCGGAGGCCGCCGTTTTTACAAACATCGGCCTCGACCATATGGAATACCTCGGCGGCACGGTCGAAGCAATCGCGGCGACGAAATCGAAGATCATCAAACCTGGGTGCTCGGCGGTGAGTTATGAGCAGCAGCCGTCCGTCCGCGCCGTGCTCGAGGCGCGCTGTGCCGAAACCGGCGCGGATTTCACGGAGGCGGATTTCTCAAAATTGCGGCTCAGCTCCTCCGGGCTCGACGGCCAGATCTTTGATTACGGGGAAGAAACCGATATCCGCATCGCCCTGCTCGGCGAGCACCAGCGCCGGAACGCGGCCGTTGTGCTCGAAACGGTTGGCGTCCTGCGCCGGAAAGGCTGGGCTCTTCCGAAGGAGACCGTCCGCAGGGGGATGGCGGAAGCGCGCTGGCCCGCGCGGTTTGAGATTCTCTCGCGGGAGCCGCTGTTCATCCTGGACGGCGGGCACAACCCGCAGTGCATGGAGGCGCTTGCCGCCTGCCTCAAAGAGATGCTCGGCGGCAGGAAAGCCGTTTTCCTTGTCGGCGTGATGGCGGACAAGGATTGGGAGAACATGTTTGCCCCCATCGGGCCGTTTGCGTCGGAATATCTCGCCGTCGAGCCGGACAACCCCCGCCGTCTGCCGGCGGAAGAGCTTGCGGCCTTCCTTTCCCGCAGCGGAAAACCCGTCACCGTGGTGCCGGATGTCCGGCAGGCCGTCGCGCTCGCTCTGCAAAAAGCGGGCACGGACGGCGTCGTCTGCGCGGCGGGTTCGCTCTTTATGGCCGGGGATATCCGGTCCTGCTTCGGGCGATAAGCTCCTACGCGGGAAAAAAGGAAACGTCAAATGTAAAAAAACACTGCAGCACGGGGCGTACCGGCTCCGTCCGCGCGGCGGGCTTTCCGGCTTGACACAAAGCTGGAAATATTTATAAAAAGGGGGGGTGCCGCCATGAAAAAATATGACGTTCGGGCAGTGGTGCTGACGGCGGTGCTGGCGGCGCTGAATGTCGTATTGACCCGCTTCTGCTCGGTCAATACGCTCAGCGTCAAGATCGGGTTCGGCTTTCTGCCGACTGCGGTCTGCGGGATTCTGTTCGGACCTTTCTGGGCGGCGGCCTGTGCGGGGATCGGGGATCTCGCCGGTGCGCTGATGTTTCCGGTCGGCGCGTACAGTCCGCTGTTTACGGCTTCGGCCGCGCTTTCCGGGGCGCTCTGGGGCTCGTTTCTTCATAAGAGAGAAGTCACGAGAAAAGAGATCGCAACGGCCTCGATGGCGAACCTGACGCTGGTCACGCTCTGCCTCAACACGCTGTTTATTCACTTTCTTTACGACGTCCCGTTCCGCCAGCTTTTCACCGCGCGGGTCATGGAGACGATCGTGATGTTCGCCGTGCAGTATACCGTGCTGCGGCTCCTGTTGGCCGCCCCGGTGATGAGAAATCTGAGGGAAAAGTATGGACGTTTTTAGCCGGAAAGAACGGCTTCGCGAGCGGATGCTCCAACAGAGAAGATCCCTTCCGGAGCCGGAGCGCCGCCGGCTTTCCGAGGCGGTCTGCAAAAATCTGGCGTCCCTGCCGGAGATTGCCGGAGCGGGAACGGTGCTCTCCTATTTTCCTGTCGGCGGGGAGGCGGATGTCGGCGCCCTGAACGAGCTTCTGCGGAAGAACGGCGCGGCCGTGGCCTTCCCGGTCTGCGGAAGCGACGGATCGATGGAGGCCTATCTTCCCGCGGCGCCGGACGCGTTTATCGTCGGGATGCACGGGATCCCGGAGCCGGATCTGCGCGGCGCGAGGCGGATCCCGCCGGAGGAACTTAATGCGGTGATCGCGCCCTGCGTCGCGTTCAGCCCGGATTGCCGCCGTCTCGGGCGCGGCAGAGGATACTATGACCGCTACCTTCCCCGATGCGCAAACGCGTTCACCGCGGCGGCCGGATACGCCTTCCAAAAGACGGAGGATCTTCCGGCGGACGAGGCCGATATCCCGCTGGATGCGGCGGCCGATGAGTGCCGGGTCTACCGCAGGCCGGAAAATCAAAAGATCTGAAAAACGCTCCCGCCGCCGGCAGGGGCGTTTTTTGGCATACCCTTCCTCGTACGGAAGGAGCGGGCTGCCGTATGCGGCTGCAGCCGTATTTCTCCCTGTACGCCCCTTCGCGCATGATAAGAATCTTTTCGCCGTGCGGAAGGAAAAACGGAAAAACAAGAGAAAAAAAGAAAAAAGCGGCTGATAATTTAATACTTGAAAGTATTATAATTTAAAGCTATTTTTCGAAAAAGGAAAAAGAAGCGCCGGTTCCGCAGAGAGGGAACCGGCGTTTTTTATGGCAGAGTGGAAGCGTGCTCTTACGGCTCGTTGCGGGAGACCTGCAGCGCGGTCGCCGCGATGGCGCAGTGGTGGCTCGAGACACGCTCGATGTTGTGAAGCAAGTCGTTGAAGAGGATGCCGTCCTCCAGCGGGCAGGCGCCCTCTTTCAGCCTCTGGATGTAGCCGTCTTTTGCGGCGGAAGTCTGGTTCGTCAGCGCGCGCTCAAGCGAATAAATATCCTGGGTGAGGAAGGGGTCGTTCTCCGTAAACATCACGGTCGCGGCGTCGGACAGCCGGTTGAGGAGCTTCACGCATTCCCGCAGGTCGTCCTTCTCCTTGTCGGGGAGCGGAATCTCTTTTTCGTTGAGCTCCGTGGCACAGTTGATGATGTTGATGCAGTGGTCGCCGATTCTGCGGAAGTCGCCGACCGCGTGGAGCAGGCGCGTGACTTCGCGGCTGTCCTCGGGGGAGAGGTCGTTTCCGCATAGCTGGATCAGGAACGGCATCAGGCTGTCGCGGTAAATGTAAAGCTTTGACTCATCCTCAATCATCTCGTCCGCCCGCTTTTCGCTGTAATGAAAGAGCAGGTCGAGGGAATCCTTCAGAAAGTCCCGGGAATATTCGCCCATTTTTGCCGTCATCTGCGTGCATTCCCCGATCGCGAGGGTCGGGGTCGTCAGCAGGTGCGGATCCAGATAGGCAAAATCGCAGCCCTTTTTCTTTTCTTTAACGATCCGGCGCGACAGTTTCTCAAGCTGCTTGGTAAAGGGGAGCAGAACCGCGGTCGTGGCAACATTGAAAAGGGTATGAAACAGAGCGATCTGATATGGCGCAATGGCGTCATCAAGAAACTTGAAATTAAGAAGCGCGTTCAACGCATAAAAAATCGAGCAGAACAGAAGCGTACCGATGACATTGAAAGAAATATGGATTACCGAGACGCGCTTGGCGTTGCGGTTGACGCCGATGCTGGAGATCAGCGCGGTCGCGCAGGTGCCGATATTCTGGCCCATAATGATAGGTATTGCGGCACCAAAGGTCACGCCGCCCGTCAGGGAGAGCGCCTGCAGCATGCCGATGGAGGCTGCCGAGCTCTGGATGATCCCGGTAATCACGGTACCGATCAGAATCCCCAGAATCGGGTTGCTGAAGGCAAGGAATACCTGGCCGAATTCCGGATTATCGGCGAGAGGGGCGACCGCGTCGCTCATCAGCTGCATGCCGAACATCAGCACACCGAATCCGAGCAGGATCTCGCCGAGCTGTTTTTTCTTGCGGCTCTTGCTCAGGGTGAGCAGGATGCCGGCGATGGCGGAAAGCGGCGAGAAGGATTCCGGTTTCAGCAGACGGAGAAAGAAGTTATCGCTTTCGATACCGACCATGGAGAGCAGCCACGCGGTCAGCGTGGTGCCGATATTGGAACCCATGATAATGCCGATGGTCTGGCCGACTTCCATGAGGCCGGAGTTGACGAATCCGACCAGCATGACCGTCAGGGCGGAGGAGGACTGAATGGCAATGGTGATGCCGGCGCCGATCAGCATACTTCTCCATTTGCTGCAGGTCATCTCGCGAAGGGCCTTTTTTAGTTTGCAGCCCGCCATTTTTTCCAAGCCGTTGGACATGGTATTCATTCCAAATAAAAAGAAGGCTACCCCGCCAAGCAGGGTAAAGATCGAAAATACGTCCATGCCGCACTCCCTTTCCCGAGAAATTGCCTTTTCAATATAACATATTTTTTCGAGAGGATAAAGAAAAATTTTTGGAAATTGACTCCGAGTAAAAACACGGCAGGACCTTGATTTTAAAAGAACAATCGGTTATACTGAAACGCGGAATATATTTCGGGAGGATGCGTCATGCGTACAGAGATCGTCTACGGCGGAAGAATTTTTAACATGATCGAGGACGGCGCCTACCGCGACGACAACGGATACTATGTCGTTCACGCCTACTGCACCGAGGACCGGCCGGATAAGCAGGGCTGGGTCAACAGCTACTATGTCCGCGCGAAGGATCCCTCCTGCAAGGAGATCATCGAGATTCGCCCGTGGTGCCCCTATCATCCGGAGTATGGTTTCCTTTAATTTATAAACCTTGTTTTTTCTCGGACGCCGCTCACCGGCGCCCGTTTTTTTGTTCCGTATGGTTGACAGGGGCGGAAAGGACCATATAATGGATTTGTCTGCACCGTGCACGGGGTGCACGGTGCACCTGTTTTTATTTTTCAGAACTGCGAAGAGGGGACAACATGACAAAACTTGTGCTAAGGCGGCCGGTCTCCGCGCTGCTGGTGATTCTTGCCATCGCCGTGTTCGGCATCTATTCCATGTTCGGTCTGCGCATGGAGCTGATGCCGGAGATGGATATGCCGATGCTGATCGTGATGACGGTCTATCCCGGCGCCGCGCCGAACAGCGTGGAGAAGCTGGTCACGAAAGGCGTGGAGGACGCGGGCGGTGCGCTTTCCGGCATCGACAGCGTGGCTTCTTATTCTTATGAAAACTATTCCCTTGTGCTGTTTACCTACGATTACGGGGTGGATATCAACGAGTGCTATTCCGACCTCTCCATCGCGCTGGATAGCGTGACCTTCCCGGATGAGGCGCAGGAGCCGGTCATCATGGAGCTCTCGCTGAACGCCGTGCCGACCATTGAGGTTTCCATCGAGGCGCCGAACGCCGAGAACCTGCTTTCTTATGTAAAAGACAACATCATTCCGGATATCGAGGCCCTGAACGACGTCGCCAAGGTCGACATCTACGGCGGTGAGGAAAACTATGTCCGCGTGCTGCTCAACGAGGAACTGATGAGTCAGTATGGCCTCTCGATCAGCTCGATCGCCGGCTTTATTACGGCCGCGGATTTCAACGTCCCGGCGGGCAGCATCCAGGCCGGCTCGCAGGATATCGGCGTGGTGGCCTCCTCGGATCTCGCCTCCCTTCAGGATCTGCGCAGTGTCCCCCTGCTCACCGCCACCGGCAGCCAGATCACGCTCGGCGACGTGGCGGGGATCTCCATGAACACCAAATCCACGGACAGCCTGAGCCGCTACAACGGGGAAGAGAGCATCATCCTCACTATCACGAAGAACCAGTCCGCGAGCTCGGTTTCGGTTTCCAAAAAAATAGTGAATATCATAGAGGGTTTCCAGGCGAAAAACCCGGATATGCGTTTTCAGATGATTTACAACGCCGGAGAATATATTGTAAACGCCCTCTCCACCATCGGTGAAACGCTGCTGATCGGCGTCGCCTGCTGCATGCTGGTGCTGCTGCTCTTCACCGGAGACTTGAAAGCCAGCCTGATCGTCGGCGCTTCAATGCCGTTTTCGGTGCTGATTGCCCTGTGCTGCATGCGCCTGCTGGGG
The DNA here is from genome assembly GCA_964391915.1 of uncultured Oscillospiraceae bacterium. GTDB lineage: Bacteria > Bacillota > Clostridia > Oscillospirales > Ruminococcaceae > UMGS1668. Next base: position 35,429 of record CAYMNV010000015.1, read on the forward strand.
TACACGCTCAACCTGATGACCGCCGGTTCGCTGATCATCGCCATCGGCATGATTGTCGACAACTCGATCGTCGTGCTGGAGAGCTGTTTCCGCCTGAAAGAGGAGGGCGCAAGTTACCGGGAGGCCGCGATCTCCGGCAGCAAGACCGTGATGATGTCCATTGTGGCTTCCACGCTGACCACCATCGTCGTCTACCTGCCGCTGACCTTTATGAAGGGCCTGACCGGGCAGATGTTTATCGAGTTCGGCTGGACGATCATCTTTGTTCTGACCGGCTCGCTGGTGAGCGCCGTCACCATCGTGCCGCTCGCCTTCCTGAAGCTGCAGCCGAAGCCGCGGGAGGATCTCCCGATCAACCGTCTCCTTAAGAAGACCACGGACGCGTACGGCCGCTTCATGCCGAAGCTCTTCCGCCATAAATGGAGGGGAATCCTGGCGGCGGTCGGCCTTTTTGCGGGGGCTGTGGCCCTTGCCTTCACGCTGCATATGGAACTGATCCCGATCTCCTACGACGGGAGCATCTCGGTAACCGCGGATTTCCGCCCGGGCACACAGCTTTCCTCCATCGATGAGCAGATCCGCCCGATCGAGGACGCCCTGCTCGCCGATAAAAATTTCGACGAGGTGAGCCTCTACATCTCCGGAGAAGCCATGACGGGCAACACCATCACCCTCACCGCCTACAGTGCGGACGACAGCGGGCGCAGCTCGGAGGAGGCGGTCGAATATTATACCGATCTCTTCAAAGATGTGACCAATGTGGACCTGACCATCGCCGGAACGGGCGGCGGCATCATGTCTGAATTCACGACCTATTTGAGCGCCAACACGGTCGTCGATCTTCAGGGCAGCGATCTCGGGGATCTCAAGGCGGCCGCGGGGCAGGTCAAGGCCGTCATGCAGGAGGTTCCCGGCATCATAAAAGTTGATTCCGACGCCGAGCAGGCGTCCACGCAGGCCGGCATCCGGATCGACCCGCAGAAGGCCATGGCCGTCGGTTTGACGCCCGCGCAGGTCGCCATGGATCTCTATTTCTCCGTCAGCGGCGTCGAGGCCTCCACGATGGTGATCGACGACGAGGAGTATTCGATCCGGCTCGAGTATCCGGAGGGCCGGTATGACAACGTCAACCACCTGATGGATAAGACCATCTCCACGCCCTACGGCACGTCGATCGTGCTCAGCGAGATCGCCGAGCTTTCCTACGGCGAGGAACTGGAGACCCGGGTCCGCAAGGACGGTATGTACCGGATTTCCCTGACCGCGACGCCGACGGAATCCGCCCGCTGGACCGTCAGCGAGAAAATTTATGCGTCCCTGAATGATCTCGAGCTGCCCGAGGGCGTCGAGATCGTGAGAAGCGACATGGATGAGACCATGTACGAGGAATTGTACAGTATGCTTGCCGCCATCGCATTCGGCGTCTTTCTGGTCTTCCTCGTGATGGCCATCCAGTTTGAGTCGCCGCGTTTTTCGCTGATGGTCATGGTCAGCATCCCGTTCTGCCTGATCGGGTCCTTCCTCGTCATGTTCCTGATGCAGACCACCTTCAGCATGATTTCGCTGATGGGCTTCCTGACGCTGGTGGGCACGGTCGTCAACAACGGCATCCTGTTTGTCGATACGGCGAACCAGCTTAAAATTAATATGCCGGTGGAGAATGCCCTGATTATGAGCGGCCAGATCCGCCTGCGCCCGATCCTGATGACGACGCTCACGACCGTGCTCGCGATGATGCCCACGATCTTCACCACAAACCCGGATACCGAAATGATCAAGGGCATGTCCATGGTCATTGCCGGAGGTCTGATGGCTTCCACGCTGCTCATTCTGCTGCTGCAGCCGGATTTCTACATGGTCATGGCAGGAAAGAAGGCCCAGTACCTCGGCCTGACCGACGATCTTAAAGAGAAGCTGCGGACCGAAGGAATCCCCGGAGCGGTACCGCCGGACGTCGGCGGGGAACCGGACGGACCGGGCCCGGATGCGCAGACCCCCAATGCGGAAGCGGAGAAATCAGATGAGGAGGCTGAAAAATGATGAAAAATTCTTTATTACATAAAATCATGGCCCTGCTGACGGCCGTGCTCATGCTCATGGCACTCGGCGCTTGCAGCAGCGAGGAGGCCGTCGCGCCGGATACCACGATCCCCGTCACGGTCGGCGAGGCGCAGACCGGCGATCTGGTGCTGCAGAACACCTATATCGGCACGCTGACGGCCGGAGAATCGGTCTATGTCGTGCCGCTCGCCGCGGGAGAGATCACCGGGGTTTTCGTCTCGGTCGGCGAGCAGGTCGAAGAGGGCCAGCTCCTGATGACCATCGACGACGAGGCGGCGCAGCTCTCCCTTGCGAGCGCCGAGGCCGCCTACACGGCCACGAGGGCCACGATGGATCAGACCACCGGCTCCGCCTACGATCTGGCCGATCTGCAGCTGGATTCCAACATCCAGTCGCTCCGGGATTCCATTTCCGCTTACACCGACAATGTCGGCGACGCGAAGGACAGCAGGAGCGATCTGGAGGACAGCCTCGAGGATACGGAGACCGCCGCGGCGCAGGCCGCAGCCGACTATCAGCAGGCCGCAACCGCCTATGCAACCGCCGTGAATGCTCAGAAGACACTGGTGATTCATGATGTGCTCAGCGACGAGGAACTGCGCGCCGTGCTGACCAATTCCTCCAATGAGGCCTACGCCGCCTGCAGCGAGGTGCACGACCTTCTGGTGGAATGGGGCACCAGCGTGGACCGTCTGGATTCCTATATCGACGATCTTGAGGAAGATATGGATGCCGCCGCGGAAAAGCTTGCGGCCATTTCTTCCGCCCAGTCCACGATTCAGAGCGGCATCGATTCGTTGGACAGCGCGATCAAGCAGTACCGGCAGGCCGTCTCCGGCTACCGGGATGCGCTGGCGCTCACCGAAGATTCCGCGGAGATCACACAGGGCGACCTCCGCGAAGAGACTCAGGCCATCCTGAACGCACAGCTCGACGCGGTCTCCGTCGGCGTGGAGGCGGCGAAATACCAACTCAGCCTGTATCAAATCACCGCGCCGATCTCCGGCGTCGTGGAGAGCGTCTCCGCCGAGGAGCACGGATTGGCGGGAGGTTCCGCCGCCTTTGTCATCTCCAATAAAGCCAGCATGACCGTCACGTTTTACGTCACCGAAGAGGTGCGCAACGCACTGACGGCGGGGCAGGCGGTCACGGTTGAGCGCAACGGCAAAACCTATTCCGGCACGATCACCGAGATCGGCGTCTCCCTCGATCTGACGAAGGGCCTTTTCAAAATCAAGGCGTCGGTGGATGCGGAGGAGGGTGCGCTTGCCTCCTATACGACCGTCTCCGTGACGACCGACACCTACCGGCAGAAGGATGCCGTCCTTGTGCCCTATGATGCGGTCTATTACGGCGACGACGGCACCTACGTGTTTCTTGCGAAGGACGGGAAGGCCGTCCGCACTCCGGTGCAGACCGGGCTTTCCGACGAGATCACCACCGCCGTCACCGAAGGCATCACGCCCGGGGATCTGGTCGTCACCTCCTGGTCGCCGGATCTGTCGGACGGTGCGGAACTTTCCTACGAGGAATCCGCCGGCGGCATCACCGTCACGCCGTCGGGCGGCTGACAGGAGGAAAGGGTATGGACCGGGAAACCGAATTTGACGGCGAGGAGAAGATCCATCAGGCCATCGACCTGCTCCGCCGGGCGCATCGGCTGGATTTCAAAAAAATCCACCACCGGATTCGGAGCGCGGAATTCATCCTGCTGAGCACCCTGTGGGATTTCCGCGAAAGCGGGGTTCAGGCCACCGTTTCGCAGATCAAGGAGCAGCTTCACGTCACGCCGTCGGCGGTGACCAACCTGCTCCGCGTGCTGGAAAACAAGGGTTTGATCCGCCGCCTCACGGATACGGGAAACCGCCGCAAAACCTGCGTCTTTCTGACGGAGGAGGGCGTGCGCGTCTTTCTGGAGGAACTGGCGCTCGCCCGCGATTTTTCGGCCCGGGTTTACCGGGAGATGGGCGCCGAGGATTCCGCGCAGGCCATTGTTTTGCTGGAAAAACTCATCCATATCATGGAAAATGAACTCCGCAGGCCGGCCTCAAAATAAAAAAGAAAAAAGAAAGCCTTTTTCCGAAGGCTTTCTTTTTTATATATGACCCTTTTTCTTTTCCAACATGGTTGCCCGCGTCGGGGAAACCTATTCCTCCATCTGCTTTCCTAAAAAGGATGCGGCCGCGGAGATCAGCTTGTTTTCCGCTTCGGTCGCCCGGCAGTCCCCGTCGCCGCAGAGATAGATGACCGCGCCGCAGACATCCCCGGCGGCGACGATGGAGGCGGCCGCAAGGGCGCTGCGCTCCATGCCCTCGACGGGCTGCAGCTTCTTATCCGTTCCGGAGGAGGAAAAGGCGCCCCGGTGCTCCATCAGATCCTCAAGCGCGGGGGAGACGCGCCGCTCCACGACCTCTTTTTTGGGAAGCCCTGAGGCGCAGATCACATGGTCCCGGTCGCAGATGAGAACCGGGTATCCGCCGACCTTATTGAGCACGTCGGCATACTGCCCGGCAAATTCGGACAGCTCCCCAATGGGCGAATATTTTTTAAAAATGACTTCACCGTCGTTGTCGGTAAAAATCTCCAGCGGGTCGCCCTCGCGGATGCGCAAAACTCTCCGGATTTCCTTCGGTATCACAACACGGCCGAGGTCGTCGATTCTTCTGACAATGCCTGTGGCTTTCATGATTTCAATACCTTTCTGCACGTTTATTTGGATGCCGCGGGGGAGGCCCGATCCCGTTTTTTTTTGAAAAGCCCGCCCCGGATCCATATGGCCCGGTCCGGATGAAATTCTTTCCGGCGCCGCCTGCCCGGGCCGCGGATCCTCCCGGACGCCGAAGCGGCATATTTCCCGCGAGCATCGGGAAAAAGCCCGCTCAAAAGAGAGAGCGGCGATTTCATCCTTTCGCCGGTTTGCTTTCCTATTCTCTGCAAAATGAGGAAGAATATACAGCTTGCGAAAGGGAACGAAACCGGCCTTTCCGTCTGGTAAAATCAGGGGACGCCGATGAAAAAAGCATTTTCAGCCGTTTTTTTGCTCAAAAAAGGCTGGAAGTCCGGCGACAGAGTAATAACCCGGGGGAGAAAAAAATAAAGTTCCCCATGCCGTTTTCCGGCAGGACGGCGGAAAACAGCCGCGGAAAAACATCCTCCGGAATATTCTTTTTGCAGGAAAACGGCCTCATACAAGATGAAAGGCATTTCCGCTCTTTCCGCATTTCGGCGCCCCACAGGGCCGGCATGCATGCCTCCGTTCCGGGGAGGGGCGTTTTTCCAAAGCTCCGCCTGTGGGTTCCGGCAAAAATATCCGTGAGCATGCGGGAGAAGCGGATTCCGGACAAGCCCGCATCCGGCCCGAAAATCGACATATTTCGCGCGGGCTTCCGGGGGAAAAAGGATACAAATATCGCCATTTAATGGGGAAAAACGATAAAAATATCGTTTTTTTTTGTTAAAATAATTGCAATAAGAGAAAAAATAGAATATAGTTATTAAGAGCACATATAAAGGACCGGAACAATTAGGTAGATTTGTGGGGATTTTGTGTAACCGACTTTGTGTTACTGACAGAGAAGGAGCGGGGATATGACCTATATACGTTTGGGCGATTTGCTGATTTCTGCCGGAATCATCAACGAAAAACAGCTGAATGAAGCGCTTGTGATCCAGAAAAAGACCGGCGAAAGGCTTGGAGACGTTTTGCTTAACAACAACGTCATTACGGAACCGCAGCTGATTGAGGCGCTTCAGATCCAGCTCGGCGTCGATTTTGTCGATCTGACGAGCGTATCGATTCCCGTTGAGCTGACCAAGTATGTTCCCCGAAATCTCGCGAAAAAATACGGTCTCGTGCCGGTAAAGATGGTCGGCGGCGAGCTTTATGTCGCCATGATCGATCCGATGAACTTCATGGCCCTTGAGGAAATCAAGGGCGTCTCCCATAAAAACGTCGTTCCCATGATCGCAACCCGAGCGGCAACGGAGCGGGCGATCAATATGTTGTACGGCAGCGAAGGCGCCGCCCGGGCAATCGAGGAGATGAAGCGCGAAGCCGAGAATACGCCGGAGGCATCCGGCCCCGCGAAGAGCACCGTTGTCGAGGAAGAGGACGGCGCCGCGGTCCCGACGATCCGCTTTGTCAACTCCGTCATCGAGCGCGCCGTTGTGGAGCGCGCGAGCGACATCCACATCGAGCCGCAGGAAAAGGATATGGTCGTCCGCATGCGGATCGACGGCCTGCTCCGCACGATCCTGACCGTGCCGGCGAACCTGCAGAATCCGGTCATCTCCCGCCTCAAGATCATGGGGAACATGGATATTTCCGAGCACAAGATCCCGCAGGACGGCCGCGCGAACGTCAACGTCAAGGGAAAGAGCATCGACCTTCGTATTTCCTCCCTGCCGACCGTGCACGGAGAAAAGATGGTTCTCCGCCTGCTCGACAAATCCGCGCAGTTCCTCGATAAGGGCGTGATCGGGCTCGAGGGCGGGGATCTCCAGAAATATGCCGCCCTGATGAAAAACAGCAGCGGCGTCATCCTGATCGTGGGACCCACCGGTTCCGGAAAATCCACGACCATGTCCACAATGATCCGGGAGCTTGCGAAGGACGACGTCAACGTCGTCACGCTTGAGGACCCGGTCGAGATTGAGATTCCGGGCGTCAACCAGTGCCAGATCAACGAAAAGACCGGCATGACTTTCGCCTCCGGCCTGCGCTCCATCCTCCGTCAGGACCCGGATATTATCGCCGTGGGCGAGATCCGCGACGGCGAAACCGGTACGATCGCAATGCGCGCGGCCATCACCGGGCATCTGGTTCTCTCCACGATTCATACGAACGACGCGGTCTCGACGATCGACCGTCTGATCGATATCGGCATCGAGCCGTATCTGATTTCGAGCGCCCTCAAGGGCGTCATCTCCCAGCGTCTGGTCCGCAAGATCTGCCCAAAGTGCCGCGAGGCCTACCGTCCCAGCGAGGAGGAGCTTAACTTCTTCGGCATGAAGGACGACGGCTCCGTCACCTTCTACCGGGGCGCCGGCTGCCCGGAATGCGCGCATACCGGCTACCTCGGGCGCCAGGCGGTGTTTGAGATTCTGGTGCTCAACCGCGAGGAAAAGAGCCTGATCAACCGGCGCGCCTCCCACGATCAGATCGCAGAGGCCGTGAAGCACACCAACTTCGTCTCCATGAAGGAGAACTGCCGCAGTCTCGTTCTCCGCGGCGCCACGACCATGCAGGAAGTGTTTAAGGTCATCAACAGCACGGAAGAATAAACGACACGGAAGAAAAACGGCTCGAAAAAATAAGGAGTTTATAAAAAGATGCGGGCAGTCAACGAAATGATCGAGAAGGCGCAGGCGCTCGGCGCGTCGGATATCCACCTTGTGGCGGGTCTTCCGGCGAAATGCCGGGTGGACGGCCGGATAGAGACCCTGTTTCCGGAGGTGCTGGCCCCGGAGGACTGCGAGGCCTACGCAAAGGAGCTTGCCGGCGGAAAATACGAGCAGATCAAGGAGATCGGCGAGCTCGACATGGCGCGCACCTTCCCATGCGGCGTGCGCACGCGTATCAATCTTTTCCGTCAACAGAACGCGGTCTCCGCGGCCATCCGCCTGCTCAAGGATAAAATCCCTGAGCTGGATACGCTGGGGCTGCCGTCGGTCGTCGTGGATTTCCCAAAATATAGAAGCGGCATCGTGCTGGTGACGGGCGAGACGGGCTCCGGCAAATCCACCACGCTCGCCTCGGTGCTCAATTCCATCAACCATACCCGCCAGAACCACATCGTCACGCTTGAGGACCCGATCGAGTATGTCTATACGCCGGATCTGTGCGTGATCAACCAGCGCGAGATCGGCCGCGATACCCGCAGCTATGCGGACGGCCTGCGCGCGATCCTGCGTGAGGACCCGGACGTCATTCTGATCGGTGAGATGCGCGACCTGCCCACGGTGGAGACGGCGCTCACGGCCGCGGAAACCGGCCATCTCGTCTTTGCAACCCTGCATACCAACTCCGCGGCGGATTCCATCGACCGTATCGTCAGCGTGTTCCCGCAGGGGCAGCAGCAGCAGGTCCGGCTCCAGCTCTCCACAACGCTCAAGGCCGTACTCTCCCAGCAGCTGATCCCGCATAGAAGCGGAAAAGGCAGGGTCGTGGCCTGCGAGGTGATGGTCGTCAACTCGGCGATCCGGAACCTGATCCGCGAGGGCAAGACCCCTCAGATTGCAAACTTCATCACAACGGGCGGCCAAAGCGGCAGCATCACCATGGATAATTTCCTGATCGATCTCTGGAAGACCGGAAAAATCTCTTCGGAAATGGCCTATCAGTATGCCTTCGACGAGGAGTATCTCCGGAAGCAGGTCAGATAAGGGCCGCATAGGCGCGCCGGAAAGCGGGTGAAATCGTGACAACATTCGAATACAACGGCATTTCCAAAGACGGCGATAAGGTCAGCGGCATCATCGAGGCCTACAACGAGTACGAGGCGGCCTCCCTGATCCGGGACCGCTGCTCCATCCTCCTCGGCATTAAGCCCATCAAGGCGGCAAAGACAATGGATTCGCTTTTCAGCTCCGGCAGGATCAAAGAGAAGGAGCTGGCGATCATCTGCTCGCAGTTTTCCATCATCCTGACCTCCGGCATCCCGATCGTGCGGTGCGTCGAGCTGGTGGCGAAGCAGGCCACAAATAAACAGGTTCAGCAGATGCTTGAAAAGGTGGCCAAGGATGTCGCCGCCGGCTATACGCTGGCGCAGAGTTTTGAAAACAACAGCAAGGACCTCCCGATCACGTTCATCGAGACGGTCCGGGCGGGCGAGGAATCCGGCACGCTGGATACCTCCTTCGCAAGGCTTGAAAAATATTACGACAAAAGCTCCAAGACGAAAGCCAAGGTCGTGGGCGCGCTTACCTATCCGGCCATCGTGGTCGTCGTGGCAATTGTCGTCGTGTTCATTATCATGACGGTCGCGGTGCCGATGTTTAAAGGCGTGTTCGACTCCCTCGGCGTAGAGCTGCCGGCCGTGACCAAGGCGCTGATCGCCGTCTCGGATTTCTTCGTCCACAGCTGGTATGTCTTGGTTGCGGTCATCGGCGGGCTGGTCGTGGCTTTCAAGGTCTATACCCATACCGAGAACGGCAAGGTATGGAACGGCAACCGCCAGCTCAAATATTCGCTCTTCCGGCGCATCAACCGGATGAACGGCGCGGTTCAGTTCGCTTCCACGATGTCCACGATGCTCTCGGCGGGGCTGATCGCCACCAAGGCCATGGAGATCACCTCCAAGGTGCTCACCAACTATGTGCTCGGCAGGGCGCTCGATAAGGCGGTTGCCGGCGTGGAGCAGGGGCGCAAAATCTCCGACAGCATGCGCGATACCGGCTACTTCCCGCAGCTGCTCACCGAGATGACCGGCGTGGGCGAGGAATCCGGCGAGCTTGAGAATACGCTCGACGTGATCGGCGCTTACTACGACAACGAGGTGAACATCGCGGTCGACCGAATGCTCACGATTATGGAGCCGGCCATCACCATCGGCCTTGCCGTGATGACGATGTTCCTGCTGCTCTCCGTCTATATGCCGATGTTCAGCATGTACGAGGGCATGTGATACCATTCTTTCGCTGCGATCCCGCCGCCGCGACAACCCCGCGGCTCCGGGTTTGCATATAGAAAAACCCGAGACTTTGAAAAGAGGTAAAATTATGTACAAAGCACTTGTGAAAATGCGCAATAAAAAAGGCTTCACCCTGATGGAGCTGCTGATCGTTGTCGCGATCATCGCCATCCTGGCCGCCATCGCCATCCCGACCTTCTC
>CAYMNV010000016.1:0-38330 GCA_964391915.1 uncultured Oscillospiraceae bacterium
AACGCCTGCTCCGGGCCATCTTCGGCGAGAAGGCAAGAGAGGTCCGGGATACCTCCCTGCGCGTGCCGCACGGCGAGTACGGCATCATCGTGGATGTCAAGGTCTTTACCCGTGAGAACTGCGACGAGCTGAACCCCGGCGTCAACATGGTGGTCCGCTGCTATATCGCCCAGAAGAGAAAGATCTCCGTCGGCGACAAGATGGCCGGACGCCACGGCAACAAGGGCGTCGTCTCCCGCATTTTGCCGCAGGAGGATATGCCGTACCTGCCGGATGGCCGCCCGCTGGACATCGTCCTGAATCCGCTGGGTGTTCCGTCCCGTATGAATATCGGACAGGTCCTTGAGGTGCACCTCGGGAGAGCCGCCGCCGCTTTGGGCTACAAAGTCATGACGCCGGTCTTCGACGGCGCGCATGAGGGCGATATCCGCGAGCTGCTGCAGCAGGCAGGGCTCGACGAAAGCGGCAAATCAAAGCTCCGCGACGGGCGCACCGGCGAGTTTTTCGACAACGAAGTCACCGTCGGCTATATGTACTTCCTCAAACTGCACCATCTGGTCGACGATAAGATCCATGCACGTTCCACCGGCCCGTACTCCCTTGTCACGCAGCAGCCGCTGGGCGGCAAGGCGCAGTTCGGCGGACAGCGTTTCGGAGAGATGGAGGTCTGGGCCCTCGAGGCTTACGGCGCCGCCTATACGCTGCAGGAGATCCTGACCGTCAAGTCGGACGACGTCGTCGGCCGTGTCAAGACGTTTGAGGCCATCGTCAAGGGCCGCAACGTCCCGACGCCGGGCATTCCGGAGTCCTTCAAAGTAATGATCAAGGAGCTTCAGTCCCTCGGTCTGGATATGAAAGTGCTGGATAAGGAAAACAACGAGATCGACCTCAAGCAGAATTACGACGACGACGATGCCGGCCTGATTCCGGGCGACGAGCTGCCGAATTACGACAGCGTCGCCAACGAGGAAGATTTCAGCGACGGTTACACCATCGAGGAAAGCGACGATGAAGAATCCGAGCCGGACGACACGCTTTTGTCCGGGCTGGATTCGCTGAGTCTCGGTTCCGACGATGAAGATATGTGAGGGGGGCTGCAACATGGAGATCAATCCGTTTGATTCGATCAAGATCGGCCTTGCTTCGCCGGACATGATCCGCGAGTGGTCCTACGGTGAGGTAAAGAAACCCGAAACCATCAACTACCGCACGCTCAAGCCCGAAAGGGACGGTCTTTTCTGCGAAAGAATCTTTGGACCGACCAAAGACTGGGAGTGCTACTGCGGAAAATATAAAAGGATCCGTTTTAAAGGCAAGATCTGCGAGCGCTGCGGCGTCGAGGTCACCAGAGCGAAAGTCCGCCGCGAGCGCATGGGCCATATCGAGCTGGCCGCTCCGGTCTCCCACATCTGGTATTTCAAGGGCATCCCGTCCAGAATGGGCCTGATCCTTGATGTTTCCCCGCGTCTGCTCGAAAAGGTACTTTATTTTGCAAGCTACATCGTCACCGATCCGGGTACCACCCCGCTGGAGCAGAAACAGCTCCTCTCCGAGAAGGAATACCGGGATATGCGTGAAAAATACGAAAACGACTTTCAGGCCGGCATGGGCGCCGAGGCGATTCAGGTTCTTCTGAAGGATATCGACCTCGAGCAGCTCTCCGCCCAGCTTCATGAGGAGCTGGAATCCGCCACCGGCCAGAAGCGCGTCCGCCTGCTCAAACGGCTCGAAGTGGTCGAGGCGTTCCGTCTCTCCGGCAACCGTCCGGAATGGATGGTCATGGATGTCGTCCCGGTCATTCCGCCGGATATCCGTCCGATGGTCCAGCTCGACGGCGGGCGTTTCGCCACCTCCGACCTCAACGACCTTTACCGCCGCGTGATCAACCGCAACAACAGGCTGAAAAGGCTGCTGGAGCTCGGGGCACCGGATATTATCGTCCGCAACGAGAAGCGCATGCTCCAGGAGGCCGTCGACGCCCTGATCGACAACGGCCGCCGCGGCAGACCGGTTACCGGGCCGAACAACCGCCCGCTCAAATCGCTCTCCGACATGCTCAAGGGCAAACAGGGCCGCTTCCGTCAGAACCTGCTCGGCAAGCGCGTCGACTATTCCGGCCGTTCCGTCATCGTGGTCGGGCCGGAGCTCAAGATGTCCCAGTGCGGACTGCCCAAGGAGATGGCCCTCGAGCTCTTCAAGCCGTTCGTTATGAAGAGGCTTGTGGATGTCGGCGCCGCCACCAACATCAAAAATGCGAGAAAGATGGTCGAGCGCGCAAAACCGGAGGTCTGGGATGCTCTCGAGATTGTCATCAAGGACCACCCGGTCATCCTGAACCGCGCGCCTACGCTGCACAGACTGGGCATTCAGGCCTTCGAGCCTGTCCTCGTCGAGGGCAGAGCCATCAAGCTGCACCCGCTGGCTTGCACGGCCTATAACGCGGACTTCGACGGCGACCAGATGGCTGTCCACGTCCCGCTCTCCACGGAAGCGCAGGCGGAGGCCCGCTTCCTGATGCTCGAAGCCAACAACCTGCTCAAGCCGGCCGACGGAAAGCCGGTCACTGTGCCGACGCAGGATATGGTCCTCGGCTCCTATTACCTCACTCTTGTCAAGCCCGGCATGGAGCCCGGCGAAGGCAAGGCGTTCCGCGACATCAACGAGGCCGTCATGGCCTATTCCGAGGGTGTCGTCGGCCTCCATGCGCCGATCTTTGTGCGTGTGGAGAAAGAGATCGACGGCGTTGTGCAGCAGAAGCTCATCAACACCACCGTCGGCAAACTGATCTTCAACATGCCGATCCCGCAGGATCTCGGATACGTCGACCGCAGCAACCCTGAGCACGCCTTCGACCTCGAAGTGGACTTCCTGGTCGGCAAAAAGCAGCTCGGAAAGATCATCGAGCGCTGCATCCGGAAACACGGCACCGCCGAGACCGGCGTCGTGCTCGACCGCATCAAGGCGCAGGGCTACAAATACTCCACCAAGAGCGGCATCACCGTCTCCGTCAACGACGCGGTCATCCCGCCGAAGAAGAAGGAGCTGCTCGCCGAGGCCGAGGCCAAGATCGACTCCATCACCAAAAAATATCACCGCGGCCTGATGTCCAACGAGGAACGCTACAAGATGGTCATCGCCACTTGGAACGAGACGACCGAAAAAGTCGCCGACGCCCTGAAGGATAACCTCGACCGCTACAACCCGATCTTCATGATGGCCGATTCCGGAGCCCGTGGCTCCATGAACCAGATCCGTCAGCTCGCCGGCATGCGCGGACTCATCGCCAACACCTCCGGCCGAGCCGTCGAGATCCCGATCCGTGCCAACTATCGTGAAGGCCTGAACATTTTGGAATACTTCATCTCCAGCCGTGGCGCAAGAAAAGGCCTTGCCGATACCGCCCTGCGTACCGCGGACTCCGGCTATCTGACCCGGCGTCTGGTCGACGTCTCGCAGGACGTCATCATCCGCGAGCAGGACTGCGGCACGCACGAGGGCATCGTCGTGCACGACATCCGCGAGGGCGGAGAGATGATCGAGCCGATGTCCGAGCGTCTGATCGGCCGTTATCCCTGTGACGACATCCTTGATCCGAAGACGGGAGACGTACTTGTCAGCAAGAACAAGATGATGGATGAAGACGACGCGGATAAAATTGTTGCCGCCGGCATCCGCGAGGTCAAGCTCCGTTCCATCCTCAACTGCGAGGCCAAGCACGGCGTCTGCGCCAAATGCTACGGCGCCAACCTTGCAAACGGCAAATCTGTCAGCATCGGCGAAGCGGTCGGCGTCATCGCGGCGCAGTCCATCGGCGAGCCGGGCACCCAGCTGACGATGCGTACCTTCCACACCGGAGGCATCGCGACCGCCGAGGATATCACCCAGGGTCTGCCGAGGGTCGAGGAGCTGTTCGAAGCCCGCACCCCGAAGCGCGAGGCTCTGATCAGCGAGATCGAGGGCGACGTGCGCATCGAGGAGATCAAGAAGAACCGCCACATCGTCGTCTTCAACAAGGAGACGAACGACGAGCGCAAGTATCTGCTCTCCTACGGCAGCCGCCCGACCGTCCAGGATGGAGACCACATTCGTGCCGGCACTCTGCTGACCGAAGGCTCCGTCAACCCGCATAAGTATCTGGAGGTCAACGGCTCCCTCTCCGTTCAGGATTATCTGATCGCCGAGGTACAGAAGGTTTACCGCCTCCAGGGCGTCGATATCAACGACAAGCACATCGAGGTCATCGTCCGCCAGATGATGAAGAAGGTCCGCGTCGACGAATCCGGCGATACCGGCATGCTCAGCGGCATGGTCGTGGAGCGCGCCGATCTCTTCGCCGCCAACCGCGAGATCCGCAAGCGCATCGCCGCCGGTGAGACCGGGCTCCGCGAAGGAACCTATATCCCGATGCTGCTCGGCATCACGAAGGCCTCCCTTGCCACGGAATCCTTCCTCTCCGCCGCCTCCTTCCAGGAGACGACAAGGGTACTGACCGAGGCCGCGATCAAGGGCAAGACCGACCATCTGCTCGGCCTCAAGGAGAACGTCATCATCGGCAAACTGATTCCGGCCGGCACCGGTATGCAGTGCTACAACGACGTCGAGATCGAGCCGGTTCAGCCGGAGCCGAAAGCGATGCCGGATATTCACTCCAACGAGTACGCCAGTGTCATGGAGGCCGTGGAGGCCGTCAACGACTAAAATCATATCGCACAAACGGTTGGGGCATTTTTTGTGGAATACTGATAAAGACGGGGATTGACAAAAAATGCCTCAAATGATATGATTAACATTCGGTGGTCCTTAAAACAAGGGGCTATTTTCGGTCTTAGGAGCGGTTTTTTCCGCCCATAGGATATAAAAAACTTAAGAAAGGAGGAAACTCATGCCAACTTTTAGCCAGCTCGTTCGTCATGGAAGAGAGATTCTTGAAACCAAGTCCACTGCCCCGGCACTTCTTCGCGGATGGAACTCCAAGAAGAAGACGGTGATCGACCAGCACAGCCCGCAGAAGAGAGGCGTCTGCACGGCCATCCGTACCGCGACGCCGAAGAAACCGAACTCCGCCCTTCGCAAGATCGCGAGAGTCCGTCTCAGCAACGGGATTGAAGCTACCTGCTACATCCCCGGTGTCGGACACAACCTTCAGGAGCACAGCGTCGTCCTTATCAGAGGCGGCCGTGTCAAAGATCTCCCTGGTGTCCGTTACCACATCATCCGCGGAACCCTGGATGCACAGGGCGTCGCGAAGAGGATGCAGGGCCGCTCCAAATACGGCGCCAAGCGTCCGAAAGCCGGTGCTGCGAAAAAGTAAGAGAACTTCCTGTTTATGAATGAAATACTGCTGCCGGAAGGCGGCGATCGATATAGATTTTTGTATCGTCCGCAGTTCGGCACAACGGGAGTTTGTCGCTTTCGAGTACCTATGAATTCATTCTATGAAGGAGGGAAGTAAAGTGCCAAGAAGAGGACAAATTGCAAAACGTGACGTCTTGCCTGATCCGCTGTATCATTCCAAGATGGTCACCCGCCTGATCAACAACATCATGCTCGACGGCAAAAAAGGCGTCGCGCAGAAAATTGTTTATGGGGCTTTTGATATCGTGGAAGCCAAGACCGGTAAAAACGGTCTGGAGGCTTTTGAAGAAGCTCTGGGCAACATCATGCCTGCGCTGGAATGCAAGTCCCGCCGTGTCGGCGGTGCAAACTATCAGGTCCCGATGGAAGTCCGCCCCGAACGCCGCGAGACGCTCGGTTTGCGCTGGCTGACCGCGTATTCGCGCGGCCGCAACGAGCGTACCATGAGAGAACGCCTTGCCGGCGAGATCATGGACGCGCTCAACAACGCAGGCGGCGCCGTCAAGAAGAAAGAGGATACTCACAAGATGGCCGATGCCAACAGAGCCTTCGCCCATTTCAGATGGTGATCTCTTTCCGACCGCAACTTTTATTTTACAATTGAGGAGTTTTTATGCCAAGAGATGTTTCCCTTGAGATGACCCGAAATATCGGGATCATGGCCCACATTGACGCCGGTAAGACGACCACGACCGAACGGATTCTCTATTATACCGGAGTAAATTATAAGGTCGGCGAGACGCACGACGGCAATGCCACGATGG
This sequence comes from uncultured Oscillospiraceae bacterium, assembly GCA_964391915.1. Taxonomy (GTDB): domain Bacteria; phylum Bacillota; class Clostridia; order Oscillospirales; family Ruminococcaceae; genus UMGS1668. Next base: position 6,120 of record CAYMNV010000016.1, read on the forward strand.
ACTGGATGGAACAGGAACAGGAGCGTGGCATCACGATCACTTCCGCCGCCACCACCGCCCATTGGAAGGGCTACCGCATCAATATCATCGACACCCCCGGGCACGTCGATTTTACCGTCGAGGTGGAGCGCTCTCTTCGCGTGCTGGATGGTTCCGTTACCGTCCTCTGCGCAAAAGGCGGCGTCGAGCCCCAGTCTGAGACCGTGTGGCGTCAGGCAAATAAGTATCACGTGCCGAGAATGGTGTACGTCAACAAGATGGACATCACGGGCGCAAATTTCTTTCACGTCGTCGATATGATGGTGAAGAGGCTCAAGTGCAACCCGATCGTGATTCAGCTCCCGATCGGCGCCGAGGCCGATTTCGTCGGTCTCATCGATCTGCTTGAAATGAAAGCTTATTACTATCTTGACGAGATGGGCACGCAGATCGACATTCGCGATGTTCCGGAGGATATGATGGACCTCGCAAAGGAATACCGCGAAAAGATGGTCGAGTCCGCCTCCGAGATGGACGACGGCTTGATGGAAAAATATCTGGAAGGCGAGGAGCCCACGATAGAGGAGCTCAAGGCCGCCATCCGGAAAGGCACCGTCGAGAACAAGCTCGTTCCGGTCACCTGCGGAACTTCCTACAGAAACAAAGGCGTCCAGCAGCTGCTGGATGCGATCGTGGATTACCTGCCTTCGCCGCTGGATATTCCTCCGGTCGAGGGCGTCGATCCCAAGACCGGCGAAAAGCTCGAGCGGAAAACCTCCGACGACGAGCCTTTCGCGGCTCTGGCCTTCAAGATCGCAACCGACCCCTTTGTCGGCAAGCTGTGCTTCTTCCGCGTCTATTCCGGCACGATCGATGCCGGCTCGGGCGTCTATAACCCGGACCGCGAGAAGCACGAGCGCCTCGGGAGGATCCTTCAGATGCACGCGAATCACCGCAAGGATCTGGAGACCTGCTACGCCGGAGATATTGCCGCTGCGGTCGGCGTGAAATACACCACCACCGGCGATACCCTCTGCGATCCGAAGCACCCGGTTCTGCTGGAGCAGATGGAGTTCCCGGATCCGGTTATCCGCCTTGCCATCGAGCCGAAGACCAAGGCCGGCCAGGAAAAAATGGCGCTTGCCCTGGCGAAGCTCTCCGAGGAGGACCCGACGTTCCGTACGTACACCGATCAGGAGACCGGCCAGACGATCATCGCCGGCATGGGCGAACTCCATCTGGAGATTATCGTCGACCGCCTGCTCCGTGAGTTCCGGGTCGAGGCCAATGTCGGAAAACCGCAGGTCGCCTACAAAGAGACCATCAGCAAGAAAGCCGAGCAGGAGACCAAGTATGCGCGCCAGTCGGGCGGCAAGGGCCAGTACGGCCACGTCAAGATCCGCCTCGAGCCCAACGAAAGCGGTAAGGGATATGAGTTCCGCAACGAAGTCGTCGGCGGAGCGATCCCGAAGGAGTATATCCCCGCTGTCGATAAGGGCGTTCAGGGCGCAATGCTGGCCGGCGTGCTCGCCGGATACCCGGTGGTCGATGTCATCTGCACCCTATACGACGGCTCTTTCCACGAGGTCGACTCCTCCGAGATGGCGTTCGAGATCGCCGGTTCCATGGCGTTCAAAGAGGCCATGCGGAAAGCCGATCCGATCATCCTCGAGCCGATCATGAAGGTTGCCGTCAGTATGCCTGAGGAATACATGGGCGACGTCATCGGAGATCTCAACTCCAGGCGTGCTCAGATCCAGGGCATGGAGGCGACGTTCGGCGCAGAGGAGATCCGTGCCTACGTTCCGCTTTCCGAGATGTTCGGATACGCGAGCGACCTCCGTTCCAAGACGCAGGGCCGCGGCCAGTATGTCATGGAGCCGAGCCACTACGTCGAGGTACCGAAGTTCATCGCAGAGAAAATCGTCAAGGATCGCTGACCCGGTCACGGGATCCATTTATATCTTGCATTTCCCGGGGAATTTTGCTAAAATACCTTTGTATTGAGAAAAATAAGAATCACGATACAAAACGCCAAACTGTAAGGAGGATAATCAAATGGCCAAACAGCATTTTGAGAGAAACAAGCCCCATGTAAATGTCGGCACCATCGGCCACATCGACCATGGCAAAACCACCCTGACCGCCGCGATCACCAAATATCTGAGCCTGAAGGGTCTGGCCCAGTACGAGGCGTATGACGCCATCGACAAGGCCCCTGAAGAAAAAGCCCGTGGTATTACCATCAATACCGCTCACGTCGAATATGAAACCGATAAACGTCACTATGCGCACGTTGACTGCCCCGGACATGCCGACTATATCAAAAACATGATCACCGGCGCCGCCCAGATGGATGGTACCATTCTGGTTGTCTCCGCCGCCGATGGCCCGATGCCCCAGACCCGTGAGCACATCCTGCTCTCCCGTCAGGTTGGTGTCCCGTACATCGTCGTGTTCCTGAACAAAGTTGACCAGCTCAACGGCGATACCGAGATGCTCGAGCTCGTCGAGATGGAAGTCCGCGAACTGCTGACCGAGTACGGCTATCCGGGCGACGAGACTCCGATCGTTGCCGGTTCCGCCCTTGCCGTTCTTGAGGATACCTCCAACGACCCGAACGCCGAATGCTACAAGCCCATTCAGGCTATTCTGGATGCGGTTGACGATTACATTCCGACTCCGGAGCGTAAAGCCGATCTGCCGTTCCTGATGCCGATCGAAGATATCTTCACCATCACCGGACGCGGCACCGTCGTCACCGGCAGAATCGACCGTGGCCAGACCAAGGTCGGCGACGAGGTCGAAATCGTTGGTCTTTCCGACGAGAAGAAGAAATCCGTCATCACCGGCGTTGAGATGTTCCACAAGATTCTGGATTACGGCGAGGCCGGCGATAACGTAGGTCTGCTGCTCCGCGGCATCCAGAGAACCGATGTCGAGCGCGGACAGGTCGTCTGCAAACCCGGCTCCATTCATCCGCACACCAAGTTTGTCGGTCAGGTTTACGTCCTGAAGAAAGACGAAGGCGGCCGTCATACTCCGTTCTTCAACAACTATCGTCCGCAGTTCTTCTTCCGCACCACCGACGTCACCGGCGTCATCACGCTGCCGGCTGGTGTCGAGATGTGCATGCCTGGCGATAACGTCGAAATGAACGTCGAGCTGATCACCCCGATCGCCATCGAAAAAGGTCTTCGTTTCGCCATTCGTGAAGGCGGCCATACGGTCGGTTCCGGTGTCGTCATCGAGATCGCGGAATAAGTCGATTTTCATTAAAGAACCCCCGCCCGTTTCCGGGCAGGGGTTCTTTTTTTTGCAGTTTGAGCGGAAAAATACCGGCTCAGCCGGTGAAATAAAAATGTTTGAGCTTCCTGAGCTGAGCAAAGCGAATTGAAACTCCCTCACAGAGGGCATGCCCCAAGTTAACTGCTTTAGCAGATGTGGGGCAGGTGATGCGAAAGCAGCCTTTTCAGTGCCTCTTGAGAGGCAAGTCGGAAATATGCTCTTTCAGGGCCGATGCAAACCACCGATTCAACCGGTGGTTTTGACTGCATAAACGTTATACAGACTGGATTACCAATTTCCGCCGGACCCGTCGGGCGGCGCGGCGCTCAGGCCTGCCCGGAAGAGAATCTTGCACAGATGCGGCAGAGTTCCCGGCCGCGTTCACGGGTCCGGAAAGATTCGGAGATTTTTTTCAGCGCCAGCCGAAAGGTCTCGCGATCGAGATCCGTCTGCAGCAGCCAGCGCTCCGTAACTTCAGGCGAGGCGGCGCAGCAGGTTGCGATGCCCCAGGCGCAGCCCATCTTTGCGTAGGGCCCCGCGTGCCGGACGGAGCCATAAAGCTTCAGCAGCGTCGGAACAAATTCGGGTTCCACAAAGTGGTCGAGCAGCATCACTTCCGCGAAGCGGACCGCGAATTCCCGCTCGTCGACGAGCAGCGGTGTCAGAAAATCCAGATAAAGCTGCCGGTTCTTTTTGACGTCCCGGAAGGAGACGCAGAAGCTGTCGCAGACCGACCAATTCCGGATCAACGGCAGAAACTCTGCGGCGTACCGCAGCCGCTCCTCCGCCGGCATCGGGGCGCCGGCGATCACCATGCCCCGGAGCATCGTTTCCTCAAAGTAGAGATCGTCTCCGCAGGAGAGCGTGCTTTTCCAATCCGCCTTGCAGAGCCCCTTTGCCATCCGGCGGAGGAGCGGCAGGCGCACACCGAGCAGATGTTCTTCCTGTGGGATCAGTTTCCCCGTAAAGGCAGCATAATCCGGCTCGGCAAGAGAGAGCAGTTCACTTTTGATTTCTTCTTCCATTCTGCACCTTCTTACATAAAAACAGCATAGATAACACAAAAATATAATTATATATTTTAGATTATCATATTATAAATTACAATTATCCCGAATTTATGCGAAAAAACGACGTTTTCCGGGGCGGTCGGCCTTTCGGATGTCCATCAGGATTCCGGAGCCGATCCCGGAGGGCTCCTGCCTTCCGCCACAGGTTTGGCCGAAACGGTCGAAATAAAAAATGCGTATCCCGGACCTCCGGGTACGCATTTTTTGATGGAATCGGTTCAGCTGGCCGGATGGTTCCGGCTTCGAACTCCGTAAACGACCTTCTCGAGCTGGTCGACCTCTTCGTCGGAGAGCTGTTCCGGTACGCAGGCGGAAAGGAAAAAGTTCATGACCGAGCTGTCGTAAAAATGATCCAAAAAGCGGCTGCTTTCACAGTCGAGATACTCCGCCTTCGAGATTTTTGGGGAATAGAGATTGCCGCGTCCTTTTTTTTCGCAAAACACAAATCCTTTTTTTACGAGCCGGGAAAGGAAGGTGAGCACGGTCGTATTGGCCCAGCCGCGGCTGTCGCCGAGCGTTTCTTCGATCTGGGCGCTGGTCAGCGGCGCCTCCGAATTCCAGAGCGCGATCATCACGGCCAGCTCCGTATCGGGCAGCGCCCGAATCTTGTTCGCCATAAAAACACCTTCTTTGCGCTGAAACTGCTTCGACAAACGTAGAAGATTTTTATCATTATAGCCGCTTACATGGGTTCTGTCAAGGGAAGCCGTGTAAGCAAACAGATAACGGCCGCGTTCCGGAGAAAGGGGGCGTGGCCGTTTTTAGGAGAGGAAAAATATTACTTTCTGTAAATAACGGAGCTGAGCGGATTCTCCGGATATTCCCGCCTGCCGCTCCGGCCCTCGGTTTTGTCCATCGCGCAGGCCTTGTTTTCGGGGGATTTGAGCGTCTCCTTCCCCGAGAGGATATCGACGGCGAGGCCGCTCTCCCGGCCGGGGCAGCGCTGCACGACAAAGGCCTCCTGCATGCCGAAGGCGGTCAGCAGTTTATTGATGGGGCCGTAATACGGGTCATAAAAAGGATCCACAGGATGCCGACGGCAACGGTCGAGAGCAGGTGCGGAAAGGGGCTTTTTTGCGGAGCCCGGGGAACGTGGAAAAACCATGAGCCGGAATCCCGCAGGATGAGCATAAACAAAAAAACGGCAAACCTCGTCCGGAGGTCTGCCGTTTTTTATTGTTCTTCTTCTTTTTCTTCTTCGGAGCAGAGATCCGCGGTCTTTGCACCGGCCACGCGGATCAGGTCGGTGGGCGCGGCTTCCACCTGCCTGCCGATGCGTCCGCCGCTCACGGAGATGGTCTCCTGCCCGAGCGCGGATTCATCAAACCAGGTGGGGAAAGGCTTTTTCATACCGATCGGTGAGCAGCCCCCGCGGATGTATCCGGTCAGCGGCAGCAGCTCGGAAACCTTTACCATGGCAACGGATTTTTCCCCGGCCGCCTTGGCGGCTTTTTTGAGATCGAGCGAAGCGCCGCCGGGCACGACGAACACAAAATAGTTGCCCGAAGCGCCTCTTGTCACCAGCGTTTTATAGATCCGCTCGATCGGGATGCCGGTTTTTTCCGCGACGGAGAGGGCATCCACCGGCTCGTCCTCCTCGTGCGCATAGCCGTGCGGCGTATAGGGGATCTTTTTCTGGTCCAGCATCCGCATGACGTTGGTTTTATCTTCTTTGTTGCTCATACGGGGGAGCGCTCCTTCAGCTTTTCGACGGCGGCGAGGATCTCGGGGATGCTCTCCTCCATCATTTCTTTATAAAATCCTTCGTATTCGTAGGTCAGCTCCTCCGCGGGCTTCGTTTTGATGGCTTCGGCATACTGCTCCAGCATGCGAAAGGTCTTTTCGTAGGCGTGGTAGCTGTTGGCGCGGTGGGTGTAGGAGCCTACCGGCACGCCGAGCTCTTCCGCCACTCTCTTCTGCAGCATGATGAAGGCAAAGGCGTTCATGAAGGAGGCCTGCGGGGCGTCGTTGGAGCGCATCATCACCTTGCAGTGGAGCTTTCCTTCCCGGATGAAATACTGGATGCTCTGCAGGCAGGCGGGGTCGGCGTTTTTGCTGTCGACCTCAAAATCCCGGATGTTCATGACGGCGCGGCGGGTATCGGGGTTCCGGCGGAGTTCCGAGAGGATGAAGGGAAGCTGTTTCGCATAGCGGTCGTGGTAGGTGTATTCCCAGCAGTTGCCCTCGCCGATCTTAAAGTCGAGGATGCCGTCGAGAATCTCCATCACATACTGCTGCAGCTCGTAGAAGCCGCCGATATAGAGCCGGCTTACCATCGGTTCGGCGAGGGCCTCGTCGACCACGAAGGTCATGCCGATCTCCTTCTGCATCTGGCCCCAGTCGGAGCAGGGGAGCAGGTCGCCCTGTTCATACAAAGCGAGGATGGCCTTGTGGTAGGCCTCCGGCAGCGTGCGGCCTTCAACAAAAATTTCTTTCATGTTACTGAAAAACCTCCGGCAGGTCGAAATTTTCCGCGATAAACGAGCTGGCGCCGGCTTCGACCGCCTGCCCGACCTCGTCCGCGGAGTGCAGCGTCCAGGCGGCGATCCGCGTGCCGTAGTAGCGGCAGAGCCGGAAGCCGAAGGTGGAATCCCGGAAGTTCCAGGAGAGAAAATCCGGCCTTGCCAGGAAGTTTGTGAAAAGATTCCCCAGCAGGAACGCCAGCGTGCGCTTGCCGTCCGTCAGGTGCCGCAGGTCGCAGGAGAGCTGGCCGCGGATGATGTCCGGGCGGTTTTCACGGAACCATTTGAGTATGTATGGGCTGAACGACTCGATGACGAACGGCCCTTCGTAGGCATCCAGCAGCGGCATGGTCTTTTCGCAGACGGTACAGTCCGCGGGGTCCGCCGCATATTTGAGCTCGCAGAGCAGCGGTGCGCCGTCCATAGCCTCCAGCGCCTCGGCGAGCAGCGGGATGCGCTCCTCGGTGCCGCAGAGCCGGAATTCCCGGAGTACGGCCCAGTCGGTCTCGGCAACGGTGCGGTCGATGCCGCACATGCGCGCCGTATTCGCGTCGTGAAAGACTACCGGGATGCCGTCTTTCGTCAGCCGGACGTCGAATTCGGAGCCCAGCCCTCTCTCCGCGGCGGCGCGGAAGGCGGCCAGCGAATTCTCCGGCTTGCTCTCGTCGTGGAGTCCCCGGTGCGCCCAGACCAGAGGCAGGTCGAACGGGCGCTGCCGGTTCGGCGTGGTCATCCATACGACGGCGAAGGCGAGCGAAAAGATCAAAATGATCAGTATCGTGATTGCGGTTGTAAAACCCATGAATAACCTCCTTATAGCACGAACTTTGCCGGTGCGGGGCGTTCCGGGCCTGCCGACGGCATAGGAAAAAAGCGTCCGGTAGCCGGATCTCAGACGAACACCGTGCTCAGTCGATGTCCTCGACGACGGTCTCCGGCGGTTTATCCAGCACTTCCGGGTGGCGGAGGAGCTGCTCAAAGTCCTTGAATGCGGTGGCGAAGTAGTGGCCGTCGCAGATCCGTTCGTCCGAGGTGAATTTGTAGTCTATGTAGCGGTGCTTCTCCACGGAGCCGTCCTTCTGCGTCTCGTAGACCGTCCGCTTTGCGCCGAACGCGATGAACGCCGGGCAGGTGCCGAAATTATAGAGGTGATGATAGACCGGCGGGATGCCCAGCGAGCCGAGATTCGTAATAAAGATGCTGCAGTGGAAGCAGGAAGCCTGATACAGGATTTTCGGCATGATGCCGAAATAATCCAGGAGGCTGATAAAGGAGACGAAAGCCCGGAACAGGATATTCGGCATCCAGACCAGCCCCCGCGCGACGAAATCGAGGATGGTGGTGTCGCCCTCCTGTCTGGCCACGGCGATGGCGTCCTCCATTCTATGATAGACCTCGTAAATACTGTCCTCCGGCTGGAACACAACCTTGATGGCCGTCTCCTGTGCGTTGAGTTCCATGGATTTTTTCACCATCATCGAGAGGGTGATGTCCTCATGCTGGTAGATGCGCTGGCCGGCGATGAAGCGGTTGAGCCCGGGCTTCTGGGAGATAAGGCGGACGTATGCGGCCACAATGACATGCATGAAGCCAAAGCCGTCCAGGCCCTCCTCTTTTCTTTTTTCCCGGATGTAGTTTTCGATTCTGCCCAGTTCCGCCGAGCCGCCGAAAAGGTTGCTTGCATCGTTCCGCGTTTTCATAATGAAGGGAGCGACATAGTCCATCGGCGGCAAAGTGCGGATCTTGCGTCCGTCGTAGCGGTCGCCGAGTCTTTTTTTCCTTTTCTGCATGATCCTGATCCTTTCTGCGGCGGGTGCACCGCATTTTTTCAAAAACCCGTTTTCATTATAACAAACCGGATTCCGGTTTTCCACTTTTCAAACGCAAATAATTCATAATTAATTAAATAATAAGAAAAAAGAAAATAAAAAATAAAATTATCATAGGAAACCGGAATTCCCGGAAACACATTCTTGCGAAAAGCACCGGCTTATGATATCTTTATTGCGTATGTAAATTTTACCGACTGGAGGACACAGAAGCTATGGAGGATGCGGCGCTTGCCGAACTGCTTTTCCCGAACGTCACCGCGACGCCGGAGGAGATGGAGGAGAGATACCCAAGAAGAGATCTGCCGGAGGGGGCCAAGGTCACGAGGATCGCCCCGAGTCCGACCGGTTTTATGCATCTGGGCAACCTTTTCGGCGCCCTGACGGACGAGCGCCTCGCCCACCAATCCGGCGGCGTATTTTTTCTCCGCATTGAGGATACGGATCTCAAGCGACAGGTGGAGGGCGGCGTAGAGAAGATCCTCGACGTCTTTCACAAATTCGGCCTTCAATTCGATGAAGGCGCATTGGAAAACGGCGGAGAATTCGGCAGCTATGGCCCCTATCGACAGCGTCGGCGGGCGGAAATCTACCACGTCTTTGCCAAAAAGCTCGTGTCGGAAGGCAGGGCCTACCCCTGTTTCTGCACCGAGGAGGAACTCGCGGAGATGCGCGAAAGGCAGGAGGCCGAAAAGGCGAATCCGGGCTATTACGGCAAATGGGCCGTCTGGCGCAGCCGCAGTTTTGAAGATATTAGAAGAGAACTGGACGCCGGCAAACCGTGGGTTCTGCGCTTCCGCAGCGAGGGCGACCCGGAGAAATATCTTCACCTGACCGACCTCGTCAAAGGGCAGATCGATATGCCGGAGAACGATCAGGATATCGTTCTGCTCAAATCCGACGGCATCCCGACCTACCACTTCGCCCATGTGATCGACGACCACCTGATGCGCACGACGCACGTCGTCCGCGGCGAGGAATGGATCGCGACGTGGCCGTTCCACGTCCAGCTCTTTCAGGCGCTGGGCTGGAGGCCGCCGAAATACGTCCATACCGCCCAGCTCATGAAGATGGACGGCGGCAGCAAGCGGAAGCTCTCCAAGCGCAAGGACCCGGAGCTCGCCTTGGATTACTATTTTGCCGAGGGTTATCCGGTCCCCTCCGTGATGGAGTACCTGATGACGCTGCTGAATTCCAACTTCGAGGAGTGGCGCCTCGCGAATCCGGCCGCCCCGCTCGGTGATTTCAAATTCACCACCGGCAAGATGAGCGTCAGCGGCTCGCTCTTTGATCTCGACAAGCTCCGCGACGTCTCCCGCAACGTCGTCGCCATGATGACGACGGAGGAGGTCTGGGGCTACCTGACCGCGTGGGCAGGGCAGTACGCACCGGATTTTTACGCGCTTCTCGCAGCCGATCCCGAATATACAAAAGCAATTCTCTCCATCGGCCGCGGCATCCCGAAGCCGAGGAAGGATATCGCCGTCTGGAGCGAATTCCGGGACTACATGGCTTTCTTCTTTGAGGAGCTGTTTGTCCCCGGCAGCGAGTATCCGGAGAATGTACCGGAGGAGGATCTCCGCGCCGTGCTCACGGAATATCAGGCGCTCTATGATGAGCACGACGATCAGGAGGCATGGTTCCAGAAGATCCGTGATCTCTGCACGGCCCACGGCTACGCGGCGCTGCCGAAAGAATACCGACAGCATCCCGAGCTTTATAAAGGCCACGTCGGCGACATCTCCGCGGTGCTGCGCATGGCGGTCACCGGCAGGGTCAACAGCCCGGATATGTACGAAGTGATGCGCGTCATGGGCGCGGAAAAGGTTCGGGCAAGGCTCGCTTCGGCGCTGGAAGGGCTCGCCGCTTCGCAAAAATAAAATTTGAAATTATAAAAAAGAGCCCGCCGCGGAAGGCGTTATCGGACGCCGTTTCCTGTGCGGGATCGTGAATACGGCGGGAGGCTGCCGGTTAACCGGCCGGATCCCGTCCCGAAGAATTTGTGTGGAAACAGAGGAGAACATCATGCCGGAAGAAGTATCCAATTTTATTCATGATATCATCGACGCCGACCGCGCCGCCGGTTCCGCCAAGCCGGTCCACACCCGCTTTCCGCCGGAGCCGAACGGCTATCTGCATATCGGGAGCGCGAAGGCGATCTGGATCAACGCCTCCACCGCGGAAAAATACGGCGGCCTTTTCAACCTCCGCTACGACGACACGAACCCCGCCCGCGAGGACGACGAATATGTGCAGTCCATTCTGGAGGATATCCGCTGGCTGGGCTACGAGCCGACCGGCGGCATCTACTACGGATCGGATTATTTCGACAAATGCTACGAATTCGCCGAGAAGCTGATTATCGAGGGCAAGGCCTACGTCGACGACCTCTCCCGCGACGAGATGCAGGAGTACCGCGGCAACGACGCCGGCAAGCCCAGCAGGCCCAGCCCCTACCGCGACCGCACGCCGGAAGAAAACCTTGACCTCTTCCGCCGGATGCGCGCCGGCGAGTTTGAGGACGGCGCCAAAACGCTCCGGGCCAAAATCGACCTCGCAAGCCCGAATATGAATCTGCGCGATCCGGCCATCTACCGCATCAAGCGCGAGACGCACCACCGTCAGGGTGACAAATGGTGCATCTACCCGCTTTACGACTTTGCCCACCCGATTCAGGATGCGCTCGAGGGCATCACCTATTCCTGCTGCTCGATCGAGTTTGCGAACCATCGCCCGCTCTACGACTGGGTGGTCGAGAACGTCGGGTTCCCGGAACCGGTTCCGCACCAGTACGAATTCGCCCGCCTCAACGTCACGCATACCGTGATGAGCAAGCGCTATCTGCGCATGCTCGTCGAGACCGGCGTCGTGGACGGCTGGGACGATCCGCGCCTGCCCACGCTCAAGGGCATGCGCCGCCGCGGGTATACGCCCTCCTCGATTATCGAATTCATCAAAACGGCCGGCGTCTCCAAGGCGGAGAGCATGGTCGACATCGAGCTGCTTGAGCACTGCATCCGCGACGAATTAAACCGCACCGCCGAGCGGCGGCTGGCGGTCGTCGACCCGGTGAAGCTCGTCGTCGAGAATTTCCCGGAGGGGGAGACCGTGTATTTCGATCTGCCGAACAACGTCAACGACGAGAACGCCGGCAGCCGGAAGGTCGCCTTCACGCGGGAACTCTGGATTGAACGGAGCGACTTCCTGCCCGACCCGCCGCCGAAGTTCTTCCGCCTCAAGCCGCAGGGGGAGGTCCGCCTGATGGGCGCATATCTCGTGACCTGCACCGGCTACGATGCGGATGCAGAAGGCAATGTCACGGAGATCCGCTGCACCGCCGATCTGGAAACCGGAAACGGCATGCCCGCCGACGGCCACAGGACGAAGGGCACCATCCACTGGGTTTCCGCCGCGCACTGCCTTGATGCCGAGATCCGCGAATACGGCCGCCTCTTCTCCGAGGCCAACATGATTACGCTGCCGGAGGGCAGGGATTTTGGAGATTTCCTCGATCCGAACTCCGTCGTCGTGCATAAAGGCTGCAAGCTCGAGGAGTCCCTTGCGGGCGCCCCCGGCGACGAGCGCTTCCAGTTCGTCCGCAGCGGCTATTTCATCCGGGACAACAAATATGAGGGCGTCTGGAACGAGATCGTCGGCCTCAAGGATACCTGGGCCAAGGTGAGCGGCGACTGAACGCCGCCGAAAAGACCCCGTGCGGCCGTCTCCATTTCAAAAAGTTTCGAAGGGACGGTAAAAAGCTTTAAAAAAACGCCGGGAAGGTTTCCGGCGTTTTCTGCGCCGTGAGCCGCCGCAAGCGCGATGTCTTACAGAAAGGAAATGACAAAAGATGTTTACGTGGCTGTATGCCCTTTCCAGCGTGAACGGAGCCGTCGCGGTGCTGATCGGAATCGGCGTCTGCTGGGGAATCTATCTGACCGCCTATCTGGTCAACCGCACCAACCGGAACAAAAAGGGCGTGCTCTGGGGGATTCTCTCGATGCTGGCGGTGACGTTCGCCTGCGACGTATTCTGGCTTTTCTACTTCTTCCCGCATTTTCAGTATGAGAACCGGGGGCTGGCCGGATTTTTCTGGCTGCTCCTCCTGCCCGGCGCGCTGGCCGCTCTTTGGGTGGTCCTCAGCTCGGTCAACGAGCTCCGCCGGCGCAGTTCGGAGCGTGCCCGCGCGAAGCTTGAGCGCATGCGTCAGGAATCGGAAAACAGCGAGCCGAAATGAGAACTTTCTTTCGTTCATTTTGCTTCCAAGAAGCGGAAATCCCCTTGATATTTTTGTTTCCCATGCTATAATTGGTTAAAAAGGGGTGGATTCTGCGATGAAATATGTCGAAAGGAAGCGTTGGCTGCTGTTCGGCCTCCCGTGGACTTTTACAAAATATACCGTCACCGGCGAGCAGCTGACCATCAACACGGGCCTTCTGCGCCAGGAGGAGAACGACTGTTATCTTTACAAAGTTCAGGATACCGTTCTTCGCACCTCGCTGACGGAGCGTCTGTTCGGGCTGGGCACGGTGGTCTGCAAGACCGGGGACGCCACTCATCCGGAGCTGATCCTGCGCCACATCCGGAACGCGAAAGAGATCAAGAACTTCATCGTCGAGCAGTCCGAGAGAGAGCGCATGGAGCGCAGAACCATCAATACCCTTAACATCGGTGCAAATTCGGAAGATGCCGATCCGGCAATTGAGTATTAAGGAAAGGAAAGAGAGCCATGTCTAATTTTACTGTCATTAAAGGCAACATCGTCGATATGAAAGTCGACGCCATTGTCAATGCCGCCAACACCAGCCTGATGGGCGACGAGGGTGTCGACGGCTACATCCACCGTGCGGCCGGCGCCGAGCTCGTCAGCTGCTGCAGGAGGATCGGCACCTGTAAGACCGGCGAAGCCGTCATTACGCCGGGCTTCAAACTGGATGCCAAATACATCATCCATGCGGTCGGTCCGATCTGGAACCGCGGTCTCAACAACGAGGAGGAACTGCTCTGCAGGGCGTATCTCAGCGCGCTGAATCTTGCCGTCGAGTACAACTGCCGCAGCGTTGCGTTCCCGTCCCTTTCCACCGGAGCGTACCGCTTCCCGCTGGATCAAGCCGCGCCGATCGCCGTTAAGACCATCCTCTCTTTCCTTGAGAACGACACCTGCATCGAAGACGTTTACATGGTCTGCTTTGATGCCAAGACAAAAGAGGCCTACGACAAGGTCATGAAGGATCTCGGCCTCGCCACGGAATAAGACGGTCCTTTCCTGAATCCATAAAAAAAGCCTTTCCGGCAAACGGAAAGGCTTTTTTGCTTGGGAAAAATAAAGCGGGAGACATCTGTTCCGTACCGGAGCGCGTACGGCATCCGCCTGCCTTCTTTTCCGGGTGCCGCGGACGGATATTTTCCGCTTCCGGCTCCCGGCCCCGCACAGACGGAGCAGGGGTTCCGGGCGCGGGCAAGGTTTTTTGGCGGGCTGCCTCTGCGGATTCCGGCTTTACAACGACCGCACAAAATAGTAAAATGAATGCATTACAAAAACGGAGGCGAAACCATGGTTGTGATTGAAATGGCGGACGGCGGCATCATCAAGATTGAGCTTGACAAGAAGGCCGCGCCGCTCACCTGTGAGAATTTTGAGCTTCTGGCCGGCACCGGATTTTTTGACGGCCTCATTTTCCACCGCGTGATCAAGGGTTTTATGATTCAGGGCGGCGACCCCTACGGTGCGGACCCGATGAAGGCCGGCATGGGCGGCTCCGGGATCAACGTAAAGGGCGAATTTGCGGCCAACGGCTGGGAGAATCCGATCTCTCACGTGCGTGGCGTCGTCTCGATGGCCCGTTCCCAGGATCCGGATTCCGCGAGCTCCCAGTTCTTCATTGTGCATGAGGACAGCACCTTCCTCGACGGCCAGTATGCCGCTTTCGGCCGCGTGGTCGAGGGCATGGATGTCGTGGATACGATCGCCAACAGTGCGGTCCGCAACGAGCGCCCGGTTTACGCCAAAAAAATGAAAAAGGTCTATCTGACCGATGAATGAGCACGGAGAACAGGGCGGCCAAAAGAGATTTTGGGCGTCCCTGAAGGCAAAGGAGTCTCTGCAATATATCGCAATTCTGGCCGCCGGGCTCTGGGGGGCGCCGCTGTTCGGCAGGTGGATGGGCGAGGTCGACCGGGAGGTCTATCTGGTCTATCTTCTGCTGATCTCCGGCCTGCCGATGCTCGCGGCGGTCACCGGCTATGTGATGGGCGACCGGGACGGCATCTGCCCGCCGGTGTATCCCACGGCGTTTTTGCTGAGCTATGGCTCTGCGGAGGTCTTCTTTTCTCCCTATGCCGCCGCATGGAAGACGGCGCTGATCTATACGGCGCTCGCGGCGGCGGGCAGCTTTTTCGGCTGGCTGCGCAGGCAGAGGCGCATCCGCGACATCCTTGCGGGGAAAAAGGAGGAGTACAAGACGCCGCTCCTGCTGAAGCTTTTCGACCGCTATAATATTAAGAAATACAAATAACTGAATATCCTGCGAAGGGCGGAAAGGGGGAATCCCCCCGCCCTGCATGAAAAAAACGTCCGCGGAAACTCTGCGGACGTTTTTTTCGATAAGGAGAGAAGTGAAAAAAATACTGTGTTGCCGGCCATGGGGAATGGCTGGATGAAATCTTTGCCGGAGGGCCTGACGATTTCCTTCCTGCGCTGTTTATTCTACCATACCGGTCGTGAACAAATCTTTTTTGGAATTTTACGAAACATGCCTTTTTTCGTGTCGGTTTTTTGAAAAAAAACATCATCTGCAGAGCAGATTGACGGCGCTGTGCAGATTTTCGATCATTACGCCGTCCTGGCCGGGCTCAAACTCGCCGTCCAGCGACCAGCCGCCCTCGGGGTTGGAGAGCACCGTGATCCTGCCGGCGGAGGCGAAGTCGATCATGTTGCAGTCATACTGCCGGTTGGTCAGCGCGCGCATGATCTCCGCGAGGTCGGCGGCGGTCTCCGGAGGCCGGATCAGCATGATCTCGAACTTGCCGTCGTTCATATCCACGATGCTCGGGTCTATGGTCAGGATGCCGCCGAGCGAGGTGGAGTTGCTGACCGCGCCGAAGAGGTAGTCCCCCTCAAAGATTTTTCCGTCCGCATCCAGCTTGATGTATTCCGGTTTCATATAAGGCAGATCGCGGGTGCCCTCGAGGATGTAAGCGAGGTGGCCGAGGAAGTTCTTGACCGCCTGCGGGGTGGAGTAGCTGGCGTGGGTAAACGCCCCAAAGGAAGCGACGTAGGAAAAATGCCGGCTGCCGAATTTTCCGGCGTCGAAAGGCCGCGGCGTGCCTTCGGCGATCTCGCCGGCCGCCTCCATCACATCGAGGGAGAGGCCGAGGCTGTTGGCGAAATCATTGGTGCTGCCGGCCGGGATGTAGCCGATCGGTGCGGGGATGCCGCTCTCGAGGATGCCGTGCAGCGTCTCGTTGAACGTGCCGTCGCCGCCGATGCAGGCGATGATGTCGTATTGTGCGCCGTATTCCTCGACCCAGCGCGTCGCGTCACCGCGCTTTCCGGTCACGAATACGGTGGTCATGAAATCCTTTGCGCAGAAGAGCCCGATGATATCGGCAAGGCAGCGGTTCGCTGCCCGCAGGCCCGCGCTCGGATTCAGAATGAGCATCAGTTTCTTTGCCATACTTTACGCCTCCGGTCTGAAATCGTAACCTATGATACCCAAAACGTCCCCGTTTGTCAAGAAAAGGGCCTCACGTGCTCATCTGCCGCCCGCCCGTGCTCAACGAGAAAGAGGAATTTCCCGCCGGGCCGCCGGAGCTTTCTATCCTACGGATGAGCATGGGACCGCCCCCGGGTGCCGCGGGGAATGCGGCTTTTGCTCCGGCCGCTTACCTCTCCGATGCAGGCTGCTCCCGGTCACCGTGAAAGATGCAGATTCCGCACGGAAAATCCGCAGAAAATTCAGCGGATTTTTAAGTAATTTTAATTTTTCACAGCTATAATGGCCCCGAAACCATCAACAAAGACAAAGGGGGGAACCGCAAATGGTCAGGATCGCACTGATCCCTTCCTACGAGCCGGACGAACACCTGCCGCAGTTGCTGCAGGAGCTTCGGGACGTCGGCTTCGAGCGGGTCGTCGTGGATGACGGGAGCGGGGATGCTGCCCGGACGCTGTATGCGCGGGTGCCGGGCGGAACCGTCGTGCTGAAGCATCCGGAAAACTGCGGAAAAGGCCGCGCGCTGAAAACGGGGCTTGCTTATATTCAAGGAAAATATCCGGTGGATGCCGTCGTTGTCACGCTTGATGCGGACGGTCAGCACCGCGTGGAGGACGCGGTACGCTGCGCACAGGCGGCGGAGGAGTCTCCCGGCAGTCTGATTTTGGGCAGCCGGTCGTTCCGCGAAGGGGTTCCCCTGCGGAGCAGATTCGGAAACACGGTGACACGGTTCGTTTACCGCCTCTCCTCAGGGGTCTCCGTCGGCGACACGCAGACCGGCCTGCGGGCTTTCCATACCGAGCTGATCCCCTTTCTGCTGATGATCGAGGGGGAGCGCTATGAGTACGAGATGAATATGCTGCTCGAATGCCCGAGGCGGGGCGTTCCGATCCGGGAGATCCCCGCAGCCACCGTCTATGAGGACAACAATTCCGGCTCCCATTTTCAGACGTTCCGGGATTCCTACCGGATCTACCGGGATATCCTCAAATTTGCGGGCTCCTCGTTTGTCGGCTTTCTGGTGGATTACGGCCTTTACAGCCTTCTGGCTGTCGTCACGTCGCCTCTGGGCAGCATCGGCGTGCCGCTCTCCAACGTCGCCGCCAGAATCGTCAGCGCCTCGGTCAATTATACGATCAACAGGCGGTTCGTTTTCCACAGCCGCGACAGCGTTCTGCGCACCGGCAGCCGGTATTTTTTGCTGGCAGCCGGCATCCTCTGCGGAAACACCCTCCTGCTCGGTTGGCTGGTGAACGGCGCCGGCGTCAACAAGTTTGCGGCGAAACTCGTCACCGAGGTCACGTTTTTTATCCTGAGCTGGCTGTTTCAGAAGACGGTTGTCTTCCGGAAAAAAAAGACGGGGGATGAGGCTTTATGAGGCCGGGCAAACGGTACCGCCTCTGGGGAACGCTTTACGCCGCCGTGCTCATCCTGTTTACGGTCTACGTGCTGCTCGACACATTCGTCATTCCGCGGAGCTATACGTCGGTGAAGGACGGCGAGATCCGGACGGAATCCTCCGGCGGTGATGCGGGGATCACATTCTCCGCCGCGGATGCCGCGGAAGATTCCGGCAGACAAAGCACCGGGGAGACTTCGGATGCCGCAGAAGCTTCGGACATCGGCGAGATAACCGCATCGGCTTCGGCCGCATCGGCTTCGGCCGTCACAGAGACGGATACTTCCTATGACGACGGCAGCGTCTCGATCACGCTCTCGACCACCCGTTATTTGAATACGACGGTATATGTGGCCGATATCACGGTTTCCTCCGCCGATGCGCTGAAGACCGCGCTTGCGAAAGACACCTACGGAAAGAACATCACAGAAAAGACCTCCTCCATCGCGGAGAGCCACGGCGCCGTCCTCGCCGTCAACGGGGATTATTACGGCGCGCAGAACCGGGGCTATGTGATCCGCAACGGCACGCTCTACCGGGAAGCCGCCGCTTCGGCCGATCAGGAGGATCTCGTGATCGGCTCCGACGGGTCGTTTTCCATTATAAAAGAAGGGGAAATTACCGCACAGGAGCTGCTGGATCAGGGCGCCTGGCAGGTCCTCTCCTTTGGCCCGGCGCTTGTGGAGGACGGAGAAATTTCAGTTGATACCGATACCGAGGTGGACAAGGCAAAAACCAGCAATCCCCGCACGGCGATCGGCGAGATCGCACCGCTCCATTATGTGATGGTCGTGGCGGACGGGCGCACGGAGGAATCCTCAGGCCTCTCCCTGTACGAACTCGCGGAGTTTCTGCAGAGTCTGGGCGTCTCCACCGCCTACAACCTTGACGGAGGCGGCTCCTCCACCATGTATTTTAACGGGAACGTCGTCAATCATCCGACTTCGGGCGGAGATACGATCTCGGAAAGGAAGGTGAGCGACATTGTCTACATCGGCGTCTGACCACAGAAGGATGCGCATTCTGGCGCGGAGATATCTGCTGATCTCCATATTCTGTCTGCTCTTTTCCTGCGTCTATGAATTTTTCAGCCACGGCGTCCGGTCCGGGTTCATGATTTCTCTGTTCCTGTTCCCGCTGCTGCTGGGAGCGGTACCCTCCTTTCTCATGAGCATCGCGTTCGTGCCGGTTCCCTCTGCGGCGGCCCGCTGCACCTGGCACGCGGGGGTGGCGGCCCTTGCGGTCGGGAGCTGTCTCTCCGGGATTCTGGAGATCTACGGGACGACGTCGCCCTACGTCCGGATTTACTGGGCCGTCGGGGCGGCTCTTCTGCTGGCGGGGGCGCTGCGGTATTTTCTATCGGGCGGCAGACACCGGAGCGGCGGATAGGCGAGGCACGGGGAAAAAGGGACGCCGCTTTGAAACCGGGCCGAAAGATTCCGGCCAAAACTCATGCGGCGTGTGCTATAATCAAGAAAAAGGGAGGGGAGAATCCATGCGGCTTTTGCTTGCGGAGGATGAGAGAATCCTTTCGGATGCGCTGGTCACGATCCTTGGCCACAGCGGTTATTCCGTGGACGCGGTCTACGACGGCCGGGAGGCTCTGGATTATCTGGAAAACGGCGGCTACGACGGCGCCGTCCTGGATATCATGATGCCAAAAATGGATGGCCTGACGGTGCTGCGGAAGATCCGGGAGAAGGGCATGACCCTGCCGGTTCTGATGCTGACGGCCAAGGCCGAGATCGACGACCGGGTGGCCGGGCTCGACAGCGGCGCGGATGATTACCTCACAAAGCCGTTCGACTCCAAGGAGCTTCTGGCAAGGATCCGCGCAATGACGAGGCGGCAGCCGGAGCTTCAGGATCCGGTGCTGCAGTTCGGGGGGCTCTCGCTGGACCGCGCCGGGTTCACACTTTCCGGTGCCGGCGGGTCGGCGCGGCTCTCAAACAAGGAATTTCAGATAATGGAGATGCTGATGGGAAACCCCGGCCAGGTGGTTCCCACCGAGCGGTTTCTTGAAAAAATCTGGGGATACGACAGCGAGGCAGAGATCAGCGTCGTTTGGGTCTACATCTCCGGCCTGCGCAAAAAGATCGCGCATCTCGGCGCAGGCGTGCAAATTCGGGCGGCGCGCGGCGTAGGGTATTCTTTGGAGGAAGAGCCATGATTGCACGCTTGAGAAAGAAATTTATCCTGATCGCAATGGGATCCGTCGTTCTGGTGCTGGCCGTGCTCATGGGAATCGTCAACGTCACGAATTATGTGAAAATGGATCGGAATGCCGACGAGATGCTGCAGATTCTCGCGGAGAATCACGGCAGTTATCCCGGCGATGACCAGCCGCAGGAGGATCCGGGCGCTCCCGGCGGCAATCCGGCGGATAACCCGGCGGACGATGCGGCAGACGGCCCGGCGGACGGCCCGGCTGTAAATGATCCGGGCAGCGGCCCGGATCAGAGCACGGAACCCGGAAGCGGCCGTCACCGGGATTATTCTCCCGAAACCCCTTATGAAATCCGCTACTTCTCCGTAGAACTGGAACAGGGCGGAGAACTCTCCTCCGTCAACACGGGCAAGATCGCCGCGGTCTCCACCGAGGAGGCCGTCGCCATGGCGCAGGCGCTGCGGGAGAAAGGCAGGACCTCCGGCTACGAAGGCAACTACAAATATCTCGCCGCGGAGACGGAGGACGGCACCCTGTATGTCTTTCTCGACTGCACGAGGGATCTCTCCTCCGCCCGAGAATTCCTCTCGACCAGCCTTCTTGTCTCCCTCTGCGGGATTCTGGCGGTGTTCCTGCTGGTGCTCGCGCTCTCCAAACGGGCCATCCGCCCGATCGCGGAGAGCTATGAGAAGCAGAAACGGTTCATCACCGACGCCGGCCACGAGATCAAGACGCCGCTCGCCATCATCGACTCCTGCACGGAGGTCATCGAGATGGAGCAGGGCAAAAATAAGTGGACGGAAGGGATCCGCGGGCAGGTCCGGAGGCTCGCCTCGCTGACGCAGAGCCTTGTTTCCCTTGCCCGGATGGACGAGGGGCTCCCCAACCTCACGGCGGAGGAATTTTCTCTTTCCGATGCGGTGCGGGAGACGCTGGAGCCGTTTGCGCTGCTGGCGGAGAACGGTGGCAGGCACATCGCTTTGGATATCCAGCCGGATATCCGGTATACGGGCAGCGAGCAGCTTCTCCGGCAGCTGTGCTCGATTCTGGCCGACAACGCGGTCAAATATGCGCTCCCGGGCAGCGAAATCCGGTTTACATTAAAGAAAAAAGGGAAGCATCCCGTCCTCGTCGGTAAAAACGCCGCCGAAGGGCTCAAAGCCGGGGATCAAAGCATTCTTTTCGACCGGTTCTACCGCGGCGACGCCTCCCGCAGCAGCAAGACCGGCGGCTACGGGATCGGGCTTTCCCTGGCGCAGTCGATCGTGACGGCCCACGGCGGAAAGATCGGCGCCCGGAGCGAGGACGGCTCCTCCCTGACGATCACCGTCCAACTGTAACAGGGAGACGCCTATATATTCTATTAAGATCCTTCCTCCGGGTTGTCCGGCGGGAGGATTTTTTTGTGTTTTTTCAATGAAACGAATCCCCGGTGAAGCGAAAAGGGGCCCGCTCTATGGGGAGAAAAGATGGTGGAGGGCAAATTCTCCGCCGCTTTGGAAAGCGAAATTCCGGCCTCGAAATGTTTTTCAAAAAAACTTTCCCCGCTTTAAGTAAGCTTTAGGTTCCTCCTTTACAATGAGGACATCAGGTTAGGAGGAAAGACCTTATGAACAACAACATTTTTGAACGGCATGAGCTGAAGTTTTTGATCAACGAGTGGCAGCGCCGCTTTCTGGAACAGGCGCTCCGGGAGCGGATCGTGCCGGATTCGCACGGGGAAAGCACCGTCTGCAGCGTCTATTACGACACCCCGGATTACCGGCTGATCCGCAGTTCGCTCGAGAAGCCGGTTTACAAAGAGAAGCTCCGCCTGCGCAGTTACGGCCCCGCCCTCCCGGAGGAACCCGTGTTTCTGGAGCTCAAGAAGAAATACCGCGGCATCGTCTACAAACGCCGGATCTCGCTCACGGAGCGGGAGGCGGCGGACTACCTGAGCGGGAAGGCGCCGCTCCCGGAGGAGAATCAGATCGGCAGGGAGATCGATTATTTTCTATGGTTCTACCGGGATCTCGGGCCGGCAATGTATCTCTGCTACGACCGCGCGGCGTTTTTCTCCCGGGAGGACCCGGATCTCCGGGTGACGTTCGATAAAAATATCCGCTGGCGCACCGAGGACCTTTGCCTTGCCGCAAAACCCGGCGGAACCCAGCTTCTCGGGCCGGGCCAGTCCCTGATGGAGATCAAGGCGGCCTATGCGGTCCCACTGTGGCTGGTCCGTCTTTTGGAAGAAGGGGAGATCCGTCAGGTTTCATTCTCCAAATACGGGAGGGCCTACCTATCCATGATGCAGGAAACCGACAAAGAAAGCAGGGGTGTTTTGTTTGCTTGACACGATTTTTTCGGAGCTTTCCGCCTCCTCGTCCGACCTCACGCTGGAGGGCTTTTGCCTGAGCATGGCGGCCGCTCTGGTTTTGGGCGCGGCTCTGGCATTTGTGTATACCTATAAATCCGTTTACACCAGAAGCTTCGCCGTCACGCTGGCCATGCTCCCGGCCATCGTCTCCGTCGTCATCATGATGGTCAACGGCAGCCTCGGCACGGGCGTGGCGGTGGCGGGGACCTTTTCGCTGGTCCGCTTCCGCTCCGCGCCGGGTACGGCGAAGGAGATCGGCGCGATCTTTCTGGCAATGGCTGTGGGGATCGCCTGCGGCATGGGTTATGTGGGTTTCGCGGCCCTGTTTGCCGTCATCATGTGCGGGGTGAGCTTCTTCTATGCGAAACTTGGCTTCGGGGAGCGGAGAAACGCCGAACTTTGCAGAAAGCTGTGCGTCACCGTTCCGGAGGACCTCGACTACGGCGGCATTTTCGACGACCTGTTCGCAAAATTTGCCTCCGAGGCGAGGCTTGTCAAAGTCAAGACGACCAACCTCGGCAGCCTCAACAAACTGACCTATGAGGTCGTTCTGAAGGGGCCCGGTACAGAGAAGAATCTGATCGACGAACTGCGCTGCCGGAACGGGAATCTCGAAATCAGCTGCTCGGCGCAGACCGAGGGCGCTCAGGAGCTTTAACTCAGGAAACATCACACACAAAAGGGCCTGACCGGGGCGGAGAGACCGTTTCCCCCTCAGGAATCTTGGACCAAGAAACATCGCGGCGGACGGCCGCGGGAACAAAGGAGATTTATATGAAAAAGAAATGGATGGCTTTTTTCTTGGCGGCCCTGCTCTGTTTCAGCTGCACGGCCTGCCAAGGTACGGAAAACGAAACTCCGTCGGAATCCGTCTCCGCCGAAACCACGGGAACCTTTACCGACCGCGACTTTGAGGTGGGGTATTCCGACTACGTCACGGTCACCCTTGCGGACGGGAACTCGTCCGCAGACGGCGGCGGAGTGACCGTTGACGGAGATACCGTTACGATCACGGAAGAGGGCGCCTATCTGCTGACCGGTGCCTTAAGCGACGGGCAGATTCTGGTGGATGCCGGGGATTCCGATAAGATCCAGCTCGTGCTCGACAACGTATCCGTCGCCTGTTCCGGCAGCGCGGCGATCTATGTCCGGGAGGCCGACAAGGTCTTTCTGACTATGACCGAGGGGAGCGAAAACAGTCTCACTTCCTCCGGAGAATTCGTGCAGACGGACGACAACAACGTGGACGCGGCCGTCTTCTCGAAGGCGGACCTCACGATGAACGGGAACGGTACCCTGACGGTCGGCTGCGAAAGCGGGCACGGCGTGGTCTCCAAAGATACGCTGAAGATCGCCGGAGGCACCTATGAGATCACCTCCGCCTCGCAGGGGCTTTCCGGCAAGGAGGGCGTGGAGATCGCGGACGGCGTCTTCGTCATCACCTCCGGCAAAGACGGCATCCATGCGGAAAACGACGAGGACGCCTCGCTCGGTTCCATTTATATTGAGAGCGGCACCTTCGTCATCACGGCAGGCGGAGACGGCATGGATGCCTCGGGCGCGCTGACCATTCTGGACGGCGTCTACACGCTCACCACGGGCGGAGGCAGCATCAACGCGAGCACCGGTTCCGACGGACAGGAGAACGCCGAATGGGGCCGGTGGGCAGGCGGGAATGCCTCCGCTACGGCGGATACCTCCGATTCCACGGAGACGGAGACCTCCGCCAAGGGCCTTAAAGCCGACATGAGCATCACGATCAGCGGCGGCGACTTTGCCATCGATTCCTCCGACGACGCTGTTCACACCAACGGAAACCTGAGCATCGGCGGCGGTACCTTCGCGGTCAGCTCCGGGGACGACGGCATGCATGCGGACTCCGCACTCGCCGTCTCCGGCGGGACCATCGACATTACAAAGAGCTATGAGGGACTTGAGGGTACGGCGATCGACATCTTCGGCGGGACAATCTCTCTGGTCGCTTCCGACGACGGGCTCAATGCCGCGGGCGGCGCCGACGGCTCCAGCATAAGCGGCAGGGCCGGACAGAATGCGTTTGACGCGGATTCCTCGGCCTCCATCACGATCTCCGGAGGCAATCTGGCCATCGACGCTTCCGGCGACGGCATCGATTCCAACGGCAATCTGACCGTCACCGGCGGCACGGTCTTCGTCAGTGGCCCCACCAATTCCGGCAACGGCGCGCTGGATTATGCAGGCACCGGAACCATCACCGGCGGCGTGCTCATCGCGGCGGGCAGCACGGGGATGGCGCAGAATTTCGGCTCCGACTCCACACAGGGCACCATCCTTTATAACTTTGCATCCGAGCAAAGCGCCGGTACCTCCGTCACGCTGACGGCCGGTGACGGAAATGTCCTTGCAAGCTTTACGCCCGCGAAGCAGTTTCAGTCCGTCGTCGTCAGCGCACCCGGCATCGTGAGCGGCGGCACCTACACGCTGACGGCCGGCAGCGAGAGCGTGACCATTGAAATGACCGGCACGACGTACAGCAACGCGTCCTCCGGCATGGGCGGCGGATTCGGCGGAGGCGCCGCGCCCGGCTCCGGCGGGACTCCCGGGGAAAATACCGGCGGCATGGGAGCCCCCTCCGATGTGCCGGCAGCCTGATAAAAAATCGCATTTTTTCGGAAATCACCATAACAAAGCGCCCGGAACGGTTGTGAAGCCGTCCCGGGCGTTTTTGGCGGAAAGAAATTTATCTGCGGGAGATCGGCGGGCCGGTTCCGTTCCGGAGAGCGCCCGTTTTCTGCGCCGGCGGTCATGCCTTCACGATCTGATAATAGGCCCTCGCCGTCAGCGCGTAGATGGCCGCATAGATTGCGGCGAACATGAGGAGGGCGCCGAGCGTACACCACGCAAACAGGGCGATATTCGTCATGTAAAACAGCTTGAAGAGCTTCGTGATCATCGGAAAGGCGAAGGCGATGTGCACCGCCGCGGTGACGATGGGCAAAAAGAACACGGTCATGATCTGGCTGTGGATGCTGCTTTTGACCTCATTTTCGGTCATACCCACCTGCTGCATGATCTTATAGCCCTCGGCATCCTCGTAGCCCTCCGAGACCTGCTTGTAGTAGATGATCAGCGCCGTCGCCATCAGGAAGAGGAAGCCCAGAAGCAGCCCGATGAAGAAAAAGCCGCCGTACATGCCGTAAAGCTCGTCGGAGCACTCGGAGCGCGCCGCCTCGCTGCCGGAACGGAAGTTGACGCTGTCGCGGCTCATCACGTCCCAGACGCCGTCGTAGAATTCCGTGGGAACCTCGCCGCCCTTTACGTTGAAGCCGATATAGGCGTCGGGCAGGGTATCCTCATCGCCAGTTGCCCAGACCAGCTCGCCGCGGCTGCCTTCCTCAAGCGCGTCGCCGCAGACGTGAGCGGAGTCGGTGTCGCTGTCGGGTACATAGAAGCGCACGTAGGCGAGATCCGAGATCTCCATGCCCTGTTTTTCGGCCTCGCTCTGCACGATTTCCACCACGGTATACATGGCCTCCTCGTCCGCTTCGCGCAGGATGAACTGCACGTCGCGGGGGCACCATTTATCCAAGGCCTCCTCCGTGCCCGCATAGAGGCATACCGTCGAGGAGACGGTGACGAGCACCATGGTCGAGAGAATGCAGATGGAGGAGAGCCCTGCGGCGTTGCGCTTCATGCGGTGCAGCATGCCGGAAACGGACGTAAAATGCCCTGTTTGATAATAATAGGCCTTGTTGTTCCGCAGCAGTTTCAGCACGGCGATGCTGCCGGCGGAAAAGAGGCAGTAGGTGCCGGCGATGACCAGCAGGACCGCCACAAAGAACAGGCCGAGGGCGGAGACAGGCGACTGCACCGAGAGCGCGATGCCGTATCCCGCCGCGAGCGTCACCGTGCCGACCAGCGCGGCCAGCCAGCGGGTTCTCGGCTCCCGGTCGGCGTCCCTTCCGCTGCGCAGAAGCTCGATGGGTTTCGCCCTTTTGATGCCGTACCAGTTGTACAGCAGGCACAGGGCGAAGATCAAGCAGAAGACGACGGCCGTCCACAGGATTCCCTGTCCGGATACGAAGAAGCCGAAGGGCACTCCCGCCCGGAGGATCGCACAGAGAAGGAGCAGCATGAGCTTGGAGAGCAGAATCCCCACTCCGAGGCCGCCCGCGATGCCGACGACGGCGGTATAGACCGTCTCCCAAAGCAGAAAATGGGCGATCTGGCGCTTCTCCATGCCGAGAATGTTATACAGGCCGAGCTCCTTTTTGCGCCGCTTCATGAGGAAGCTGTTGGTATAGAAGATCAGAATGGCCGAGAAAATGCCGATCACGCCGGAGCCGAGCCAGAGCGTCGCCATCACGTAGGTTCCGCCCCGCAAGGTGACGACACCGTCGTTTTCCGAGAGAAAAAAAAGAATATAAAACATGGCGGCGGCACCGATGCAGGTCAGCAGGTACGGCAGGTAGTACTTGCCGTTCTTTTTCATGTTCTGGGCGGCGAGCTTTGCATAGAAGCCGAATTTACGCAAGGTCTTCACCGCCTGTCGTCATCACGGTCAGCGCGTCGGAAATCTTCGCAAACATCTCCTCCGCGCTCTGGCTGCCGCGGTAGAGCTGATGGTAGACCTCGCCGTCCCGAAGGAACAGCACGCGCCGGGCGTGGCTCGCGGCCTTCACCGAGTGGGTCACCATCAAGATCGTCTGGCCGTCCGCGTTGATCTCCTCAAACAGGCGCAGCAGGGAATCGGTGGCCCTGGAATCGAGCGCGCCGGTCGGCTCGTCGGCGAGGACAATCTGGGGGCTGGTGATCAGCGCCCGCGCCACCGCCGTGCGCTGTTTCTGCCCGCCGGAAATTTCATATGGGAACTGCCGCAAAATCTTCCGGATGCCGAGCTTCGCGGCGATCGGCTCGAGACGGTCGGACATCTCCCGGTAGGACTTTCCGGCCAGCACCAGCGGCAAAAAGATGTTATCCTGCACGGAAAAGGTGTCAAGCAGGTTGAAATCCTGAAAGACGAAGCCCAGATTGTCCCGCCGGAACGCGGAGATCTCGCTCTCCCTCACGGCGGAGAGATCCTTTCCGCTCAGCAGCACCTGACCGCCGGTCGGCCGGTCGAGGGCGGCAAGAATATTCAGGAGCGTGGTCTTGCCGGAGCCGGATTCGCCCATGATGGCGACGTATTCCCCAGGCTCCACGGAAAACGACACGTTGACGAGGGCCTGCACCTGTGCGCCGCCGAAGCGGGGCGTGTATGTTTTTTTGAGACTTTTGACTTCCAAAAGCGGCATGATAAAAAAACCTCCGATTTCCAAGATACCCACAGAATACCGCAGCGCCGGAACATATGCCATCGATCTGGCTTACATTCCGGCGCGGGAAGCTTACAATTTTGTAAGCGGGCTTATTCGATTACCTGTTCTCCGCCGGTCATGTCGACCCGGACGGAGGTTCCATGCCCTTTTTCGGACGTGATGCTGATTTTGTGCCCCAGTTTTTCGCAGACGCGCCGGCAGAGGTAGAGGCCGATGCCGGTGGATTTCTTATCCTCCCTGCCGTTGTAGCCGGTGAACCCTTTTTCGAAGACGCGGGGCAAGTCCTCGGCGCAGATGCCGATCCCCGTGTCGGCCACGACGAGCGTTTTGCCCTCCGTATAGATGGAGATACGCCCCTCGTTCGTATATTTGAGCGCATTCGAGAGAAGCTGCTCGATCACGAACAACAGCCATTTTTCGTCGGTCAGCACGCGCACGCCGCTCTCCTTGAAATCCAGCGAGAGCTTTTTTAAAATGAAGAGCCGCGCGTATTTCCGCACCGCCTGCCGGACGACGGAATCGAGGTCGCACGCCCGCAAAAGGAGATCCGAGGATTCGCTGTCGAGCCGCAGATAGGAGAGCACCATCCCCACATACTGATCGATGCGCAGCAGTTCCGCCTGCAGGGCGGCATTCTGCTCGCTTTCTTCCGCCTGCAGAAGCAGGCTCATCGCGGCGATCGGCGTTTTGATCTGGTGCGCCCACATGGTGTAATAGTCCATCATATCCCGGCGCTCCGTCTCCGCGTTCGTCCCCAGGCGCAGCGTCTCTTTGTATAGGATGCGCAGAAGCTCCTGATAATCCTCTTCGAGCGCCCCCTTCGGGGAAGGAAGTTCCTCGAGCGAGAGCGTCACCCGCTTTTGCAGGGAGACAAGCTCCCGGTGCCGTCGGAGGTAGCCGCCGTAGCCCACGGCAAACAGCACCGCCCCGATCGCGGCGCAGAGAAGCGCGGCATACCACACCGCCTCCGCCGGCAGCTCATAGAGCGAAAACACCAGCGCAAAGACCAGCATGAACAGCCCGATCATCAGGATGATTTTGTAGTGCCGTTTCAGATAGGAAAATAAAAGTTTCATTCCACCAGATAGCCGGAGCCTTTTTTTGTCTTGATAAAATCCGTCAGGCCCGCCCCCTCCAGCTTTCTCCGCAGGCGGGCGACGTTTACGGTGAGCGTGTTTTCATCCACAAAGCTGTCCGATTCCCACAGCCGCGTCATGATGGCGTCGCGGCTTACAATTTTCCCGCGGTTCTGCATGAGCATCTGCAAAATCCGGTGCTCGTTGCGCGTCAGCTCGATGCGGCTGCCCTGGTAGACGAGCGTGCCGTCGGCGGAGTTCAGCACTGCGCCCCGGCACTCCATCAGCGCGGATTCACAGGTAAAATCGTAGGCGCGCCGCAGCAGGGCCTGCACCTTGGCGGTCAGCACCGTGAGATCGAAGGGCTTGGAGAGAAAGTCGTCGCCGCCCATGTTCATGGCCATCACGATATCCATTTTATCGGAGGCGGAGGAGATGAAAACGATCGGCACCTTCGAAAGTTTGCGGATCTCTGCGCACCAGTAGTAGCCGTTATAGAAGGGCAGCGAGATATCCAGCAAAACGAGCTGCGGGTCGTACCGCACAAACTCGCCGAGAATGTCGCCGAAATCCGCGGCGCATTCCGCTTCCAGCCCCCAAGTCTCGATATGCTTTCTGATCGCGCCCGCGATGGCCGCGTCGTCCTCCACGATGAAGATTCTGTAGATTCCGTATCCCTTCCTTCGGTTTCCGTTCCGGCCGGGATTTCTCTCCGGCCGCTTTTTTTCGTACCGCCCGCGCCTTTTTCGGAGCCTTCTTTATGCCCGCCCCGGTTTTGCGCTCCGCGTTCATTAAGCGGATTGCCGGAAACCGAAAGCGGATTCACTTTTCCGATTCTCTCCGCCGGGGACCCCCAATGGACAAAATGTCCGCGTCCACCGATCGGAGAAACGGCATGAGCATGAGGATTTTAAGGTTTATAGCTTGGACCTGAAGTCCTCGTACCCGAATGTCTTTAAAATTTCGACGCGGCCGTCTCCGCCGAGCTTTGCGATGGCGGGCAGGTTCACGCCGTTGAAGAAATTGTTTTTGACCATCGTGTAGTGCGCCATGTCGGTGAAGATCAGCAGGTCGCCGGGCATTAATTTTTGGGGGAACGAGTAGTCGCCGATCACGTCGTCGCCGAGGCAGGTGTTCCCGCCGAGGCGGCAGTCATACGGGTATTCGCCCGGAGCGCCCGCCCCGAGGATGTCCGGCCGGTAACGCTCCTCCAGCACCTGCGGCATATGGCAGGCGGCGGAGGCGTCGGTCACGGCGATATCAATCCCGTTTTGTACGATATCCATGACGCGAGAGACAAGAAATCCCGTATTGTAGGCGACCGCCTCGCCGGGCTCGAGATAGACCTGAACGCCGTATTTTTGGGAGAACTCCCGGATGACCCGGATGAGTTCCTCAACGTCGTAATCCTCTTTTGTCAGAAAATGCCCGCCGCCGAAATTGACCCACTTCATGCCGCGGAGGCAGTCTCCGAACTTTTCCTCGACTTTGGCCAGCGTCTTTTTGAGGTCGTCGACGCCCTGCTCGCAGAGCGTGTGGAAGTGGAGCCCGTCCACCTTGACGCCCCGGTCGAAATGCTCCGCCGTGACGCCGAAGCGGGAGCCCGGCGCGCAGGGGTCGTACATCGGGTTTTGGCAGGTCGAGACCTCCGGGTTGATGCGGAGCCCGTATTCGATTTTCTTTTCGCAGGCCCGGATCTCCGGCAGGAATTTTTCGAGCTGCGCGTAGGAATTAAAGACGACATGGCTGCAGCAGCGCAGGATCTCGCCAAATTCCTCTTCGCGGTAGGCCGGCGCGTAGATATGGTTCTCTCCCGGGAAATAATCCGCCGCGAGCTTCGCCTCAAACAGGGAGCTTGCCGCGGTCCCGGCAAGGTATTTCGCCGCCAGGCCGTAAACCGCGTACATCGAAAAGGCCTTTTGCGCGAGCAGAATTTTGCAGCCGCTTTTTTCTTCGATCGTCCTGCAAAGCTCCAGATTACGGATCAACAGTTCCTCGTCGAGCACATAGCAGGGCGTGGGGAGATCTTGAAACAGTTCGGAATAATTTTTCAATCCGCGCGCCCATCCTTTTTCTGATCCGCTTCAAAGCCCTTCCGGATGAAATTCGGGATATCGAAGTACTGCGCCCGCAGCTCCGGGCTGTAATACTCCACCTCGTCCGGCCGAATATGATAATGCGCGGTCCAGTCGGTCTCTTTATTTTTGGTAATGACCACAAACATGTAAAATCCGCCGACGATCATCGGGCAGGTGAAGATGACCGGTTTGTAGGCGATATCGTCCCGCTTCCGGAGGTATGCCATCAGATTGCGGTACTCCTGTTTCCCGGCGGAAAAAAGCGGCGCGCCGGTCTGCACGCAGAGGATGCCCGTATCGGAGAGCGCGGCGATGCAGTTTTCGTAAAATTCATCCGAGTAGAGCACTTTCGCGGGCCCGACCGGGTCGCAGCTGTCGACCAGAATGCCGTCGAGGCTCTTCTGCCCCTTGATGTACTCAAATCCGTCGGCGACCACAACCTTCGCGCGCGGATCGTGCAGGGCTTCCACGGCCTCGGGCTCGTATTCCTCCGCAATCTCGATAATCTCGCAGGAGATGTCGCAGAGGGTGGCCTCCTCGACGCCGTATTTCAGCACCTGCTTCATCGTGAGGCCGGTTCCGCCGCCGATGATCAGCACCCGCTTCGGGTCCTTCTGGCAGTCGAGCGTGATGTGGGCCATGATTTCGTTATACAGAAACTCCGTGTTGACCGACGACTGCACGATGTCGTCGATGACCAGCGTCTTCCCGAGATCCTTGTGGTGAAAGATCATCACCTTCTGGCCGCACTCGGCCTCCTGTTCGAAAAGGATGTCGCCGACTTCGTATCCAAGCTTCATGGAATCGGATTCATCTTCAAAGAACATCAGCTTTTCTTTTTGATTTTCCTCGTCGTAAATTTTCAGTATCATGTTCGGCATCCTTTGGCGTTATTTTAGATATAGTATATCCTCTCCGGATATTTCCCGCAAGAGAAAAAACAGGGAAAACGGAGCAAGCCTTCCCTGTGCGTTTCTTTTTCCGCGGGTGCGGATTCTCCGCAAGTGCGGAGGTTACTCATACAAAACGAAATACTTTACCAGCACATGGCCGTCCCGGTACTGCACCTCGCGGGCGACGGTCCGGTCGGCCAGCTCATACATGGCGGTTTGGCGGTACACCTGGCAGTAGATCTGTTCCAGCTTCTGCCGGATCATCTCCGGCTTTTCCAGAGAGCCGTTGTCGTAAAAGCTGTCGAAGGTGATCCGGGAGGTCGGGGCGATTACGCTGCCGCGCCTCTGTTCCGCGTCCAGGATGAAGCCCTGCATCTGCGGCTTGAGCGCGCTCGTATACGGCGCGTCATAGCACAGGCAGACGATATGCCGGATCGTCCCGCCGCTCTTTTCCGGCGCGGGCTCCGTGCTCACGGCCTCCTCGGCCGCCGGAACGGTGCTCATCGGCCGCGTTTCGCCCCCGGAGTTTGTGGGCGTATCCGGGCCGGCTACCGGGCGGGCGGGCTGCAAAACTTCCTTCGCGGGGCAGGCGGGCTGCGGCGCTT
>CAYMNV010000016.1:38430-39726 GCA_964391915.1 uncultured Oscillospiraceae bacterium
ACCGGGCGGGCGGGCTGCAAAACTTCCTTCGCGGGGCAGGCGGGCTGCGGCGCTTTATTATGCTTCGGAGCCAGCCTCTTTGCCCGCGAAAGACGTGCGTTCCCAAAAACGCCGAGGGCCAGAAGGAGCACGCCGCATGCCGTGAAGAGAAGGTTGGATGCAAGAAAGGAGCCGTACCGGCCGATGCCGAAAAGGTAAACCGAATAAGCGGTAATCCCAGCACCGAGCAGCAGGGCCGTGACGGATAAGATACGCTTCATTTTTTGACCTCCGGATGTTTTTTCGCCGCGCGCGGTTCGGGATATTCTGTGCATTTTGGTATCCCGGCGTTCCCGCAGGTGGGTTCTTATATGGAATTATATACGGTTCGCCGGATGTTTTCAAGAAAAAGGTAAAAAGCGGGAGGAGAGCGCTCGATTTTCCCTCCGGATACGCGCAAAACAAAAGCACCCCTCCCGAAAAGGGAAGGGTGCGGATTGATTCCAGCGTCATGCTGGTGGTGGAGACGTCCGGGCTCGAACCGGAGACCTCCTGCGTGTGAAGCAGGCGCTCTAACCTGCTGAGCTACGCCTCCGAGTGTGCTTTGCTATTATAGCACAAGGAATTTGATTTTGTCCACTGCAAAAAGAGAAAAAAACAAAAATCCACGGGGCGGGGTTTTGCGAAGCAGGAAAAAAATTTATAATTCGTTCATGGCATTGCCGCGGTTTCGGTGTAAAATAATACATAGTTTGGAAAAAGAGGAGCGGATGGTTTTGATCATGCAGAAGCTGCGGAATTTCATGTACGGGAGGAACGGCACCGACGAGCTGGCGCTGACCTTTCTTGGGGCCGGTCTTCTGCTGGGGATTCTTTACCGGTTCACGGGCTGGCTCCCGGTCTATGCGGTCTCGATGGCCTGCTACATCTACAGCATCTTCCGCACGTTTTCACGCAACGTGAGCAAACGGCGGGCCGAAAACGCCAAATTCGTGGGATTCTGGCGGAATCTCAAAAATCGGTGGGGGCTTCTCCGCTGCGACGCGGAGGAACGGAAGGCCTACCGCCATTTTCAATGCCCGAATTGCCGGCAGAAAATCCGCATTCCGCGCGGCAGGGGAAGGGTGGAGATCCGCTGCCCCAACTGCGGCACGGCCTTCGTTAAAAAGACCTGAACCGGCATCCGATCCGGGGCAAGCGCTTTTTTAGAAAAAATTCACAGGTTTTCGGCAGGACGGCATCGCCTTTTGGGCGGCGCCGTCCTGTTTTTTGCATGATTTCGCCGTGCCCGGGCGGGGCGCCGGCATGCGGGTTCCG
>CAYMNV010000016.1:39826-40892 GCA_964391915.1 uncultured Oscillospiraceae bacterium
GACGGCACGGACAACGGCACGGCGGTGAAGAGCAGCTATACCGGGCTGGTGGGGAACTACTATACCGGCAACTGGTCCGAATTGGCGGATACCGACTGGTATACCTCCCACCCGACGGATACCTCTTTTATTATTACTACGGAGGCAGAGCTTGCGGGATTTGCCTCGATTGTCAATACGGGAACGGATACCTTCTTAGGAGATACGGTGACACTCGCGGCGGATCTCGATCTCGCCGGCCGGCAGTGGGCGCCGATCGGCCATACTGTGACGGCCGAGACCATTTTTGAAGGCACGTTCGATGGCGGCAGTCACACGATCTCCAATCTCACCATCGGCACGGAGGATACTCCGGATACGACCATCAGGGACGCCGGGCTGTTTGGATACATCCAGGGTGTAACAATAAAAGATCTCGGCCTCGTCAATGTCTCCATCTATGTTGCGTATTTTGACATTATGGCCGGAGGCGCGGGAGGCTTGGCCGCAATTATCGACGGATATGATTCCATCACGAATACCGTGACCAACTGCTATGCAACCGGCGTCGTATCGGGCGGCGGCTACAATAATAGTCTAGGTGGTCTGATCGGAGCCGCCGCTTGCTGCACAATGTCCGGCTGCTACTCAACCGGCAGTGTTTTGGGGAGTGACAATAACGCCCACATCGGTGGTCTGGTTGGTGGTATTTACGTCTCGGATTCCATCTCCGATTGCTATTCCACCTGTGATGTGAGTGCGCAGGGCACCCAGCCATACGCCGGGGGATTATTCGGCTCATGCACAACAACTTCCATCTCAAACTGCTATGCGGCGGGCGATGTAGCGGTCGAAGCGGGCGACTATGTGGGAGGCTTTCTTGGTTACAGAGAAGGCGGCAACATGACAAACTGCTATTATAACAATTCCGCAACGCAGACGTCCGGTGGTGTGGCGCAGACGGCAAAGGGCGTCGGCGTAGGTACCAACGACGCAACCGGGAAGACCTCCGTCTATATGACGAGCACGGATTTTGTCACGGATCTCAATAACGGCGGTACCGGGGCATGGATCTCGGATACGGGCT
>CAYMNV010000017.1:0-38570 GCA_964391915.1 uncultured Oscillospiraceae bacterium
TCCGGATATCCCGGATCTTCACCGCCAGGAAAGAGGACAGCACCCCGCTGAGGATGTCGTTGGGGAGAAAAACCAGCGACCCCACGACCAGCAGCCTCGGCAGGGAGATCTGATTGCCCAGATAAAAATTCGACAGGCAATAGAAATAGGAAAGCCCGCATACATGTACAAAAAAGATATTGAGCATGCTCAAAAGAGCGTACCCGCGAACCATGCACACCAGATGGTTTTTCAGGCTCCCTGAGACGACCGCAGACAGGAGAAATCCGATCAGGTACCCAAAGGTCGGATGGAGAACATAGGAGATCCCTCCGCCGCCCGCAAAGACAGGCAGCCCTGCAAGGCCGAGCAGCAGATAGGTCAGCACGGAGAGCACGCCATAGCGCCGCTCCTGGAAAAGAACCGCGAAGTTGACGAAGAAAAACTGCAGCGTCATGGGAACAAACAGAAGCGGCACTCTGATAAAGGCGCCCACGCAGATCAGGGCCGCGAACAACCCCGCAAGGATTGTTTTCCCTGTATTTGTGTTCATATCCGATCCTCCGGCGGATCCGTGATAAACGAGACCGCCACCACCTGCAGCCCCAAATGGATTCCCAGAACCGGGCCCATCTTCTGCAGCTTGATGGGAAGAGCGGGATACCTCTCCTGGAGCACATGATAGAGATTGCTGGCCGTACGGCTGTTTTCGATATAATTGACCACGGCGCCCTTTGCCTCCGGGGGGACCATATCCGCGAGCTTTTTGATGATCTCCGCCTGCCCGCGGGCCATGCTGTCGGAGACGACCGCCCCGTCCCTGCAGAGCAAGATGGGCTTTTGGTTGAGGATGGTCCTGACGCTCATGCGGACGAAACCGATCCTTCCGCTGCGCTGCAGCGGCGCCATGTCGTCGACGGAGAAGGCGATCGTGATGTTTTCCCGGATCAGGGCAAGCTGCTCCACGATGCTCCCGAGCGGCTCGCCCGCGTCCGCGAGCCTTCTGGCCTCACAGACCAGAAGGTAGATTCCGCCGGCGGTCAGCCGGCTGTCGAACACGGCGATTTTTTCGCTTCCGGTCTGCCTCGCGGCCACATAGGCGGCGCTGTAGGTTCCACTGAGGCGGGAGGAGATGGTGATGCACAAAACCTCGCTGCCCCGGGAAAGTTCCTCCTCGAAGATGCTCAGGAAGGCCTCCACGTTGGGCTGGGAGGTGGTGAAGGTTTCATTCGACCGAAGCAGGGCCTCAAAGCTGCCGTTCCGGTCCGTATAGGTTTCCTGATACCCGAGGTTCCCGGCGAAATAAGGGATGGGAACCACCTGCACGCCCAGAAGGGCGGCCTCCTGTTTTTTGAGATACACGGTGGAGTCGGTGATAATTTTAATCATGAAGATCACCGATCCTTCGGAACCGTTGATAGCGGTTTTCGAGAAGTTCCTCCCGGCAGAGGGAGGCGTTTTCGCGCAGCGCGCGGATCAGCTCGTTTTTGAGATTTTCAAATAGCGCCGGAGCCTCGGGGATGATCTTTTCGATCACGTGCATCGCGAGCAGGTCCTCCGCCGTCAGCTTCAGGCACTCGCTCGCCTCCTCCA
The DNA here is from genome assembly GCA_964391915.1 of uncultured Oscillospiraceae bacterium. Taxonomy (GTDB): domain Bacteria; phylum Bacillota; class Clostridia; order Oscillospirales; family Ruminococcaceae; genus UMGS1668. Next base: position 1,573 of record CAYMNV010000017.1, read on the forward strand.
CCTTGGCGCTGTCCTTCCAGAGAATGCTGGCGCAGCCCTCCGGGGAAATGACGGAGTAGACGGCGTTTTCGAGCATCCAGACCTCGTCGGCGACCGCGAGCGCCAATGCGCCGCCGCTGCCGCCCTCCCCGATGACGACCGAGATCACCGGGGTTCGGAGGGCCATCATCTCCGTGAGGTTTTCCGCGATCGCCTGGCCCTGGCCCCGCTCCTCCGCGCCCGTGCCGCAGTACGCGCCGGAGGTATCCACAAGGCAGATAACGGGCCGCCCGAATTTTTCGGCGAGCTTCATCTGCCGCAGCGCCTTTCGATAACCCTCTGGATTGGCCGAGCCGAAGTTGCGCGCGGCCTTCTCCTTGACGTCCTTGCCCTTTTCGATCCCGATCACGGTGACGGGCATGTTCTCCAGCCAGGCGATGCCGGCAATGACCGCCCGGTCGTCCGCAAAGCGGCGGTCGCCGTGCATCTCGATGAAATTGGTGAAGATCCCCCGGATGAAATCGGCGGAGGTATATCTGTTTTTGGCCCGGGCCGCCGTGACTTTTTCGTAGGCCGTCATGCCCTCACCTCCCCTGCGTGCAGTTTCAGGATCTGAGCGATATAGGTTTTCTGCTTCCGGCGGTTGACGACGTCGTCCACAAAACCGTGCTCAAGCAAAAATTCCGCCCGCTGAAAGCCCTCGGGGAGCTTTTTGCGGATCGTCTGCTCGATCACCCGCGGGCCGGCAAAACCGACGAGCGCCCCCGGCTCGGCGATAATGATATCCCCCTCCATGGCAAAGCTCGCGGTCACGCCACCGGTGGTGGGGTCGGTGAGCACGCACAGAAACAGGTTCCCGGCGTCGCTGTGCCTCCGGACGGCGCCGCTCGTCTTGGCCATCTGCATCAGGGAGATCATCCCCTCCTGCATCCGGGCGCCGCCCGAGACCGTAAAGCCCACAACCGGGAGATTTCTCTGCGTTGCCTGCTCAAACAGGCGGGTAATCTTCTCCCCGACAACGGCGCCCATGCTCCCCATCATGAAATAGGGCTCCATGACGAAGATCGCGGTCTTATTCCTGCCGATCTCGCAGAAACCGCAGATGACGCCGTCCTTTTCGGCGCTCTCAAGCTGGGCATGGACCAGTTTTTTCTCATAATCCGGAAAATTCAGGATGTTTTTCGAGGTGAGATCCGCGTCGGTCTCCTCAAAGGTGCCGCCGTCGCAGACGAGGTTCAGGCGCTGCCTCGCGTTCATCCGGAAGTGGTACCCGCAGTAGGGACAGAGGTGAAGGTTGTCGGAGATCTCCCCGGAGGAGAGATTCTTTTTGCATTTTGGGCAGACCAGAAACAGATCCTCCACGCCCTCGCTCCGGGTGCCTTTTTCCAGTTTGGTATATCCCTCCAACGGGTTGGACGGTTTTTTGAACAGCATGGGAATCCTCCTTTACCCCAGAAATCCCGCGACGAAATCCGTCGTGTAGGTAGAGTTTTCAAACTCTTCGGCGGAGAGGATCTCCGCCTCGAAATCAGCGTTGTGCTCGATGCCCTCGATGATGAGCTCGCAGAGCGCGGCCTTCATCTTCCGGATGGCCTCGTCCCGCGTCTTGGCGTAGACGATCAGCTTGCCGATCATGGAATCGTAAAAGGGAGGGATGGTGTATCCCTGATAGATGGCCGTATCGAAACGCACCCACGGGCCGCCGGGAATAAAAAGCATCTCGATCTTTCCGCAGGAGGGCCTGAAATTCTGATAGGGGTTCTCCGCGGTGATGCGGCACTCGATGGCGTGGCCCCGCGGCTCGATATCCTTCTGGGCAAAATCCAACTTCACGCCCGCGGCGATGCGGATCTGCCATTTCACGAGGTCGATCCAGGTCACCATCTCCGTGACCGGGTGCTCGACTTGGAGGCGCGTATTCATCTCCATGAAATAGAAATCCCCGGAGGCCGGGTCGTACAGATATTCGATTGTGCCGGCACCCCGGTAACCGGTTGCGGCACCCGCCCGGACGGAGGCCTCGATCATTTTTTGGCGGGTCTCCTCCGGCAGGATCGCGGCGGGGCTCTCCTCGATCAGCTTCTGGTTTTTGCGCTGAACCGAGCAGTCCCGCTCCCCGAGGCAGACCACGTTTCCGTAATTGTCGGCAAGGATCTGCATCTCAATGTGCTTGACCGGCTTTAAGTATTTTTCCATGTAGAGCGCGCCGTCCCCGAAGGCCGACTGCGCCTCGGAGGAGGCGGAGCGGTAGCCGCTCTCCAGCTCCTCCATCGCATGGATCAGGCGGATACCCCTCCCGCCGCCGCCGGCCCGCGCCTTGATTAACAGAGGAAAGCCGATCTTCTCCGCCTCCCGCTTTGCATGCTCAAAACTTTCCACGAGGCCGCAGCCGGGGATTACGGGCACGCCGGCCTCCTGCATCGTCTTTTTGGCCATGGCCTTGTCCCCCATTTTTGAGATGACTTCGGCGGGAGGGCCAATGAAGGTGACGCCGTTCTTTTCGCAGAGCCCGGCGAACTCCGGGTTTTCGGATAAAAAGCCATAGCCGGGATGGATCGCCTGGGCTCCGGTTGCGAGCGCGACCGAGAGGACGGCCTTCATGTTGAGATAGCTGTCCTTTGAGAGCGGGCCCCCGATGCAGTAGCTCTCATCCGCCAGATGGACGTGGAGTGCATCCTTATCCGCCTCGGAGAAGACCGCCACCGTGGTGATGCCCATCTCCTTGCAGGCCCGGATGATCCGGATCGCAATCTCTCCCCGATTGGCAACTAAGATTTTGGAAAACATTTGTTATTCTCCCCCGATCACGGCGAAGGAAAGTTCGCCGCAGACGGCCAGCTTCCCTCCGACGTATCCCGCGCTTTTTATAAAGTAAAAAGGCCCTTTTGCCTTTATAATTTCGCTTTTGAATGCAATCGTATCTCCGGGCCTCACCATGCTTTTGAATTTTACGTTGTTGAGGCCGGTGAGGTAGGGCGTGTACCCTTCCCCTGTCTTCTGGCGGTCGGCCAGCAGACAGGCCGACTGAGCCATCATCTCGCAGAGGATTACGCCCGGAACCACCGGGTTACCGGGGAAATGCCCCTGCAGAAAGTATTCGTCGCCCCGCACCGTATAGCTGCCCACGGCCGCCCCGTTTTCGAGAGCGACCTCGTCGACCAGGAGCATGGGCTCCCGGTGCGGAAGGATCTGTTTAATTTCTTCCCGGTTCATCAAAACCCTCCTTAAAAGATTTTGAACAGCACCTGCCCGAATTCGGCGATATCCCCGTTCTTGATGCAGATATCCGCGATCTCGCCGTCGTGCTCGGAGGTGATCTCGTTCATGAGCTTCATCGTCTCGATGATGCACAGCACGTCGCCTTTTTTTACCTTGCTGCCGATGCTCACAAAGGGATCGGCATCCGGCGAGGGCGCGCTGTAATAGACCCCGACGATTGGAGAGCGCACCTCGATCAAATTGTTGAAATCAAGCGCCCTGCCGTCCGGCACGGAAGCGGCAGTTTCCGCATCGGAGGCGGGCTCTCCCTCGGAGGCGCGTTTTGCGTCGGAAACGGGAGCCGCGGGCGGGGGCGGAGCCTCCTGCCGGGAAGCCGCCTTCTCGAGCCGGATCTTTGTCTCCCCCTCGCAGACCTCCAGGGAGGTGAGCCCGCCCTGATTCATCAGATCCACGAGCGTTTTTATGTTCTTAATATCCATTCCGAACACCTCTATATCTTGTTGAAAAGGATGGCCGCGTTGTGGCCGCCGAAGCCCAGCGAGAGGGAGAGCGCCTTGTCGGCGTCATACGCCCTCTTTTGATTGGGCACATAATCGAGGTCGCATTCCGGATCGGGCTCTTTATACCCGATCGTGGGCGGAACAACGCCGGTCTCGAGCGCCAGAACCGCGACGATGGCCTCCGCACCGCCCGCGGCGCCCAGCATATGGCCCGTCACGGACTTGGTGGAGCTGATCGGCACCCGGTAGGCAAGATCGCCGAGCGCCTTCTTGATAGCGAGCGTCTCGGTTTTGTCGTTGAGCGGCGTGGAGGTGCCGTGGGGGTTGATGTAGAGCTTTTCGTCCGGCTCGAGCCCGGCCTCCTCAAAGGCGAGGGTGATCACTCTTGAGGAGCCCTCCGCCTCAGGCTGCGGCGCCGTGATGTGGTACGCGTCGCAGGTGTTGCCGTAGCCGGAGAGCTCGCAGTAGATCCTCGCGCCGCGGCTCTTCGCGTGCTCATATTCTTCGAGCACAATCACGCCCGCGCCCTCGCCCATCACGAAGCCGTTCCGCCGGCGGTCGAAGGGGATCGAGGCGCTGTCCGGGTCGCTCGCTGTGGAGAGGGCCATGCAGTTGGCGAATCCGCCCATGGCGAGCGGATTAATGGCTGCCTCGGCGCCCCCCGCGAGGATCGCATCGGCATAGCCGTATTTGATGGCGCGGAGCGCTTCCCCGATCGCGTGAGTCGAGGTGGCGCAGGCCGTCACAACCGGCAGATTCGGGCCTTTGGCGCCGTATTTGATAGCGACCAGCGCCGAGGCCATGTTGCCGATCAGCATCGGCACAAAAAACGGGGAGATTTTCTCCGGGCCCTTTTCCAGCATCTTTTGCGTCTCGGCGATGGAGGTCGAGATCCCGCCGATGCCGGAGCCGATGTAGACGCCGAAGCGTTCTGGTGCGATTTTGCCGGAGATGCCGCTCTCCTCTGCCGCCTGTGCCGCCGCGGCCAGCGCGTATTGGGCATAAAGATCCGTGTGGCGAATCTCGCCCTTTTCCATATAAAGTTCGGGGTGAAAGTCCTTGACCTCGGCGGCGATTTTGACTTTCATCGCGCCCGTATCAAACCGGGTGATCGGCGCAATCCCATGTGTGCCGGCGGTGACGCTGCTCCAAAAGGAAGCAACGTCGTTTCCGACGGGCGTGATGCAGCCGAGCCCCGTGACAACCACTCTTCTCATAAATGCCTCCTACATGCACATTCCGCCGTCCACCCGAATCACCTCGCCGGTGATATAGGAGGCCCGGTCGGATGCCAGAAATACCGCCAGATCCGCCACTTCCTGCGCCTTCCCCATCCGTTTGAGAGGGACGGCGGAGTCGATGCTATCTTTTACCGACTGAGGCAGATTCGCGGTCATATCGGTCTCGATAAATCCGGGCGCGATCGCATTACAGGTTACATTCCGGGGGGCGAGCTCCTTCGCAACGGTCTTGGTGAGCCCGATTAGGCCCGCCTTCGACGAGGAGTAGTTTGCCTGCCCGGGGTTGCCCATGATGCCGCTGACCGAAGAGATGTTGATGATCCGGCCCGCCCCGGATTTCATCAGCGCCCGCGAAAGGTGCTTGATAAAATAAAAGGCTCCTTTTAGGTTGACGCCGAGCACGGCGTCGAAATCGTCTTCGCTCATCCGGAGCAGCAGCGCGTCTCTCGTGATGCCGGCGTTGTTGACCAGAATATCCGCTTTGCCGAATTCCGAGACGATGCTCTCGCAGGCCTCTTTGACCTGGTTGGGATCAGAGACGTCGCACCGGTATTTCCGCGCGCTGACGCCGAAATTCCGGGCCTCCTCGCAGACGCCCTCCGCCAAAGCCTCGTCTCCGATATAGATGACCGCGAGATCCGCGCCCTGACGCGCCATTTCCAAGGCGATCGCCCGGCCGATCCCGCGGGAGGCGCCGGTGACGACCGCCGTTTTTCCTTTAAGCATGGGCCACCTCCGTAAGCGTCTCCTCGAGGGAGGCGAGATCCGAGACGTGCAGCACCCGCACGGAGCCGTCGATCTTTCGGATCAGCCCCGAGAGGGTCTTCCCCGGACCAACCTCGATGAACGTACCGAAGCCGTCCGAAATCATCGTCTCCACGGTTTTTTGCCAGAGTACGGGGCTTTTGGGCTGCAGCGAAAGCAGCTCTTTCGGGTCGCCGTACTTCTTCGCGGTGACATTTGAATAGAGAGGCATGCGCGGCTCCCCGAAGGTTTTATCCCGCAGGCAGCCGGCAATCTCCCGGGCGGCTTCCTCCATGAAGGGGCTGTGAAACGCGCCGCCGACCGCCAGCCGGATGCACTTCCCGCCCTTGGCCGCCGCGGCCTCCTGCAGGGGCTCCGCGCTCTCCAAGGCACAGGCCACAACCGTCTGGCCCTCGCAGTTATAATTGACAGGGTAGGCGCCGGGAATCCCCCGGCAAATCTCCTCCACCTCGGCGGCGGAGAGTCTGAGCACGGCCAGCATGGCGCCCGGATGTGCTTCGGCACAGGCCTGCATGGCCTTGGCCCGCAGGCATACGAACTCATAGGCCTCGCGGTCGCTCATCAGGCCCGCATAGGCGAGAGCCGGAATCTCCCCAAGGGAGAATCCGGCCGCGCCGCCGGCGTGAACGCCGTTTTCCTCCAACGCCCTCGCACAGGCCAGGTCTGCCGCAAACAGACAGGGCTGGGTGTTGACCGTGAGATTCAGTTCCTCCGCGGGGCCCTCAAAACACAGGTTCTTCACCCGCTCCCCCGCGAGATCAAAGATGGATTTTGCGCTGCCGAAGCGCTCATAAAGGTCCCGGCCCATGCCCACGCCCTGGGCGCCCTGACCTGCGAACACAAACGCTATCTGATCCATGCCGGCGCTCCCTTCAGTAGGGTTTCCGCCTCGGAAAACATCTCTTCGATAATCTCTTTGGCGGTCTGCTCGGTTTTGACAAGCCCGGCGATCTGGCCGGCCATGAAGCAGCCTCTCTGCTCGTCGCCTTCCACCGCAGCGAGCCTCAGCGCGCCCGCGCCGAAAGCCTCCAGCTCCTCGTTGGAGACGGAAGCGTCGTATTCGCGCGAATAGAATTCCCGCGAAAAGGGCGTCTTGAGCGAGCGGACGGGATGTCCCAGCCGCCTGCCGGTGGCGATCGTATCAATATCTTTGGCTTTAAGAATCTTTTCTTTGTAAGTTTGATGGACGCCGCATTCCTTGGCGACAAGGAAACGGGTACCCACCTGTACGCCCGCGGCTCCGAGCATCAGTGCCGCCGCAACGGCCCGCCCGTCGCCGATTCCCCCGGCCGCGAGCACCGGGATCTCCACGGCGTCGACAACCTGCGGGACCAGCGTCATGGTGGTGAGCTCGCCGATGTGGCCGCCGCTCTCCTCGCCCTCCGCGACGACCGCGGAGGCCCCGTAGCGTTCCACCCGCTTTGCAAGCCCCGAAGAGGGCACGACCGGGATGACCTTGACGCCCGCCGCGAGCCAGAGATCCATGTATTTTGAGGGGTTTCCCGCGCCGGTGGTGACGACCGCGACCTTTTCCTCCGCAACGGTCTGAGCGACCTCCTCCGCAAACGGGCTCATGAGCATGACGTTGACGCCGAAGGGCCGGGAGGTGAGCTCCCTCGCCCGGACGATCTGCTCCCGGACATATCCGGCCGGGGCATTTCCGGCGGCGATGATGCCGAGCCCCCCGGCCTCGGAAACGGCCGCCGCAAGGGAGGCGTCGGCGATCCACGCCATCCCTCCCTGAAAAATGGGGTACGTGATCCCAAGAAGATCACATAAGGAAGTTTTAATCATTCGGATACCTCGGCGGGGCTCACGCCCTTTGGAGAAGCGCCATCAGATCCCCGACCGTCTTCAGCGATTCATCCATTTCGATATTCACGCCGAACTCTTCCTCGAGATTCATGACGAGCTCCACCATATCCAGGGAATCCAATTCCAGATCCGCGAAGGTGGTTTCTTCCGTGACAACACGGTCGGATTCCAGGTAGTCGTTTATCACTTTTGCGATTCTTTCCAGCATATGAGTTTCCTCCAATAAAATAAATTTCGTTTATGCAGCCGGGATCACTCCCAGCTCATCACGCAGGTACCCGCGGTCAGCCCCGCGCCGAATGCCGACATCAGGAGCTTCGCGCCCTTTTGAATTTTTTGCTGTTCCAGAAGTTCATCCAGCAGAATCGGGATGGACGCCGACGAGAGGTTGCCGTACCGCTGAATGTTCATGGGGAATTTTTCTTCGGGCTGCCCGAGCTTTTCCCTTGCAAAGTCGAGGATCCGCCGGTTCGCCTGATGCAGCAGATAGAAATCGATGTCGTCCGCCGTGAGGGAGAGGCTCTCCAGCGCCGCTTTGGTCTGAGTCTCGATCATGCGCACCGCAAACCGGAAGACCTCCTGCCCCTGCATCCGCACATAGCCCCGCTCCTTTTTCTCCCGGAAGGGGCTGTTTCCGCTCCCGTCCTCGCGGAAGAGGATGCCCGTATTTCCCTCGGCGGTCAGGCGCAGATACTGCAGCGCCGTTCCGGCCGTGACCACGCAGGCGGCGGCGCCGTCCCCAAACAACACGCAGGTGGCCCGGTCGCTCCAATCCACATGCTTCGACATCATCTCGGCGGAAAGGATCAGGATATTTTTCACCCTGCCGCCCGCAAGATACATCGTTGCCACATCAAGCGCATAGAGAAAGCCCGAGCAGGCGGCGTTGAGGTCGAAGGCGGGACAGGAGAGGCCCAGCCGCTCCGACGCCGCGCACGCAAGCGACGGCGTGATGAAATCCCCGCCCATCGTGGAGCAGAGCACCAGATCGATCTCCGGCGCGCGGAGCCCGGATGCCAGAAGGGCTTTTTGCGCCGCGCTCTCGCAGAGATCGGTCAGGGATTCCCCGGTACACACATACCGACTTCTCACCCCGGTGTGGGAGGCGATCCATTCGTCGTTCGTATCCAGAAACTCCGACAGCTCGTCGTTGGAGACAGCCTTCTGCGGCAGCGCCCTGCCGGTGCCGATGATTTTTAAACTCATTCCTTATGCCTCTACCTTTTCCTTAAAAAATAAACTCAGCTTCTTCACCGCGGACAGAAGGACCTCTTTTTCCTCCTCGGAAAAATCCCGGCCGATGTCCATGACCATCTTCTTATGAAAGATACTGTGGGCCCTGTTGATTCTTTTGCCCAGATCGGTCAGGCTGATCATGAGCCTTCTCCCGTCCTCGGGGCAGGGCACTTTGGATACGAGCCCCTTTTTTTCGAGCTTCTTGACTGCGACGGTGATCGTCGGCGCCGCCACGCCCAGAGAGGATGCGATCTCGCCGACGGTGCTGTGCTCGCCTTTTCTGGCGATCGCCTCGAGGATATGCGCCTCCGTGACCGTCACGCCCGAGCCGGTAATGGATTTCAGCGAGGTTTCCTCGTACTTTAGGATAAAATTAAACGTATCCACCAACAGGCCGTTCAGGTTCTCCTCAAACTCCGTCATGAGCCGCGCCCCCTCAAAATAATTAATTAGTATAACTAATGATATAGCCGCATGGAGGATTTGTCAAGCCCCCTTTTGCGCGGGAAGCCTTATGGGTCTGTTTGATTGGTTTCCCGGAAGACAATATGGTATTTATAAGGAATGTCGCACGGGAGCGCTGCCGAACCGGGCACACAGCCCGGAGGGAGGAAAAAATATGCCGGAAAATCCAGGAAACAGAAAGAATGCCGTCCAGGAAAAAGCGGTCCTCTCCACGAAGAGCGGTTCTCTCCGGCGGGCGGCAAACGGAATACGGACAAAGAAAAACGACGGTCCCGGAAGGAACCGCCGTTTGCAACGAACACGCCCGGCCTGTAGCAGACCGCCGCCGGAGCATCCTTTTATTTTTTCATAGCAGCGTTTTGCTCGTTTCGCGGGCATTTTCGGGAAGGTAAGGAAAGCCTGCGCGGATAAAACTCCCCGAAAGCCGCCCCTCCCAGAATCAGGGCCGTGCCGACGAACTGAAGGAAGGAGAAATGTTCGTTTAACCAAACCGCCGAAAAGATCAGCGCCGAAACGGGCTCCAGATACCCCCAGATCGCCACGGTCTGGGCGGGCAGCCGCGGAATAGAGGAAAAATAGAGATAACATCCGACTCCCGTGTTGACGATGCCCAGCAGCAAGACCGGAAAGATGCTCTGGGAGGGAATCGTGACGGCCATGCCCTGCTTTATCAGAAGAAACAGGCTGACCGCAAGAAAACTCACCGACAGCTGGCACACGGAATTTGCGAGCCCGGTGATCCCTGTGGCTTTTTTATTGAAGATTACCATGATGGCGTAGGTGACGGCGGACAGGATGCCGCAGAGCAGTCCCCACGAGAATTCGCCCTGCAGAAGTTCCTGCCGGTTCATAAGAATCATCCCGGCTGCAACCGAAAGAAACCCCAGCAGCTTTGCGCCCGAAACGGCTTCATGAAAAAGGAGAGGCGTGAGCGCCATCACAATGACCGGGCCGCAATAATAGGCAAGCGTCGCGGGGCCTACGCCGATGCGGGCGTACGCCTCATATAAAAACATCCAGCTCGCGCCCATAGCGGCGCCGGATACGATCAGGTACCCCAACTCCTGCCTGTTTTCTCCGATCCGGAAGCTCTGCCCCGAAAAGACAAAGACGAGAATCAGAAACAGGCTCCCGATCAAGGTCCGGAACCATACGATTTCATAGCTGCTCAAAAAAATATAGCTTGCGACGATGCCGTTGGAGCCAAAAAGCAGCAGGGCCAGGAGATACTTCAAATGTGCGGTTTTCATTTCTGTTTTCTCTCACTTGAATTATGAATAGCAGTAGTGTACCATAAGTTCAGCCGATAGAAAAGCAAATTTGTATTCATATGAAAAAATTGTCGAATGAGATATTTCGTATTCTCTGTTTTTTCCGGACGGAAACCTCTTTTTCCGCTCGGCATCCGGCCGCCGCAGGGCCCGCCGGAAAACCAAAAAACAAATCCGGGCCAAACACGCGGCCCGGCGGGAGGAAAAAACATGTTGGAACATCCGGAAAACAGAAGGGACTCCGCCGCCCCGCAAGCCGGAGGCGCGGCATCTCCGGAGGACGACCGCCTCTCCGCCGACGGAATCCGAAAGCATCTGCTTCCTCCGGCCTCGGAACTGAGGCTGGACGTGCGGGATTCCGTGACCTCCACCAGCTCCCTGCTGAGGGATAGAGCGGTCGCCGGAGATAGGCGGGCCGTGGCGATGATCGCCGCAGCCCAGACAGCCGGGCGCGGCAAACCCGGAAGGAGTTTCTTTTCGCCGCCCGATACGGGCATCTATCTGAGCGTGCTGCTCTTCCCGGAGCTCGCCGCCGGGCGGGCGCCCCTGATCGGGACGGAAGCCGCCGCCGCGGTCTGCGAGGCGATCGAGGAAGTCTCCGGGAAAAGGCCATGGATCAAGTGGGTCAACGACATCCTGATCGGCGGAAAAAAGGTCTGTGGAATCCTGACCGAAGCATCGGTCAGGGAATCGGAGCAAAAGCCGGATTATGTGATCGTCGGTATCGGAATCAACGTGTACCCGCCGCGGGGAGGCTTCCCCGAAGAACTCCGGGAGACCGCCGGCAGCGTCTTCGAAAGCGTGCGGCCCGACACGAAAAACCGTCTGGCCGCGGAGGTGCTGAATCATCTGATGCGGCGCTTCGAGGCGCTTGAGCGGGGCACCCCCGCGGAGGGCTACCTCGGCCGCAGCCTGGCCGCGGGAAAGCGGATCGCGGTCCGTTCCGGAGAGGGCGAGCGTCCGGCCGCCGTTCTTGATATCGACGCGGACTGCCGCCTGCATATCCGCTATGACGACGGAGAAGAGGCGGTTCTTTCCGCCGGGGAGATCCGGATCCTGCCGTGACCTTTCCCGAAAGCCCGATGCTCCCGCCGATGCGGGAACAGGCACGGATAAGGAGACAGACGGAAGCCGCCGCCAAATGGAAGCGGAACTTCCCCGTCCTGTAAAAAAGCGTCTGCCATGCCGCGGCAGATCCTCATCCAAAAATGCGCCCGTCACCAACCGCATGGAACGGGATTGGGGCCCATCAAAATTAAAAGTCCCGCCATGAAAACCCATGACGGGACTTTTTTTGCATTCATACGGGGAGAAGCCCGCTCTCCAACCGGCGTGCGCCGACCGGAAGGGCTCTTTCCTGCTTTTTTGCGGATTATCAGAATAGTCTCAGGAAGAAGAGCGGCAGCGTGCCGATTCCGGTGTTGGGGTTCTCCTCCTGCTGATTCCCGGTCGTCTCGGCCGGCGTGGTGGTTCCGGTGGTCCCGGTGGAGGGCTTCACCGTAACCGGAGAAGAGGAGGTGGAGGCCTCTCCGCTCTTCTCTGAAGTGACGTAGGTGCCGGGTTTCTTTGCCACAAGCTTGGAATCGAAGGCGGCGGCATATTCCGGGCCGTCCAAAATCATATAGGCGGCGCCGGCGGAAGCATCCACTTCAATATCCCCGGTCTCGTCGCACATGGCGGCGATCACGTAGATGGTTCCGTCCTTGAGCATATACAGGATGGTCACTTCGTCCTCTTCGTACTCATCGCCGAGGCTGAACTGAATGTCCTTGTCTCCGGAATCCGTATCGGTGATTTCGCAGGAGAAAAGGATCCCGTTCAGGGTTGCGCCGAGTTCCGCCGCAAAATCCCTGAGCTGCTGGTACTTCCAGCCGGTCTTGCCGAGGCGCCCGACGCTGACGTTGGTGCCGGAGGCTTCGATTCCGTTGCTCTCATAATACGAGTCGTCATCGTCATCGTCGTCATCGTCGCTCGACGCAAACGAGGCGACCGGCAGCATGGACACCACAAGCAGCATGCAGAGGATAAAAGCCAGTAATTTTTTCATGAAATACCCCTCTCTGGCTGTCGGAGGCAGCCTGATATTTTTTCATCTCCATCATAGCAGGATCCGGTAAAATTTACAAGTAAAAGCACCGGATTATATGCCGGAAGGAGCTCATTCGATGACGCGGTAATTCCGGGCGGCGTCCTCTTTTTTCGGCGACTCCTCGATGGAGAGCACCTCGACCCGGAGAGGCTTCTGCCCCAGCCGGATCTCGACGACGTCGCCTTCCTTTACCTCATAGGAGGCGCGGGCGGCCCTGTCGTTGACGAGAACGCGCCCGGCATCACAGGCTTCGTTGGCGACGGTGCGGCGCTTGATCAGGCGGGTGATCTTCAGATACTTGTCAAGCCGCATGGGATTCCTCCTTTAAAAAAGCCTCCGCTCGGTGGAACGGAGGCCTCGGTTTTGCTCTTTTTATTCCTTCGTGACGGCGGCTTTCAGACCCTTTCCGGCCTTGAACACCGGAAGCATGGAGGAAGAGATATCGATATCCTCTTTGGTTCTCGGATTGACACCTTTTCTGGCGGCTCTTTCTTTGACTTCGAAGCAGCCGAATCCGACAAGCTGGACTTTTTCCCCGGCAACCAGGGCCTCGGTGATGGAATCCAGTACGGCAAGAACGGCTTGTTCGCTGTCTTTCTTGGTGAATTCTGTCTTCTCTGCTACTGCGGTGATCAGGTCGGCTTTCGTCATTTTACATTTCCCTCCGTTACAATTTTGCCGCTTTTCTGCGGCTTTTTTTATTCCTCTTCCTTTTTTGCCGCATCCCAGAGCTTTTCGAGCTCCGCCGGCGAGAGATCCCGGAGGCTCTTCCCCTCCCCGGCAGCCTTCTCTTCCGCAAAAGAAAAACGCTGTGTGAACCGTTCGCAGGAATCGGAGAGACATTCCTCCGGCTCCGCGCCCAACGCCCCCGCCACCTCAACGGCGGCAAAAAGCAGATTCCCCAATTCCTCCCGCTGCCGGGAAACATCGTCTCCGGCCGCAGCCTCCCGAAGCCCCGCGACTCCCCCGTCGAGATCGCGGAAGGCCCGGTTGAGGTCCTGGGGCAAATCCGAAGCCTTTGCGGCGCGCTTTTGCAGCTTTGCGCTGCGCATCAGCGCGGGCAAGGTCTTCGGAACGGCCATGAGAGTATCCGTGCCGGTCTTCTGACCTTTGGTTTCGGCCTTTATTTCATCCCAGCGCCGGAACGCATACTCCGCGGAAAACGCGGCCTTGTCTCCGAACACGTGGGGATGGCGGACAATGAGTTTTTTGCACAGGCCGTCGCAGATTTCAGGAAACCCGAAGCTGCCTTTTTCCTTCTCGATCTGGCAGTGGAACACGATCTGCATCAGCACATCGCCCAGTTCCTCGCAGAGCGCTTCGGTATCGGCGTTGTCGATGGCTTCGGCCGCCTCGTAGGTCTCCTCGATGAGATTTTGGCGGATCGAGGCGTGCGTCTGCTGCCGATCCCAAGGGCAGCCTTCGCCGCTCCGGAGAATTTCCATGATCCGGAGCAGATCGCCGACGTCATAGGTTTCCTTACATTCAAAATCCACAAAAGCCTCCATTATCTTACCCTAAGAGATGGCATTTTGCAAGTAGTTCTGCGATTTTTTCGCCTTTCGGCAGCATTTTTATATCATTTTTCGGTACTCCGCGGATCGCGAGGACCACGGCGACATAAATCAGCACCGCAACGCAGATTGCGAGCACGGTCGCGACACGGGATCCGAGCCCCTCCTGCGTCAGCAGCCAGATGCCTTTCGCGCTGAGCGCACAGGCAAGCCCCGCGAACAGCGGCTTGAGAAAGACGGACCAGAGATCCACACGGATGCCGGCGTTCCGGTCGATCAGGATGATGCTCAAAACCAGCAGCAGGCCGTAGCAGCACAGGGAGCCGTAGGGCGCCGCCTTGATGTTGATGGATGGGATGGCGATAAACGTGAAGTTGACGCCCAGTTTGACGGCGGCCCCGATCAGCAGCAGGACGAGCGGAATGCGCTCCTTCCCGATCGCCTGCAGCACGCTGTTGCAGGTGACGACGACGGAGACGAAGAGCACCGAGACGCCCATGATGGTCAGCATCGGGGCGGCGATCTCCACCTCCAGCGGAACCCGCGGATAGAGCAGGTCGAGGATCTGCTTCGACAGGAAGGAGAGCCCGAGCCCCGCCGGGAACGCCATCAGCGCGGTGATGCGCAGCACGCTGTCGATGGAGCGCTTGATTCGGTGGCGGTTGTGCGCCGTCCACGTCTCCGTCACGGTCGGCAGCGCGGAGATGCCGAAGGTGGTGGCGATGGCCGGGATCAGGTTAAAAAGCTCCACCGGCATACCGGTGTAGACGCCGTAAAGATAATTCGGGATGCCGTCGAGCGTCAGTTTCTCCGGAAGCAGCCCTGCATACATGGCAAGAATCGTATCTGCGTCGAGACGGATCGCATATTCCAGGCGGTTCATCAGCGAGATCAGATCGATCAGGTTGGTGAGGTTGGTCGCAAGGGAGGCAAAACAGACCGGCAGCGCGATGGCGATCAGGCACCGGAAGATGGTTTTGCTCTCCTGCGGCTCCACGGAGGCGAAAAGCTCCTCCTCGCTGATGCCGTCGCCTTTCCGGCTGTAGCGGACCATCAGGTAAATCGTGCCGGCGATTGTCGAGAGCATGACGCCGCCGATAGCCGCGGCGGCCGCATAGGGCGCGAGCGCCGAAGCGGCGGTGCCGGCATTCTCGGTGAGCCCAAGCTTAATGCCGAAGATCGTTCCGGTCTTCTCATATTCGGCGGTGCCGATCTTCGTGACGACAAGCGTCAGGCCGAGGCCGAGAAGCAGCTTAAACACGGCCTCCACCATCTGGGAGACGGCGGTCGGGTACATGTTGCGCAGCCCCTGATAATACCCGCGGTAGGCGCTCATCATGCAGATGAAAAATACCGCAGGAGACAGAACCGCCACCGCCCAGACGGCGCCCGGATTGCCCACCACGGACGAGGTGAGAAACCCCGCGCCGAAAAGCATGATCAGGCTGCCCGCCGTTCCGGTGATCAGAAAGCAGATCATCGAGACCTGAAAAATCTTTCTGACATCCCGGAAGCGCCCCAGCGTCACACACTCCGAAACCATCCGGGAGACGGCCACCGGGATGCCGGCGGTCGCGAGCGTGTAAAGCGGGTTGAAGATCTGATAGGCCGTGTTGTAGTAGCCCATGCCTTCCCCGCCGATGATATTCATCAGCGGGATCTTGAAGAGCGCGCCGACGGCCTTGACGAAAATAGTCGCGAAGCTCAGAATCAGGGCACCCTGGAGGAAATTCTGTTTCTTTAAGCTCAAACGCTGTCCCCCTTCAATATGCACAAAGGGCGGAATTCCGCATCCGCCCTCCGCATCGCCAAAATGGAAGCGTCAGATCTGAGAAAGGATCTTCGGCAGGCAGAGGCTGATCTTGTCGCAGACCTTCGGAAAATCGATCGTCTTATACTTTCCGTCGCGGTAGAGGACGTCGCCGTCGACCATGGTCAGGACGACGTCGGAGCCCTGCGCGGAGAAGACAAGGGAGTCGAGCTTATTGTAGGACGGAACCAGATGCGGCCGGTCGAGATCGACGACGGCGAGGTCCGCCTTGTATCCGATTTTGATGAGGCCGGTGTCCGTGCGGCCCTGGCTCTTTGCGCCGTCGACGGTCGCCATTTTGAGGATCTCCGCGGCGCTGATCTCATCCGCGTGGCCGGAATGGCCGCGGGCGATCATGGCCGCCATGTGCATCTCCTCAAACATGTTGAGGTTGTTGTTGCTCGCGGCGCCGTCGGTGCCAAGGGCGACGTTGACGCCGGCATCCAGCATCTTGCGCACCGGCGCGAAGCCGCTTCCGAGCTTCATGTTGCTCGAAGGGTTGTGCGTCGCGGTGACGCCGTTTTCCGCAAGGATGCGGATATCGTCGTCCTCCGCCCAGACGCAGTGCGCCACGTTGGTCGGATTCTCAAACAGGCCGCAGTCGAGGAGGAGCTTCGCCGGGGTTCTGCCGCCGTTGCGCTGCTTGCACTCCTCATGCTCCTTCTGCGTTTCGGACATATGCGCATGAATCCGCAGGCCGTTTTCCTTCGCGAAGGCGGCGGTTTCGCGGATCAGCGCCTCGGTGGCGGTGTATTCGGCGTGGATGCCGAATTCCATCACGAAACGGCCCTTGCTGTGGCCCCACTGCTGGATCTCCGACCAGACGGCCGGAAAATAGGAAAGATCCTTGAGATGGGTGCCGTCCGTGCTGACCGGAGGGTTGCTGAAATTGCACTTCATGCCGACATCCTGCACGGCTTTTGCTTCCACCGAGCCGAAAAAGTACATGTCGGTGAAGGAGGTGGTGCCGCAGGCGAGCATCTCGGACATGGCGAGCAGGTTCGCCCAGTAGATCGCGTCCTCGTTCCAGTGCGCCTCAAAGGGGAAGATTTTCTCTTCCAGCCACCTCTGCAGCGGAAGCCCTTCGCCGTAGCCGCGCATCAGCGTCATCGCGGCGTGCGTGTGGTTGTTGACAAGCCCCGGGATCAGGATCTTGCCGCTGCCGTCGTAGATTTCGCCGCAGCTCCAGTTCGCGGGCCTGTTTTGGGAAATACAGTCGATCACGCCGTTTTTGACGCCGATCCAGGCGTTGTCCACAACATGAAAGTTTTCGTCCACATAGGAGATGTTTTTAAACAGCATTTCTGTTCCGTCCTTTCCGGTCAGGGGTGGTTCATGGTTTCATGGAAAACGCGGCGTCTCCGGCGGAGGCGGGCCGCAAAAAAGGCGTTTCGGTATAAAATGCGGGGCACGGTGTACGCCGGTCCCGCGCGGACCGTTTTTTATAAGACTTCTCTTCCCGTACTACGGGGCATCCGGCCCGGACCGGTTTATCCGATCTCGGAGAGCGTCTGTACCGCAATGTGCAGGAATTTCCGGAAGTCGTCGGCGACGGCGGCTCCGGCCTCGTCGACCTCCCCGCCGGAGAGCGGTTTTCCGGCGACAACGCCCGCCGCCATGTTGGTGACGACGGAGACGCCGAGCAGCTCGAGCCCGCAGGCGGCGGCCATGATGGCTTCCGGCGCGGTGCTCATGCCGACGAGATCCGCTCCGAGCACGCGCAGGGCGCGGATCTCGGCCGGGGTCTCAAACTGCGGGCCCGGCATAAAGGCGTAAACACCCTCCGCCAGAGCCTCGCCGGTGCTCTTTTGCCAGACGGCTTTAACCGCCTCGCGGAGCGCCGCGGTATAGGTATCGCTCATATCGAAGAAATGCGCGCCGCCGAATTCCTCCGCCTTCTCCCCACGCAGTGGGCTTTCGTCGAAGAATTTGATCTGGTCGCGGATCAGGACGAACTCGCCGGGATGATAGTCGGTGTTAACGCCGCCGGCCGCGTTGGTGACGATCAGTTTCTCGATCCCCATCGCCTTGAGCACGGCGACCGGATAGGCGCAGTCGGCGATGCTGTTGCCCTCGTAATAGTGAAGCCGACCGGACATCGCCGCAACCGGGATGCCCTCCATCGTGCCTATGTAGAGCGCGCCCTCATGCCCGGGGGCGGAGGAGGCGTTCCAGCGCGGGATGGATTTATACGGGATCTTCGTCACGTTCTCAAGATCCGCGGTGACCGGATGCAGCCCGGAGCCGAGGATCAGGCCGATCTTCGGGCGAAGGCCGGTCTGGCTGAGAAGATAGGTGGCGGAACCCTTGATCTGGTTGTACGTCAAATTCGTTCATCCTTTCTTTGAAGCTCCCGGCGCCTGCCGGAAGCGGGGTTCTCCATTCCGCCTTCCGGCGTGTTATTTTTTCTTTCCGGAAGCGGGTTTCTTCCCCTCGTTTGGAATCTGTCCGGAGACGTCCGCCTCCGGAGCCGCTTCCGCCATCTCTTCGGCCTCGGCCTTCGCGCTCTGTTCGGCGCAGGCGGTCAGCTTCGCGGCTTTTTCGCCGAGCTTGACGGCTTCCTTTTCGAGGATGGCTTTTTCTTTCTCAACATACTGGCCGGCGGTCTCCAGCTTTTCGGTCAGCGTCTCCTTCACGCCGAGGGCCGCCTCCTTGATATCTTCGGCGGTTCTGTCGACCGCGGCGGCGACGGGCTCTTCCCCGTCCTTCATCTCCGCGCCGCAGTGGCTGCAGTAGGCGGCGTCGAGCTCGTTCTGTGCGCCGCACGCGGGGCACTGGGCACGGTTGCGAAGCTTGCGGATCCGGCCGGTGATCTCATTCAGGCGGTCGTATTCGCGGTCGATCTCCTTTTTGAAGATATCGATCACGTCGCTGTTGTCCTCGTGGGAGCGGTACTCCGCATAGACCATTTCGCCGATGCTCTCAAAGTTCTTTCGGATGTCGCTCCGGACCTGGATTTTTTCCATGCGGAGGCGGGAAAGCTCGACCGCCTCTCTGGTTTTTTTCTCCACTTCCTCCGCAACGATTCGGAGGTCGCCCAGGATGTTGTCGAAATTCGCCATAGCGCTGCCCCTTTCATACGAGATTTCTACATCTGATTATTATATACCAGCCGCCGCAGCTTTTCAACAGAAAAACCGCTTTTTTATCCGATAAATTCCCTCGAAAGGGAATCTTAGGGAGCAAATTTCCCCAAAAAGGAAAAAACAAAGGCGCCCTCCCGATGAAGCCTTCGGCCCGCTGCCGAAACCGGCTTCCGGGAAAAAAGCGGCATGCTCCCGCGCGCGGCGTCAGATTCCCGCGCGGACCGGCCAAGTCTCGTAAAACTCCCGGATCTGATCTTTCCGGGAATGGATCTGATCGAAGCGGCCGATATATTCGTATGGATATTTGAAGTTGAATATGCGCTCGATGCGCGTCCCGCCCGGTGCTTTGAGTTTTGTCACGCCGCCCGCGCCGGCCGCGAGGATGCTGTGCGTCTCGTCCATGATAAAAATATTATAGAGGCCCTCCCTGCCGGGCAGGCAGTAGCCGGTGTTTTCGAGGTTGTCGACGGTGCCTTTCTGGCGGTAGAGGTAGTAGGGAAAATAGCCCTCCTCGCCGAAACGGCGCTGGGCAAATTCCACCATCCCGTCCGCCGTGCCCGCGAGGATGCCCTCCGGATCCGAGCCGAAACCCGCCGCCCGTTTGACGGTGAGCGTATGCAGCGTGACGTTCTCCGGGCGGAGCTCCATGATCCCCTCAATCGTGCGGGAAAACTTCTCCATGTTGTCCTTCGGCAGGCCGGCGATCAGATCCGTATTGATGTTGTCGAAGCCGAGGCTGCGGGCGAGCCGGAATGCTTCCAGAAACTGCGCGGCGGTATGCTTCCGGCCGATGGCCTCCATCACCTCGTCGTCGAGCGTCTGCGGATTAACACTGATGCGGCCCACATGGTGTTTTATCATGGCCTCAAGTTTCTCCGGCGTGATCGTATCCGGGCGGCCGGCCTCGACGGTCAGCTCCCGCACGGTGCGCATATTGAACGAGGACTCCACCGTACCGAGTACGGCGTCGAGCTGTTCCGCGGAGAGAACCGAGGGGGTGCCGCCACCCATGTAAACGGTCTCGAGCCGGAGGCCCAGTTCCTCAATCAGCTCCGCGATGCCCCGAAGTTCCTCGCAGAGCAGCTCCACATAGGGTGGGATCAGCTTTGCGGCCTTCTCGATGCTGTGGCTGATAAAGGAGCAGTAAGAACACCGGGTTGGGCAGAACGGAATCGAAATATAGAGGCTTACCGACTCCGGGCGCGAGCTTTGGCGGATCTCCCGCTCGCGGAGCATCGTCTCGAGCATCAGGGCGATTTTCTCGTCGGAGATCAGCCGGTCGGTGCTCAGAATGCGGCGGATCTCCTCCGGGGTCCTGCCCTCGTCGGCAAGCTCCATCGCGAGCTTGACCGGGCGGATGCCCGTGAGCACGCCCCATTTCGGCCGGATGCCGGTGAGCGTGCTCATCACGGAATAGACCGCCCGCGCCATCGCGCGCTCGGCATCGGAGCCGGCGTCGGCGGTCTCTTCCGCGGTTTTTCCCTTATAATTTGCCCGGACGGCGACCTTGTCTCCGGCAGTACCGTATCCGTCAGTGCCCGAGCCGGATACGCCCGTATAAAGAAAATCCTCCGCAGGAGGCTGCGCGGTTTCGAGGATCTTCAGTTCCTCGCCCCGCAGGAACATCCGGCAGAGGGCTTCCATTTCATAATGATAGGGATGGCTGTCGATGATGAGATTCATAATACCTCTTTGCCCATGGCGGATTTCAGGTAGGCATTCTGGAAGCGTTCAATGGCGAGCGTGCTGCCCGGTCCGTGCCCCGGCAGGACCTCATAATCGCCCTCCAGACCGCCTAGCCGCGCGAGCGAGCGCTTCATGTCGGATTGAGAGCCGCCGTAGAGATCCGTTCTGCCGCACATGCCGGCAAACAGCGTATCTCCGGTGAAGAGATTTTTGCCCAGCAGGATCGTGCAGGAGCCTTTGGTATGGCCGGGGGTCGCAATGAAGACAAAGGAGAGCTCGTCAAGCTTCAGCACCCCGCCGTCGGAGACGAGAATGTCCGGCTTGATGTGATACCTCTCCCCGAAAGTTCCCTGCACACGGTTGACGACGAGGGAGGGATCGAGCAGAATATCCTCGTCCTCCTTCATCACGGCAACCTTCGCCTCCGGGAACCGCTTCAGCACGTCTTTCACCGCGCCGGTGTGGTCAAAATGGCCGTGGGTCAGAAAAATATAGTTCACCTTGACGCCCATGTTGGTGAGCCGGTCGGTCAGGCGGCCGCCCTCGTCGCCGGGATCGATGACGACGGCATTTTTCTGCTCCGACTCCACGACGTAGCAGTTGGTGCGCATGATGCCGACGGTAATTTCCGTAATGGTCATAAAGGAATCGCCTCCCGAAACCAGATTATATCACTTGAGATCGGCCGTGTCGAGGAGAATTGTGACCGGGCCGTCGTTTTGGAGACGGACCTGCATGTCGCCGCCGAAGACGCCGCTCCGGACTTCGCCGATCCCATAATACTGCAGTTTTTTGATGAAATATCCATAGAGTTCGCCCGCCTCACGCGGCAGCATGGCGTCAAAGAACGAGGGCCGCCTCCCATGGGTGCAGTCGGCGCAGAGGGTAAAATTCGACACCACCAGCGCAGCGCCCCCGGTTTCGAGAATGGAACGGTTCATCTTTCCGTTTTCGTCCTCAAAGACGCGGAGTTCCGCGATTTTTTTGGCGAGCAGCTCCGCCCCCACCTCGGTATCGCCCTTGGCGACGCCGAGCAGAATCAGGTAACCGCTTCCGATCTGTGAGACAAGCTCTCCCCCGCACTCGACGGAGGCCTCCCTGCATCTCTGCAAAAGCGCAATCACAGGTTGTTTCTCCTTTCGGGCCGTTTTTTGAGTGTTTTTTGGCTTTATTCTCCGGCCATGCCCGGCTCGCGCCCGGTCAGGGCTTCGATGATGGGCAGATGATAAGTGACCCGTGTTTGGGCAAATTCCAAAACTCCGGTTATATTATGCGGATGACACATACCGGTGATCGTAGCCTCGTTTGGGCGAATTTCAAATCCCCGGTTATATATTACAAATTACACTCTCTGGACCATCTCCACGCCGCGGATGCGCCGCAGGGCGTCCAGAATTCCTTTCAGCTGATCGACGCCGCCGGTTTCGGTCGTCAATTTGACTTCCGCCATGCCGCCGGAGGTTTCCTTCGCACTGAGCGCGTGAACCGGCACATGGAGGTTGGTCAGCACGATACTGACATCCGCGACCAGACCGAGCCGGTTTTGGCAGACCATGACGATATCGGACTGGTAGGTCTCCTTGACGTCGTTCGACCAGGAGGCATGCACCCAGCGGCCCTTCTGATCGTTGGAATCCATGCCGCTCACGGCGATGCGGCAGCTGGCCTTGTGGATCGATACGCCGGTGCCCCGGGTGACATACCCGACGATGTCGTCGCCGGGCAGCGGGTTGCAGCAGCGGGCGAATTTGACGAGGCAGCCTTCCAGCCCCTCGATGATGACGCCGCCGCTGCTCTTCGGTTTTCGTTTCGGCGGCTCGGGAAGCGGCACCACATCCGGCACCGTGCGGTAGCGGCGGATGAACTCATCCTTCGCCCACGGCAGAAGTTTGGACAGGTTGATACCGCCGTAACCGACGGAGGCGTAAAAATCCTCCGCCGAATTGCAGTGCTGGCGCTTTGCGACATCCTCGATGAACTCGCCGTACTGCGGCTCCTCGAGAATGATGAGGTTGCGGCGGAATTCCTTCCAGACCGCCTCTTTTCCCTCGACGATATTCTCGTCGCGCCGCTCTTTTTTGAACCAGGTGCGGATCTTGCTCCTCGCGCCGGCGGTCTTGGCCATGTTGATCCAGTCGCGGCTCGGTCCGTGGTTGGGCGCGTTGGTGGTGATAATCTCCACGATCATGCCGGTCTTGACCTCGGAATCGAGCGAGACAATGCGGCCGTTGATCTTGGCGCCGGTCATGCGGTTGCCGACGGCCGTGTGGATGGCGTAGGCGAAGTCGATGATCGTCGAGCCTGCCGGGAGCTGGATGACGTCGCCGCCCGGTGTGAAGACGAAGACTTCATCCGGCGCGATGTCGCTCTTGATGGATTCCACAAGCTCCGAGGCGTCGTCGGATTCCTGCTGCTGCTCCAGAAGCTGGCGCACCCAGGAGAGACGCTCCTCCATGTTATCCTTGCCGATGATGCCGGCCTTGTATTTCCAGTGCGCCGCGATGCCGTATTCCGCGGTGTGATGCATATCCCAGGTGCGGATCTGGATCTCGAAGGGGATGCCCTCCTTATCGATGCAGGTGGTATGCAGGGACTGATACATGTTTTGTTTCGGCGTGGAGATATAATCCTTGAAACGGTCCGGAATCGGGTTAAACATATCGTGGACGATGCCGAGGACGTTGTAACACTCGTAGACGGATTCCACGATGACGCGAACCGCGTAGATATCGAAAATTTCCTCCATCGAGCGGCCCTGGATGTAGACCTTGCGGTAGATGCCGTAGATGGATTTGATGCGGCCCTCGACGTAGGCCGGCTGGTTTTCCTTCTTCAGGCGTTCGTCGATGCGCTCCTTGAGGCCGTCAAGGAAGCGGATGCGGTCCTCCTTCTCAAGCTCCATGCGATGCTCGATGTCGTTGTAGCCCACCGGATCCAGCACGCGGATACAGCGGTCTTCCAGCTCCTCCATCAGCGGACGGATGCCGAGGCGGTGCGCAAGCGGCGCGTAGATCTCCATGGTCTCGTGCGCCTTGCTGCGCTGCTTTTCCGGCGGCATAAAGTCGATGGTGCGCATATTGTGCAGGCGGTCCGCCAGCTTAACAATGATGACACGCACATCCTGCACCATCGCGAGCAGCATCTTGCGGACGTTCTCCGCCTGCTGCTCCTCCCGCGAGACGTAGGAGATCTGCCCGAGTTTCGTCACGCCATCGACCATCAGGGCGACTTCGGGGCCGAATTCCTTGCGGATCTTCTCAAGCGGGATATCCGTATCCTCCACCACGTCGTGCAGCAGCGCCGTGACGACGGTATCCGTATCCATGCCGAGCTTCACGGTGATGATCGCGGTCTCGACCGGGTGGATGATATAAGGTTCGCCGGAGGCACGCGTCTGTCCGGCATGGGCCTGCTCGGCAAGATTGTAGGCGCGCCCGATCTTATCCATATCCAGCGGCTTGCCGTTTTCCTGTATGGCCTGAATCAGCTTCTGCAGATAGTCGCTCATGCCGTCACCTCCCCGTTCTCTCCGCTTCTCAAATATTGCCCTTGTGCAGTCTCCCGAGAAGCTGGGAGTGCTCGATATCCACCTTTTCGGAAGGCGTTTTCAAAGTGACGCGGATGCGGCGGCCGTCGTAAGAGCTGGCGACAAGGCCGAGCTCCTCCATCACATCGATACACAGCCGCATCTTGCAGGAACTCATCGTGGTATCCCGGTTGGCGCCGGTGATCCTGCCGAACAGGATATCCGGCTCCCCCTGAAAGCCGCCGTCCTCCCGGATGAACCGGTAGACCAGCGCGAAATCCGGGCGGGCGGGGATCTCCTCCTCCGGAACCGGCTCGCCGCGGAGGAACCCGTCGTACGCGAGGTTGCCGCCGAACAGCCGCTCCTGGCTGAGAGAGGAGGGCCGGACATCCCGGATCTTCACCGAGACGCGCGTATCTCCATTATAGTCGCCGACGTCGCAGGAGGCGGCGATATCCACCGTCTCTCCGACCCGGTACGGAAAATCCTCCTGCGAGACGCCGAACCAGACCGCGTAAAACGAAATCCCGGCTTTTTTGAGGCGTAGGCGGAGATGCTTTCCGTTTCCGATGGAATAGATGCCGTCGATGATCACCTTGCGGAAGGCGAAGAGCGGCATCTCGTTTCTGCAGCCGAACGGCTCCAGCATCTGAAGCGCGGAGATTCTCTCCACGGTCAGATCCGCGGGGTCGAGAATCTTGTCGATCTTCAGCGTGAAAACCGGCATCATCGAGAAATTTTTGGCCGCAAATTCATTGATCTTGCGGCGGAAGGCGTCGATCTTCGCGGATTCGAGCGACATGCCCGCGGCGAAGGGATGGCCGCCGTATCGGGTCAGGCAGTCCGAGGCGTAGGAGACCGCGTCGATCATGGAGAAGCCCTCCACGCTGCGGGCGGAACCCCGGGCCTCCTCCCCGTCCCTTGAAATGAGCACGCACGGTTTCCCGGTGCGCTCCACCACTTTTGAGCATACGATGCCGATGACCCCGTGATGCCAGCCGCCGCCGTCGAGCACGACCACTCTGTCGCGGAAGAGCTCCGGGCGCTCGGTAAACATCTTTTCCACGTCGCCGGAGATCTGCTGCTCCAGCTGCTGGCGCCGGCTGTTCTGCTCACAGAGGGCCGCGGCGAGTTCTGCGGCGCGGTTTTCATCCTCGGTGGTCAGCATCTCGATCACCTGATAGGCGCTGCCGAGCCTTGCCGCGGAGTTGAGCCTCGGTGCGATGCCGTAGGCGATATTCTCCGAAGTCATCAGCTTCCCCGAGAGGCCGGCGCTCTCGATCAGTGCATGCAGGCCGAGGTTATCCGTCTCGCTGATGACGGAAAGCCCCTCCCGCACCAGCGCGCGGTTCTCGCCGGTCAGTGGTACGATATCCGCCACGGTGCCGATGCAGATCAGATCCGCATACTGGTCGATGATGCCCCAGCCGTCGTCGTTTTCCAGCGCGCAGACGAGCTTGAACGCCACGCCGACGCCCGCGAGATCCCGGTATTCGCCCTCGCTGTCCTCCCGGTGCGGGTCGACGACGGCCACGGCATCCGGCAGAATCTCCCGCGGCTGATGGTGGTCGGTGACGACGACGTCGATGCCGAGATAGCTCGCGTAATCGATTTCGTTGATCGCGGAGATGCCGTTGTCCACCGTGACGATGAGGTCGGTCTCCTGAGAGGCGATGTAATCGATGGCGCTCTTGTTGAGGCCGTATCCTTCAGATTCGCGGTCCGGGATGTAATACCAGGCGTTGCAGCCGATGGACTGCAGGTAATCATAAAGCAGGACCGTGGCGGTCATGCCGTCGCAGTCGTAATCGCCGTAGATGCAGACGCGCTGGCCCTCGTCAACGGCGTCGTTGATCCGCTCCACGGCTTTTTTCATATCTTTATAGGAAAAAGGGTCGGCAAAAGGGATCTCCTCGCTGAGAAATTCCTTCACCTTGGCCGGGGTATCCACGCCCCTTGCGACCAGAATCTCGCCAACCAGATCCGGGATGCCGAGTTCTTCGCAGATTCTTTTCGCCTTGCCCTCATTGGCAGGAAGGGATTTCCACTTTTTCATCCATATACCTCCGGCACCCAATCCCATTAAAAATCAGTCAAATTAGATTATATCATCCGGCTCGTCGTTTTTCAACTGGGGCCGCGCAGAAACGGGGAATTCATGCGTTGTTTTGTCCAAAAAGAGCGTCCCGTTTTCCTGTTTTCGCGTTCCCGCCGCGCGGAGGCGCAAAAAAAGCCCCATGGCGGAGATCCATGGGGCCGCTGCGTTGTGTTTAGAAAAAAAGTGGAAGTCCGGTATCGGGGTTCTCCTCCGGTTCCGTCTCTCCGGAGGGAGTACCGCTCCCGGAGGGCGTCTCCGGCTTCGGGGCGGACGAGGTTGCCTTTTCCGTCGAGATGTAGTAGGAGCCGAGCAGGTCGCCGGCCTCCAGCGGGAAAACAAACGCGATGCCATTGTCGGTCTCCTCAGGGGATACGCCGCCGAGCGACGTCAGCGTCTTTCCATTCCAAGTATAGAGGTAATACGTCTCGTCGACGTCCGCGGTGCCGAGGGCCTCGCTGTCAAGATACACATAAAGGGTGCCCTTCGAGGCGACGGCGGCCGTGCCGGAGAGAAAATTCAGGGCCTGAACGTCCTCCGTATCGAAGAGCTCCAGCACATCCTCATCCGGATCCGTGTCGAAGGAGACGTTGATCCCCTTCTGGGAGGAACTGACCCGTTTGATAAAGAGGCACCAGGTCTCTTCGTCGTCGGAGAAGGAAATCATTTTCCCCGCGGCCTCGACGAAGTTATCTTCCGTAACGACGTCGACGCCGGGATCGAGCATCAGCACGTCCTCCTCACCGGCATACGCTTTAAACAGATCCTCTGCCGGCGTTTTGCGGGCGATTGTGACGGAGCAGGTGACCGGCTCCGTCTTCCAGACCGTGCTCCCTTCCGCGCGGATAAAATTCCAGCGGAAGCGGACCTCAAAGTCCTTGGTGCCGTAGTCGGAATTCGGCTCCACCGTGACGCGGATGCCCTTCTTGCCGGCACCGTCGGTGTAGGTTTTTTGTTTCACTTCCGCATAAGCGGAGCCGAGCACGACTTTAAACTGAAGTTCGTTTACGGTAAAGGTCTCTCCGGCCATACCCGCCTCCGCGGAAAGCGCCGAGATCTCCTCCGGGGTGATCAGATATTCCGCAGTTTCGTCAAAACCAATGTTGTCAAGCGCAAGGATGTCTTCGGCCTGGGCGGGCACGGATGCCGTCAGGAACAGTGCCAGCGCCATTGCTGCCGCAAGAAGTTTTTTCATAGGTGTTTTCCTCCGTTGTTCGCTTGATGTTTCGCGGCGGAAGCTCTCCGTTCCTCCCGTCGAAAATATGGTAGCATTTCCTTTTTTCGGCGGCAAGGCTTTCCCATGCCGAATCGGCCTGCCCATTCTGTCAAATAGCGGCAGGCGTTCCAGCTTCCGGCAGGGCAGAAAAATGCTGCCGGAAGGATTTCCTCCTTCCGGCAGCACTGCCAGATCCTGTATTTTTTCAGGCTGCGGTTTCTTCCATGGATTCTTCCAGCGCAGATTCCGTTTCGCCGGAGACGGCTTCCGTCCCGTCGGAGACTGTGGATTCCTCCGCCGCGGCCGACTCCGTCTGCGACTCCCCGGAGACCGGCTCGGAAGCGCCGCTGCTCAGGTATTTTTCCACCGCGGAGGTATAGGAGGCCGCGTTGTTTCCGGCGCTCTCACCGTAACGGGTCTCGTTGAGCTGCTGCTGGGTACCGGAGTTTTCGGTCTCCGGCACTTCTTCCTCAGGCACCTCGCGGACCGCCGTAACAACGTAGTTGTCCCTGCCGAGTTTCTTAAGATCATAATACATATATTTTGAGGGCACGGTCTCATTCATATTGCCCTCCGTATCCATATTCCAGAGGGTGCTCTGCGTGACGTAGCCGACCAGAAGCGTGTAGGTATCCTCGGTCTTGGTGATCCGCACCACTTCCGGTGAATATTCCGCGGTCTGGCCCATGACCGGCACCAGATAGGTCCCGGTGCTCTCGTCATAAATATAGTAATATTCATATCCCTCGGAGAAGGTCTGGTGGGTGAGCTTGACCGCGTCGCCGTAGAGGCTCTTCGCCGCGACGTTGAGGTCGGAGGCCGGCACCACCAGCATACCGTCGTCGTTGTAGGAGTACTTGGTGCGGTTCTCAAGGAGCGTCTTCCAGAGGGCGGTTTTGAGCAGGAATACGCTGTCGAGCTGGCTCGGATCGTCAAAGGCGGCCGGGTCGAAGATCAGCAGCGGATAGATCTTCCAGGCGAACATCTCTTTTTCCTTCGTGTTGTCGATGACCCGGGCGCTGAGATTGAGGCCGCCGATGATTACGGAGATGAAGCCGATCACGGCCAGAATGACGACGGCCAAGCCGACCGGAGCCGCCCAGCGGTGTCTGCGGCGGTTCCAGAGCAGAGCCTGCGTCATCCGAATGATCTCGAATTTCTTCTGCTTTGCGGCCGGGACCGCGGTATGCGTCTCAGGTTTTTCAGGCTCCTCCACAGAGGGTTCCTCCGCCGACAGTTTTTCTGCGGAAGGCTCTTCCGCAGAAGACTCCGCCACAGGCGGCTCTTCAGCGAAAAGAATCTCCGTCAAATTTTCGTCCCCGGGTCTCCCGGGCTGCGTGGAAAAGGTCTCGCCGGCCGGGCCGGGTTCCTCCTCCATGAACGGCTCGTCCGGAAGGCTCTCCGCCTCGGGCGCCGCATATTCCGGCAGCGTTTCGGAAATCAGGTTTTCCGGTTCCTCCGGCATCCCGGCCTCCGCTCCGATAGGAACGGTTTCTTCTCCGGCGGGAGAGGTTTCCCCGGCGGAGTCGGACATGTCCGCGGCGCCGGCCTGCTCCACGGCGGCAAGGCCCTCAATGACAAATCCGGGGTCGTCCTCCGAAGCGGTCTCGACCAGCAGATCCGGCCCGGACCCGTCGGCGCGGCGTCTCTGTTTTTTTCCGGGTACCGAGGCGTGATCCTCGGCAAAATATTCGGCAAAGGAATCCTCAAGCGCGGCCTCCGGGAACTTTTCCTCGGGACGGCTCCATCCTTTTAAATCTTCAGACATAAGATATATTCCTTTCATCAGGGTTCCGAAAATTGCTTGCACATACCGGTATTGTAGCAAAAATCACGCTTCCGCACAAGCAAAACGCAGAAGATTTACAAGAATTTCAAAAACGGATGCAAAGAAACGGGCCGCATGATATAATCATATCGGAAAAGGAGGCGGTTTTATGACGAAAGGCCGTTCCGGCGGACGCATCTGGTTTTTGGACGAATTCCGCGGCGTTGCGCTGCTGGGTATGGTGATTTACCACACGATCTATGACCTTTTCGTGATCTTCGGCATCGGCCCGTCGCCGTTTACGCCCCCGTTCTCCTGGCTGCAGCAGTTCGTCTGCTGGTCGTTCATCCTGATCTCCGGCATCTCCTGCCGGCTTGCGCACAGCAATTTTAAGCGCGGGCTCGTGGTGCTGGGCGCCGGCATGCTGATGACCTTCGGTACCATGCTTTTTATGCCGGATCAGCTGATCAAATTCGGCGTGCTGCACTTTCTCGGCGTCTCCATGCTGCTCTATCCGCTGCTGCGCAGAGGGGCCGAGGCCCTGCACCCCGTTCTTGGGATGCTCCTGTTTTTCGGGCTTTTCCTCTGCCTGTATGGGATCGGCGATGGGGCCGTCCTTTTTGGAAAAATCGCGCTCCCGGAGGCGCTTTATCAAAACGACGTCACCGCGGTGCTCGGCTTTCCTTCGAAGGGCTACTTCTCGGCGGATTATTTTCCGCTGCTGCCGTGGGGATTTCTGTTCCTGACGGGGGCGGCCGCCGGCAAATATTTTAAAGACCGGAATCTGCCCGCCTTCATGATGCGGAAACACTCCGGCTTCCTCTGCACGGTCGGCAGCAACACGCTGCTGATCTACCTGATTCACCAGCCGGTCATCTACGGCGTCCTGTACGGCATCTTCCGGTGCCTTGAGGAGGCGGGCCTGCGGTGAAAGAGGAATGCTGCTGCTTCACCGGCCCGCGCCCGGCAAGGCTCCCGGACGGTGGAGAGGAAACTTCTCCGGCTATCCTTGTGCTCAGGGAGGCGATCGGCGCCGCCGTCGGGCAGGCCGCGGGCGACGGTTATCGTTATTTTTATACCGGCATGGCCGAGGGTTTCGATCTCTTCGCCGCCGAGGAAGTTCTGAAGCGGCGGGAAACGCTCGGCATCCGCTTGATTGCCGCCGTGCCGTATGTGGGGTTTGAATCCTCCTCCGGCTCTGCGGAAAGAAAGCAGAATATTCTCGAGCAGGCGGATCTGGTCGTCTATGTCTCGAAGACATACGGCGAAGCCTGCTTCCGCCGCCGCAACATCTATATGGTGGAACATTCCCGGCGCATCATCGGCTGGTACAACGGCCTCTCCGGCGGCACGGCGCACTGCTGGCGCCGCGCGCTCGCGGAGGGGCTTGAAATGGTGAATCTGTATCCCGGACCTGAAGGAGAGACGGTATGAAGAGACGAAACCTGCGAACCCTTGTTACAATTATCATTGCGCTTCTTTTTCTGATCTCCGCCGTGATCGACAACCGCATCCCGGGGCTGCATCTTTTTGACCCGGCGGCGAGGACGAAGGGCGCCGTGAGCTTGTCCGCTTCCGGCGAGGGCGCGGCGGAAGTACACTTTCTCGATACCGGCCAGTCGGACTGCATCCTCATTCTGACGGAGGAGAGCTCCGTGCTGATCGACGCCGGCACCTCGGACCAAAGCGGCGTCATTACGGATTATCTGGAGGAGCAGGGCGTGGAGACCATCGATCTTTTGATCGCCACCCACCCGCACGCGGACCACATCGGGGCCATGGCGGACGTCCTGCGGGAATTTGAAGTGAAGGAATTTCTGATGCCGGATATCCCGGGTGAATTTCAGCCCACCACCCGGGGCTGGGAAAAGCTGCTCACCGCCGTGGATGAGGAAGGCTGCACCGTTGCGGCTGCCGCGCCCGGTCGGCAATATTCGCTCGGCGACGGCTGCGTGCTCACCGTGCTCGGCCCTGCCGGGGAATACGAGGACGACTACAACGACTGGTCCGTGGTGACGCGGCTCGTCTGCGGCAATACGAGTTTTTTGTTTATGGGAGATGCGGAAAAGGAAGCGGAAAACGATATCATGAGCACCGGTGCGGAGCTTGATTCCGACGTGCTCAAGGTGGGCCACCACGGCAGCTCGACCTCCTGCGGCGAGGACTTTGTGGAGGCGGTCTCGCCGGAATATGCGATCATCCTCTGCGGCGCCGGGAACGATTACGGCCACCCGCATCCGGAGACGACGGATCTTCTGGGGCGCATGGGCGTGCAAATTTACCGCACGGACCTCGACGGTACGGTGGTCATGAAGACGGACGGCGAAACCATCACGGTTTCCGCGGAAAAATGACCGTTGTCGGAACTTAAATAGAAAGGATGCGGGCGATGGAACTCTGGATTCTTGACCGGTTTGAAGAAGACCTCGCGGTTCTGGAGGGCGATGAAACCACCGTCTCCGTTCTGCGGGAGACGCTGCCGGAGGGCGCGCGCCCCGGGGACTGTTTTCATCCGGCGGACGGCGGCGGCTACGTTTTTGATGCGGAGGCGACCGCCGCGCGTCGGGAACGGATCGCCGCGCTGAAACACAAACTCTGTGACAAATAAAAAAAGCCCCCGGAGCGCTCTGCTTGGAGCCCCGGGGATTTTTTCTGTTTCGGCTTATTTTCCGGCGGCTTTTTGGGCCCCACGTTCCTTGAGCCAGGCCTCGGCAGGCGCGAATCCGAATTCGGCGGCCAGCAGAATCCAATTCTCCGCCAGCTCCTCATCCTCACCGAAGTGACCGCCGCGCTCGTAATCGAGCCCGAGGCGGTACATGGCCGCCGGTTTGCCCATATGGGCGGCTTTGACAAGCCTTCTGAGCTTTTTGGGTTTCGACATTTCCGTTTCCCCTTCCCCGGATGGTTGTTTCCGGTCCTTTCGTTTTATTTTATCATTTTGCCGCCCGCTTTGCAAGCCGCCGGGCAGGCCCCTGTTTCCGGAAAAGCGGCGGATACGGCCGGCAAAAAAGAGCTTAAAGATGGACACATAAATCGGAAAAACGCTTGTTTTTGCCGGAGTGCAGTGCTATAATGCATCAGGATTATGGTTTTCTTCCCACGTTTCGTGGTTTTTCCCCCAAAAAGCCCGTTTTGGGGCCCGGGACCCCATCATCATATTTTTTATAAAGGAGTGTCTATCATGGAAGAAATTGATCGTACGTTTGCCGTTCGCATGGGAAACAGGGCAAAACGTCAGCCGCAGGTCCTTCATCCCGAAATGACCGAAGAGGAGGCCCTTGCCACCGCGCAGGCCGATTCCGCCGCCGTTGACTGCTGCTATCTCAGTGTGTATCATGAGGGCGAACCGGTTAAGGTTTTCCTGAAAGGCGAAGAACTCTGATTTTTCTTTCAAAGTTCCGTATACCGAAAACCGGCGGGCAGGATTCTTCGCAGAAGCGTGGGATTCCGCCCGTCGTTTTTATGAGAAGATGAGGGCAAATCAATTTTGGGAGGAAGCTATGGAGAACGCCGACAGCGAAAAGCTTTATCTGGATTCCGTCAGCGGAAATCCGGTCTTTCAAAACAGGAGGGAGGATGCCCTCCCTCAGACGGTCGTCTTTTCCGTCATGCGCGGACACCTGAAAAAAGGCGGCAAGGTGCTCGTGCTCGGCTACGACGGCGCCCGCTGCGATATGCTGGGCCGCCTTTCGCCGGAGGGCGGAACGGCTTCCCTTCTTGCCGCAGGCGGAAAGGTTCTCTATACCTACGCGGGCGGTGCGAACTGGCCGGCGCCGAACCCTCAGATCACCTACACCGGCCCCGGATGGGCAGCCATGCTCACCGGCATGTGGAGCGCGGAAAACGGCGTTACCACCAACTACGTCTCCATGAAGCCGGAGATCCGCACACTTTTCTCCTCGGCGGCCGAAGAGGGCATCGCGCGTTCCGCCTGCTTTCTTGTGAGCTGGGTCGGGCATTTTACCGCGGAAAACGCCACCTATCTGCCCGAAAAGGCTTACTGCGAAACCCGCGGCCTCCCGGTGGAATTTCTGAAGGTGACAAATGATGCGGAGCTGCACGCCGGCGTGCTGCAAAAGCTCGGCTCTCCGGCCTGCCCGGACCTGATCTTTGCGATCTATGAGGCCTGCGACGATGCCGGTCATGCAACCGGCTACGGGCAGATGTACCCCGAATACCGCGCCGCCTTCGACCGCGTCGACCGGATGACCGGCGAGGCTTTCCGGGAAGTACAGCGGCGGGAGCGGGATCTCGGCGAGAACTGGCTGGTTCTGCTGACCAGCGACCACGGCGGCTATGAATTCGAGCACGGCGGGCCCACCGTGCAGGAGCGCACGACGTTTCTCACGGCAAGCAAAGAGATCGGGGTCTGAGAAAGAAATATACAAAAGCGGGAAGTCCATACGGACTTCCCGCTTTTATTTGCTTAAAAGATTTTTTCTTCCGCCGTCCGGCCCCGGAGCGTCCGGCCCCGGAGGAATAACGGACTGCGGCAAATCAAGAAGCAGCCCGTCGAAAAAATCGGCGGGCCGGCTGTTTTGTGAATTATGGGAATTCGCTGCTTATCGTTTCCCGGGTACGGTTCCCGGCGCATTACCTCTTGTAGGGCGTGACGACCCACTTGATGCAGCCATCCTTCTTGTTTCCGCAGTAGTCGTAGCCTTTCAGGATATCGTTGAGCGGTGCGCGGTGGGTGATTAGGGGCTTCACGTCGATTCTGCCGGCCGCGATGAGGTCGATCAGGGCGGAGATGTGGTTGGCGTCCACCAGCCCCATCGTAATGCTGATGTTTTTGGTCCATAGTTTGTTCATGGCGAACTCAAACGGTTTTTCAAAGACGCCGGTAACACAGATCCCGCCGCCCGGCCGGACGTTGTCCAGCACCATCTGGAAGGTGGGCGCCACACCGACGGCCTCGATGCAGCGGTCGGCGCCGCGGCCGTGCGTAAGCTTCCGGATTTCCGCAGGAAGATCGCAGGTCTTCGGATTCAGGACGACGTCGGCATAGCCGTTTTTGAGGGCAAAATCGAGCCTTTCCTGGATGATGTCGACGGCGATCACCCTCGAGGGGCCCCAGAGTTTGGCACAGGCCATCGAGCAGATGCCCACGGCGCCGCAGCCCGAAACCAGTACGGTCTCGCCGGGCTGGATCCCGGCTTTTTCCGCGCCGAAATATCCGGTGGAGAGGATGTCGCCCACAAAAAGGACGTCCTCGTCGGAGAGCCCGTCCGGAATGACATGGCAGGCCAGATTCGCATGCGGAACCCGGACGTACTCGGCCTGGCAGCCGTCGATCGTATCTCCGATCAGCCAGCCGCCCGTCGTGCAGTGGGAATAGATGCCCTGCCGGCAGTAGAAGCACTCCCCGCACTGGGTGATGCAGGAAACCGCGCACCGGTCGCCTACCTTCACATTGCGGACCGTTGGGCCGGCCTCCACCACTTCGCCGCAGAACTCGTGCCCGAGAACCCGCGGGCCTTTGATTTCCGGCATGCCGCCGTGCCAGATATGAATATCCGTGCCGCAGACCGTCGTGGTGGTCACCCTGACGATCACGTCGTCGTTCTCAAGGATCTGCGGGATCGGAACCTCGTCAAGGCGGATATCCTCCGGCCCATGGTAGACCAGGGCCTTCATCTTTCCCGCCGTGCCGGCGCTCTTTCCCAGTTTTTTTGTCAGATAGGTTTCGACGCAGGTCTTTATCTCACGCTGCAGTTCCCTGCGCTGGCCCTCGTTCAGCAGTTCCTTATTGTTTTCTTCCATGTTTTGTCGCCGCCTCCCCGCCGTCTGCCCCGACAGAAGTCATGATCCGCATATCACGCTCCGCGCGCATTTTCCCCTTGAAACCCGCCTCCGGAATGCGCCGGACCCCGGCCCGCCCGGAAAGCGGATCAATTTAATAAAGTATACCATACTTGCGGAACCAGTTTCAAGTTTTTAAATACTTTCATTAGTATTATTTCCCAGATATGCCATACAGAGGAATTGGTTTACCCCGGAGCTTTTTCACCCTGCCGCTCTCTTTTTGATAAAAAGTGCCCGATATATCTTTGCTCAAAGGCATCGGCCGGCACGGGGCGTCCGAGCAGGTACCCCTGGATCTGGTCGCAGCCCAGCTCCGTCAGGAGATTCATCTGTTCCTGCCGCTCCACCCCTTCCGCGATCGCCTGCATGCCGGAAGCGTGGGCCATGTTGATTGCGGCCTGAATCACGTTTACGCGCTTGCCGTCTCCCCCGGGGATGTCGTCCACCAGAGATTTGTCGATCTTGATGCGATCGAAAGGAAATTTATCAAGGTAGTTGAGCGCGGAGTAGCCGGTTCCGAAGTCGTCGATGGAAACGGAGATCCGGAGCTCCTGAAAAGCCGAGAAGATCTCCCGGATCCTGTCTGCGTCGCTCAGCATGGTGTTCTCCGTAATCTCCACGTCGATCCATTCCGGGTCGGCCCCGCTCTCCGAAATCAGGCCTCTGAGGCGATCCACAAATCCGGCATCCTCAAGCTGCTTTGGGGAAACGTTGAATCCGACCTTCAGCCGGAGCCCATATTCCCGGTTCCACCTGACGACCTGAGAGATCGTCTCCCGCATCACCCAGTTTCCGATTTTGTCGATGTAGTTGCTCTGCTCGGCAATGGGAATGAACACACTTGGCGAAATATAGCCGTGCTCCCGGGTATTCCAGCGGATCAGCGCCTCCGCTCCGATCAGTTCCTTCCCCGGGATGGTATATTGAGGCTGGTAGAACAATTCAAAATCCTTTTCCACATCCGCATTCTTCAGCAGATACTCGATCTCCAGCAGCTTTCTAAGATCGTTGCTCATGAGAGGATCGAAGATCAGGTACCGGTTATACCCCTGGGCCTGCGCCCGATCCGCCGCGAGATCCGCATTCTGCAGCAGGAGTTTGCTGCTGCAACCTTCCGCCGCGGCAATCGCTGCGCCGATGCTCACCGTGATAGGAAACGACGTATTTTCGATTACGATCGGGCGGTCACAGAGCCCGATGATCTGCCGGCAGAATCCTTCCACATCCTCCTTGGTGTATCTGCCGCTCACCATGACCGCGAACTCATCGCCGCCCAGCCTGGCAATCAGGGCGTCATCCCGGTTCCACTGCGTCATCCGGCAGGAAAAATCGATCAGAACCCTGTCTCCGACATCGTGGCCAAACGTGTCGTTGATGGTTTTGAAGCGGTCGATGTCGACCAGCAGCAGCGCCGTGAGATCCTCCGGGCCTCTGTTTTTTAAGGTCTGATCCAGGCGTTCTATAAAATAGCGGCGGTTGAAAAGCGCCGTGAGGATATCCTGGTTGGTCAAAAAAGTGAGCTCGCTGACCTGTTTGGCGACGCGCTGTTCGAGCAGCGCGTTATTCTGCTTCAGCAGCGTCTCTTTTTCCAGCGAAAGCTGGATGTATCCGCAGGCCGCCCAGTAGATAAAGATGGAGATGCCCCAGGCGAGATACTCCCCCAATGCCGGTCGGACGGGGACAAGTCCCGAGACGCAGAAGAGCATCGTGATAACCGGGTAGATCAGGAGGTAATGCCATCTTCCCCGCCTGCCAACATTGGTTACGAAGTCGATCACCGATACGGAGTTGTACCGGTACGTTTTTTGCAGCGCGCCAAACGCGATCAGGCTAAGGGAGAAAAGATAGCTGAAGTCAATCAGACGGTTGGGAGAATACAGCCCGCGAAAAATAAGGTAATAGTAAAGGATAT
>CAYMNV010000018.1:0-6062 GCA_964391915.1 uncultured Oscillospiraceae bacterium
TTTTACGAGGATGTTTTGCGTCAGCAAAACTCCCAGTCTGAAATATGGCGAAGCCATTTTTCAGACGCCGTTACACGGTCTTCCAACCATGATGTAGGCGCATTTGTAGACGTCGCCGCAGCCGAGGGTGATCACAAGGTCCCCGGGTTTGGCGCGCGCGAGGGTGTAGTCGGCCATCTCGTGGAAGGTGTTGAACCAGACGCTGCCGGGGATTTTGGCGGCGAGATCCTTCGTATA
This sequence comes from uncultured Oscillospiraceae bacterium, assembly GCA_964391915.1. Taxonomy (GTDB): domain Bacteria; phylum Bacillota; class Clostridia; order Oscillospirales; family Ruminococcaceae; genus UMGS1668. Next base: position 238 of record CAYMNV010000018.1, read on the forward strand.
AATGTTATAGGTGTTCTTTTCGCGGCTGCCCATGATCTCGCTCATGACCACATGGTCGGCGACCGAGAGCGCATCCACGAAATCATTGAGCAGCATCGCCGTGCGGGAGTATGTGAACGGCTGGAACACAGCCCAGACCTCGTGGAAGTCCATCTCCTTGGCGGCTTTAAGCGTCGCCTTGACCTCGGCCGGGTGGTGCGCGTAATCATCGGCGATCGTGACGCCGCCCACCTCGCCGAGGATCTCGAAGCGCCTGCCCGCGCCGGGGAAATGGGCGATCTTCTCGGCAACGACCTTCGGGTCGGCGCCGGCGCAGATGCAGGCGGCGGCGCAGGCGAGCGAGTTGAGGATGTTGTGTCTCCCCGGAATCGAGAGCGTCACTTCCGCGAGCGCCTCGTTCCCGCGCATCAGCGTGTAGCCGCTCTTCGCGCCGCCAAGCGGCCGGATGTCCTTTGGCCAGTAGCGGCAGGTATCGTCCCAGCCGAAGGTGATGATCTCCTTATCGAGGCCTTCGACGGCCTTCATCGTGTTGGCGTCGCAGCCGTTGACGATCACGGGGCCGGTGCTGTGTTCCGCAAACGTGCGGAAAGAGCGGATGCTGTTTTCGATCGTGCCGAAATAATCCAGATGGTCGTTATCGATGTTAAGGATGACGGAGATGTCGTTCGCAAGGTGCAAAAACGTATCTCGGAACTCGCAGGACTCGATCACAATGATATCGCTGCCGCCGGCCCTGCCGCTGCCGCCGAGGGCCTTGACCTTTCCGCCGATGAAGGCGGAGGGGTCGAATCCGGCCTCCAGCAGCACCTGTGCGATCATGGCGGAGGTGGTGGTCTTGCCGTGCGTGCCGGAGACGCAGATCGCCCGGTTGTAGCGGCGGGAGATCAGTCCGAGCATCTCGCTGCGCTCAAGGCACGGCACGCCGGAGGCCCGCGCCGCGATCAGTTCGGGGTTGTCGTCCATGATGGCGGCGGTGTGGACGATCAGGTCCGCCCCCGCGATATTTTCGGCCGCCTGGCCAAACGTGACCGGGATGCCCATCTCGCGCTCGACGCGGGTGGTCTCCGTCTCGTTGTTGTCGGAGCCGGTGATGTAGTAGCCTTCCTTGTGGAGGATCTGCACCATCGGGAACATGCCGGAGCCGCCGATGCCGATAAAGTGCAGATGTTTGCACCGCTTCAACAGTTCTTCGTCGATCATCAAAAAATCGCCTGCTTTCTATCGGAAAAAGCGGAAAAAACCGCCTATACTTACTTATTTTATATTATATTGCAAACCGGCGAAAAAAGAAACCTCTATTTTGAGATTCGTTTCATCCGCCCCGGGACGAGGCTCCGCATAAAAAGAACGAGGTTCCTTTCTCCATTTTGCTTTTTGCAGGAACCGGAAAAGGCGGGGCCGCGAAAAGACATTTCGGCAGAGGTTTTCCCGGCGCTGAAAGCGGATCCGGCCGTTTTTTGCGGAGAAAACGGTGCCCCGGGACGAAATTTTTGGGTGCCCGCGGGCTTTTCCCGGCTTTCTGCGCCTGCATAACCCGGATGATTCTGCCAAATACTATAGCAGAATCATGTTAGGAGGAGCAGAAAATGAACATCACGGATATCCGCATCAGAAAGACTTATCAGAACGACCGCCTCAAGGCCCTCGTCTCGGTGACGGTGGATCACGACCTCGCCGTCCACGATTTAAAAGTGATTGAGGGGCCGGAACGTCTTTTCGTCGCCATGCCGAGCCGAAAGGACGAGGGCGGCGTCTTCCGGGACATCGTGCATCCCATCACGCCGGAGGCGAGGCACGCAATGGAGGATGCCATCCTGACCGCCTACCAGGAGCATCTCGCCCAGCTGAAGGCGGAAGAGGAACTGAACGGTCAGGAATAAAGAGGATATTTTCTGAAACAGGGGTTTCCGCATTGCGGAAAGCCCTGTTTTTTTGTATAATTATGTCAAATAATCGGGAAAGAGGGCCGAAGCCATGGAGACCATGGAGCGGGAGAGGCCGATCAGACGTCCTTTTTGCTGGGCAGGATATTCGTTCCTGGCCGGGGCGTTCGCCGCGTCTTTCTTTGGACTCACCGCAGATCTCGCGGCCGCGGCGACGGGGCTGTTCCTTGCCGCGTTCTTCCGCTTTGTCTGGCGGGGGCGTCGCGCGTTTCTGGTTTCTCTTTCGGCGGCCGCCGCATTTGCGTGGATTTCAGGCTATCTGTATCTGTATGAGGAGCCGATCCGTTCCCTTGCCGGGCAGGAGGTCTCCTTCACCGGCGTGGTGGAGGAAATCGAGAGCGACAGCGGCCGCACAAGATATACGGTCGGCACGCGCTCCGTCGACACGCGGGGCGTGCCGCAGAAAATCCGGGTCCGGGTCGGCGGCTACGGCGACTATGATCTGGAATGCGGGGACCTGATCGCGGGAAAGGCCCTGTTTTTTGGGCAGGAGGAAGACGGCTCCGCTGGAAGCGACTCCGCAGGAAGCGAATCCTTTGCGGAGCGGGCCGAAGAGCGGGCCTCCGGAATACGGTCCTATGCCTCCTTTGTCGGAGAGCCGGCGGTGTTGCGGGAAAACTGCGTGACGCCGGCGGCCGCCCTCGCCGCATACCGGGGATGGTTTGCGGATTCACTCGGCAAATCTCTCTCCGGCGATCCGCTCCGCCTGTTGGAGAAGATGATTTTCGGCATTGGGGATGATCTTGACGCGGAGATCACCGACAACTTCCGCCGGGCGGGCATGTCGGCCATCCTCTCCGTCTCCGGCATGCATATGGTGGCAGTCGCGTGGTTTGTGGAAAAGCTGCTTGGCCTCTTGCATCCGGGCAGAAAAAAGAAGGCCCTCCTCCTGATCGCGGCGACAATTCTTTATGCGGCGGCGGCCGGCTTCGGCATGTCCGTTCTGCGCGCGGCGTTTATGATGCTGGTGCGGTATGTCGGCATGCTCACCGATTCGGAGCCGGATTCCCCGAGCTCGCTCGCATTCGGCGCGGCATTGGTGGTGCTGATAAACCCGGCCTCCGCCTGCGACTGCGGCTTCCTGATGTCCGTGGCGGGCAGCCTCGGCATCGTCACCTGCTCGGTTCCGCTGTCGCTGCTGCTTCGGAAACCGGTTCCGAAACGCTTTTACCAAACAAAAAAGGGAAGCCGCCGGACGGATCTTGTTTTGCAGAATATCGGCATCTGCATCTGTGCGTGGAGCTTTACGGCGCCGGTTTGCGCCGCGTTTTACGGCAGCGTCTGCTTCGCGGGGCTCGTCTCTAATTTCATCGCCGGGCCGGTCGCCATGCTGGCCATCTATACAGGCATCCCGGGCGCCGTGCTCAGCGGAGTACCTGTGCTCAGCGGCGCCGGGTTTCTTGCCGCAAAGCTGGCAGGCTTTTTCTCGGAGGTGCTCATCGGCATTGCCAGGCTGTTTTCTGCGGCGCCGGGGACGATTATCCCGGCGACGAGCGAGTGGGTCTTTCTCTGGATGGCGGGGACGGCGCTGCTCTTTTTGCTGCCGATCCTGCTGCACACGCGGCTTCGCTTTTATAAATTGGCGGTGCTCCTGTCGCTGACGGCGCTCTGTGCGGGCCTCTTCAGCGAATCCGTGCTCAAAAAGGACCTCACCGAGCTGCGCATCGTTCCGCTCGGGGAGGGCGCGGCGGTCTCCTGTACGGTGAACGGCCAAACGCTGCTGATCGCGGAGAACCTTGGCTATGACGACGCCTATTCCGTCCGGAAGGTTGCCGGCTATTACAACGACCATGTCGCCGCGCTTGTATCCGCCGGATCGGGGGATGCCGCGGCGGAGCTCCGGATGGCAAAGACCTACGCCCCGGAGCTTGCGGTGCTGTCGGATCCGGCCGCCGCCTCCCGCATGGGTGCGGAGGAAGCCCGGTATCCGATGGAGGTCGCGCTGGGAGACGGCAGCCGCGCGGTGTTTTTCAGCGCTCAGGATTTTGCCATAGAGACGGAGGACGCCCTCCTCTTATATTATTCCGGCGAATGTGATATAATGGACATCGAAGCGAAATACCGCCGGCCGGATATCGCCGTCGTGCGGGAGGTGCCGATGGAGGAGCTTTCCGTTCTGCGGTGTGATTCCCTCGTCACCATAGGCTGCGGCGGCGTGTTCGGCGGGGCCGGGGAGATCGTCTCCGCCGGTTCCGCAGGGCTGACGTTTTACTGCCGCGGGGAGACTATAAAAAGGGGCTGAGAGCTTGATTTTTAAAACCTCTGACGACCTGCTGCGCCATATCCGTCTGGGGGCGCCGCTGCCCGTCTATTTTATTTACGGCAGCGATTCCGCCCGGAAGCGCCGCTTTGCCGACGCCGTCGCGAATCTTGCGCTGGGCGGAAAATCCGGCCCGGGCCTCCATGTTTTTAACGGCAGCGTTCCGGCGGATACCCTTGCGGACGCGGCGTTTGAGATCTCCTTCGACGGAGGGCGGCGGTGCGTGCTTGCGGAGGACCTGCCGCTCGAAAAACTGAATCCGAACGAACGCGGCAAGCTTGAGCAGTTTGTGGACGAGCTCTGTGCCGAAAACGGCGCGACGGCCGTCTTTCTTTATAATGTCGTCGACGCCGAGCCCAAAAAAGATAAGAAAAAACTCGAAAAATACGCCTCCTTCCGAAAGCTGATCGATAAAAAGGGCGGAGGCGTCGTCCTGTGCGAGCCGTACACCACCTCCGAGCTCTGCAAGCTGGCGGAATCGGAGGCAGAGGCCCACGGCGCCGCGATGGATCGCGGGGTTTCCGCCGAGCTTGTCTCCCGCTGCGGGACGGACAGCTCCGTCGTGCGGGGCGAGGCCAAAAAGGCCGCCGAATACGCAAAAGGCGGGACCGTGACGCAGGAGATTCTCGAAAAGGTGACCTGCGAGGCGCCGGATGCGCGGATCTACGACCTCGCCGACCGGGTGAAGGGCGGCAATTTTGCCGGCGCTTTTGCCCTGATCGACGAGCTCTGCGCGATGGGGGAGGAACCCTCGTCCATTCTGGCGAATCTCTCCGGCGCCTACGTCGACCTGTTCCGGGCGAGGTGCGCCGCCGCCTGCGGAAAGACAAAATCCGACATGGCGAAGGACTGGCCGCAGTCCTACGCGGGGCGGGAATTCATCGCCGAGCGCGCCATGCGGAACCGCTCCCTGTACAGCGCGGCCGCGCTCTCCGGCATGCTGGATATCCTGCTTACGGCCGACCGGAAGATCAAAAGCACCGGCACGGATCCGCGGACGGTTCTGGAAGAGGCCGTCGGCAGGCTGTTTCTGGCCGGACGGAGGAACTGAAGTGGAACCGTCACAAAAGCCGTTTATCCTGAAAGAGACCCTCATCGTGGAGGGAAAATACGATAAGATTCGGCTCTCCGGGCTGGTGGAGGGAAATATCCTCGCGCTGGACGGCTTCCGGATTTACAACGATAAGGAACGTCTCGCCATGATTCGCGCCCTCGCCGCAAAAACCGGGATCGCCGTGCTGACGGATTCCGATCCGGCCGGGTTTCAGCTACGCGGGTACCTTGCCTCGGCGATCCCCGCGGATCAGATCCGGCAGATTTATATTCCGGATATCCCCGGCAAGGAGAAGCGCAAGGTGCACGCCGGGAAGGCGGGCCTCCTCGGAGTGGAGGGCATGGACACGGAGACCCTCCGCCGTGCGTTTGAGGCATCCGGCCTCGGCACGGATGCCGGAGAGGAACGTCCCGCGCCGCTGACGAAAGCTTGCCTTTATGAGCTTGGGCTTTCCGGCGGCAGGGGGTCGCATCTGCTCCGGGAAAGGGTCTGTGAACGTTACCGCCTGCCGAAGCGGCTCTCGGCGAGCGCCCTCGGGGAAGTGCTTGCCGTCCTGACGACGGAGGAG
>CAYMNV010000018.1:6162-37514 GCA_964391915.1 uncultured Oscillospiraceae bacterium
ACGGGAATTGCCGCCCGTGGAGACATCAGTTTTTCCGCTTCCTATGGGGAAAGGGCGACTCTCCGAAGTGAGAGCCTCCTTCCGTAGAAGAGGGCTTAAAAATATTTCTTATATCCGGAGCTTACCGGGATCAAAAAGAAAAGGAGGGCGCCTGTGCAGCTTTACAGCCTTACATTTCTCTACCTGTTTCTGCCGGTCTCTCTGGCGCTCTTTCTGATCACGCCCGCAAAATGGAGAAGCGCCGTGCTGTTTTGGATCTCCATCGCGTTCTACGGCCTTTCGCAGCCGGATCAGTTCCTGATCTTCTGCACAGTGCTGGTATTCCAGTATGCGCTCTCCGAGGGCCTGCGCAGGACCGAAGGAAACCTGAAACTCCGCAAGGCGATCTATGTCTTCGGCATCATGGAAAACGCCGGCATGATGATCCTGTTTTCTGCGCTCAACCAGATCACCGGCAGGGCGATTCCGCTGGGGACGATGGTCGTCGCCTTCACCTCGCTCGGCTATCTGGTGGACGTCTATAAATACGATGCGGAATATGAGACAAATTTTTTCCGTTTCGGACTTTTTCTCGGCTTTTTCGCCAAACTTTACCGCGGCCCTCTGGTGCGGATCGACAACCTCTGGAAGAAGCCGCTTTCGCCCGCGGCGACACCCGAGCAGATCGGCGACGGGCTTGTGAAGTTCATCCGCGGCCTTGCAAAGTATGTGCTGCTGTCGGTGCCGATCGGTAAAATTTGCGCAGATCTGAAAGCCGCCAACGAGCTGACGGTGGTCGGGGCGTGGATGGTAATGATCACCTTCGCCATGAAGATCTTTTTCGATCTTTCGGGCTTCTGCGACATGGCACGCGGGCTCGGCCTCTGCTTCGGCCTCGAACTGCCCAAGAACTTCTGGTTCCCATTCCAGAGCGCCTCGGTCACGGAGTTTTTCTCCCGCTTCAACATGACGGTCACGGAGTTTTTCCACTACTACGTCTACGATAACCTCAAATCCGAAAAACCGACGCCTCTGCAGGATGCGGTCAACACGTCGCTCGTCTGCATGCTGGCCGGCGTCTGGTTCGGCATCCGGATGAATTTCATCGTCTGGGGCGTCTATATCGCGGCGTTCATTCTGCTGGAAAAATGGTTCCTCGGCCGCTATCTGGAACGCATCCCGAGGTTTTTCACCGGCATCTACACCTTCTGCGTCACGATGCTGTCTATGGTCATCTTCTCCGCGGATTCTTTGGGGGAGATGCTCCGCTATTTCGGCGCGATGTTCGGCTTCGGCGCCAATTTCTCCACGGCGGAGACCGCCTACGACATCTCCGGCAGCGTCATCCCGCTGATCGCCGGCGCGATCCTGCTGACCAACTTCATGAGCATGCTCATCCATAAACTTCGCCGCCGCAGCCCTTCCGCGGGCGGCGCTTACGACTTTGTGATGAGCGCGGTTCTGCTTGCCCTCTGCACGGCCTATCTGCTCTGACCGGGGCCCATCATTTTTTAGAAAAGGAGGTACCGCCATGAAAAAAGCGACCGCTCTGTTTCTGGCAGCCGTGCTCACGGTTTCCGGAGTGCTTGCGCTGTTCGGCGGAACCGGGTTCCCGGTTCTGAGTTTCGGGGCGCTCTCGTCGGGCAGCTTTTCCGCCGGGATCGAATCGTTCTTCTCGGAGAATCTGCCCGGGAGAGATCGGCTTTCCCAGCTCGCGGTGCGCCTTCTCTATCTCTCCGGCCGCCGCGAGTTTGACGGCATTTTCATCGGCGCGGACGGCTCCCTGCTCAAAAATATCGAACCGCCGGAGACGGATTCCACCGCGGGTCAGGCGGAGGCGATCGGGGAGTTCGTCTCGGATCACCGGGCCGGCGCCTGCGTCATGCTGATCCCGACGGCGGTCATTATCAAGCAGCAGGAGATCAACAGCGCCGCCGCGGACCGTCTCTACAACCAGCGCCACATGATCTCCGCGGTGTACGCGGCCCTCTCGGGGAAGGCCGTGACCGTCGACGTTTACCAGTCCCTTTTTGCGCACCGCGGCGAATATATCTATTACAATACGGAGGAGAACCTGACCTCGCTCGGCGGGTATTACGTCTACAGCGAATATGCCTCCGCAATGAATCTCCGCGTGAGGCCGATCTCCGATTTCAACGTCGCCTATGCCGCCCACGGATTCAAGGGCTCCCTGGCTTCCGGCGCGCTCGGCGAGTATGCGTCCGGCGATTTCGTCGCCATGTACGCCTATACGCAGTATGAGCGCGAATACACCGTGACCCATACTGCCGCGGACGGCACCCGGACCGTGCAACAGGGCCTGTACGACCGGCAGACGGTCTGGAGCGACCCGACGGATATCCTGCTCGGCGGGCTCGCCCCGGTTACGGAGATCGAGACGAACGGCCCGTATGAGGAATGGCTGCTCGTTTTCGGCGACGAAACGGCAAAGGGCTGGCTGCCGTTTTTGGCAAACCACTACGCCCACATCACCTTCGTCGACCTCGGCGCCGCCACGGACGACATGCTCGCCGCAATCCGGGTCTCCGACTACCAGCAGGTTCTCTTTGCCTACAGCGCCGATACCTTTATGAAAGGAGCCGGGCTGGACCGCCTGACCTTGCTGGCCGAATGACGGCCTCCGCCTCAGCGGATGGTCCGGGGTTTCCCCCCGGAGAATTTTTCGCCTTTCGCAGAACATAAAAACTGCCCGGAGCGGCTGCTCCGGGCAGTTTTCTTATCCATCCGATTTTAAATCATGACCCGCGTCTTTTCGTTCATGGCGCCGGCGAGCTGGGCGTATTTGAGCGCGGAATAGGGAGAACTCCCCGGCAGAATCTCATAGTACGTTCCGGCGCAGCAGAATTCGAGCCGGCAGCGCATCAGCACCGAGATATCGCTGAGCCCGGAGAGTGGAAAGGAAAAGACCTTGCCGCCCTCCGCCGCAAATTCCATCCGATCCGGATGCAAGGAGAGCGTGCCGGAGCCGAGCAGGCGGCTCTCAGGGGCGCCGGGCAGGCAGCTGAAAAGCAAAACGTCCGGGTCCGCGGTGAGGAGAGTTTCGGGCGGAAGGCCCGCAAGCTCCGGCCCGATCGCTTCGGTGCGGGCCTTCTGCCAGCGCACCCATTCCCCGATATCGGAAAGCGGCGGTTTGCCTCCGTCCGGCGTCCGGAATTTCATCTGTTCGTCGAGAATCAGCGCAAGGCCGCAGGCAGGGCAGGCGATCCGGTCGCCTTTTGTATGGAAAGTGCTCAATTTTCCGCAGGCGGGGCAGAGATAGAGCGCCGCCTCGAGCGATTCCGCGCGGTGCCGGCATTTCCGCATGCAGGGGTGAGCCGCCTCGTAGGCGTATCCGTCGGCGACGAGGTGCTCGGCGATCAGCCGGTCGGCCTCCTCATCCGTCATGGCGGCGAGCTCCCCGGCGGAATACTGCGCCGCGAGCGATCCCTCCAGATTGCCTTTCCGGACAAAGGAGGTCCAGCGGGGCATGGTGAAGTAGCCGCCCTCGATGCGGTAGATATAGAGCGGGACGCCGCACTTCCGCACGAGCCGGCCGGTTCCGGGATAAGCCGCCGCGGTGCGGCCGTCCCAGGTGCAGCTCCCCTCCGGGAAAATGCAGACGCTGTATCCCGCGCGGATGCAGTGCAGGATTTCTGCTGCGGAATGGGCCTCGGTCCGGGCCTTCATCCGGAAGATCGGGCTGACCAGAAACCGGATCAGCCGGCTTTTAAAACCCATCCGGGCGAGGTGATCCCCGGCGACGAAATACATCTGCCGGCGGAAGGCCGCGGCCACCAGCAGCGGATCCCAGTTGCAGGTGTGGTTGCAGACGACAAAACACGGTTCGGGCGGATTGTCGATTTTTTCATACCGGTAGCCGAGCCGGAGCTTCAGCAGCAGGCGAAGCGGCAGCTTGAGCAGCTCCCAGACCAGAAGATGCATCCGCCGATTTTCCTTTTTGAATGTTTCCCGCATCCGAAGGCCCCCTTTCTTCGAATCTGACCCTACCTTACCGCCGTTTCGTGAACCGGGTATGAACTGAAGCGCCGGCGGATATAAAAATGCCCGGGCAAAAACCCGGGCGTTTTTGTTTTTAGTGTTGGAATTACTGCTGGGACTTCATCTTGGCGAAGCACTCGCTGCAGTAAACCGGACGATCCTCACGGGGCTTGAACGGAACTTTCGCTTCTCCGCCGCAGGCGGCACAGGTCGTGGTGTACATCTCTTTCTGGGTCTTCAGTTTGTTCTTGCGGGAATCACGGCAGTCCTTGCAGCGCTGGGGCTCGTTGACGAAACCGCGCTCCGCATAGAATTCCTGCTCACCGGCGGTGAAGATGAACTCTTTTCCACACTCTTTGCATACTAAGGTCTTGTCTTGGTACATGCTTTTACCTCTTTCATGGATTTGTATTTGCCCTTGGTTCACCACAACCGCTAAGTTCGATAGATGTTGCCTGTTTGCCCCGGGGCATGCGTATATCCAGCCCTGTTTGGCTGCATACCGGAAGGATCACCCCCGGCCGTTTTCCGACCGGAGTTTTTGCCGGACGCGTTCCATCGCGTTGCCGGCGGATTTTGCCGAAATGGAGAGCGCCGCGCCGATCTCCTCGTAGGAGTTTCCGGCGAGGTAGAGGCGCAGAACGGCGCTTTCCAACTTTGAGAGACGGGAGAGCATCCGCAGCACCGCCGCGGAGGAATCCTCCTTCTCGATCCATGCGGCCTCCGGGTCGGCGCCCGGTTCCGACGGAAAATTCCCGTCGAGCGGCAGGTATCCGACCATCGGCAGGTTCTTTTGCCGCAGGCCGGAGCGGATCACGGAGGCGAGTCTCCGCCGGATACAGACGGCGGAATAGGTCCGGAACGACGCGTCTCCCGCGGCGGAACCGTAGGAGTGGAGCGCTTTGAGCAGAGCAATGACGGCCTCCTGACGGAGATCGTCGTATTCGAGTCCCAGCCCGGCGCCGGTCTCGACGATCCTGGGGGATATGTAGACGCAGCGGCGGATCAGGGTTTCGAGGCCTTCCTCTTCCCCGGAGCGGGCGGAGCGAACCGCCTCCTCAAGGGAACCATCTTTTTCGCCGGCCGCCATTTGCCTCACCCCTTTGGACTTAGGGAACCAGTCGCTATCATTTTAACATATTATTTTTGTCTGTCAAGCAAACTGCCTGTCGTTTAAAAGGTAAATTTTCATGCCTAAATCGCTTCCTGATCGCAGGAAACCGTCGCGGTCACGTCGCGGATCCACTTGCCGCGCTGGATGCGGATGGTGGCGACGAGAAATTTGATGAGCTCGTCGGAGCGCAGCGCAAAAAGGACAAGCGGCGGAGCCCACTTGAAAAGAAAACCGGCGCAGAGGCCGAACGGAATCGAAACCGTCCAGAGGAAGAAGGTATCCACGAACATCGCAAACCGGGTGTCGCCGCCGCCGCGCAGGATGCCGATGATCGACTGGCAGGTCGCGCCCTGGCTGATCATCAGGAGCGCGCGGACCACCAAAAGATCCATGGCGAGCGCCTTCGTCTCCTCGGAGACCGCAAAAAGCTGCACGGCAAGCGGTCGGATCAGCAGCATCAGCATACCGGAGAGAAGCCCCATTCCCAATGCAAGGTAGGTGACGGTGTCGGCCTTGCGCTGCACAAGTTCCCGGCTGTCCCCCTCGCCGATCGCGTTGCCGATCACGACGGCGGTGGCGTTGGCCATGCCGGACATCGCGACCCAGAAAAACTGCCAGACCAAAGTGGCAATGCTGTTGGCGGCGACGAACTGCGTGCTGATATGGCCGATGATCATGGAGAGCACCGTGGCGCCGACGCTCCAGAGGGATTCGTTGACAACCACCGGTGCGCCCAGTTTCAGAAAAGCCTCGGAATAGCCCTTTACCGATCCGAAGAATTCCCGGAAGCGGTAGCGGATCTTGTCTTCTTTAAAACGCATATAGGTGACCGCAATCGCAAATTCGGTGAAGCGGGCGATGACGGTCGCGATTGCCGCGCCGCGGACGCCCATCGCCGGAAAACCGAGGTGGCCGAAGATCAGAACCCAGTTGAGCGTGATGTTGACGGTTAGCGAAATCAGGTAGGTGACCACCGAGATCCTAACCGTGTGCACCGTACGCAGGATGCTGAAAAGCGCATTCGCAATGCTGAAGAAGATATAGCCGAAGGCCATGACGCGCAGGTATTCGGCACCCTGCTCGATCACGGCCTCGTCCTCGCTGTACCAGCGCATAAAGGTCTCCGGCAGGAACGCCGCGATGCAGGTCGCAAGGATGGAGGCAGCCAGCGTGATGCGCAGCATGATGGTGATGATCTTGCGGATCGAAGCGGTGTCGCGCTTGCCCCAATACTGGGCGGCAAAGACCGTCGCCCCGGAGGTGATGCCGAATCCGATGATCATCAGCATGAAATAGAGCTCGTTGGCGAGGTTGGCCGCCGAGAGCGAGGTCTCGCTCACCTGCCCCAGCATGACGGTGTCCGCCAGGGAGACGGTGAACGTGATCATATTCTGCGCCGCCAGCGGCACGGCGATGGAGAGCAGAGTCCTGTAAAATGTTTTTTCCTTGACAGGTGCGAGCATAGTTCCTCCAAAAAAAGACGGAATGAAACCATTCTATTCTATTTCATATATAAAAGCAAGAGGGGCGCGGCCGCAGGGAAAACACGAGATGCGACAAAATAACACCATCAAAGAACAAGCGTTCGATTTTTTTGTCAAACCCCTTGCATTTTTCCGGAGGAGCGGTATAATAAAACCAGAAAAGAGAACGGATGTTCGATTTGCCCGCGGCATTCCGGGAAGACCTCCCCCGCCGCAAAGAAAAGGATGGGAAAAAGAAATGAAGAGAACATATGTTTTTAGAATTCTGTTTGTTGTGCTGGCGATTGCCGGCATCCTCATGGTCCTCGGCAGCGCAGGCGCCAGCGACCTGGGGCTCATCAAAAACGGGGAGCTGTTCCTCCAAGGCGGCGTCGGCGTCTTCTTTGCCTTTGCCGGAATCCGCGGTGCCCTGGTCTGCGACCGGGCGATCGAGGCTTCAAAGCGGGCCCGGCTTCGTTCCGTCCGCTGCGGGGCAAAAGCCTGCCGTACCGCCGCGTGACGACTTGAGGCCATTCGGCCCGGGGAGCGGCCGTGCCTGCAAGCGGGGATCGCCGGGTGTTTGCCGCCGGAACCCGCCTTACCAAACAAGGCGGGCTGTTTTTTTCGCCGTACCGGCATTTTCTCGATTTATGGGGCAAGTTCCTGCCATGCCGAGGCAGAAAAAGCTCCCGGTCCGGGGAGCGCCTGTTTACAGAAAATGATGTGTTTTTTATTTTCGGGATGACGGGCAGCCGCTTTTATAAAAATACCGCTTGCTTATCGCTTTATGCCGCATGAAAGCCTGTTTTAACGGCCGGGTTTTCCGCCTTCGGAGCCCGCCGGGTTTCCGTCGGGAAATCCGGCGCCGGAGCATTTTTTCGGTCCGGGCTAAAATTCCATGGCTGTCCACTCCATCTGCCGCCTTCCGGATTCCGTCTCCGGGGGCGGCTTTTTTTATCGCTTTTCCGGAGGCGAAAGGGCATGTTCTGCTGAAATCGGGTCTTCCCGCATAGAATTTGCGGGGAGGTGGTGCCGTGTCCAAAATCCGTACCTTTGCGGTCAACGCCGGTGTGCTGACGCTGACTTCGCTCTCCCTGGGAGCCGCCGGGGTGGTTTACAACGCCTGGCTCACGCGGAATCTCGGTTCCGCGGGCATGGGCCTTTTTTCTTTGATGATGGCGGTCTACCGGCTGGCGGTGACCTTCGCCTCCTCCGGTTCCGGGCTCGCGGCCACGCGCATCGTCGCGGAGGAGACGGCGGTCGGGCACGGCGGGGGTGCGGCCGCCGCCATGAAAAAGACCATTCTGTATGCGCTGCTGTTCGGGCTGGGCGGCATGGCGCTGCTCTATCAGTTCAGCGGGGCGGCGGCGGGCGGCTGGGTCGGCGATCTCCGCGCAGAGGAGCCGTTTCGAATCCTTTCGCTGAGCCTGCCGTTCGTGGGCGTTTCCGCGGCATTCACCGGCTATTTCACGGCGGTTATGCGGGTGACGCCCGCCGCGGCCGCTCAGGTCTTTGAGCAGCTCTCGCAGATGGCGTTCACGGTCGCTGTCTTTGCCGTGCTCAAACCGGATACGCTGGCCGAGGGCTGCGTGCTCGTCGCCGCCGGCAGCACCATCTCCGAGGCGGCGGCCTTTCTGCTTTCCTGGCTTCTTTACCGGGCGGACCGGAAGCGGCATTCGCTCTCCGGAGGCATTCTGCCGCGGCGCTTTGAGATGTGGAGGCGCGTCGTCGGGATCGCGCTGCCGGTGGGCGCGTCGGCGGTGCTGCGCTCGGCCCTGAGCACGGTAAAGCACCTGCTTGTGCCGGCCTCCCTTCAGAAATTCGGCCTGACGGAGGAAGCGGCGCTCTCGTCGTACGGCATCGTCGGCGGCATGGTGATTCCGGTGCTCATCTCCCCCTGCGCCTTTTTGTTGGGCTTTTCCAACCTGCTCGTGCCGGAGATCGCCCGCTACAAGGAGCTCGGCCGCAAAAATTCAATCTTTTTTGTGATCCGCTATACGTTCCGGCTGACGCTGATTTTTTCCGTCGCCATTGCGGCGCTGCTGACCGTCTTTTCCAAAGAGCTCGCCGTCCTGCTCTACGGCAGCGAGGAATCCGCGGCCTACATCCGGGCGCTCGGGCCGCTGGTGATCGTCATGTACCTCGACAGCTCCGTCGACGGTGTTTTGAAGGGGCTTGGTGAGCAGGTCGCGGTGGTGCGGATCAATGTGCTGGATACGGCGATCTGCGTCGTGCTGGTGTGGCTGCTGGTGCCGCTCTTCGGGCTTCGGGGGTACATGATGATGATCGTCATCAGCGAGATCTTCAACATGATCCTCAGCGCGGGGCGGCTCGTCTACGTCACGGGTTTCCGCGCGGATATGCCGCATTGGGCGGTCGTGCCGTTTCTCGGCGCGTTCGGGGCGGTGTTTACCGCAAAATACGGCGCCGTCCTGCTGGGATTCGACGTCACGAAAGCCGGGGGGATTCTTTTGGCCTGCGCGGTCTTTCTGCTGCTGTATTACGCCATTCTCCGGCTGACGGGCTGCCTGACGCGGAAGGATCTCGCGCTGTTCGCGGAGGTTTTCCGGAAATAAAAAAAAGCCCCGCCGCACGGCAGAGTCTTTTTATAGCGGTCTGTTTTTTTCCCCGGGATCCGGGAACGCCGCCCGTCCGGCAGTTCCGGCGCGATTCCGCCTGTGGAGGTTCTCCGGATAGAAAAAATGCCGCGCGGCGGGAATTTTCCACGGGTTCAGGCATTGCGGGTCCCAACAGAACGCTATGTAAGGGCTTTCGCCCTGAAAGACCGTCAGGATTTGCGCACGAAAGAACGGCAGTCGGTGCACTCGCAGACGGTCGGGTTGGTCTCGTGGCAGCCGACTTCAATCTTGTCGAGCGAGCAGTAATTTTCATCTTTGCTGTGATAGGCGCATTCGGCGACGGTGCAGCCGATGCATTTGTTTGCACGAACGTTCATTTTTATCCCTCCAGATTGATTTGCTATAAGTTTACCCGAAACCGCGGGGAATATGTCCGCGGCGTTCTGAAAAAAAAATCTCCGCATATATTTCCATGAGAAATATGAAAAAACGGAGGAAGGGGAGATCCGTATGGCGGAAAAAAGCAGCGCGGTCTATGCGGATATTGCGAAGCGGACCGACGGCAGCATCTATATCGGCGTGGTCGGCCCGGTACGCACGGGCAAATCGACCTTTATCAAAAAATTTATGGAAACGCTTGTCCTGCCGAAGATTCCGGGGGAATTCCGGAAGGCGCGTGCCACCGACGAATTGCCGCAATCCGCCGCCGGCAAGACCATCATGACGACGGAGCCGAAATTCATCCCGGAGGAGGCGGCGGAGATCAGCCCGGCGGAAGGCGTGAAGCTGAAAGTCCGTCTGATCGACTGTGTCGGCTATATCGTGCCCTCCTCCATCGGATATTTTGAAAACGACGCGCCCCGCATGGTGATGACGCCTTGGTATAACGAGGAGATCCCGTTCAACATGGCGGCGGAGATCGGCACGCAGAAGGTCATCACCGAGCACTCCACGATCGGCGTCGTCGTCACAAGCGACGGCTCCTTCACCGAAATCCCTCGTCCCGAATACGAGGAGGCCGAGGAGCGCGTCATCAACGAGCTCAAAAAGATCGACAAGCCCTTCGCCGTCGTGCTCAACTGCGCGGATCCGGATACAAAGGCCGCCCATCAGCTCCGCGACCGCCTGCAGGAGAAATACGGCGTGCCGGTGGCGGCGGTCAACTGCCTCAAAATGGGCGAGGAAGAGATCCTGGAGATCCTTGGGCTCATGCTCAACGAATTCCCGGTACGCGAGGTGGGCCTCGATCTGCCGGGATGGCTCGTCGGGCTGGAGAAGGAGCACCCCGTCCGCTGCGCCGTGATGGCCTGCATCCGGGATTTTGCCGGGAACCTCAAAAAGATGGGCGATATCGAAACGGAGCTCGGCCGACTCTCCGGGACCGATTATGTGGAAAACGTGTTCCGGGGCGAGACGGATTTGGGCAAGGGGAGCACCTCCGTCGCGATTGTGCTGCCGCAGAAGCTGTTTTATAAGATCCTCGAAGAAAAGACCGGCCTTGGCATCACCGGAGAGGACGGCCTGCTTCCGTGCATGGTCGAGCTGGCCGCCGTTAAACAAAAATACGAGCGGATCAAGGGCGCCCTCGATCAGGTGGAGGCGACGGGCTACGGCATCGTGATGCCGACCATGGAGGAGCTGTCCCTGCAGGAGCCGGAAATCATGCGCCGGGGAGGCAAATACGGCATCCGTCTGCGGGCGTCGGCTCCATCCATCCATATGATGCGGGCGGATATCACGACGGAGGTCTCCCCGATTGTCGGCAGCGAAAAACAGAGCGAGGAGCTCGTCACCTATCTCCTGAAGGAATTCGAGGAGGACCCGACGAAGATCTGGCAGTCCAACATTTTCGGGAAGTCCCTGCACGAGCTGGTGAACGAGGGCCTCCGCAACAAACTGAGCCGGATGCCGCAGGAGGCAAGGCTCCGGCTGCAGGAGACCATCGAGCGCATCATCAACGAGGGTTGTTCCGGGCTGATCTGCATCATTCTTTGATTTTTTTACAACCGAAAAACGGCGGGCCTCACTGCAGGTCCGCCGTTTTTCTTGTTATGGGGAAGAGAGAAAACAAAATGGAAAAAGTACACAATATCCTTTGCTCGCTTTTTACTCTACCAGATGTTTGAGAGGGATTCATGAAGGCCAAATGAACAATTCCGGATATTTTCGTGTCGATTTTGTGAAAATCGGATTCAGAGGCCCACGGTGAACACCAGCACCGACGTCACGAGACCGAGCCCGAGAAACAGGAAGAGACCGGCCTTCGCGGGTTTCGGGATATAAAATTTGAGGATGAACAGCGCGCCGAGGACGAACAGCGCAATCTGGTAGATCACCGGGGCCGCCCCGCCGAGCAGGCCGGAAAGGCCGTAGATCAGCGGAAACAGCAGCGCCGAGGCCGTGACCGGGCACCCGCAGTAAAACTTGCGGCGGCCGGTCTCCACGCGCTGGCGGAGTGTCTCGTCGACGTTAAAATAGGAGAGCCGGATGATGGCGTTCATGATGAAGAAAAGCGCGGAGAGAAAGAAGATCACGCCGCGGAGGCCGAGCGACCAGCCGATCACCGTCGGCAGCACGCCGAAGCTCACAAGGTCGCACAGGGAGTCGATCTGAATGCCGAAGAGCTTTTCCTTTTCATTCCGATTCATCGTGGCGGCGATCTTCCCGTCGAACATGTCCGACAGCCCGGCGAACTGGAGGCAGACGACCGCCCAGAAGCTGTTGCCGGAGACGGCGAAATAGACCCCCAGGATCGAGGCCAGCGCTCCGGCGTAAGTCAGAATGACGGTGTAGTTGTAGTATCCGATGAACATCATCGAATGCACTCCTTTCGGCTCGGTTGAAAAGTTCATATTTTATCCTTATACTAAAAGCTCATAACCGGCGGCGGGCCTTCCCCAAAAAAACGGATACCGGTGCCGAAAAATCGATGCCGGGAGTCTGCTCCGGCGGCATCCGAAAGGCTGCCCGGAGGCTGCCGGGGCCCCGCGGTGCCGGGCGGGGAGCTTCCCTGCCCGTACGATATCTTTATAATTTTATCACTTTTTGTGGCTAAATTCAATCTATTTCCGAGCGGAGGACGATCATGGCGAGTTTTGTCGAATTACAGAATGTCTGCAAGCGCTACCGAATGGGCGAGGTGACGATCACCGCCTCGGACCACGTCGGCTTCGCCATCGAAAAAGGCGAGTTCGCGGTCATCGTCGGGCCCTCCGGCGCGGGCAAGACCACGATTCTGAATATTCTCGGCGGCATGGATACCTGCGACGAGGGCAGCATCCTTGTGGATGGGCAGGACGTGAGTACCTACAAAGGCAAACGCCTGATCGACTACCGCCGCTACGACATCGGCTTCGTTTTTCAGTTTTATAACCTGATCCAGAACCTGACCGCGGAGGAAAACGTCGAGCTTGCCTCGCAGATCTGCCGGGATCCGATGGATCCGGCCTCCGTGCTCAAAAAAGTCGGCCTCGCCGACCGGGCGGACAATTTCCCTTCCCAGCTCTCCGGCGGCGAGCAGCAGCGGGTTGCCATCGCGCGGGCGCTCGCCAAAAATCCGAAGCTGCTGCTCTGCGACGAGCCGACCGGCGCGCTCGATTATGTCACCGGCAAGAGCATCCTTACGCTGCTGCAGGACTGCTGCCGGAAAGAAGGCATGACCGTCGTGCTGATCACCCACAACCTCGCCATCGCGCCGATGGCCGACCGCGTGATCCACATCAACAGCAGCCGGGTGACCAATATCGAGCAAAACGCGCATCCCACCCCGGTGGAGGAGATCGAGTGGTGACGGTGCCCGAAAAAGCCGTTTGGTAAGTCTATGAGAAAGGAGGCGGTTCCATGAGGTCCGCGGCCGTAAAGAATATTTTGCGGGAAATCTGGCGTACCCGGAACCGCTTTCTCTCCATTTTTGCGATCGTCGCCCTTGGCGCGGGCTTTTTCTCCGGGCTGAAAGCCGTCTGCCCGGATATGCTCGCCACCGGCGACGATTATTTTGCAGAGCAAAACCTTCTGGATATCCGCCTTGTCTCCACCTACGGCTTCAATGAAAACGACATGGAGGCCGTCCGCGGCGTCGAAGGCGTCCGGAGCATCCTGCCTTCCTATTCCAAGGACGTTTTTGTCAAAAACGACGGCAACGCCAACATCCTTGCAAAGGTCATGGCCCTGCCGGACGATACGCTGCCGGAGTACGCCGACGCCTCCGTCAATCAGGCCGTTTTGCTGGAGGGCCGCCTGCCGGAATCGCCCGACGAGTGCGTGATCGAGCGAAACGCCCAGATGCCTGTGGATTTTGAGATCGGCGACGTCCTTTCGGTCTATACGGACGATCCGGACGATCCGCTGGAGGACAGCCTCGCCCGCTCGAGCTGGACCGTCGTCGGCGTGGTCCGTTCGCCGCGCTACATCAGTTTTGAGCGCGGCAGTACGGATATCGGCAACGGCGACCTCGACACCTATATCATGGTGGATGCGGAGAACTTCACGATGGATGTCTTCACCGAAGTCAGCGTCACGCTTGAGGATACGGCGGGCGTCTCCGCATTTTCCGATACATATGAGGATGTGGTGGAGAAGTATAAAGACACGTTTGAAGCTCTCGCGGATATCCGTGAGGAGGAGCGTTACGGAGAGATTCAGCAGGAGGCCGACGAAAAGATCGCCGACGCCGAGCGGGAGCTGGAAGGCGGGGAGCTCATGGCCAATGAGGAACTCCGTGATGCGCGGGTCGAGCTTTATGACGCGAAACGGGAGCTTCACGACGCGCGGACGGAACTGGACGACGGCTGGGTCAAATACCATGACGGCGAAGCGGAGCTTGCCGATGCAAAAGAGGAATTCGCCGATAAAATCGCCGACGCCGAAGAAGAGCTCGCCGATGGGCAAAAAAAGATCGACGACGGCTGGGACGAGTACCACGACGGGCTGGATGAATACAAGGCGGGCGTCAAAAAGCTTGGGCGGTCGAAGGAACAGCTTGAGGAGGCGCAGGCGGAGCTGGATGCCGGCATCGCCGAGGCCGGGTTTTCGAGCCTCGACGAATTTGAGGCCTACCTGAATGCCCAGCAGAGCGCGCTGAATTCGCAGCGGCAGCAGCTCGACCTGCAGGAGACTCAGGTCCGGCAGGCCTATGCCGCCGGGCTCATCAGCGAAGAGGAACGGAACGCCTCTCTCGCCGAAATCGCCGGGTACCGGCAGCAGCTCGATGCGGCACAGACCGGGCTCTCCGGCTACTTTGACAACCTCAATACGATGAAATCCGCGCAGGCGCAGATCGACGCCGGCTGGGAGGAATACCACGACGGCGAAATCAAGCTCGAAGACGCGAGAGACGAACTCTCCGAGGCGCGGAGGAAGCTTCGCGACGCGGAAGAGGAGCTTGCGCAGGGCCGCCTTGATCTGGAGGAGGCGCGCGCCGACGGGCAGAAGGAGATCGACGACGCGAAAGAGGAACTCGCGGATTCTTATCGGGAGCTGACCGACGGCGAGGAGGACTATGCCGAAGGCTGGAAAAAATATGAGGACGGCCGGCAGGAGTACGAGGACGCCAAGGCCGACGCCGATGAGGAGCTTGCCGACGCGCGGCAGAAGATTGACGACGCGAAGGAGGAACTTGCGGACCTCAAAAAGCCGGTCTGGTATGTGCTGGACCGGAACGACGATCCGGGCTACGGCACCTACGACGGCGACGCCCACCGCATTGAGGCGGTGGCAAAGATCTTTCCGCTCTTTTTCTTCCTGGTTGCCATGCTGGTCTGCCTCACCACAATGACGAGGATGGTCGAGGAGAAGCGCACGGAAATCGGCACCTACAAGGCGCTGGGCTATCACCGGGCGCAGATCGCCTCAAAATTCCTGGTCTATGCCTCGGCCGCGAGCGTTATCGGCGCGGCGGCGGGCATTGCGGCGGGGACGGTGGCGTTCCCGGAAGTCATTTACAACGCCTATGCGCTGATGTATATCATGCCCGGGCTGAAACTGGTGCCGGACTGGGGTCTTTGGGCCGCCGTCGCGGCGGTCTGCCTCACCTGCACGGCGCTCGCGGCGATCTGGGCCTGTGACCTGGAGCTCCGGGCACAGCCTGCGGAGCTGATGCGCCCGAAAGCGCCGAAGCCCGGCAAGCGCGTCTTTCTCGAATCCGTCGGTTTTATCTGGAAGCGCCTGAGCTTCCTCAAAAAAGTCACCGTCCGCAATATTTTCCGCTACAAAAGGCGCATTTTCATGACGGTGATCGGCATCGCCGGCTGTACGGCGCTGACGCTGACCGGCTTCGGGCTCTATTCCTCGATCAGCCGGATCATGGACCGCCAGTATTCCGCCGTTTTCCGCTACGACCTGACCACCGCGCTGGATGAGAACGCTTCGGAGGCGGAAAAGGCGGAGGTGTACGAGGCGCTGGAGGAAAACCCGATTGCGGAAAAGAATCTTCCTGTCTACGAAAAGAGCGCGGAAATCGGCGGCGTCTCAGAGGTCTATTTCCTCGTCTTTAAAGACGGCGAAGCGGCCCCGCAGTTCATCAGCTTTCACGAGCGCGTCTCGGGAGAGGTGCTCGCCCTCACGGACGACGGCGTGCTCATCACGGAGAAACTCTCCGAGCAGCTCGGCCTCGCCGTCGGGGATGAGATCACCTTCACCGCGGATGGAAAACAGATCACCGTTCCGGTCTCCGGCATCACGGAAAACTATGTGCTCCATTTCATCTATATGACGCCGGCCTGCTGGGCGCGCTGCACCGGAGAGACCCCGGAACCAAACGCCGTGCTCACGATCATGAGCGATCCGGGCGAGGAGGCGCAGAACGCGCTCGCCTCCGAGCTGATTCAAAAGGACGCCGTGCTCGCGCTGACCTTTTCGAGGGATTCGAAGGCCTCCTTCGCCGATACGGTCGGGAACCTCAACTATGTCGTGGCGCTGATCATCCTCTCGGCGGCGGCACTTGCCCTTACGGTGCTCTATAATCTGACGAATATCAATATCACGGAGCGCATCCGCGAGATCGCCACGATCAAGGTGCTCGGCTTCTACGACCGGGAGGCCTCGGCCTACGTGTTCCGGGAGAGCCTGCTGCTGGCGCTGCTCGGTGACGCCGCCGGCCTCGGCCTCGGCGTCTACCTCCACCGGTTTGTCATCGGCGTCGCCGAAACCGACGCCGTCATGTTCGGCCGGGATCTGCCCGCGTGGTGTTTCTTCGCGGCCTTCGCGGCGACGATTCTTTTCACGCTTCTGGTCGACTGGATCATGTATTTCCGGCTGAAGAAAATCAGCATGGTCGAATCCATGAAATCGGTGGAATGAAAGTAAAAAACAACGAAAAATTTATACAGAATCCCTTTTAATTGGGAATTTCATGTGTTATAATAACTCTATAACAAATCGGGGAGGCCATAATTATGCTTAGCATTGAAGATCAGATCAATAATTCTACCGTAATGATAAAAACTGCGGATTATATCGAGTCTCAGATCCACAAGGTCAAGAGCGACGGCGGTGCTGCCGACGAATTCTCCACGATGGCTGTCGATATGGTCGAGAAACTCCGCGATATGATGAAGCAGTACGGTATCATCCGCTGAACAGGGATCCGAATACACAAAAAAGAGCAGCGCCGCCCGTTTCGGACGGCGCTGTTTTTGTGCTCAAAATTTCTGCTCTTCCATATACCCCGGGAAGACCTTGGAGGCCCGGTCCGCGCGGGATGCCGTACCGCATGGCCGGAGTCTCCGCCGACCCGCCGCGTGCTCCGCGAAACCCCGGAATGTACCGACCGCACATCGCGGCGCGAAAGAAAAAGCAAGCATGCCCGCGCCCCTGCGGCGGGAATCGCCTGAAGCCCCACCCGGAGAACGGCTGTGCCCGCGTCTGCGGCATGGACATGAACGGCGGCGAAGTCGTCGGCGGTTCCATCCGGGATGCTCACCGGGATCGGCTGCTCCGATGGCTCATGGCATCTTTGCCCGCCGGGCGTAACCGTAAAGCCGAAAAAGAGGCGGAGCATCCGCCTGTCTTACACGAAAAAAAGGCGGCGCTCAGGCCGCCTTTTTGTTTTTCCTTTTTAGTATCCCAGCATGCCCGCGCCGATGATGCCGGCGTCGTTGCCGAGGAACGCGCGGATGACTTTCGGGGTGGGGATGTCGCCGGATGCGTAGCAGAGCGCCGCAACCTTCTGTTCCAGCGGAATCAGCAGGGAGTCGCCCTGGTTGCTGACGCCGCCGCCGATGACGACCGCCTGCGGACGGAAGATGTTCACAAAGCCGCTGATCCCGTCGGCCAGGTAGTCGAGATACTGCTCAACGACCGCTTCACCGGTCTTGTCGCCCTGCTCCGCCGCGTCGAAGGCCGTCCGGCCGCCGACTTTCGCAAGGTCGCCCCCGCAGAGCTTCCAGATCAGCGATTCCGGATGCGCTTCCGCAGCCGCCCGGGTCTCGCGTTTGAGCGCGACGGCAGAGGCGTAGCATTCGAAGCAGCCCTTCTTTCCGCAGCTGCAGGGCAGGCCGTCGTGAACCAGCGTGACGTGGCCGTATTCCCCGCCGAGCGGTGCGGCGAAAAGTTTCCGATTGAGGATCACGCCGCCGCCGATGCCGGTGCCGATCGTCAGCATCACCAGGCTGTCGTATTTGATACCGGCTCCGGCCTTGGCCTCCCCGAGCGCGGCGCAGTCGGCGTCGTTTCCGAGGCAGACCGGCATGCCGAGGCGGGCCTCCAGAGTCGGGACGCAGTCGATATTTTTCCAACCGATGTTCGGCGCAAAAATGACCGGCCCCTTTTTGGATTTGCAGACGCCGGGAATGCCGACGCCGGCAAACGCGATCTCCTGCGGCTCCATGTTCGCCTCAAAAATCGCCATCCTCGCGGTGTCGCCGATCTGCCGGACCAGGTCCTCGGGGCCCGTTCCGGAAGGGATCGGAACGCTGACTTTGGAGACCAGATGGCCGTCTTCCCGGACAACGCCGGCGCCGATATTTGTGCCGCCGAGATCGACGGCTACGGAATACTTCATACGAAACCCTCCATTCCGTTTCTATCCGGATCTACCGGAAAAAAGTCAATCATAAAACAGCGCCTTGCGCCGGTGGGTCCAGACGCTCAGCACCAGCCCCATTCCGAGGTAGGTGATCAGAACGGAGGAGCCCCCGTAGCTCAGCAAAGGCAGCGTGACGCCGATGACCGGCAGCACACTGAGGCACATGCCGATGTTCAGCGCGCACTGGAAAAAGATCATGGCAAAAAAGCCGTAGCAGATGTAGGCACCCAGCGGGTCCAGCGCGGTGACGGCGGTGTGGATCGAGCGGATGCAGATTGCGAGCAGCAGCCCGACCACCGCAAGCGCCCCGATGAATCCCAGCGCCTGGCCGATGAAGGAGAAAATGAAGTCGTTGTGCATTTTCGGGACGTACCAGTAATCCTTTTGAAACAGCCCCTTGCCGGTCATCTGGCCGGAGCCGATGGAGATGCGGCTCAGGCGCTGCTGGTAATCCGAGCCAACCGGATCGGCATAGGCGGAAAAATAGACGGAGAGAAACCGCTTCCGCTGGTCCTCCGAAAAGACGTACTGCCAGACGATCGGCACCGCAATGGCGGCGCAGCCCGCCGCGGGGAGCAGATATTTCCACGAGACGCCCGCCAGAAAGACCACGGTCACAAAAATAAACAGGAAGATCAGCGCGGTTCCGTCGTCGCCCTGCAGATGGACGAGCAGAACCGGAAAGGCGCCGTGCAGGCAGAGCAGAATCATGTTGGCTGGCCGGTTGATGCCGCCCTTTATTTTTGAGAGGTGATAGGCGAGGCTCAGGATAAAGCAGATCTTCATGAGCTCGGCCGGCTGGAACGTCATGCCGAAAGGCAGAGTGAGCCATGCCTTGTCGTCGATGGTCTCGTCGACCTGGACGCCGTAAAAAAAGGTCAGCCCGACCAGAAACAGGGCGAGCGGCACATAGAACTTCCAGAGCTTGGCGAGGACGTGGTAATCCAGCAGGGAGAGACAGACCGCACAGAACATGCCCATGCCGATGGCACCGATCTGAACGATGACATTTCGTTCGTACGCGCCGAGCTTGGGGCCGATCCCGGAGTGGACGATCGAATACAGGCAAAGAACGCTGATGCCGGAGACCAAAAGGCACAGCAGCAGCATCAGCTTGTCGGTGAAGCGGATATATCTCAGAGCGGAAGCCCAGAATCTTTTCATGAAGAGAGGCCTCCTTTCCGGGATACCTTTACCGCTATTCTATCATTTCAAATCCTGTTTGTAAAGCGAAGAGGCACCGTATAAGCTTTCCAGCTCGGCGGGAGCGCGCGCACGGGGCATCCGCTTTTTTTCTCTTTTGGCCGCTTTTGGCGAATTTTAAATTGTAAACGGAGGGAGCCGGTGTTATAATAAAATTTTAGAAACGGAGGTCGGTATTACGCGCAGGTACACATCCCATTCCGAATCGGATACCGCAAGGGCCGCGGAGGAGATTGCGAAGGAGCTTCGCCCCGGCGATGTCGTCGCGTTCACCGGCGGGCTCGGCGTGGGCAAGACCACCTTCACCCGCTATCTGACCGCCGCGCTCGGCAGCGGGGACGATGTCTCCAGCCCAACCTTTGCGCTGGTGCACTGCTACCGGGGCCCGGTGCCGGTCTGCCACTTCGACATGTACCGGATTCACACCTTCGACGACCTCTATTCCACCGGCTTTTTCGACTATCTGGAATCAGGGGCCGTATTGGTAATTGAGTGGAGCGAAAACGTCGCCGGCTTTCTTCCGGAGGGCGGCATCCATATCGACATTCGCCCGATGGGGGAGACGGACCGGGAGATCACGGCGGAGGGAGGGCCTTTCTGATGAAGATTCTTGGCTTCGATACGGCGGCCAAAACCGCCTCTGTCGCGGTGACGGACGAGACCGGCCGGCTGCTGGCGCTCTCCTGCCTCGACAGCGGCTTCACGCACAGCGAGACCGTGCTCCCGATGGCCAAAAACCTGCTGGATGCTCTCCATATCGTCCCGTCCGACATCGACCTTTTTGCGGTCAACTGCGGGCCGGGCTCGTTTACCGGCCTTCGGATCGGCATCGCGGCCGTCAAGGCGATGGCCTTTGCACTGGACAAGCCCTGTGCTGGCGTCTCGACGCTGGAGGCCCTCGCGTGGAACGCCGCAGACTGGCAAATGCCGGTCTGCACGGCGATGGACGCGCGCTGCGGGCAGGTTTACTTTGCGCTTTTTGACTGCTCCTCCGGCGAGCCCCTCCGCCTCTGCGGGGATCGGACGGCCGCCGCCGGTGATCTTCGCCCGGAACTCGAAGCCTGCGCCGCGCGGTACGGCAGGATTCTGCTGATGGGCGACGGCGCAAAGCTCCTTGCGGATCTTTACGGCGATCTCTGCCGCCCCGCGCCGCCGAACCTCGTCTTGGGCAGCGCATACGGCACCTGCGCCGCGGCACGAAAGATATACCGGGAGGGAAATACCGTCCCGGCGGGCGCGCTGGTCCCGAATTATCTCAAGGTCGCGCAGGCCGAGCGGGAGCGGGAAGCGAAACTCGGACAGAGCTGACCTTCATAAACGAACAAAAAAGGTTTTTAACAGGAAAGGAAGTTGTCAAATGCTTGCGATCGGTTCGGATCACGGCGGTTATCTGCTCAAGGAAGAAGTCAAACAGCATCTCGCCAATATCGGCGTCGCCTACGAGGATTTCGGCACGGATTCCGAAACCTCCTGCGACTACCCGGCCTTTGCGGAAAAAGTCTGCCGCGCCGTCCGGAGCGGCGAGTGCGAGAGAGGTATCCTGATCTGCGGCACCGGGATCGGCATGAGCATGTGCGCCAATAAAATCCGGGGAATCCGTGCCGCGCTCTGCGGGGACTGCTTCTCCGCCGAGTATGCCCGCCGCCACAACGACAGCAACATCCTGTGCATGGGCGCGCGCGTCGTCGGCCCGGGTCTTGCGCTCAAGATCGTCGACACCTACCTCACCTCAGAGTTCGAGGGCGGCCGCCATGCCCGCCGCGTCGCCATGATCACGGAGCTGGAGGACCGGGAATGCCTGTGATCGGCAAATTCGACTTCGGTAATTTCTATAATATTATTTTCAAGGAGGATCCCAACATGATGAAACAGCCCGTAATTCTCGACCACCCGCTGATCCAGCACAAGCTCTCCATCCTTCGCCGCACCGACACCGACACCAAGACCTTCCGCGAGCTCGTCACCGAGATCGCCATGCTGATGTGCTTCGAGGCCACCCGTGACCTTCCGACGGAGGAAATTGAAATCGAGACCCCGGTCGCCCCCTGCGTCGCGCGTCAGCTCGCCGGCAAACAGCCCGCCATCGTCCCGATTCTCCGTGCGGGTTTAGGCATGGTCGACGGCATGCTGAAGCTCCTTCCGCAGTCCAAGGTCGGCCACATCGGCCTCTACCGTGACCCGGTCACCAGCAAGCCGGTGGAGTACTACTGCAAACTGCCGGACGACATCGCCGAGCGCGAGGTCATCGTCGTCGATCCGATGCTTGCAACCGGCGGCTCCGCCACCGACGCCATCAGCCAGATCAAGAAGCGCGGTGCCGAACATATCCGCTTTATGTGCATCATCGCGGCTCCCGAGGGCCTCAAGGCCCTGAACGAGGCCCATCCGGACGTCCCGATCTACTGCGCCGCGCTGGATGACCACCTCAACGCCCACAACTACATCGTCCCCGGCCTCGGAGACGCCGGAGACCGCATTTTCGGTACGAAATAATGAGGATCCTGTCCGTAGATTTCGGGGATGCCAGAACCGGGCTCGCCGTGTGCGATCCGGCGGAGATGCTCGCCTCGCCGGCCGGCGTAATTCATGAGCGGCATCTGGAGCGCGTGCTCGAGAAGACCGCCGCCGCCGCGAAGGAGAACGGTGCTCAGAAGATCGTCGTGGGCCTGCCCCTCAACATGAACGGCTCGGAGGGCCCGCGGGCCGGGCTCTGCCGGGAGTTTGCCGGGCAGCTCACCGCCCTCTCCGGGGTCGAGACGGTGCTCTGGGATGAGCGCCGCACCACCGTCACCGCCGCCGCCTATCTCAACGATACGGATACGCGCGGCAAGAAGCGAAAGGCCGTGATCGACGAGGTCGCCGCCGTCGTAATCCTCGAGAGCTACCTCGCTTGGCGCAGAAACCATCCGGACGAGCCTTAACCATAAGAAACATGAAAAAGCCTCTGTTCCAAAACGGAACGGAGGCTTTTTTCGTGAAGTTTTGATTAAGAACAGCAAAAACCCGTACAAAAAACGCTTCTTTGTGCCCCATGCCTTACGGCGCGGGCCGCTCATGGGAGGACTCGGACTAAGGCCGGTGCGGAGCTGAATTTTTTTGGAGCCCCGCCGTAAAGGCGTTTCGGGGATGTTTCCGGCTCGCTTGCCGCGCTCGTTCTTCCTAAGGAAATCTCCCGGGGGAGCGGGCGTACCCGGCTTTTGACGTCCGAAGTTTCCGCAAGACGGCCGGAGGGCGGGTCTGCCGTTTTTCGGCTCTCCCGCGGGGGCGTCCGCTTCGGTTTTGCGATAGGATTTGCTTACCGCTTTCCCTTGTCGTAAATTTCGCCCAGTGCCCGCGGCGCGCGGTTGTTGCCGGAGAAAAAGACCAGCAGCAGCAGCGTGACGACGTAGGGCAGCGTCATGATGAGGTCGGAGAAGATGCTCTGCAGGCCGAGAATCTGCACCAGCTTGTAGCCGCCGCTCCGCGCAAAGCCGAAGAGCAGGCAGGCGCCGAAGGTCGGCAGGATCTTCCAGTTTCCGAAGATCAGGGCGGCGATGGCAAGGTAGCCGTAGCCCATGTAGATGCTGGAACTGAAGCAGGTGGAGATCGAGTAGGCAAAGCAGATGCCGCCGATCCCGCAGAGCCCGCCGGAGATCATCACCGCGAGGAAGCGGATCTTTGAAACGTTTGCGCCGGCCGCGTCGACCGCGTGCGGGTTGTCGCCGCAGGCGCGCAGGCGCAGGCCGAACGGCGTCTTGTAAAGCACATAATAGGCGATCAGCGCGGCAAGGAGGATGACGAACTCAAACGGATAGATGTTGGTGAAAAAGCCGCCGAGAACCGGCACTTCGCTGAGCGCCGCCCAAGTAAGCCGGTTGCAGGCGCCGAGCTGGAATTTATCCGTGAATGCGCCGGTGACGGCACCGTTGATCTGGGAGGTCAAAAAGCCGGTCAGCGCCATCGCAAGGATGTTGATGACGACGCCGGAGATCACCTGATTGGCCTTGAAATTGACGCAGAGAATCGCGTGGATGACGGCAAAGAGCGCTCCGCCGACGGCGGAAAACAGCATCGCCGCAAACATCGTGCCGGTCGAGCCGCTCGGGAAGACGCCCGCGGCGAGCGTGACCACCAGGGCGCCGACAAATGCGCCGAAGCCCTGAAAGCCCTCGACCGCGAGGTTCGTGATGCCGCTGCGCTCGCTGTAGATGCCGCCGATTGCCATGATGAAGAGAGGAAGCGCAAAGGCAAGCCCGTCGGTGATGATCGTATTCATACGCGTTCGCTCCTTTCCGCTTTTCCGGCCGCCTCATCGAGCCGTTCCTTCTCTTTCGTCCAGCGGTAGCGGATGAACGCGCCGCAGGCGGAGAACAGCAGGATGATGCCGATGATCAGGGAGGCGATATCCTGATCGACGCCGACGGAGGAGCTCATGTAGGTGCTGCCCTTCGAGAGGATCGTGATCAGGAAGGAGGAGGCAAGGATGCCGACCGGATCGGAGTTGCCGAGCAGCGAGACCGCGATGGCGTCGAAGCCGGTGGAGATCAGCACCCGCGGCTGAATCGAGCTGAAATAGCCGAGGTAATACGCAACGCCTGCGAGGCCGGAGAGCGCGCCGGAAAGCGTCATGGCGAGCACGATGCTTTTGCCGACGCGGATGCCGGCGAATTTGGCGGCCTTGGAATTGAGGCCGACGGTTTTCATCTCAAACCCGGTTTTCGTGCGGCTTAGGAAGAAGCGCACGGCAAACGCCATGAGCACGGCGAGCGGGAACGCCAGCGGCAAGACGGTCTTGACGTCGCCGAACGCGACGTTCTGCAGCGTCAGGCGGGAGGCGTCGGTCACATACTTCGACTGGCGGGAGACCGGGTCGACGAATTTATAGTAGATAAAGAAACTGATGACGTAATTGAAGATATAGTTGAGCATGATGGCCGAGACGACCTCGTTGATGTTGAACCGGTATTTGAGCAGGCCGATGACGGAGCCGGCGGCCGCGCCCACAACGAGGCCGACGACCAGTACGGCCGGTTTCGCAAGATAGGCCGGCAGCTCGCTGTAGCCGACCAGCACGGTGGCGCTGAAGCCGGCGATCAGCATCTGGCCCGACACGCCGATGTTGAAAAGACCTGCCTTGGCGGCCACGGCGACGGCCAGCGCGGCGAAGATCATCGGCGTCCAGGCGTCGAGAAAGCTCATGAAATCGGTGAAGACGCTCTTGCTGCCCGGATATTTGAGCTTCGGCCACAGCCCGCAGCCGCGCAGGTAGCTCAGCAGGGCATCCCAGGGGCTGACCTCAAGGATCAGGTAGACGGCGGCGCCGACGATGAGGCTGATCAGGATGGAAAACAGCGGGATGCTGATCTTCTGGCGCTTCTCGTCGCCAAGCAAAAAGACGAATGCCTTCCGCAGTGCGGTTCCGACGCGTTTCATTCTTCCTTCACCCCCATCATGTACCGTCCGACCTCGTCCTTGGTCATGGTCTCGGCCGGAGCGGTCTTGCGCAGTTCGCCGTTGTAGATGACGCCGATGGTATCCGCGAGCTGCATGATTTCGTCGAGCTCAAGGGAGACGAGCAGGATCGCGCGGCCCTTGCTGCGCTCGGCGAGGATCTGCCGGTGGATGTTTTCGATGGCGCCGATGTCGAGGCCGCGGGTCGGCTGCACGAAAATCATCAGCGTGGAATCCATCTCGATCTCGCGGGCGACGATGGCCTTTTGCTGGTTGCCGCCGCTCATCGAGCGCACCTGCGTGCGGATGCCCTGGCCGCTGCGGATGTCGTATTCGGCGATCAGGTGCTCGCCTTTTTTGTCGAATTCCTCCGGGTGGAGGATGCCCTTGATGCAGTAGGGCTCCTGATAATAATTTTTGAGGGAGAGGTTCTCGGCAAGGCTCATATCGAGCACGAGTCCGGTATTCTGGCGGTCCTCCGGGATATAGGCCATGCCGGCCTCGGTGCGGCTGCGCACGTCGAGGCGGGTGATGTCCTCACCGTTCATCGTGAGGGTGCCGTCCGCGAGCGGAATGATGCCGGCGACGGCGTCGGCGATCTCCTCCTGCCCGTTGCCGGAAACGCCCGCGACCGCGAAGATCTCGCCGCCGCGGATTGAAAAGGATACGTCCTTGACGACCGGGAAGCCGTCCCGGTTTTTGACGGTCATATGAGAGACGCGGAGGACTTCCTTTCCGAAATCCGGCGCGCTTTTTTCGAGTTCAAAGTTGACTTCATGGCCGACCATCATGCTGGCGATCGTTCTGGTCGAGG
Organism: uncultured Oscillospiraceae bacterium; assembly: GCA_964391915.1. Taxonomy (GTDB): domain Bacteria; phylum Bacillota; class Clostridia; order Oscillospirales; family Ruminococcaceae; genus UMGS1668. The sequence goes on from CAYMNV010000018.1 coordinate 31,766, forward strand.
TCGACGCGACGTCCAGCAGGCCGACGAGTTTGCCGCGGCAGAGCACCGCGCAGCGGTCGGCAACTTTTTTGATCTCTTCGAGCTTGTGCGTGATCAGGATGATGGTCTTGCCGCCGCGGCGCAGCTCCCGCAGGATCTCCAGCAGAGAATCGATCTCCTGCGGCGTCAGGACGGCGGTCGGCTCGTCGAAAATCAGGATCTCCGCCTCGCGGTAGAGCATTTTCAGGATTTCGACGCGCTGCTGGGTGGAGACGCTGACGGTTTCGATGACTTTTGTGGGTTCCACCTCGAGGCCGAACTGTTTCGAGAGCGCGGCGACCTTTTTATCCGCGCCCTTGATATCGACGATGGGCAGGATGCCGGCCCGTTTTTCCGGTTCCAGCCCGAGAATGATGTTTTCCGTGATGGTATAGTTGGAGACCAGCTTGAAATGCTGATGCACCATGCCGATGTTGAGCTGAGTGGCAAAGCGCGGGGAAGTGATGCGCACCTTTTCTCCGCGGACCCAGATCTCGCCCTCATCCGGCTCGTACATGCCGAAGAGCATGCTCATCAACGTGGATTTGCCGGCCCCGTTTTCGCCGAGAAGGGCGAAGATCTCCCCTTTTTTGATGCCGAGGCTGATGTCGTCGTTTGCGACGATGCCGGGGAATTTCTTCGTGATGTGCCGCATCTCGACGATGTATTCGCTGCTTTCTTCCATGCGCGCCCTCCTGTTTTGTAAAAAAGGAAAAAGGGATACCCCGTTTTCACGGGGTATCCCATGCCTGTCTCGAAATCAGAGGCCCGGGAACTCTTCCGGCGTATAGCCGTTGAAGTTGGAGGCCGGGACGATCTCGCCGGCGACGATCTTGGCGAAGCACTCATCCAGAGCGGTAAGCGCCTCGGCGGAGAGCTGCTGACGGCCTTCCGCGGTGACGATGCCGGTGTAGCCCTGAACGGCGCTCAGATAGACGTTCTGGCCGGTAAGGGTGCCGGCGACATACTCGTTGAGTCTGTCGTAGACGGTGGTATCCATGCGTTTGAGGGAGGAGGTCAGCACGACGTTGGTGTCGCCGTTGACGCCGTCGTCATACTGGTCGCAGTCGCAGCCGATGAACCAGAGGCCGGCTTCTTTGCAGGCGGTAAGAACTCCGTTTCCGGAGCCGCCGGCAGCGGCATAGAGAATGTCGCAGCCTTCCGCGATCAGGGCTTCGCCGATGACTTTGCCGGTGGCCGGGTCGGCGAAGGAGCCGACATAGTTGCCGCCGACGGCCACGCCGGTGACGTCGGAGCTGCCGTAAGCGGCGATCTCGACGACCTGGGCGGTGGTGCCGTAATGGGCGTTGGCATAGTTGACGCCGGATTCAAATCCGTACTGATAGTTGACGTTGGAAGGATAGGCAACCCCGTGAACGGAGGCAACCTTGCCGGAAGTGGTGGTCATGGCCGCCGCAACGCCGGCGAGGAATCCGCCTTCCTGCTCAAGGTACTGGCAGGCATAGACGTTGTCGAGCGTGACTTCGGCGCCGGTCGCGTCGGACGGGAACGCGTCGATCAGGATGAAGGTGGTGTCGGGGTTCTCGGCGGCGATGGCGCCGATGCCGGAGAACTGGAAGCCGTTGCAGACGATCACCGGATAATCGGCGACGATGTCGGCCACAGCCTGAAGGGCGGCGGAGGTATCACCGGTGGTCTCCTGAACCGGAGTCACTGTGGCATTGCCGTTGTCTTCGCAGAATTTGACGACGCCTTCGTAGATGTTCTGGTTGAAGTTTCCGTCGTCTACGCCGGACGGGCTGGAGACGATCGCGATCTTAAGGGGCTCGACGGGCTGCTCGGCTTCGGAAGAAGGTTCTTCAGAAACGGGCTCGCTCTCCTCCGGAGTGGATTCCTCGGTGGTGCCGCCGCAGGCAGCAAGGGCGAATACCATAACAAGTGCAAGAATCAGGGCAAACAGTTTTTTCATATTCGTTCTCCTTTTTTTAAATTGTGTTTTGGGTTACACGGAAAAACTGCAACACTAACATACACCATTTCATAAATACAAACAAGTGAGGAACTCGATTTTTGTGCATGATTTCAATTTGCCGTCAAAATTTGATGCGTTTTTTCAACAAAATTTACGCAAGTTTCACAAGCGGTAATCAAATCCGGATTTAAAGGCGGAGGAGCCGAGTGCCTCTTCCCAGTCTTCCGGTCGGAAGAGCCGGATCTCCGGGAGCCGAATCAGGCCGCGCTCCATCAGCCGCAGGGCCGGCGGGAACGGTCCGCACCGGCTGCCGACGACGGTGATCTCGTTGACGACGAGGTCGCTGAGATTATTCGGAAAATCGCCGGCATAGGTGCTCTTGAGAATGATCCGGCCGCCGGCGCGGACGATCTTCCGCGCGGTGTCGAAACCGGATGGGCTCCCCGAGCAGTCGACAACGGTCTCAAAGGTCTCGTCCGGCTCGTGGGAGATCCGCGCGAACGGGCGGAAATTCTCGAGCTTTTGCGGGGAGAGGCCGTAGACAACGACCTCCGCGCCGGTCAGGGCGAGCACCTGCGCAGAGAGGAAAGCGAGCCTGCCGTCCCCGACGACCGCAACGGGCTGGGAGGGCCGGATATGCGCAAGTTCCGGAATGCAAAAGGCGGCGGCCAGCGGTTCGGTGTTGACGGCGACCTCGTCCGGCATATCGTCCGGGACCACATGCAGACAGCTTGTCCGGATCGTCATGTAGTCGGCGAAGCAGCCATCCTTGGCGGCGATGCCGATGCATCTGCGGCGAAGGCAGTGTTTTTCGCGTCCGGTTTTACAGTAGACGCATTCGCCGCAGCCGGCGTTGATCTCGCCGACCACCCGTCTGCCGATCAGGGAGGCGTCGCCGGATTTTTCGACGGTGCCCACAAATTCATGCCCCAGCACGCCGCGGAAATCCGGCTTGTACCCCTTGATGATCTCTTTGTCCGTGCTGCAGACGGCCGCGACGCGGATGCGGATCAAGGATTCGTCCTCCTCCGGCTCCGGGATCGGGGCGTCGCTGCGGAAAAGGACGCTCTTGGTCCGATTGTCGTAATACAGGGCCCTCATGGCACTCCCCCTTTCCGGATATACTATCATTATAGTCCGATTCCGGGGGCATATCAAGACGGAATGCACTTCATCCGGCCGGGGAAAGTGAATTTATTCCGGCGGAAACCGGGGCTTTTTCCTTCGGAATCGGACGCCGGGGGGAGCACGTTTCTCCTCTTTGCTATTTTACCTTTATTAAATGAAATTTCCGGGTTCGGGGGCCGGGGCAGATTCCGGCAAGAAAAAAAGAGCCCCGGAAGGCTCTTTGAATCCGTGACCGGGCATATAAGCCGGGTTTTGTAGTATGACGACAATCTATCTTCGCCGCCGGTCGCCCGTGCGGCTGACGCCACCTTTGCGGAGGAGGCCGGGCCGGCCTCGGATCTCCTGTACGGTGTTGCTCCGGATAGGGTTTACAGGTTCCCTCCGTTACCGGAGGGAACGGTGAGCTCTTACCTCGCCTTTCCACCCTTACCGCCCGAAAAAATCGGACGGCGGTATCTCTCTGTTGCACTTTCCCTAGGGTTGCCCCCGGCTGCCGTTAGCAGCTATCCCTGCCCTTGGAGCCCGGACTTTCCTCATATGGCGCTTTTCGGCGCTCATACGCTGCCGTCCATCCCGCTCACGGAATTCAAGTATATCTCAAAATGCATGCCCTGTCAAATCTGAAAAAAACGAATTTTTTAAAAATAGAACTTGCATTTTGAAAAAGACGAGCATATAATAAAAAAAGTAATTTTTGCCCAAAAGGTGCTTGCTCCCGCAGTTTGCGCCCGGCGGGCCGGAATCCAGACAAGAAGGAGCGAAAACTATGTCATTCACAAACGCCTATCTGCAAAAAGTCTACGAAGACACCGAAAGAAGGAACCCCAACGAGCCGGAATTCCTTCAGGCGGTCCACGAGGTATTTGCCTCGCTGGAACCCGTCGTCGAGCAGGATCCGAATATTGAACGCTGGGGCATTATGGAGCGCATGGTCGAGCCTGAGCGCGTGATCGAGTTCCGCGTTCCGTGGGTGGATGACGCCGGGAAGGTGCAGGTCAACCGCGGCTACCGCGTCCAGTTCAACAGCGCCATCGGTCCATATAAGGGCGGCCTCCGGCTCCATCCTTCCGTCAACCTTTCCATTATCAAGTTTCTCGGCTTCGAGCAGACTTTTAAAAACAGCCTGACCGGCCTTCCGATGGGCGGCGGCAAAGGCGGCTCCGACTTCAGCCCGGCCGGCAAATCCGACAGCGAGGTCATGCGTTTCTGCCAGAGCTTCATGACGGAACTTGCAAAGCATATCGGACCCGACACCGACGTTCCGGCCGGGGACATCGGCACCGGCGGCAGGGAGATCGGCTACATGTTCGGCCAGTACAAGCGCCTGCAGAATGAGTGGACCGGCGTTTTGACCGGCAAGGGCATTCCGTTCGGCGGCTCCCTTGCGAGAACCGAGGCTACCGGCTACGGTCTGTGCTATTTCACCAGAGAGCTTCTTGCCGGCAAGGGCAAATCCTTCGCGGGCAGCCGCGTCATCATCTCCGGCTCCGGCAACGTGGGCACCTACGCCAACCAGAAGGCGGCGCAGCTCGGCGGCCTCGTCGTCGCGCAGAGCAACTCCACCGGTTACGCCTACGATCCGGCCGGTATCAAGTTTGAAGTCGTCGAGGATCTCTACCTGCACCGCATCTCCCTGCGGGAGTACCCGAAATACGTCCCGACCGCCAAATATGTCGAGGGCGCGAAGAACATGTGGAAGGACGTCAAGGCGGACATCATCCTGCCCTGCGCCACGCAGAACGAGATCGACGGCGAATCTGCAAAGGCGATCCTCGCAAACGGCGGCTGGTGCGTCGCAGAAGGCTCCAACATGCCGAATACGCCGGAAGCCATCGCCGCTTATAAAGAGGCGGGCATCCTTTACGCGCCGGGCAAGGCCTCAAACGCCGGCGGCGTCGCGACCTCCGGGCTTGAGATGACCCAGAACTCCATCCGCCTGAGCTGGAGCTTCGAGGAAGTCGACCAGAAGCTCGACGACATTATGAAGCACATTTATACCGCCTGCTGCGACGCGGCGAAGCAGTACGGCATGGAAGGCGACATGGTTGCCGGAGCGAATATTGCCGGCTTCCGCAAGGTTGCGGATGCCATGATCGCTCAGGGCGTCGCTTATTGAGATTCCTCCATACATCTTGATATTTTGTTCGGCAAAAAGGCGCCCCGCTGGCTGCAGGGCGCCTTTTTGCGTCAAAAGATGGCATGAGCATCAAAATTTATTTGTGATCAGGCTCCGCAGGTCTCCTTGGCCAGCCGCAGCAGGTAATTCATTCGGGCCACCTGGGCGCTGCGCTCGTAGATAAACGAATCGACCAGGTCCTCGTCCGCGGCAAGATTGAACAGCGCATCCGTTCTCTTCATTTCCTCTTCCAGCGCCTCCATTTCCTGCCGGAGTTCCTCGGCTCTTTTTCTGCGGAGCAGAAGTTCCGGCTCTTCCTTTCTGAACAGCGTTTTCATGTTGTCGCCTCCCGCCTTTATTTATTCGGAAGTATGGGCGGAAATGCCGGATTTTAATCAAATTGACAAAATGGGTGCCGCTGGGTATAATATTTGGGCAGACTGTCTCCGGGCAAGAACCCGGGGAAGCCCATATATGCCGGGGTGTAGCGCAGTTGGTAGCGCGCCAGCTTTGGGAGCTGGATGCCGCGAGTTCGAGTCCCGCCACTCCGACCA
>CAYMNV010000019.1:0-35433 GCA_964391915.1 uncultured Oscillospiraceae bacterium
GCGCCCCACACAAAACGAAGTGGAAGATTTCGCGGGAGCCCCGGATCCCGGTCTGCGGCGATCCGGGCGGCGGTTTCTGCCCCGCTGCCGGCGCGGCGGGGAACGGGACATTCCCATGTGGGGCGGATCCTATGGAGATTCCGCATCCGCGAAGAACGAGAGCTCCGGATGGGCGGATGGAGAAACGCTGGATGCAATTCTTCGGCGCTTTGCCAAATACAGGTGCTTCTCCGAGAAAAAATGGCGTACGGCGAAAACCGCGGAGCGCTTCGCAAATGTAAACTTTTCTCGGCTATCTGTTGAGAAAAAATATTTTATGATATAATAGCCGCATGACGGCTATTATACCGTGATTTTATGGCCGCCTGTGGCGCTCCGCCCACGGCGATGGCCAATGATACCATAACGCAACAGCGTTATGGTATCATAAACTTCTCTGGGGGCAAGCCCCGGAAAATTCACGGGCCTGCGCCCGGGCTACAGGGACGGATATGCATATGAAACACCTCACGCAAGCATTCAGGGAATGGCTGAGCCGGAATCCGCACGCCTGGTATGCGCTGCTGTTTCCGGTCTATATGGCGAGCTATTTCGCGACGGAAGCCGTGGTGGGGGAGAACACGGATTACTGGGTCTCCTATCTGCCGCTCGACGACAAGATCCCGTTTCTGGAGTGGTTCGCCCCGATTTATTATATCTGGGCGTTTTGCCTGCTCTTCGTGGGGCTGTACCTGCTTTTTAAGGACGGGGCCGGCTTCAAGAAATTCATGACTTTTCTGTTCGGCGGGATGTTCGCCTCGCTGCTGATCTGCCTCTTGTTTCCGAACGGGCAGAATCTCCGGCCCGAGGTCTTCCCGAGGGAGAATCTATTTACGGAGATGGTGCGGATGATCTATTCCGTGGATACCTGCACCAACGTCTTCCCCAGCATGCACGTCGTCGGCGCCATCGCCGCGACCGGGGCCGTCTTTCATAATCGGGTTCTAAAGCGCTACTGGCTGCCGGCCGTGGTGCTGTGCATCCTGATCTGCGCCTCCACCGTATTCCTCAAACAGCACTCCATTCTGGATGTCTACGGCGGCATCGCCCTCGCCCTTCCGCTTTGGCTGATCGTCTACCGGAAGAAAAAAACCGTTTCGCAAAAGGCAAAATCCCCCGAACAGAGATTATAAGCGCAGGGGGTTCCTGCTCGATGACGCAGAGAAATTTTCCTGCGGCGGGATGTTTTCCGCAGCATTTTCGGCGCGGCTTTGCCGGTGACCGGATGCCGCGCGGAGATTCTGTTCCGGCGGATTCTTTTACAGAATAAAAAATAAAAAGCCCGGTTCTCCGGGCTTTTTTTACGCTTATTTTTTGATTAAAAGGACGGATGCGTCAGAAGATCACGCTGTGCGGATCAAAATTCGGCATCTTCTCGGGAGGAATGCAGTTCCGGTAGAGCTCCGCGAGGCCGTCCCAGGCCTGCTGCCGGGTGCAGGGGGCTCCGTTCTTCGGCAGGACCAAGATGACGTAATGCACGCCGAACAGAAAGACGCGGACGCCGGTGTCGGTGAGCCCGCTGCGGAAATAAAATGCGAGACGGCGGTTCCGCACGGCGAGATCGGCCTCGTCCGCCGCGTACTCCGGGTCCTCGACCTCCAGCAGCAGCCACCGGCAGGACATCTCCTCCCGAATCTGCCGCATCAGGGCGCTGCCGATGCCCTTCCCCTGCAGATCTTTTCGGATGGCGTAATAATCCAGGAGCTGAAAATCCGGGTCCCCGGCGCGGATGAACAAAGCATAGGCCTGAAAGCCGTCCTTATCCGGCACGAGAAAGCCGGAATTGACGCCGCGGTCAAACAGCTTCTGCATGTAGGGCATCGGCTTGAGCTCATCGGGCGGGAACTGAAGCTCCATATCCGCGTAGATCATCGGAAAATTCCGCGCATCAAGGGTTACGGTCTCCATATTTCCTCCGTCGTTTTGCCTTCGCCGAAGCGGGCGGCGGTTTCCATCAGCACACGGCACATCTCTTTTGTTTTTTCAAAGCCGTCCGACTTCGTCATGGTCCGCTCATTCAAATAGAGCTTCCGGTTGACCTCCACCATGACGCTCAGCACGCGGTTGTCCGTGCCGTAGTGTTTCATCGGCGTGATGGTTCCGGAATAGGGAAAGTTGATCTTTACGGAATAGCCGTGCTCCCGGCAGGCCTCGGCCATCGCCGTGCGCAGGGCGGGCGGCGTGTGGAAGCGGTCGGTGCCGATGCAGAAATCCGGCAGATCAAAAAGGCTGATCGGCAGGACAGGCAGAGAGGAAGAGAACGAATGCCCATCCAGGATGGTACATCGGCCGCAAGTCTCAAGCGCTTGATCCACGGCCGCGGTGAGGCGCGCGTGGTGTGGGTCGTAAAACTCCGCCAGAATCCGGTTGCGAAGGGTTTCGTCGTAATCGCGGATCTTTTTGTAGTCCACGCCGCGCAGGTACATCAGGCCCTGCCCCTTCTGCGCGCAGCACTCATCCTGATCGCTGCGGAAACGCTCCACATCGCAGATAAGGCGGCTCACAGGGCAGAGGATGCGGACCGGGAATTCCTCGTCCCAGCCAAACAGTTCATCACAGAAGGCGTCGGTCATGGCGATGATCTCCCGGGAAAGCATCTCGTCGTCGAGGACGATGGTGCTCCGGTAGTCTTCCGGAATAAAAACGGAACTGTGGGGGATATGGACGACAACGTGTTCAAACGGCATGAAGAAGATCCTTTCTTTGTTTAAAAGAGGTAGCCGGAAACCGCATTCGATACCCAGGGGCACCAGTAGTCGTAGACCGGCGCGTAAAGATTCCTACAGAAGATGATATACAAAGCGGTGAGCACCATGAGGGCGGCCGTAAAGATACGGACCGCATAATCGGCCCTGGTGGGCGTATGCTCACAGTACCAGGTGCGTTTCCTGCACTTGCCGAAGCCGCGCAGATCCATCGAGTTTGCGATCATCTCCACCTTCCCGAAGCTGGAGGTGATCAGCGGGATCAGCATCAGCACATACTGGCGCAGCTTCTTCCGGAGGGAGATCCTTTTGCTGTCCAGTTCGAGGCCCCGCATCTGCATCGAGTTCCGGATATCCGTAAAATCGCGGGCAATGTCCGGAATAGTGCGGAAGGCGAGGGAGAAGATGATCGCCGCCTTGTAGGGCAGGCCGATGCCGTTAAGCCCGGCGGCGAGCTCGGAGGGTGTGATCGACAGCACGAACGTGATCGCGACGGAAAAGGAGACAACGCGTTTAAAGAACATGATGCCGACATACCAGAGCAGCTCCTTGCTGAGGTAAAAATGGCTGCTCAACTGCCAGAGGATCTGCTCGGTCGGGGCGACGTAGGTGAGGCCGGAGGCGGGTTTGATCAGCCAGATCATCAGCGAGCCGATGATGCCGTTCATGAGGAACAGAAATCCCAGCATGATCAGGATCGGTTTCCAATTCGGCTTCATCGAGGCGGTGCAGGCCATGCAGAGCAAAAAGATCGGCAGCAGCAGCCGCACGTCGAAGGTGGAGATGACGGCGACCATCATCACGATCAGCGCCAGAACCTTGGTTCTTCCGTTGAGCTTATGGAGCGTGGTGGTGCCCGGCGTGTAGTTGATGACGAAGCGGTTATTCATGCGAACGCACCTCCTCTGCCGGAAGTTCTTCCCCGGAAGTTTCCGCGGAGAAGCCCGCCGCGGGTTCCTCCGAGGCACCGGCTTTTAGATTCTGCTCATAGTCGATGAAGTGCTCGATGAACTGTTCCGGCGGAAGCCCCAGTTTTTTGGCCAGAAGGTAGAGCGAGGTCTGCTTGAGGTTGGCGTGCCGGATGATCTCGTCGTCGGAGAGCACGGAGTAGACCGAGTTGTCCGCGATGATCTCGCCGTCCGCAAAGACGACCGCCCGCTCCGTGTTCTCGATGGCGAGATGCATGTCGTGGGTGATGAAGATGATCGTCTTGCCGTATTCGGAGTTCAGGCGGTTGATGAATTCGATGAAATCGGTGTAGTGGCGGTAGTCCTGGCCGGCGGTCGGCTCGTCGAGGATGATCGTATCCGGGCCGAGCGCGATGATCGAGGCGACCGTAATGCGCTTTTTTTGGCCGTAGCTGACCGCGTCGACCGGCCAGTTGCGCATCTTGAAGATGCCGCAGGCCTTCATCGCGGCCTCCGAGCGCTCCCGGATCTCCTCCTCCGGCAGTTTCCGGAGCCGCAGCGCCATTTCCACTTCGTTTTTGATGATGTCGTTGACGAGCATCTGGTTCGGCGTCTGCATGACGTAGCCGACGCGCTCGCCGATCTCCCGGATAGTCATTTTCCGGGAATCTCTGCCGTCGATATAAACGGCTCCGCGCTGCGGGCGGCTGATTCCGGTGACGAGGCGGGCAAACGTGGATTTTCCCGCGCCGTTCTTGCCGATCACGGCGATGCGCTCACCCTGCCGGACCATCAGCGAAAGCCCCCTGACGACGTCCTTGCCGGGCTCGTAGGCGTAGGTCACATCCTCAAGGCGGAGAGTCTCCGCGCCCGGATGTTTTTCCCGTTTTTCCGTCTTTGCGCGGAAGAAAGTGAGGAGCTTTTTCCGGTCGCCGTCGGAGAGCGAAAGGTGCTCGATGTCGCAGAGGGTGGGGTTGCCGCGGATGTCGCAGCCGGCATATTTCATCGCGGTCAGATAGAGCGGCTCGCGGATGCCGTTTTCCTCCAGCAGGGAGGAGGTCAGCAGTTCATTCGGCGTAAGATCCGCAAGGATGCAGCCCTCGCCCATCAGAAGGATGCGGTCGACCGGGCGGTAGAGCACGTCCTCGAGGCGGTGCTCAATGATGAGCACGGTCTTGCCGGTCTCTCTGGACATCCGGTCGATCAGGTCGATGGTTGTGACGCCCATCTGCGGGTCGAGGGCGGCCAGCGGCTCGTCGAAGATCAGGATGTTGACGTTGTCCCCGAGGACGCCCGCCAGCGTGACCTTCTGCTTCTGCCCGCCGGAAAGATTAAACGGCAGCTCCGCAAGGAAATCCCGCATCTGCACGATGCCGGCGAGGCGGTCCACTTCCCCGAGCATCTTCGGCCGGGGCGTCATTTCGTTTTCCATGGCGAAGGCGATGTCCTCGCCGACGGAGAGGCCGACGAACTGCGCATCGCTGTCTTGAAGAACGGTTCCGACCTCTTTCGACAGCTCGAAGATAGAAAGTTTCCGCGTATCGCGCCCGTTGACCAGGCAGGTGCCGGTGATCTCGCCCTCATTGGAGAACGGGACCAGGCCGTTGATGCAGCTGGCAAGGGTGGATTTACCGCAGCCGGAAGGGCCGAGCAGCAGCACCTTTTCCCCCTCGTAGATCGTGAGGTTGATGTTCTGGAGCGTCGGCTGTTTCTGGATTTTATATTTAAAACTGAAATTCCGGAATTCGATGACGGGTCTGCGTTCCATGACAAGACTCCCTTCGGTAATACTGCCGAAAGCAGATAAAATAAGGCGAAATCCTTTATAAATAAACGGGCGTGGGTTTTGCCCTGTTTTATCTGTTTCCCAAAAATCAGCCCTCCGGGTTTCCGCCGGAGGGCTGATTGGGGTCCGGGGAATTATTCCTCTTCCGTCAGGTTGTTGCGTTTGGCGTTGCGCCTGGCAAGGATGAAGAGCAGCGGGATGCCGACGATGATCAGCACGGCGGAGTTAGAGATGCAGGATGCAAAGCTCTGCAGGAACGTGATCTCGAGGTCGGTGGAGTAGAAGAGGGAGGTCATGACCGGTGTGACGATGCCGAACGCGACGGAATTGCCGAGGACGGCGATGACCGCGTAGATGATCGCGTGTTTCACGGTGAAGATGCCTTCCTTGATTCTCGCGCCGTAGAGCGGGAGCAGGCCGATGCAGAAGCCGAGGACGCCGTTGCCGATGGACCAGTCAAACCAGAACCCCCAGCCGCCGATCAGGTCGGCGAGGCAGTTGCCGACGAGCGTGGCAATGCAGGCCGGAAGCGCGCCGAACAGGGCCCCGACGATGACCGGAATGATCATGGCGGTCGTCAGGTAGGTGTTGGTGAAGACCGGGATGGAGCCCCAGACCATCAGAACGCCGAACAGGGCGGCGCCGATCGCGACGGCGACGATGGTGCGGGTATTCCATTCTCCGATGAGAAGTTTGCCGACAGATTTCTTTTCCATTTTGTAAGTACCCCCAGTCGATGGTTATGTCAGTTGGCGAATGATATAAAACATGCCTCCGCATGCGGAAAAACGAGATTACGGCTGGCTGAAGATGATGCGCCAGTTGGTGCCGGTCCCGATGCGGTAAGCCCCCGCGAACGAGCCCTGGTTGATGGCCGCGGCCATGCGGTAGAGGGAGTTGATATAGAGGATCGGTTCCCCGATGCGCACATCCGCAAAGGAATGGCCATAGAGGATGTTATTTTGGTAGACGAGGGTGGAGTTGTTGGAGATCGTGGTCCCTACCCGGTCGCCGTAACAGAAGCCGGCGGCCTCGAATTCTTCGCGGGTGATGTTGGTCCAGATGCTCCCGAAGCGGACATCCAGGATGTCGATGCAGCCGGTGACAAAGCCTTTTCCCGTGATCACCTCGCCGCAGGGCAGCTCAAGGATTTGGTCCAAAGGCAGTTCCGGGCCGACTTCTTCGAAGGCAATCTGTCCGGAGGCCAGTTTCGCGCCGGTGTTGGCATAGACGTCCCGCCCGTGGAAGGTGTAGCTGTACTGGGTGTTTTCACGGCGGTGGCGGCTCTCGTCAATCTCCCGGATCGCCGCGATGCCGATGTATTTGTTTACATGCGTCAGAGTGCCGTTGTCCGGCGTCACGATGTAGCGGCCGTCCTTTGTTTTTGCGGCGACGCTCTTGCGGGAACTGCCGACGCCGGGGTCGACGACGGAGACAAAGACGGTGCCCTCCGGCCAGTATTCGATCGCCTGAAAGAGGCGGTAGGAGGCTTCCCAGATGTTGTAGGGGGTGATGTCGTGCGTGAGATCGAAGATGCGGAGCTCGGAGTCGACGGTGAGGGTCACGCCGTACATGGCCGCGACGGCGCCGTCGGTCAGGCCGAAGTCGCTTTGAAACACAATCGGAGCTTTCATGATCCATCCTTCCTTGTCGGGAAGACAAATGTCGGCTTTTTATCCGGCTTTTCTGACGGTGACGGTCCACGAGGGTCCGAAGCCGAGCGCCATGCTCTGCATCAGGTTGTCCTCCCGCAGGGCCATCGAAATCCGAAGCAGCTCGTTGACGTAGAGCAGGGGAGCGCCCTTTTCCACCGAGCCGTAGGTCTTTGCAAACGGCACCTCCGCCGTGAGCACCGGCGCTCCCTCGTGCGCGATCTCGAGCATCAACAGGTCGCCCTCGCGAATCCCGGCGTGCTCAAAATCGGCCGCGGTGATGTTGCTCCAGAGGTTGCCGAAGTTGGGGTCGCCGATTTCAAAATAGCCGTGCAGCGTACCGTCGGCGTCCGCGGAAGCCTCCGGCAGCGGGAAGCGAACGAGCTCGGATTCCGGGTATTCCGGGCCGGTCTCCTCAAAGACGATCTGCCCGGCGGCGAGCCTCGCGGCGGCATAGGCAAAGAGGTCGCGGCCGTCGAAGACGCTTGAGCCTTCGCTGGAGGGCCGGCGGTGGTAAGATTCGTCGATCTGACGCAGCGACGCGATGCCGTGGTAGGCGGCGATGTGCGTCAGGGTGCCGTTATCCGGCGTAATGATATAGTAGCCGTCCTTCGTGCGGACAGCCGCGGCTTTCCGTTCGGTGCCGACGCCGGGATCGACGACGGAGACAAAGATGGTTCCCTTGGGCCAGAAGCGTACCGTCTGCCAGAGACGATAGCTGGCGCTCCAGGCGTCGAAATGCGGGATCTCGTGGCTCGCGTCGAAGATCTCCAGCTCCGGGTCCACGCACTTTGCGACGCCGTGCATGGAGGAGACGGCTCCTTCTTTATAAGTAAAGTCCGTTTGAAAGACGAGGATGGGTTTTTCCATGGAGTACTCCCTTCTATGATAAACAAAAAAGCAGCTCCCGAAAAAAAGAGAACTGCCGTTTATCCTCATCTTTCGGAATTTCCGCAGGAGTTGGCACCACACGTCGCCGCAGGTTGTCGGGCTTCAAAGGGCCTGTCCCTCAGCCACTCTTGATAAGGCTATAAAATTATGTTCTTATTTTAACGACCGCAGTCGTTCCTGTCAAGGGATTTCGCGTCGAAAAGGCCGGTTTCTTCCGTTCTCCGCCCGCTATTTCAGCAGTAGGCCGCCAACAAGAGAAAAGTATTCAGGCAGGTGCCCGTCCTTGATCCAGAGGATGTCGTAGCCGAACAGTCCTTTGGTCAGCTCGGTGACGCTGCCGCCGATGGATTCAATGGAGTAATGCATGTCGCAGCCGCGGACGCACTCCTTTCCGCAGAGCCGGAGACATTTGCCATAGCCGCAGAAATCGCAGGTGCCGGCGGAAAGGTAGCGCGAAGCGGGCGTCTCCCATTCCATCTTCGCCAGATAATCGGTCAGCCTGTGGCGTTCCGGAACGGTGACGGTCTCCATCAGGTAATTCAGTTCCTCGGGAGAGAGCGTCTTCTGCACGGTCTCCGGGTCAATCACATACTTTCGCGCAACGGCGTGAAGCGTCCGGTACTGGCGCCAGTAATCCTCCACGTCGAAATTAAAGGGCGGGCAGGTCCAGTACTTTCCAAAATTCGGGCAGCCCTGGCAGCAGGCAAAATACCGGCTGAAGTTGAAATAATTCGCGAGAAAATCCTCCACCCGGAGATCTTGAATCTGTTCTTCAATCGTATAAAGCGGCCGATCAACGGGGATCAGCGCCGATTTTTCCTCTTCCGTCATAAAACAGCCTCCTTTCGACTTCTGCGAGTTATTATACACGATTTTTGCGGAATCTGCAACGGAGGGGAACCCCTCTTTCTTCCAAAAAACGGGGAAATAAAAAACGGCGGGATTTCCCGCCTGCCCATTCTTACCGGAGCCCGCCTACGAGCTCCCAAAGCCGGTCGATCAAGCTCCGATGCACTTTACCGGCATCTGTTTCTCCATAGAAAACAATCAGTGCCCGCGGCGGGCCGTTTCCGTCCGCTTCCATGCGTTTGAGCGGAAAGATGCGGACAATGCCGCCGCCGGAGCGCCATTCGCGGGCCCCGATTTTTACGGCACCCGGCTCGGCATCGAGGAATTCCCCAATCCTGCCCGAAGCATCCACCCACAGTTCGGGATTTTTCATGCCGTCACCTTTCCGAAGCGTCAGTCCGCGTCCCGGATGCGGAACCGCGCAATCAAATTTTCCAGTATCAGTTTCTCGCCGAGAAGTTGGCGAAAGGAGACGGTCTTCGTCTTTTCGTCCGCACGAAGCCGCGCGATTTTTTCGCACAGGGCCTCCCGCTCCTCCAGCAGGGAGTCGTAGAGATCCTCGGTTCTGCCGAGCTTCTGCACGGCCGCCTCCGGATCCTCCGCCGTATAGCGGGAGCCGGCCTTTTGGGTGAGCCTTGTCATGCGAAACCGCCTCCATTTTTGTTTGAAACTTCTGCGCACCCCATTGGAGCGCGCTCAGAGGTACCGCCCGCGGAAAGGAAAATGATGCTCCCGGTATCTCATCCGGAGCCGGGCGCTCTCCTCCCGCACCTTGCTCATGCCGCCGATCAGCCCGCCCAGCGCGGAAAACATGCCGTCGAATTTCAGCGCGGGCCGCTCCGGGATGCCGCCCTGAAATTTTTCAATCAGATATTCGTACCGGTTGGCGGCTCTGGCGACCGCGTCTTCCCAGGAGATATAAAGCTGAGTTGCCGCGTTTTCGCCGATCCGGCGCAGGGCATCCGGATGTCCGCAGACTTCGCCGATCACGGCGGCGAGGGATTCGGCGTTTTCTTCAACCAAGAGGCCGTTTTCCCCGTCCGTGATGCCTTCGGCGGCGCAGCTTCCCCGCACGAGCGCGGACGGAAGCCCACAGGCCGCGGCCTCCCTCACGACGATGCCGTTCGTATCGAAGGTGGAGGGGAACAGGAACAAATCCGCCCGGCAGTACCAGGCGCGGAGCAGCTCCCGGTCCTGAACCGCCCCGGGGAACAGGCATTCCGCCTGAAGGCAGAGGGAATCCCGGTACGCCACAATTTCCTCTAAGTTGAGCCCGGAGCCGACAAAGACGGCAGTAAAGGCGAGTCCCTTTTCTTTTTGCATTTTCAGCGCATCCAAAATGATGCGGATCCCCTTGTACCACATCATGCGGCCGACGAACAGAAACAGCGGCTTTTTGGGATCGAGGCCGTACTCGTCGTCCAGCTTCCGCAGCTCGGAATCCGGCACGCGCCCCTTCGGGAAGTCGACGCCGTTCTCCATGATGAGATAGTCGCCTTGATAGCCCAGTTTCCGCATGTTTTCACCGGCGCCCCGGCTGACGGTCCAGACCTCGTCCGCGGCCTCGATGTTGTTGCAGAGCATCCGGAGGGCCTCCTTCTGGAGGAATTCCGAGCGGACGGCGCGGCCGACGTCGATATCGAACTTTGTGTGATAGGTGAGCACGATCGGCTTCCCGGTCAGCTCCCGCAGCGTCCGCGCCATCACCATCGACATGACGGGGCAGTGGCAGTGGATCAGGTCCGGCCGAAAATTCCGGAGTGCCTGCACAGGCTCCATGGTAAACGGGTATCCCGCCCGGTAGCCGAGCCATTCGGTGGTATTGATGCTGGGATAACGAACAACGGGGAACGGATAACGGTCCTCCACGCCGGGGTATTCCGGTATGCCGACCGTGACCTCCGTGCCGGTTTTCTGAAGAATCGATGCATAGTTCACGATCGCGTTCGCGACGCCGTCGAGCTGCGGCGGGAACGAATCGTTGAGCAGGCAGATGCGTTTGTTTTCCAGAGGGGCACCTCCTTTTTTCTTCCTGTTTTCCGCGGCGCCGAAAGTCCGGCGGCAGCGGAAAGATGTTCTCCGCCGGGCCGCGCCCTGCGGCATAAATCCGCGGAGTCCGCATTCCCGGAGGGGGATGGCCTGCCGGTTCCCATTCCGGCACAGGGGGCGCGGGATTCTTTCTATTAAAGTATGGACGCTTTTTCTCAATTTACGGAAAAAGAGCTTCCGATCTCTCTCAGGAACATGGGATTTCCAAACATTCCTTTGTGCTCATTTTAGTGTCCGGTTCTGGGGAAGTCAAGCAGAAGCGGGGGATTCAAAGAAAGTTTACAGTTCGATAAAAATTGGCGCAATTCCTGCACGCCGCCCGACCGGATGTTCCGGATCCCCGTTCCGAGAAAAAGGGCAATAGACCAGGCAAGCCGTTTACCCGCATGTTTTTCCGCGCGCGGGGGCTCCGAATACCGTTTAATCAAAACGGCCCGCCCCAGATGGGACGGGCCGGACGTTCATTCCTGCTTTAAAACGAACAGCGGGAACGTCTCCCCGCCGCACTCCTCCGGCGTCACGGCGCGGGCGAGGGTATCCTCGTCGTACCATTCCAGTTCCGCGCAGCAGCAGCCCTTGCCCCTCGCGCGGGCGCAGGCCGGGAAGAGTCTGCAGGAATAGCGGAAACAGATGCGCTCCTCCTCATGCATGGCTCAGGGGGCCGGATAATAGCCGGAGGGAGCTTCGCTGAGGTTGATCATGATGTTCTTCATCTGCGTGTAATGTTCGAGGATGACCTTGTGCGTTTCGCGGCCGATGCCGGAATCCTTGTAGCCGCCGAACGGGGAACCCTCCGGGATTTGGTTATACGTATTGACCCACATGCGTCCGGTCTCCACGGCACGGGCGACGCGGATGGCGCGGTTGAGATCCCTGGTCCAGACGGCGCCGCCGAGGCCGTAGGAGCTGTCGTTGGCCATCCTGACGACCTCGCCCTCGTCGTGGAATTTGATGACGACGGCGACCGGTCCGAAGATTTCCTCCTGCGCGACCCTCATCTCGTTGGTGACGTTGACGAGCAGGGTCGGACGCATGAAGGCGCCCTTTGCAAGCTCGCCGTCGGTGATGCGGAAGCCGCCGCAGGCAACAGCAGCGCCCTCCTCCTTGCCGATCTCGACGTAATTGAGGATTTTTTCAAGCTGTTTCTCGTTGATCTGGGAGCCCATCTGGGTATCCGATTCCCAAGAGAGGCCGACCTTGACCGCGTCGAAGCGCTTGACGGCCTCCTCGACGAATTTGTCGTAGATCGTATCCTGCACAAAAACGCGGGAGCCGGCGCAGCAGACCTGCCCCTGGTTGAAGAGGATGCCGAGCTGCAGGCCGTCCATGGCCTGTTCCCAGTTGCAGTCGTCGAAAAAGATGTTGGCGGATTTTCCGCCGAGCTCCAGCGTGGAGGGGATCAGGCGGTCCGCGGCGGCCTCGGCCACGGCGTGGCCGACCTCGGTGGAGCCGGTGAACGCGAGCTTGCGGAAGCCCTTGTGCTCAAGAATGTACTGGCCGCACTTGCTGCCCGAGCCGGTCACGACGTTGAAGACGCCCGCCGGGATGATATCCTGCATGAGCTTTGCGAATTCGAGCACGGAAAGCGGCGTGTCGGAAGAGGGCTTAAAAACGGTGCAGCAGCCGGCTGCGAGCACGGGGGCGAGCTTCCACGCGGCCATCAGGA
Organism: uncultured Oscillospiraceae bacterium; assembly: GCA_964391915.1. Lineage (GTDB taxonomy): Bacteria > Bacillota > Clostridia > Oscillospirales > Ruminococcaceae > UMGS1668. The sequence goes on from CAYMNV010000019.1 coordinate 12,546, forward strand.
ACGGAAAGTTCCACGGTACGATCTGGCCGACGACGCCGATCGGTTCACGCAGGATGATGGAGAGGTATTTCTCATCCAATACGGTGGCGCTGCCCTCCTCCGCCTGGATGCAGGCGGCGAAATAGCGAAAGTGTGCCGCGCTCAGCGGAACGTCGAGGGCCCTGGTCTCGCGGATAGGCTTGCCGTTGTCGAGCGTCTCGACCATGGCGAGGTGCTCCTTGTTTTCGTCAATCCGGTCGGCGATCTTGTTGAGGATGGCGGCGCGCTGCTTCGGCGTGGTCTTCTTCCAGGTTTCAAACGCGGCCCAGGCGGCTTTTTCCGCATCGTCCACGTCCTCCCGGGTGGCCTGCGCGCAGAGTGCAAGCGGCTCGCCGCTCGCGGGGCATCTGGTGGTGAAGGTTGCACCGTCGGAGGCATCCCTCCACGCACCGTTGATAAACAGACCGTACTTCTCCTGAAGATGAACATCAGGCATAGACATCATTTTTACCTCCAAAATTTCATATTTTGAAACGCACGAGGCGGTTCAATCCTTTTTTGCGGTCTCTCCGGAGACGGGCTTCTTCCGGAGGAAGGGCGGAGACGGACGGCACACTTTTTTTCCGGTTTCATTTCCGCTTGCCGGAGAAAAAATCCCTTCTTCCCTTGACACCGAAAATGGAGCCCTTTACAATAGAAAGATAATGACAATCGCCGAAAAGGGGGGCTTCCTTTGAGCTGCCGGAGTGAAAAAGAGTATTATGCGGCCTTTGAACGGATTCTCGCGGAGTATCCGGGCGACAAAAGCCTGCTGATCCCGCTGCTGCAAAAACTGCAGGAGGCCTATGGCTGGCTGCCGCCGGATATCTTAGAGGCCCTCTCCGACCGGACCGGTATCCCGGTTCCGGAGATTTTAGGCGTTGCAACGTTTTACGCCCAGTTCCGCCTTCAGCCGATGGGCAAACACGGCATCCGGCTCTGTTTCGGCACCGCCTGCCACGTCAACGGCTCGGAGACGGTCGGCGACGCGCTGCAGGACGAGCTGGACGTCGGGCTTGGCGGCACCACGGAGGACGGGTTCTATACGCTCTCAACCGTTGCCTGCCTCGGCTGCTGCTCCCTTGCACCGGTCATGATGATCGACGGGGAGGTCTACGGGAGGCTGACTCCGGATAAGGCCCGGCAGATTGTCCGGGAATTCCGGGATGCCCACGGAGAGGAGGCGGCTGCGGAATGAAGATCGTCGTCGGGCTCGGAAGCTGCGGCATCGCCGCCGGCGGAAAGAAGATTTACGCGGTGCTCGAATCCCTGCTGGCCGAACATCCGGAGGTGAGGGCGGAACTCGGCGGCACCGGCTGCTGCGGCATGTGCTATGCCGAGCCGCTGGTCGAGATCCGTGAGGAGGGGCGAACCACTCTCTACGGCTATGTGACGGAGGAATCCGCCAAAGAGATTTTTGAATGGCATGTCCTTCATGGAACGCCTATCTATAAATATGCGGTACGCTCCACCGATCATGCCTGTGCCGAGGAAGGTTTTTTTGAGAAGCAGCACCGGATCGTTCTCGCGCGCTGCGGCGTCATCGATCCGGAGTCTCTGAATGAGGCGCTGGCGATGGATGCGTATCAGGGCCTGCGGAAGGCTCTGACCATGCAGCCGGAGGAGGTCATCGAAGAGATGAAGGCGAGCGGGCTTCGCGGCAGGGGCGGCGCGGGATTCCCGACCGGCCTCAAATGGAGTTTAGCCCGCAAAAACGCCGCCGATCAGAAATATGTGATCTGCAACGCCGACGAGGGCGACCCGGGCGCCTTCATGGACCGCTCCGTCCTCGAGGGCGACCCGCATTCGATCATTGAAGGCTTGGCAATCGGCGCCTACGCGATCGGCGCCTCGGAGGGCATCATCTACGCCCGCGCCGAATACCCGATCGCCGTCAGGCGCATGCAGAAGGCCATTGAGGATGCGGAGGCGGCAGGCTTCCTTGGGGAGAATATCCTCGGCTCCGGCTTTAATTTTCATTTACAAATTAAGCAGGGCGCCGGCGCTTTTGTTTGCGGCGAGGAGACGGCCCTGATGGCCTCGGTCGAGGGTAAGCGCGGGATGCCGTCGATGCGTCCGCCTTTCCCGGCCGAGAGCGGGCTCTTCGGAAAACCCTCCAACATCAATAACGTGGAAACTTGGGCGAACGTCGGCTGGATCCTCCGGAGCGGCGCCGCGGAATTCGCGAAGCTCGGTACGGAGAAGAGCAAGGGCACCAAGGTGTTTGCGCTGGCCGGAAAGATCAAGCGCGGCGGTCTTGTGGAAGTGCCGATCGGCATGACGCTCGGGGAGATCATAAACGATATCGGCGGCGGCTCCCGCACCGGCAAGCCGGTCAAGGCCGTGCAGCTCGGCGGGCCCTCCGGCGGATGCGTGCCGGCCGGCCTCTTTGATACGCCCGTCGATTACGAGACCCTCGCCGCGACCGGCGCCATCATGGGCAGCGGCGGCATGATCGTTATGGATGCCGACACCTGCATGGTCGACATCGCCCGCTTCTTCCTCAATTTCACACAGGAGGAGAGCTGCGGCAAATGCACCTTCTGCCGCATCGGCACGAAGCGGATGCTCGAGATCCTGATGCGGATCACCAAGGGCGAGGGGCGCGAAAACGACATTGAGGCGCTCGAGCTGCTCTCCGACCAGATCCACAAAAATTCCCTCTGCGGCCTCGGCCAGACCGCGCCGAACCCGGTGCTCACCACGCTGCATTATTTCCGTGAGGAATATGAGGCCCACATCCGCGAAAAACGGTGCCCGGCCGGACAGTGCCGCGCGCTGATCCGCTATCTGATCAACCCGGAACTCTGCCGGAGCTGCTCGCTCTGCAGCAAAAAGTGCCCGGTCGGCGCGATTACCGGCGAGCGCAGGGTTCCCTATGTCATCGACCAGCAGAAGTGCATCAAGTGCGGCACCTGCCTTGAGACCTGCCCCTTCGGCGCCATCCGGAAGGAATGATCCCGCCGGAAAGGGAAGCACTTTAAGAAAGCACTTTTGAAAAATTCCCGTTTTCGACCATGGGCTGTATACATTCCTGGGCCGGGGTGCGGCGGGCCGTTACTTATCCTTCCTTCGATGCCCGCCTGCCCGGCGCCATCCGTTCGGCTCCGCCCGCCCGGCATGATCCGGAAAGGGAAGCCGTGGTCCGCAGGGTGAGAAAAAGATTGATTGCCGGAAGGCTTGGATTCCCGACCACTGTGCCATAAAGGCCGGGTGCCGGAAGCCGCCCGGCCGTTTCCTGAAAGGATGATTCGCTATGGAAGAACTGCATTTTACGCTGAACGGCAGGCCCTGTACCGCGCCTGCCGGCTCCACCGTGCTGGAGGCGGCCGCTCAAAACGGCGTGGAGATCCCCGCCCTGTGCAACGATGAGCGGCTCAAATCGTTCGGCTCCTGCATGCTCTGCAGGGTGGAGATCGACGGCGCGCGCGGCAACCCGTTGGCCTGTGGGCAGCGACTCGCCGAGGGGATGGTCGTCCGCACCGAGAGCGACGCGATTCATCTTTCGAGGAAGACCTGTCTCGGGCTGCTGCTTTCCGAGCATACCGGGGACTGCGTCGCGCCCTGCACCATGACCTGCCCGGCGCACGTGGACGCCCGGCACTATATCGAGAAAATTGCGGAGGGCGATTATTCCGGCGCCGTCCGTCTTGTCCGCGAGCAAAACCCGCTGCCCGCCGTCTGCGGCAGAATCTGCACGCGCCCCTGCGAGGACGAGTGCCGCAGGAATCTTGTGGACGAGCGAATCGCCATCGACGGCCTCAAGCGCTTCGCCTCGGATTACGAGGCCGCGCACGGGATCGTTTTGCCGGAGAAAGCTCCCGCGACCGGGAAGAAAATTGCCATCATCGGGGCAGGTCCCGCCGGACTCTCCTGCGCTTATTATCTGCTGCTCAGGGGCTATGAGGTCACGATTTTTGAGCGCTATCCGAAGGCCGGCGGCATGCTCCGCTACGGCATCCCGTCCTACCGCCTGCCCAGAGAGATTCTGGAGCGGGAGGTGGGCCTGATCGAATCCCTCGGCGCCGAGATCCGCTGCGGTGTCGAATTCGGAAAGGACGTCACGCCGGAAACCCTCAAAGCGGAGGGCTTTTCGGCGACCTTTCTCGGCGTCGGCTCCCAGAAGGGCTGGACGCTCGGCTGCCCGGGCGAGGAGGCCTGCGCGGACTGCATCTTCACCGGCGTGGAGTTTCTCGGCCGGGTGGAGCAGTTCCATGATATCGACTTCTCAGGGAAAAAGGTCGTCGTGGTCGGCGGCGGCAATACGGCCATAGACGCCGCGCGGACTTCGCTTCGCCTCGGCGCCTCGCAGGTCGAAATCGTCTACCGCCGCGGCAAGGCGGAGATGCCCGCTCATTCCGAGGAGGTCGCCGCCGCCGAAGCGGAGGGCGCCGCCCTGCACGTGCTCACCAGCCCGAAAGCCATCCGCAGGGATGAGCATGGTATTGTGCTCACGCTGGTCCGGATGGAGCTCGGCGAGCCGGATGCCTCCGGCCGACGCAGCCCGGTCGCGGTGGAGGGCTCCGAATACGATCTCCCGGCGGATGTCGTGATCTCCGCCATCGGCCAGACGCAGGATCTTTCCTTCCTGAATGAGACGTTTTCGCTCGAGACCATAAAAGGCCGTCTGGCGGCCGACAAAGCCACCGGGAAGACCACGCTGCCGGGCGTCTACGCCGGCGGAGACGCGGTGACGGGGCCCGCAGCCGCCATCGAGGCCATCGCGGCCGGAAAACGCTCCGCGCTCGCCATCGACGCCTTCCTCCGCGGGGAGGAGTACCGGGCGCCGGACGCTTATTTTCACGTCAAAGGCAAAACGCTCCGCGAGGTGGATCCGGCGGAATACGAGGGTATGGAAAAACTGCCCAAGCAACATCCGGCGGAGGTCCCTCCGGAGGAGAGAAAGCATACGTTTGATGAGGCCGAGCTCTCCTTCACCGAGGAGGAGGCAAAAAGGGAGGCCGCCCGCTGCTTAAAGTGCGGCTGCGGCGCGCAGGACGACTGCCTGCTGAGGAAATATTCGGCGCAGTACGGCGCGGATCAGTTCGCCTTTTCCGGCGAAAAGAAGCAGGCGCCGCGGGATGAGAGCCATCCGTATTTTTACCGCGACCCCAATAAATGTATCCTCTGCGGCCGGTGCGTGCGCATCTGCGCGGAAGTGAAGGGCGCGCACATCTTCGGCTTCAAATACCGCGGCAGCAAGGCCTCCGCGGAGCCCTACCTGCCGATGGTGGTACGGGGGGATGACGTCTGCCGGGACTGCATGCTCTGCGTGGATACCTGCCCGACCGGCGCGCTGCTGAAAAAATAGCCGAAACCATAAAAAACAGGAGGCAAGCCGGGATCGGCAGGCCTCCTGTTTTTTTTCTGTGATAAGTGGTGCGAAAGCGTCTGCCCCGCGGAAAGAGAACAGGGGCCTAAAAATTTTAGGGGAAAGGCGGCGGCCTCTCCGGAAGGAAACGGGGGATTGAGAGGCTCGCGGGATTCCGGTGGAGAAAACGCAGGAATCGATGCAGGCGGCCGCCGGGCCCCGGGGCGGAATACAAAAAAGAGGCGCAATCCAATAAGGATCGCGCCTCTCTGCATGATGAAATTGAAGGGGATTGATCAGGCCTCTTTGCCGTCCATGAATTTGGCAAGATCGGTGCCGTCGTAGCGGACGGAATACGGATACCCGGCGTTCTGCATGGACAGAGAACGGGCGCGATCCTTTGCATCGAGAATGTTGAAGCATCTCTCGTAAACACGGCCTTCGCGAACGACTTCATATCTCTTGAGCTGATCCTTTTTAGGCTCCTGATCAATGGCCATTGTATTCGTTCCTTTCATTCTTCCCGGAACGGGAAGCTTTTTCTTCCCGGAACGGGAAGCTTTTTCTTCCCGGAACGGGAAGCTCTTTCTTCCCTTTTCGGGAAGTGCTTTTATACTGCCTCTATTGTACCGTTTCTTTTGCTTTTTGTAAAGCACCAAAACAAATTTTTCCGGAGGGTCCGGAGAGGCCGGCCTCCCTTTCGGAAAAACGCCGCTTCCGAAATAATTCCGCCGCGCAAATGCGGCTTATTTGATTTTGCCCTTTTCGATCTCTGCGGCGAGGGTGCTCTTTCCCGCGCAGACCGCCTTCAGGGAATCATAATAGAATTCGATATAGTGAAGCATCAGGGCAAAATGATCCAGCGCCTGCTGCTCGGCATCCACAATGTCCGTCTCGCCGCGGAGCAGGAGGCCGTCGCGGTAGGAGACGACGCCCAGATCCGTCTGGATGAGAAAGGCGCCGGTCGCCGTTTTCCAGTTGCAGTGGCGGCAGAAATGGTCGATCTCCGCCAGGTTTTCCGTCCCGATGGGGTCGATCAGCGCAAAGTGGACCTGCAGAGTCTGCACGTCGCCGCCGGTCAGCACCTCCAGCGGGGCAAAGACGCAGGTCAGCGCGATCACGTCGTTCCCCTCCGCATCGCCGAACGCGGCGTGCAGCGAGACCGGGAATCCCTCCATATGCTCGACCGTCGGCTCAAAGCCATAGCTGCGGAGGCCGTCCGCCAGCCCGTTCAGGAATTCCTCTTCGTCGAACCGGGCCGCCTCCTCCGCCTCCCCGGATGTCTCCTCCGGCGCGTGGATTCTCTCGTTTTCGTTTTCGCTCATGTTCCGTTCTCCTCCGTTCCTTGTTTTCGGAAAAAATGGTCCGTCACACGACGGCGTTCCGGTCACCGAACATATCTCCCGCAAGGCGGCGGGCGCCCATGCTGCGCATGTGCTGCTGCGCGTACGCGCCTCTGCCCGTGCCGCCGAGATCCCTGCCGTAGCCGGAGAGGAACTGCTCCCTGTGGGCCGCGACCTCTTCGTCCGTCTCGTCGAAATGCTCAAACTTCGCGCCCACGTCGGCGCGCCACTGTACGAGCTCCGGGAATACCCGGATCGACGGGTTTTTAATCAGGTTCCGGTAATCCCTGCGCTCGGCGCCCATCTTCTGGCCCACTTCTTTCAGATCCGGCAGCGGATCCCAAGGATTTTTGATCGCCCCGAGGTCGAGCAGCGTCTGAATACCGGCCATCGCCGCAGGACCCGGGTGCGCCACAGCGGTCTGTTTCTGATTTGCCTTCATCGCGTCTCGCCAGTTCTTGACCGCACCCGGCGCATGCGCCTCTTTGGAGGCATCGATCAGCATGTTTGCCGCGTTGCGGTAGATGGCGATGTCGGAGAGCTCGGCGCGTTTCCCTTTTGGGGCGCCCATCTCGAAGCAGATCAGGCGCTTGAAAAGGCGGGTGGTATCCCGGCCGTGGGAGCGCTTTCCCTCCCGCGTGACGTGGGCGATCCTCGCGATCTCCCGGTCGGATTTTCCTTCTTTTTTCGCCTGTTCGATCTCCTGCGCATAAGCGGCGGTGTAGGCCTCGTCGATAATATCCTGAATAATCTCGTCGATCTTGACAAGCTCGTCGGAGCGTCCGCTGAATCTGCCGAGGTGCGAGAATCCGGCGTTTGCCTGCAGCTTTTCCTTTTCCTTTTCTTTCTCCTCGTCGGTCATCGGCGCGGCGTCGACGGATTCCGTGGAGGAGGAGAGCGCGGCGGTCAGATATTTCTGCCGCGCCTGCAGCGTCTGCCCGAGGTTCATATGGATGCGGCTGCGTTTCTGGACGCGCTCCGCAATCATCTTTGAAATGGAAAGGGCGGCACTGAAGGCGCTGATGCAGGCGCCGACCCATGCGGCCACGCCGGAAACGTCGCAGGCGCCGGAGGCGACATCCAAAATGCCCTTCAGGATGTCGATGCCAGCGTTAAACATCTCCTGCCCGGCCTTTTTCTTCATCAGGTCGCCCATGCGGACGGAGCTTGCGAATTTTTCAAAAGCGAGCGGCGCGGCTTTCATCGCGTTTTCGTAGGCGGTCCGCTTGCCCTTGGCGGCGGTCTCGGCCCGGTTCTTGGTGTCGACCATCTTGTCGGCGTTGGAATCGTTGATCCCGCCGGGATAGCCCTGCTCAAAGGAGGATTTAAAAAATTCAAAATCGGCTTTCGGCTGTTTGTAAGCCTCCAGCGCGGCGAGCAGTTTTTTCTGCGAAGTCTGGCTGGCACCTTCCTTGGTCTTTTCGTCGCTTTCGAGGGCCTCGTGCTCGGTGTCGCTTTTGCGCGGCATGGCCTCCGTGGTCGTGGTGTGGGAGGAGATGATCTCCTCCTGAGCGGCGAGGGACTTTTGAGCATTGCTCAGCTGGGCCTCCGCCTGGGAGAGCTTCGATTCCCCCGCATCCAAGGCTTCGTAGAACGACCAGACGTCCCCGTCCCTGGCATCCTGAGTGATATAAAATTCCATGATTCCGCGGAAAGCCGGCATCAGGGCCGCAAACGAGGTATCCTTCTCTTCTCCGGGTCCTCCGAGAACGGAACCAATGGTTCCGGAAAGGGAGGAGACGCCGCCGATCTTGCTTTCCTCGGCTGTCTTTCTGCGCTCGTAGATGCTCAGGAGCTTTGCCATCGGATGAAAATCCTGCCTCTTATCCTTTGCCACGGCATCGAGATCGATCCCCTCCGACTTGAAGGCGGCGGAGACGGTATCCCTCCGTTTTTTGGAGGCGTCGCGGGCGTTTCTGCTTCGGCTGACGTTGGCCTGCGCGTCCGCGACCGCCTTCCTGCGTTCCTCGCGGATCTGCTCCATGTTGCGGAGCTTATCGCGCTCCGCCCGATAGGCCGAGCGCTGGTTTCTGGAAGTCAAAGTGGCCGCGGAGGCTTCCCGGAAGACCTGATTCTTTTCGGAATACTCCTTCTGCGACGATTCCACGCTGCCGCGGGCGGCGGCGAGCGCATCCTTGAGCTCCCGGTATTTTGACCCGACCGCCGCGTCGGAGGTGGTGTCGATGCGGAACCGCTTGCCGACATGGAAAAGCGCGGTCTTCATTCTTCCCGCCACGCCAGAGGTTTCGTCGGCGTCGTAGCGGAGGTCGAGCAGGCTCTTGTTGATGGCGGCCTTCGGGTTCCCAAGGTCGATGCCGGAGGCGGTGGCTTTCGTCTGCATCGTTGCGACAAATTTTTTGGCGTTTTCTCTTTCTTTCCCCTTTTCGACCATGTCGCCGATGCCTATGGCAATATCCGCAAGGCCCGTAATCGCCTGAAGGCCCGGAACCAGTTTTCCGATGCCGACAACCTCGCTGATGCCTGTCCCGGAGATCATATCCTTCACGTCGCCCACGACGTTGTGGACGCCGGTGAGAAACTTGGCCGAGTTGCTGCAGAGGCTGACGACGCCCTGCCAGCTCGGATCCTGATAGAGATCGTATGCGTCGGTGACGACGCCCACGCCGCTGCCGAGGACGCCGACGCTGTCCCCGATCCCTTTCAGATACGAGGCGGCGGAGGCACCCTTGCTGATGCTTTCCACGACACTGGAAGCAGAGCTGGAGCCGGAGCCGAGCGGATCGATGGCGTCCATCGCCGTGTCGAGGCGATCTCTGCCGCTGACCTTTTTGCTTCTGCGCACGCGGGTGGGAGCGGAGCCGGTCGGGGCCTTTTCCGCCTCATCCACCAGCTTCGCGCGCAGCAGGAACATATCGTCCAGACCGCGCTTCCACACGCCCTCGCGGATAAAAGGCGCTTTGTTGACGACCTTCATTTTATCGGATTTTGTGATAATGCCCTGCGCCGGGGCATTCGCCGAGTTCCCGGAGCCGACGCGGATCCTTTCGCCGCCGACGGGGAGGCCGGATGCCGCGCGGGTTCCCTGAGCATCCGCCCGGTGCTCGAGCATGCTGCTGTGCAGGAGGCGTCCGCCCGCGCCGGAGGATTCCCCTCTGGCCTGGGAGACCACATGGGAAATCTCATGGCCGATCACGCTGCGGCCGGAGGCGGTCTCCGGGCGGAAACGGCCCGGCGCGAAGCCGATGGTGCCGCCCTGTGCGACCGCTTCGAAGCCGTGCCGCCCGACCGACGGGCTTTCATAGAAGCGGACTCCGGAGAGATCGGCGTTGAAAGAGCCTTCCATGCGGCTGCGCAGCGAAGCGGGCATGCTCAGTTTCTTCACGGCGGAGAGTGCATTTCCGCCGGTTCCGAGCAGACCTTTTCCCGTTTCCGGGGGCTGTTTTACGGGCCGGGGAGGTCCGCTTTTCCGCCTTTTTCTCTCGGTTTCCAGATCCGCCGAAACCATGAGTCATCCCTCCGTCTCTCAATTTATTGTCATGGCAGCATATTCGCTGCGAGCCGCCCGCAGACGGGCATCAGGTGCCGGGCGGGCTTTCGTTTGTTTACATCAGGCGCAGGCGGGGCAGGACCTTGCCGTTTTTGGCAAAATCCAGCCGGATCGCCTCCGCAATATAGAAAGAGGTGATCTTCTCCGCGTTGTCGTAGGCCGCGAGATAGGCCGCGCTGCGCGCCGCCGTCTTGATCTGGCTCGGGCTGTATTCGAGGTCCTCGGCCAGAAACTCAAAGGGGATTCCTTCCGCAAGCGGGCACTCCGGCGGAAACGCGTTTTTCCACAACAGAAGCCTCGTGGCGGGTTCCGGGAAGGGGATGTTGACCATATATTCGATCCGGCGATAGAACGCCTTGTCGAAATTCATCATCATGTTGGTGGTGAGGATGCAGATGCCGCTGAATTCCTCCATCTTCTGAAGCAGGTGGTTGGTCTCGAGGTTGGAGTACTTGTCGTTGGCGCCGTTCATCTCCGTGGAGCGCTGTGAAAACAGGGAGTCCGCCTCGTCGAAGAAGAGGATCGCGTTCGTGCTCTCCGCCTCCCGGAAGACTTCGGTCAGATTCTTTTCCGTTTCGCCGACGTATTTACTGAAGATCGAGGAGAAGTCCACCTTCAGCAGGTCGAGCCCCAGTGCGTGGGCGATCACATGGGCGCACATCGTCTTGCCGGTGCCCGGGCTCCCATAAAACAGGATGCTGACGCCTTTTCCGTAGGCGTATTTTTTGCCGAATCCCCACTCGCTGTTGACGACGTATTGTTTGTTGATCCGGTCGATGATATGCAGCACCTGCTGGCGGACGGGGTCCGGCAGGATGATGTCGTCGAGGGTATAAAACGGCTTGACCTTGCGACAGTGCTGTGTGCCGGCCTTCACGTCGCCGGAGCGGATGACGGCGGCGATGTCCCTTCCCGTCAGAGGCGCGTCCGCATGTTCGAAGCGGGCGGTGCGCACGGCGTCGCGGATCTGCTTCGGTGTCATGCGGTAGCGGGTGGAAAGGATATAGGTATCCTCCTCATCCTTCAGCAGGCCGGCGGCATAGCCGCTCCAGAGCGTCTCCGCTTCCAGCGGCGTGAGCCGTGCGACCGGGAAGACGACCGGAGAAAATTCCCTGCCCTCCGGAAGCGGAAAGGCGGGGCCGGCCGCCATGAATGCGAAAAGAAAGCCGAATTCCGCAAAAACGGAGAGGATCTCCTCCGGCTTTTCTGCCGGCGGGGCGTCTTCGCAGCAGAGGACGGGAACGAATCCGTTGATCGAGCAGGCGGCCGCGGCGGCGCAGCAGGCGGAACGGAAATCCGCAGGGGAGAGCGTGCCCATCGCGTCGAAGTCGATAAAGAGCAGATCAAGGCCCAGCCGGCGTGCGGCATGGCGGATCAGAAAATGCCGCCCGGAGCCCTCCTCGCCGCTCAGAACGGCAAGCACGGGGTACTCCTGGTCCGCGGCGGCGGAGCAGACCGCACAGATCCGGTCCAGCAGTTCGCTCCGGATCAGGACGGGCTCAAGGCCTTCCCCATCCCGGCGGCAGTCGAAAAGCTCGGTAAATTCGGAGAGGAACTCGTCCGGCAGGCGGCTGCCCAGAAACGCGTGAAATACGCTTTCCCGCATCAAAAAAGAGGAGGAGAGGCCCCTGCCGCTGCCGACGAAAAAGAGGTCCCAGCGGTACCCGGAGCGCGGGAAGATCAGGCAGTCGCGAAGGGAAGGCGCCTCCTCCAGCGCGGAAAGGCCGTAGGCGAGAGAGAGCGTCGGCAGCGTCTCGGCAGGATTTCCCTGCATCCGGGCGAAGATCTGCTCATATTTCCTGTCCGCGAGCGCGGCCATCCCCAGCAATACGCAGAGGCGGCGGAAATGATCGGGAAAAAGATTCCCAAATACCCAGGAAAGCGGGTTCGGCAGCCCCTCGCAGGAATCGCCGATCCGGCTCTCAAGATAGCTCCATCCGTCCGCGATCTGCCGGCGAAATTCGGGCTTCAGCCGGAGATCGCCGTTCTGCAGGCAAGAAAATTCGAGCGAGACGGCGGCCTGCTCGGGGCGCAGGGCGGTTCCGGGCAGGTGAAAAAGGGAGGGTTCCCCGTCGTCTCCGGCCCCGGCCAGAGCGGCAAATCCGAGATAGAGATCCACGAGCCGCAGGCAGTCGCCGAGCTGCTCCTCAAAACGGAGAAAGGGAGCCCCTATTTTCTTTCGATCGAAATACTTGTCGAACAGTTCCAATTTTTTTCTCCCCCACAGAATCGATCGGCGAAGCGCTTTTTTTCCAGCCTGCGCATGCCCGGCCGGCGGATACCTTCCGGGCGAAAACCGTGTTTTTTCAGGAAGGTACTTCCAATTATTCTATTTTATTATAGCGGTATAAAAATAAAAATGCAACTGACCAAAAGTACAGGATCCGGCTTTTTATCCGATTTTCCGCGGGGTTTTTCCTGCGTTTCGCAGCATTCTTCCGCGGAGGGGCGTACGCGGAAAAGCGGGCCGCGTCGGCGCGAGCATGCTCAAAAGAAACAGCATTGTTCCCAAGCGGCATGCCCGTGCTCAAAAGCCTATCCGACGGCGCATGCGGGAGACGGGCCGAGCACGAGCCGAACCCGGGGAAACCTCACCTGCGCGGGGGAAGGCCCCTCGGTTCGCTTCATCAAGCGGATTTTTGGGAGGACATTTCCGCTTCTCAATGTGGGCGGCGTTTTCTTCCGACGCCCCTGTCGTCACCGGATTTACATCTGTTTTAAAGGAAAAAACAAAAAAACGGCGGAATTTTTTTGCATTTCGGGGAAACAGAAGAAAAAAACACGGCGAAAGTTCACTAATTGTCACAAAAACGAAAATTTTATGGCGCTTGTTCTTGTAAAATTATTCTCAAGCTGATACAATGAGCATGCAAAATATGAAAAAATTTAGAAGATACAATTCTATAAGAAATCCCCGGAAAAAGGGAAAAGCCCCCCGGCAAGGACATAAAATGCGGACTGCTTTCGGCGTTCCGGATATCGGTACACCGCCGGGCTTCGCTTTTTATTTCTTTTTATACGGATCGTAACCGATCGCGGTCCGGCGGGGGCGTTCCTGTTTTATAATAACCGGATATCAGGCGAAATCCGCGCCGCGGCGTTCCCCGGCTTTTATGGGAAAGTGACGGGAGATTCCATACGGTCCGCATGAATGTTCATGCAGAGAGGCGGAGAGCTTGATCCGTTCGGAAATGACGGCCGGGATGATTTCAGGTTGGAGTGCAGGAGGAATTTTATGGAGCAACCGTTGCTGATCAGACTGGAAGAATTAGGGTGCAATGTCAAAGACGGGCTGTACAACTGCATGGACATGGAAGATTTCTACATCAAAATGGTGAAAAAGGCGATTGCCCATGATTCTCTCTGTCCGCTGATCGATGCCTGCGGAGCCAGGGACGTAAAGGCCTGCTTCGAACGTTCCCATGCGCTGAAAGGCGTATATGCCAACCTCGGCCTGAAACCGCTTTTCGATCTCAACACCCCCATCGTCGAGACGACGCGCCACGGCGGCTTCGAGGGTGTGCCGGAGGCGCTGGAGAAACTGATTTTGGAACATAAACATTTTGAAGAAGTGATTGCACAATACCCGGGATGAGCTTTATGAAAGAAGAATCTTTGTATGCAGAATGACAAAATGAAAATTCTGATCGCGGATAACACCGAAGTTACCCGCGAAATGATAAAGAACTCCTTTCAAGGGCAGTTTGAGTTATTGGAAGCGACAGACGGCGAAGAAGCGATTGAGATTCTGAAACGCCACCACGAAAGTCTGATCGCTGTGATTCTTGATCTCTTTTTACCGAAACAGGACGGTTTTGCGGTGATGGATTACATCAAACGCAACGGCCTGATGCATAAGATCCCGGTCGTCCTGTGTACGGATGAAGTGACGAACGACATCCTCAAAAAAAGCTTTGAATACGGCGTGGTCGACGTGGTCAGCAAGAGCGAATCGGTGCGTCTGTCCTATAACCGCGTCATGAATGCGATCAGCCTGTTTCGCTACCGGCGCTGCCTGCAGGTCAGCAAGGAATCCTTGATCATGGAGTATGTGCCGGAGAAAGATACCATTACGATCCTGAAATCCGCCGAGCTGCAGGTCGATCTGTTTAAGGTGTATCCGGCGGAAAGCATCAACAAATATCTACATCCGGAGGACATCGATCCCGTTCTGAATATCCTTTCCAAGCTCTCCGAAAACGATTATGACAACGAGCTGCTTCTGCGGATTAAATTCGGCGACGCCTACCGCTGGCACAGCGTCTCCTTCAAGCCGATCTTTGCGGAAAGCGGGATCGTGAAATCCATCATCATTTCGGCGATCGACATCCATGAGGAGCACGAGCGGGAGCTGCAGCTCAAGCAGATGTCGGAGACGGATGCCAGGACCGGCATGAAAAATGAGTCGGCCTTTGAGATGGAAGTGACGCAGCGCCTCAAGAAGATGTCGGGCAAGGACCGCGGAATTTTTGTAATGATTGATGTCGACGGATTCAAGATGATCAACGATATTTACGGCCACATGGTCGGCGACGACGTGCTCGTGATCATCGGCGGCGCGATCAAGCGGATCATCCGCCCCTGCGACGCCGCCGCGCGTCTTCATGGGGACGAATTTGCCATCTGGCTCGACGGCGCGGACAACAAGAGCTTTGCGACCGCGGTGATCAAAACCATCAACGACCTGATCGAGGAAGAAACACTGAGAAGGGAGAAACCGGCCGCCCGTATCTCGGCGGGCTTTGCCGTGGCGATGCCGGGTTCCACCTATCCTGCTTTATATAAACGCGCGGATAAGGCGCTTTACCTTTCCAAAGAGAAACGTATGCCGTTCCCCAAGATCACATAGCCGAAGGCCGCGCGGCGGCGGATATGGGAGAAACCGGGGATGGGGCGCTTCGCGGAACAGATCGTCCGCGGATATCCACCGGCCGTAACCGTGCCAATGGGCACGGGATCTCTGCGGGCGGCTTTTCTTTTTATACAAAACCAGGTCCGGCCGGCCTTGCCGGAACGGAGACCGCATGCATTTCTTATTGCTTTTTTATAAAACGGCGACGTTTTCCGGATAGATAAGGAAAAAATGAAGGAGTACGATCGGGCGTTTCCCAATAAGTGAATTTGGAGGGAACTATGGCTGGCTTTCGTGCAGACAGATCCGGTGAAATACAATCCGGGCTCCGCAGATGCGGAGCTGCGGGTGAGCTTCTGCGGTCTGTTTCCAGAAGAAGCTTCTGCGTTCTTACGGCACCGTGCGACGGGTATCCTATTCTGCCGGCGCCGAGCTGAAATCCCCGCGGGGGCACCTTTTCCCTTGAGGGAATAAGGGACGCCGAAGGCCCGCAACGTATAACAAATCCGAGATGCCGGAGGAAAAAGAATGCTGAGGCGCCTGATTCCATTTGCATTTGCCGTTTTTATTTGTGTGCTGACGGCGGCGTTCCCTGCCTGTGCGGAAGGGACGGCGACGGAAGAACCTCTTTCCGCCCAGGCGGATACCCCGGTTCTGGTCGCAGGCTGTTATGACTGCAGCCCAATCGAATCCTATGACGAAGCGACGGGCACATTTGTCGGGATCATGCCGGATATTCTGGCGCAGATCAGCGAACAGACCGGCCTGACGTTCCGCTATGTCGGCTCCGCCACAGAGGATAACCGGGCAAAGCTGGCGAATAATCCGCAAGTAAAGATCGTTTCCGCGGTCAAGGATCACGAGGACTTCAGCGGACTCGGCCTGCAAAAGACCGACGAGGGTCTGGCCTTCGAGATCGACGGCGTCTCCCACGAAGTCTATCTCGCATTTACGGAGGCTGCCGATCCGGAGCTGATTCAAAGCTTTAATCAGGCGTTTGAGGAGGTTCTGCACGCTGACGAAATGAACCGTATCCTGATGAAGTATGCGGTTCAGGGCAGGCAGGAGAGGACTTCAGGATGGCTGGTGGCACTGGTCTCCGCCGCCTATCTCGCAGCGGTAATCTCCATCATCGTGCTCGCGGAGAAAAACCGTGCTCTTCGGCATAAGCAGCGGTACAGCGAGTTTTTCGACGACCTGACCGGCGTATGGAATCTCGACCACTTCTGCCTCTCCTACGACAAGCAGCTGACGGACAGCCAGCGGGCGGAATATGCCGTCGTCTATTTCAGCGAGGATTTCCGGCAGCTGTACGACCACTTCGGCACCGAGGAGGTCAACAATTTTCTGAAATACATGGCCCATATTCTGGCAAGAAACATGGGCGATTCCGGGATGCTCTGTCGGGTGGAGAACGATTCTTTCGTCCTCGCGCGGAAAACGGCCTCCCAGGAGGAGCTCGAAACCTGGGCGGCCCGGGTGCTCGACAAGATCGACGCCTACCCGGTGGTGTTCTCCAAGGAATATGAGGTCAATATCCACGCGGGCATCTATTCCGTGCAAAAAGAGGACCGCTTCGCTCAAAACGTCATCTATTACTGCAAAGAGGCGTATAAATACGCGCTCAAGCACAACCTCTCCTATGCGATCTGCGGAAAAGATATTCTGAACGAGATGCAGGAGCAGGATCAGCTGATCTCGATGATCTCCGAGGCGTTCCGCACGGAGCAGTTCGCCGTCTACGCGCAGCCGTACGTCAGCCTGAATGAGAACGGCATCTATGGCTGTGAGGCGCTGGTCCGCTGGAACCACCCGACCAAGGGACTCCTGAAACCGGATAAATTCATCTCGCTCTTTGAGGGGCAGGGCGCGATCATGGATCTGGACCTGTACCTGTTTGAGCGGGTCTGCAGGTGGCAGCAGCAGCGGAACATCCGCGGAGAAAAACGGATCGTGATCTCCTGCAACTTCTCAAGATTCGACTTTGATTCCCCGGATCTGGCCGACAAACTGATCGAGATCTTCAACCAATATACGGTGGATCCGAGGCAGATCGCCATCGAGATCACCGAGAGCGTAGTGCAGGAGAACAACGCAACCGCGCAGAGAAATATCGAGTCGCTCCGCCGGATGAATTTCAGCATCTATCTCGACGATTTCGGCTCCGGGAGCACCTGCTATTCCGACCTGAAGAACTACCCCATTGACATCCTGAAGCTGGATCGCTCGCTGCTGCTGATGGCGGATAACGAAAAAGGCGCGGTCATTCTGGATTCCATTGTATCCCTCGGGCACCGGCTGAATTTCAGCATCGTCTGCGAGGGCGCCGAAACCGAGGAGCAGATCGAGCTGCTCAGAAAGCTCAAATGCGACTACATCCAGGGGTTTTATTACTATCGGCCGATGCCGCTCAACGAAGCGGACAGGCTGCTGGACGAATGATTCCCAAGCCGGAAGGAACGCGGCCGCGCCCCAAAATAAAAAGAAGGACACACCGAACGGCGTGTCTTTTTTTATGCCTCCGGAGAGGACCGGTGGCCGCACCCGCACCGGAAACCGCGGATAATTTGCGCAGGCCCCGGAGCCCGGGGTGATACTTCCCGGCCTCCAAACATATAAATGTGCTTGGGAAAAGCCGGCCGTTTCGACCTTAGGGAGTGCGGCGCGGCTCAATCTTATGAGGAAGCGGAGGGAGAATCTGTGTTAGACAGAATGTTTCCGGCCACAGCGGCGCAAAAGAAACTGCTCGATTTTCACCCGGATTATTCGCGCTGCCTGACAAGTGCGGAGGTGCATACCGTCATGAACTGCATCGACGTTGTGGTTTTTGTCTGGTTAAATAACGGAAGCGGATACTGGTATTTCATCAAGGATGCGCGAGGCGAGGCGCTGATCGGCTATGTGCTCGTAAACAACCGATGGATCTTTAATCCGATCGAAAAAAGACGGATTTTAGCCTATTTTTGAGAAAGGAGGGGGGAGAGTATTCCAACGCAAAATCCATACAAACGCGGCGGGCCGCGGATTCCGGGGAAAGTCCGCGCCCCCGTGGAGGTTCTCGACAACGGGCTTCAAAATTTGTTTCCCGGGGAAGAGAAGGAGACGGAAGTCATCGCCAAATTTCACGGAGATATCACCCAGATCGCGCGGGACCTGCAGGCGGAAGTTGAGATTCTTTCGCAGGAGTATGCGATCATCACCATCGACAAAGACAAAATTCCGCGTCTGTATTTTTACCCGCAGATCGAGCATCTGGAGCTCCCAAAAAATCTGTACATCGCATCCGCATTCAATTTGGCCTCCTCCTGCATTCCCCCGGTCCAGGACCGCGAGACCTACAATCTGAGCGGCGCGGGGGTGATCGTAGCGATCATCGATTCCGGCATCGACTACCTGCATCCGGACTTCCGGAATGAGGACGGAAGCACCCGGATTCTCTACATGTGGGATCAGACCGGCAAAGGAACGCCGCCATCCGGCTTCACCGCCGGGGCGGAATACACGCAGGAGCAGATCAACGAGGCGCTGCAGAGCCCCAATCCCTTGGAAATGGTCAATTTCACGGATGAAAACGGGCACGGAACCGCCGTGGCGGGGATTGCGGCAGGAAACGGCCGGGGAAGCAACGGCGTGAATAGCGGCGTCGCAACCGAGGCTTCGCTCATCGTGGTCAAGGTCGGAATGAAAGGATTCATGGCCTTCGCCAGAACCACCGAGCTGATGCGCGCGGTCAAGTATGTGATCGACACGGCAAGAACGCTGAATCATCCGGTCGTCATCAACATGAGCTTCGGCATGAACAACGGTTCCCACCGCGGGGATACCCTGTTTGAAACCTATCTCACGGATATCAGCAACGAGTGGAAGACTTCCATCGTAATCCCTACCGGAAACGAGGGGGCGGCCGGGCATCATTACCGGGGACAGATCGCCTCCAACCAGATCAAGGAGATCGATTTTTTTACCGCGCCGGGCATCGAGGAATTCTACATCTCCTTCTGGAAAAATTTCGCAGACAGTTTTTCCGTGGAGGTCATTTTTCCCAACGGTGAATCCTCCGGCGTCATCAGCATCAGCAACCAGGTAAAAAACGTAAGGGTGGATAATCTGATGCTCACGGTGATTTACGGCCAGCCCAGCCACTATTCCATCAACCAGGAGATCTTTTTTCAGGTCCGTGCCACGACCGAAACCGTGAAGACCGGCACATGGAAACTGCGAATCATCTCGGGCCGTGTGGTGGACGGAAACTTCAGGATGTGGCTGCCGACTCTGGAGCTCGTCACCGACAAAACCTATTTTTCCAATCCGACCTCCGAGGATACCCTGACGATCCCCTCCACCGCCTATAAGATGGTCACGGTGGCCGGATACAACGACAGGGTCGGCAACATCGCCGAGTTTTCAGGAAAAGGAAACGCCAACATGGCGCTGCCGAATCCCGATCTTGCCGCTCCGGCGGTGGGAATCATAAGCACGAGCCCGGGCGGGGGCTATGATTCCTTTACGGGTACCAGCATGGCGGCGCCCTTTGTCACGGGTTCCGTTGCGCTGATGATGCAGTGGGGAATCGTCAACAACAACGATCCTTTTCTTTACGGCGAGCGGGTCAGGGCCTTTCTCAGACTGGGGGCCAACCGGCAGGCGAACGTCACCTACCCGAACCCCACATTTGGCTACGGTACGCTCTGCCTTAGCAGCACGATGGGCTTTTTGGAACGATATCGATGGGGAAGTAATAACTTATGGCTATAGAGATTGATGAGAATTCCCTTCCGCTGGATGAGTTTGTGAAACTGCCTACCACGGTGGATTTTCAGACGCTGAATACGCAAAGATTCAAGGATTATGCAGCAACCAGGCCGTATCTGCATCTCGGAACGGAGCTGGCAAATCGTTATATCGTCGTCTATCTCAACGAAAAGTATGTGCAGAGCGTATTTGAGGATTTGGGAAAGGATTTCATATCCTTTTATCCGAAGATTCTGTCCCCTTTGGATACCGCGAGCAACGATGCCGCCGGGATCTCGCAGATCCATAACCAGCCCTTCCTGAATCTTTCCGGGAGAGGCGTCATCCTCGGATTCGTCGATACGGGCATCGACTATACGAAAAATGCGTTCAAATTTGAGAATGGGAATACCAAGCTCCTCAGCATCTGGGATCAGACCATCGACGGCCCCAGATCGGGCAACATCTATTTCGGTGCGCGCTACGACGCAGAGATGATCAATCTGGCACTCAAATCCGACGACCCCTACAGTATCGTGCCCAGCATCGACGAGGACGGCCACGGCACCTTCCTTGCCTCGGTGGCAGGAAGCAACGAGACGGGCTCTTATATCGGCGCCGCGCCGAAAGCAAATATCATCATGGTAAAACTGCGCCGCGCCAGGGAGTACTACATCAACCGCTATTTGCTGCCGGCCGACAACCCGAATCTGTATGAGTCCACGGATACTCTGCTGGGAGTCAAATACATCCTGGACCAGGCGCTGGGCCTCAACATGCCCGCGGTCATCTGCATCGGCCTGGGCTCCAACTCAACCGCCCGGGACGGGAATACCCTGTTTGAGGAGTATATCTCCTACATTTCCCAATGGCCCGGATATGCGTTCATCACGGCAGCGGGCAACGAATCGAACGCCAAGCATCATACCCAAGGAAAAATCCCCCAGAGCGGAAACGTCGACATCATCAGTATCAAGGTGGGGAAACAGGATACTTCCTTCTCCGTGCTCATTTTCGGCGACGCCTTCGATAAGGTTTCCGTGGGCGTCACCTCCCCGACCGGCGAGGTGCTGCCGCGGATCTCCTTCAAGGCGGGGCTTGAATACTCGGAAAAGCTCCTGCTCGAAAACACAACGCTCTATGTCAAATATTCCAGGGATACCAACAACCTGATTGTTCTGGGTTTCCGCAGTGCCACCGAGGGCATCTGGGACATCACTCTGTTTGGGGATGCGATCGTTAGCGGCGATTACTTCGCCTGGCTGCCCATCACCGGCCAGGTCAGCGACACGGTGGAGTTCCTGAAGCCGGTTCCCGAGTACACCATCGTGTTTCCCGCCAGCGCCCTGCGGTCCATCACCTGCGGGGCGTACGACACCGACGACAATAGCCTGTATGTCTCCTCCTCCTGGGGCCCCACCCGGCTGCCCAGAATGGCACCCGATTTTGTGGCGCCCGGCGTCAACGTGAGCGGAATCTATCCGACGGGTTACGGCACCATGACCGGAACTAGCGTGGCGGCCGCGATGACGGCCGGCGCGACGGCCCTGCTGCTGGAATGGGGCATCGTTGAGGGAAATATCCCGGCCATGGACGGCGATTTGATCAGAAGCCTGCTGATCAGCGGGTGCGTACGGGATGAGACCCTTCAGTACCCCAACATCAAATGGGGGTACGGAAAAATGAATCTGTTCAATACCTTTTTAGCTCTCAAGGAGACTATCCTCTGACGGAATCTGACATGTAACCGATAGGAGAGAACCAGTATGAATGGAAACAATACGGCTTCCGTGGAAAACACCTCGGGCGGTTACGGCATGCTCCAGGTTCTTGCGTTTATGGACCGCGTGGGTAACCCGGCGTTGGATGCGCTGGTGCGGGTGATCGATCCGGATACCAAGGCGGTGCTCGAGGAGGCCAGAACGGACGCAACAGGCAAAATCCCGCCCGTCACCCTCGCAACGCCGCCGCTGTCCTATTCTCTGCAGCCCGAACAGCCGAGGCCCTTCAATCAATACAACCTTACCGTCACCGCGGAGGGTTTTGAGGAGGCTTCCGTCGAGAACGTGCAGCTTTACCCGACCTGCACGGCGCTGCAGAACATCATCCTCAAGCCCTTAACCAGCAATATTCTGATCCCGTACCCCGTTTTGTGGGGGGATTTTCCGCCCAAGATTCCGGAATCGGAAGTCAAGAAACTGCCGTTTCCAAAGGATCTGGTGGTTCTGCCGCGGCCGGTGGTTCCGGGCCTCGTCGTCGTCCATGCCGGGAAGCCCGACGATTCCTCGGCTCCAAATTACACCGTAACCTTCAAAGAGTATGTCAAAAACGTCGCCAGCAGCGAGATCTACGCCACCTGGCCGAGAGAGACGCTGAAGGCCAATGTCCTCGCCATTCTTTCCTTTACGATGAGCCGGGTCTATACCGAGTGGTACCGGAGCAAGGGCTATGATTTCACGATCACCAGTTCCACCGCCTACGATCAGGCGTTCACCTTCGGCAGGAACATTTATCGGGAGATCTCCGAAGTGGTGGATGAGGTGTTCACCAACTATATTTCCAGGCAGGATATCGTTCAGCCTCTTTTTACGCAGTACAACGACGGCGTTCGGGTCAACCGCGAGGGCTGGCTCAGCCAGTGGGGCTCCAAGGATCTGGGAGAAAAGGGGTTTACGGCCCTGCAGATCCTCAAAAACTACTACGGCTACGACATCGTGCTGAAAGAGGCGGAAAAAGTCGAGGGCATCCCGATTTCCTTCCCCGGCACGGTGCTGAGAATCGGCTCCTCCGGAGAAAACGTCAAGGTTATCCAGCAGCAGCTTAACGCCATTTCGCAAAATTATCCCCTGATTCCCAAACTGGTGGCGGACGGCGTTTATGGGGAGGATACGGCAGCCTCCGTCAAAATCTTTCAGGAGGTCTTCGGTCTGCCGGTGACAGGCGAGGTAAATTATCCGACCTGGTACCGGATCTCGGAGATCTTTCTGGCCGTCACGATGCCGTCTTAGCGCGGCGGCTGCCGGAGAAACTAAAAAAGAAAAAAACCGGCACACCATCCTGTGTGCCGGTTTTTGTGAGGTCTGCCCAATTTGAACCCCAATGCGTTTTTGAGGGAAAATTCGGGG
>CAYMNV010000020.1:0-13209 GCA_964391915.1 uncultured Oscillospiraceae bacterium
CCTGGTCGCCCTGTGTCTGGGTCTGGTCGCCTTGGGCCTGGACCTGACCTTGGACTTGGGTCTGATCGCCGAGCTCCTGCGACTGGTCGCCCTGTTCCTGCTCCGGATCACCCTGAGTCTGGGTCTGATCGCCGAGCTCCTGACACAGGTCTCCCAGACACTGAACCGGCTTCCCCTGATCCCGTATAGAGCATCCACAGACAGGAGGATACGGAGCCGGCATGCTTGACTCCGGGTCCTCAGTCGGGGGGTGCGCCGGCGGGAAATGATCTCTGCAGCATTGACGGAACCACTTCAGCGCGCTTCCGTCGGAAATATCGCTGCATCTGTATATTTTCAAAAGCGGAACTCCTTTCTTCGAGATTCCATGCGGCACGATAGCCGCTACAAAAAAATGTGTGGATAAAATTTATTTGGGGCCGGCAAGGGCGCATCGCATCCGGAGGACCGCGAAAAGAAGCCCGCGGAAGATAATTTGGATGCGGCGATTCTCAGAGCCCCGCGGCGGCATGCATTCCCGGAAGGCCCGGTTTCCCGGTGAAAAAAGGCTTGCGGTGGCCGCCTATTTTATTTTATGAAGAGGGGAGGCGGCCGGTGCGATTGCAGGATTTGCAGAAAATCCGGAGGTTTCCTTCTTTGGAGAGCGAAAGCGGAAACGGCGCAAATTCCAAAAAACGAAGAGGCAAAGCCACTTGACGAGCCGCCCTCCTTTCGGCTACAATAGGCTTACATTTTTCTGCTTAAAATAAAGGAATTTTGTTTTTTGGACGGATCCCTTTCGGATGCCGGAAGCGCGGTCTGCAAAAACAAAGCGGCAAACGTAAAATCCGCTAATTTGCCGCCGCCGTGCAAGAAACCGGAAATCCCGGCATACCATCATTTTGGCAGCCGCGCGGAAGCAAAAGGTCCGCGTTTTGAAACGAATCCCGCCTCCGTTCCGGGGCGGTTCTTTTTCAGGAAAGAATGCGGCTGCGGCGGCCGGGGCGGGTCCGCGGGGCAAATTCTGTCGTCGCAGCTTCGGCGGGTATCGCCGAAGCGCGGAAAGGAGATATCGGGAATGTGTGGGATCATCGGCTTTACGGGCGCAAGAGAAGCCGCGCCGGTGCTGTTGGAGGGCCTCAAGAGGCTTGAATACCGCGGGTATGACTCCGCGGGCATCGCGGTGCAGACGGACGGCAAAATCGATATGGTCAAGATTTCGGGCGTCATCAAAAACCTCTGCGAAAAGACGAACGACGGGGCGGATCTGCACGGCGCCAGCGGTATCGCGCATACCCGCTGGGCGACCCACGGGGCTCCCACGGATATAAACGCGCATCCGCATCTGTCGAAGGACGGCCGGTTTGCGGTGATCCAGAACGGCATCATCGAAAATTTCGCCTCCCTGCGTGAAGAACTCCGGGGAAAGGGCTATGAGTTCCTCAGCGATACGGATACCGAGGTTATCCCGTACCTGTTGGATTTATACTATACCGGCGATTTCAAGGCCGCCGTGATGAAGACCGCCGCGCGCCTGCAGGGTTCCTACGCGCTGGGGTTCCTCTGCGCCGACGAACCGGGAAAGCTCTATGCGGTCAAGGAGGGCTGCCCGCTAATCCTTGGGCTCGGCGTCGGCGAAAACTTCTTTGCCTCGGATGTGACGGCGCTCGTCTCCCATACCAAGAACATGATTTATCTGGAGGAGGGCGAGTTCGCCGAGATCACGCCGAAGACGGTCATCGTATTCGACCGCACCGGGGAGCCGGTCAAAAAGTCCGTCACGCGCGTGGTCTGGAACATCGAGGCGGCGGAGAAGGGCGGCTATGAGCATTTCATGCTCAAGGAGATCATGGAGCAGCCCAACGCGGTGAAATCCACCGTCGAGCCGCGCATCCGGGACGGCCGGATCGTGCTCGACGACTTCGACATGACGCCGGAGGAATTCGGAAGGTTTCAAAAAATCCTGATCACCGGCTGCGGCTCCGCTTATCACGCCGGCGTCGTCGGAAAATACATCATGGAATCCCTCTGCCGCCTGCCGGTGGAAATCGACATCGCGAGCGAGCTGCGCTACCGCGAGCCCATCGTGGACGAACACACGCTGCTGATCGTCATTTCCCAGTCCGGCGAGACGGCCGATACCATCGCCGCGGTGCGCCGGTGCAAATCGCTGGGCGCCCATGTGCTCGCCGTTGTGAATGTGGTCGGCAGCACGATCGCAAAGCTCGCCGACAAAGTGCTCTATACCTACGCCGGGCCGGAGATCGCCGTTGCCACAACGAAGGGGTATACCACCCAGGTCGCCGCGCTCTGCCTGATCGCGGTCTGGGCGGCGGAGAAGCTCGGCCGGATCGACCGGGAACGCTATGACGAGCTCGTGGGGGCCATCCGCGCGATCCCCTCACAGATCCAGCGCGCGATCGACCTCAACACCAACGTGGCGGAGCTTGCGGCCCGCTACCATACGAACAGCGCCCTCTTTTTCATCGGCCGCAACATCGACTATGCGGTCGCCCTTGAGGGTTCGCTGAAATTAAAGGAAATTTCCTACCTTCATTCGGAGGCCTACGCCGCGGGGGAACTCAAGCACGGTACGATCGCGCTGATCGACAAAGGCCGGCTGGTTGTTGCGCTCTGCTGCCAGGAGCGCCTCTTTGAAAAGATGATGTCGAATATCGAGGAGGTCAAGGCGCGCGGCGCGACAGTGCTGGGCGTGGCCGGGGAGGGCGACCGGCGCATCTTCTCCGAGGCGGACGACGTGCTTGTCGTCCCGCGCACGGAGCCGCTCTTTGCCGCCGCCGCGGAGATCGTTCCGCTGCAGCTCTTCGCCTACTATGTGGCGAAGGAGAACGGCTGCGACATCGACAAGCCCCGCAACCTCGCAAAATCCGTTACCGTGGAGTGATTCCGCCCCGAAAAAAAGGCATGCCCTGCGCGCCGCTTCGGAATCGGCGGAATTTTTCTCTCCGGCCGGCGGGTGGGCAGCCGGAATCGAACACAGGCACGGCCGCAGAAGATACTGCGGCCGTATTTTTTGGTGTGGGCGGCGCCGCCGCATCGGGAAAACCGGGCGGCTTTTCCGGGTACCGCCGGACGGAGCGGATGGCTTTGCTGAAACTTACGCAGACTGCGGGCAGAGCACCGCGTCTATTTGACCCGAATCTGTGGGATCCCACAAATTCCAAATAAAAGAGTTGGATAATTTGTACGCAAAAAGTGCTTGACTTTTGGACTTTACAGGGTTAAACTATACCACAGCAAAGCACGAAAGAATTCGGACGAAAGGAGCCGCCGAAAGATGAAAACCGTTTCGAGAATCCATACGATGTCCCCGTGTTCGGCGGATTTCTGCGCCCGTTTCTTTACGAAACCGGCCCGTTTTTTTGCGGGTCTGGTTCTGCATGCCTATTATTACTATTACTATTACTATGAGTTCACGCGGCCACAAAACGTCTGAATCGACCGGCGCTCAACTTGCCTTGATACTGAGCGGCCCCGTCAGTTTGGACGGGGCCGTTTTTGTATAGGAATTTCTGAAACATCAAACAATAAAAAGGAGAAAACGAACATGAAAAAAGTATTTGGCGTCGTGATGGCCCTGCTGATGGTGCTGTCCCTGGCCGCCTGCGGCGGCGAAACTCCCGAAACCACGGAGCCGGAAACTTCCTCCGAAGCTGCCGGCGAAACTGAAATCTCCGAAGCGGAGAGCACGGATACCTCCGACGAGACTTTTGTCGTCGGCATCTGCCAGCTTGTGCAGCATCCGGCGCTGGATGCCGCCACCCAGGGCTTTGAGGACGCCCTGACCGAGGCGCTGGGCGACCGCGTCACCTTCGATCTGCAGAACGCCTCCGGCGACGCCCCCACCTGCGGCACCATCGTCAACGGCTTCGTCTCGAGCAATGTGGATCTGATCATGGCGAACGCCACTTCCCCGCTGCAGGCCGCCGCCTCCGCCACCAGCGAGATCCCGATCCTCGGCACCTCCGTCACCGACTATGCGACCGCGCTTGAGATCGATAGCTGGACCGGCACCGTGGGCGGCAACATCTCCGGCGCCTCCGACCTTGCCCCGCTGGATCAACAGGCCGCGATGATTCAGGAGCTGTTCCCCGACGCGAAAAACATCGGCCTGCTCTACTGCTCCGCCGAGGCCAACTCCCAGTTCCAGGTCGACCAGATCACCGGGCTCCTTGAGGCGGCGGGCTATACCTGCACGCCGTTCGCATTTACGGATTCCAACGATGTCGCCTCCGTGGCCCAGGCGGCCTGCGACAGCTCCGACATCATCTACATTCCGACCGACAACACGGCCGCTTCCAACACCGAGGCCATCGCCAACGTGGTCCTGCCCGCCAAAATCCCGGTCGTCGCGGGAGAAGAGGGCCTCTGCAAGGGCTGCGGCGTCGTGACGCTCACGATTGATTACTATGAACTCGGCCGCACCACCGGCGAGATGGCGGTACAGATCCTGACCGGTGAGGCGGATATCTCCACGATGCCGGTGCAGTACGCGCCGAGCGTAGTCAAGAAATACAACGCGGCCAACTGCGCGGCGCTCGGCATCACGGTGCCCGAGGGCTACACGGCGATTGAGGAATAACCCGAAAAAATCTTTTCGCAAAAAGCGAGCGAAGGGGGAAATCCCTCTTTCGCTCCTTTTTGCGGAATTCCCGGCGATGCCATTTCAACCTGATGGGAGAATTGTTTTATGGATTTCATTCTGTCCCTGCTCAATTCCATGCCGGGCGCCGCGGCGCAGGGCGTGATCTGGGGCATCATGGCGATCGGCGTCTTTCTCACGTTTCGCGTGCTCGATGTGGCCGATCTGACGGTGGACGGTTCGCTCGCCACCGGCGGCGCGGTCGCCGTCATGCTGATCCGCATGGGATACAGCCCGTGGGCGGCGCTGCTTTGCGCGTTTCTCGCCGGCCTGCTGGCGGGCCTCGCGACCGGCTTCTTTCACACCTTCTGCGGAATTCCCGCGATCCTCGCCGGCATTCTGACGCAGCTCGCCCTGTATTCGGTGAATCTGCGCATCATGGACAACAAGTCCAACCAGCCGGTCGGCGTGGATAAGTACGACCTGCTGGTCTCTCAGCGCTATGTGCGCGACCTGACTTTGGAGAATCCGCTGCCGCTGCTGATGCTCTTCACCGCGGTGCTGATCGCGCTGCTCTACTGGTTCTTCGGCACCGAGTGCGGCTGCTCGATCCGTGCCACCGGCGCGAATCCCGAAATGTCCCGCGCGCAGGGCATCAACACGAATTTTAACATCGTGCTCGGCCTGATGCTTTCCAACGGGCTCGTGGCCGCGTCCGGCGCGCTGCTCGCGCAGTATCAGGGCGCCGCCGACATCAACATGGGCCGCGGCGGCATCGTGATCGGCCTTGCGGCGGTCATCATCGGCGAGGTCGTGTTTGGAAAGATCTTCCGGAATTTTTCGCTGAAGCTGCTCAGCGTCTCCATCGGCGCCGTCGTCTATTACATCGTGATTCAGGTTGTTTTGAAGCTGGGGCTCAACACCAACGACCTGAAGCTCATCACGGCGCTGATCGTCGCGGTTTTCCTTGCCGTGCCGTACTGGAAGAGCCGCTGGGCGCAGAAATTCAGAAAGAGAGGTGTCCGCAGTGCTTGAGGTTACCAATCTCTGCAAGACGTTCAATCCCGGAACCGTCAACGAAAAGATTGCGCTGGACGGGCTTTCCCTGACGCTCCGCGACGGCGATTTCGTTACGGTCATCGGAGGCAACGGCGCGGGAAAATCCACGCTGCTGAACGCGGTCGCCGGCGTCTGGCCGGTGGACGGGGGCAAGATCTTCATCGACGGCGTCGACGTCACCGGCCTGCCGGAGTACCGGCGCGCCCGGTATATCGGCCGCGTCTTTCAGGATCCGATGATGGGCACCGCGCCCACCATGCAGATTGAGGAGAATCTCGCGCTGGCCGCCCGCCGCGGCTGCAGCAGGACGCTGCGGGCCGGCATCACGGGCGCGGAGCGGGAGGAATACCATGAGAAGCTCAAAATGCTGGAACTCGGTTTGGAGAACCGCATGACGACGAAGGTCGGCCTGCTCTCCGGCGGCCAGAGGCAGGCATTGACGCTGCTGATGGCGACGCTCCGGGAGCCGAAGCTGCTGCTGCTCGACGAGCATACGGCGGCGCTCGACCCCGCGACTGCCCAGAAGGTGCTCGATCTGACCGACCGCATCGTGGAGGAACACCACCTGACGACGCTGATGATCACCCACAACATGAAGGACGCCCTTCGCCACGGCAACCGGCTCATCATGATGAATGAGGGAAAAATTATTCTCGACATCTCCGGCGAGGAGAAAAAGCGCCTCACGAAGCAGGATCTGCTGAACAAATTTGCGGAGGTCTCCGGCAGCGGTTTGGAGACGGATCGCGTGCTGCTCTCCTGAGCGAGGATATCCTTTTTTTACAGCTCCAAAAAAGCAACAAGCCGCCTGTTGGTACGGAGGTTTTCCGAAGCCGCGCCGGATCGGGGTGCGCTTTCCGGCATTTCGGAAAAAAAGACTCCGGTGCCTGACGGATTCTTCCCGCCCGGCCGCCGTTTCTTTCCCGTACCGTCCTGCTTTGCTTTTGCGGTGCCCGCCTGCCGGATCCGCGGAAGAATCCCGACATTTTCCCGAAAGCGGGAGCGGATTTCTCCGGCGGTTCGTCAAAAATTTCAGGTTGACATTTGCGCGGATTGATCGTATAATGCTCCTAACAACAAAATACCAAAACCGTTGAGTAAGAAGAGTAGCGTTGATCACTCACTCCCAGAGAGCCGCAGCCGGTGAAATTGCGGCAGCAGAAGTCATCGTGAATGGACTTATGAGGGCGGCCGAAAGCGTAAGCAAGTAGTAGCCGACGGGGACCGCACCCGTTATCAGAGCGGCCTGCATGACAAGTGCAGGGCAGAGCGGATGATTATATCATCAACTTGGGTGGTACCGCAGGAAATGAACTCCTGTCCCTTGACTGGGACGGGAGTTTTTTGTTTTTATTCAGGAGGTTTTATGATGAGACAGACAAGACGATGGCGACTTTTTCAGAAAACGATCCAAATTCACACATTTGATTTTTGAAAGAAGAAAAGGAGATTACTAACCATGAAAAAATTCATTTCCGTTCTTTTAGCCGCCGTCCTGATGCTCTCTCTGGCCGCCTGCGGCTCCACCTCCTCCGGCGAAGAGGAAACTTCCTCCGAAACGGAGGGCTCCGCCGCCGAAACCGTCTCCGAATCTGAGACGCAGACCCCCTCCGCCAAGTACCTGATCGGCATCTGCCAGTATGGCGAGCACGCCTCGCTCGACAACTGCCGCGAAGGCTTCCTGCAGGGGCTCATTGACTCCGGCCTGCTGACCGCGGATGATTTTGAAATCGATTACCAGAACGCCGGCTTCGACGACGCCGTCACGACCCAGATCGCCCAGAGCTTTTCCGCCGAAAATGTGACGCTGATGTGCGCCATCGCGACTCCGGCCGCGACCGCCTGCTATGCCGCCGCCGAGGATAAGGATATCCCGGTGATCTTTACCGCCATCACCGACCCGGCCGCGGCGAAGCTGGATTCCGGCAACGTCACCGGCACCTCCGACAAGCTCCCCGTGGAGGCGCAGCTCGACCTGATCCGCACTCTGCAGCCCGACGCCGACACGATCGGTATCGTCTACACGAGCAGCGAGCCCAACTCCGTCTCCGCCATTGCCGAATATGAGGCCAAGGCCGGCGACTACGGCTTCACGATTGAATCCATCGGCGTCACCGCGCAGTCCGAGGTCACGCAGGCCGTCGACACGCTGATTTCCAAAGGCGTCGACTGTTTCTCGAACCTCACCGACAACAACGTCGTCGGCGTGCTGCCGGCCATGCTCGAAAAGACCAACGAGGCGAATATTCCGGTCTACGGCTCCGAGGTTGAGCAGGTCAAAAAGGGCTGCGTCGCCGCCGCCGGCATCGACTACTATCAGCTGGGTATCCAGACCGGCATCATGGCCGCGAAAGTGCTGACCGGCGAAGCCACCTGCGAAAGCCTGCCGTTTGAGACCATCTCCGAATACGGCATCTATATCAACTCCACGGCGCTTTCCGAGATGAACCTCACCGTGCCGGAGGAGATCGCGCAGAAGGCGGTGGAGGCCTCCGAAGCTTAAATCATTGAAATTGAGGATTGCATGATGGGAAACTTTCTGGAACTTCTGACCGGTACCCTGACGCAGGGCTTCCTGTACGCTCTGCTGGCATACGGCATCTTTATCACCTATAAAATTCTTGATTTCCCCGATCTGACCGTCGACGGCAGCTTCCCTCTGGGAGCTGCCGTCACGGCGGTGCTGCTGACCCGCGGCGCCGACCCCTATCTGACGCTGCTCTCCGCCGTCGCGGTCGGCGCGCTGGCGGGGCTTGCGACGGGGCTCATCCATGTGTGCCTGAAGGTGCGCGACCTGCTGGCCGGCATCATTACCACGACGGCGCTGTTCTCCCTGAATCTGCAGATCGCCGGCTCCAACCTGACGGTCGAGCGCTCCACGGAGACGATCTTCACCGCGGCGCCGACCATGGCGCTCTTCGGCGGGATGAGCCTTCTCTACCGGAAGCTCGTCGTCTCGTTCCTGCTGGTTCTGCTCCTAAAGCTGCTGCTGGATCTTTATTTTAAGACGAAAAGCGGACTGCTGCTGCGCGCCGTCGGCGACAACGAGACGCTGGTGACGACGCTCGCTAAAGATAAGGGCACCGTCAAGATCCTGGGGCTCGTCATCGCAAACGCCCTGGTGGCGCTGAGCGGGAGCGTGGTCTGTCAGGAGCAGCGATCCTTCTCCGCCACAATGGGCACCGGCCAGATGGTATTCGGCCTCGCGGCGGTCATCATCGGCACGACCGTCTTTCGCAGGATGTCCTTCGTAAAGGGCACGACCGCCGTAGTCGCCGGCAGCGTCCTCTACAAGGCGTGCATCCAGCTGGCGATTCTGGCGGGGCTTCCGGCCAACCTGCTCAAGCTGATCACGGCCGTTCTGTTCTTGGTAATTCTGATTCTGGGGAATCTGCAGAAATCGGGGGTGAAGCAGCATGCTTGAACTGCGCCATATCTTCAAAACCTACAATCCGGGCTCCGTGACCGAAATGTGCCTGTTTGAGGATTTCGGCCTGACGGTGGAGGACGGGCAGTTCGTCTCGGTGGTCGGCAGCAACGGCTCCGGAAAAACCTCGATGCTCAACATTATCTGCGGCAGCATCCCCGTCGACAGCGGCGACGTGCTCATCGGCGGAAAGAGCATCCTGAAGCTCCGGGATTATAAGCGCTACGCCCGTATCGGCCGCGTCTACCAGAATCCCGCCGTGGGCACCTGCCCCTCCCTGACCATGCTCGAAAATATGTCCCTCGCGGACAACAAGGGGAAGCGCTTCGGCCTCTCCTTCGGTGTCGACCGCAGCCGGGTGGATTTTTACCGGGAACAACTGGCGACCTTGGGGCTGGGCCTTGAGGATAAGATGGATGTAAAGCTCGGCAGCCTCTCGGGCGGCCAGCGGCAGGCGGCGGCGCTGATCATGTCGACGCTGACGCCG
The DNA here is from genome assembly GCA_964391915.1 of uncultured Oscillospiraceae bacterium. Lineage (GTDB taxonomy): Bacteria > Bacillota > Clostridia > Oscillospirales > Ruminococcaceae > UMGS1668. Next base: position 9,556 of record CAYMNV010000020.1, read on the forward strand.
CTCGATTTTCTGATCCTCGACGAGCACACGGCGGCACTGGATCCACGGACGGCGGAGCTCATCATGCGGTTGACCGACAAGATCGTCCGGGAGAAGGGGCTGACCGCCATTATGGTGACGCACAACCTGCGGTATGCCGCCGAGTACGGGAACCGCCTGCTCATGATGGACAGGGGAAAAATCGTGCTGGATCAGGCCGGGGAGGAGAAGGCAAATACCACGACGCAGGAGCTGCTTACCCTCTTTAACGCCATCAGTATCGAGTGCGGCAACTGAGACAAGGGTTCCGCCTTTATCCGACACGCTTCGGCAAAAAACGTCCGGAGCGCGGGCGCTTTTCTCCTTTCGCAGGCCGCATTTGCATGAAAATGCCGTTTTTTCCGGTCTGTGAATAAAAAATCGCTTGCAATTTGAAAATAACTATGGTATCATCGACAATAGGATAGTAGAGTAGGATGAGAGTGGGAAGTGGAAAGCCCGCTCTTTTCTGTTGAACGGGGATATTTTTACCGGAGGTACAGATTTGGCAGAAGAAAAAAAACACGGAAATACGGCGCAGATATGCAGGGAACTGGCCTTGCCGGTGGCGGAAAAGTTCGGCCTTGAGCTTTGGGATGTCCGCTTCGAAAAGGAAGGCTCCGAATGGTATCTGCGCTTTTTTATCGATAAAGACGGTCTCGCCATCGAGGACTGCGAAAATTTCAGCCGGGCCGTCGAACCGATTTTGGATGAGGCGGATCCGATCGAGCAGCACTACTGCCTCGAGGTATCCTCCCCGGGCATCGAGCGTAAGCTCCTGACCGAGGAGCACGTCCGCCGCTACCTCGGCTCGCTTGTGGATGTGCGTTTCGTCCGGCCGCCGGAGGGATATAAGGAAAGGGAATTCATCGGCATCCTGACGGCGCTCGAGAACGGCGTCGTCACCCTGACGCTGGACGACGACACCGCACTCCGTTTCCCGCGCTCCGATGCCGCATTTATAAAACTATATTATGATTTTGACAAGGACCCCGACGTTTCCGGGATTTGATATAGGAGGACAGGACGAATGAATCAGGATTTCTTTGAGGCGCTTATGTGCCTGGAAAAGGAAAAAGGTATCTCCGTTGATTATCTTTGCGAAAGAATCGAAAACGCAATCGCCATCGCCGTCCGCCGGGATTTCCCCGGTACGGAGGACGTGGCCTGCCGGATCGATCCGGAAACGCAGGCGTTTTATGTCGCAATCCGTAAAACCGTCGTGGAAGAAGTCGAGGACCCGGCCAACGAGATCAACGTGGACGCCGCCCGCAAATACGACCATGCGGCGGTGCCGGGCGTCGTCGTCGAGCTTCCGCTGGAGACGAAGGATTTCGGCCGGATTGCCGCCCAGACCGCGAAGCATGTCATCAAGCAGGGTATCCGCGAGGCGGAGCGCGGCCAGGTACTCAAGGAATTCCAGAGCCGCGAGCATGAGATCATTGCCGCCCAGGTCATCAACACCGACCCGGTGCGCGGCTCCGTGACGCTGGAGATCGACCATAACGAAGCCTTCCTGCTCAAATCCGAGCAGATCCCCGGCGAAACCTTCACCAACGGCGAGATCATCAAGGTCTACGTAGTCGAGGTCGTTGCCTCCGAGCGCGGCCCGAAGGTCATGATCTCCCGCACGCATCCGGGGCTGGTCAAGCGCCTGTTTGAGCTGGAGGTGCCGGAAATTTACGAGGGCACCGTCGAGATCAAGGCAGTCTCCCGCGAGGCCGGCTCGCGCACCAAGCTCGCCGTATGGAGCAAGGATTCGGATGTCGACGCCGTCGGCGCCTGCATCGGTCCGAGAGGCGCCCGCGTCGCCAAGATCGTCGACGAGCTCGGCGGCGAAAAGATCGACGTCATTCAGTATTCCGATGATCCGGCCGAATTCATCGCCGCATCCCTCTCTCCGGCCAAAGTGCTGAATGTCATCCTGGATCCGGACGGAGCCAGATCCTGCAAGGTGACCGTTCCGGATGAGCAGCTCTCGCTAGCCATCGGCAACAAGGGCCAGAACGCCCGCCTCGCCGCGAGACTGACCGGATGGAAGATCGACATCAAGCCGGAATCCGGCTTCTGGGGAGAAGAATAAGCCCGGCGGGCTATTGAAGATACGGCTTTTTCTCCGCAATTCGGAGAACATGCCGCGGAATGAAAAAATTCCCGCGGCGCGGGTGCCGGAATCTTTTCACGACAGGAAACAATAACGATAAAAATCCGCCTGCAAAAACAGGCTGAAATCAAGATCAGCCCCACCGTTTCCACGCGGGGAACGGCGGCAAAAAAGACAAAACGAAGGGCTTTCCGCGGGCAGGGCGGGGGAATCCCCGGCCGGGGGTTCCCGGAGGCCGACATGGAGCGACACGATGAAAAAGATACCGATGCGGATGTGCACCGGCTGCGGTGAGATGAAGCCGAAGCGGGAGCTGATCCGGGTGGTCAAATCGCCGGAGGGGGAGATTTCCCTCGACACCACGGGCCGAAAACCCGGCCGCGGCGCATATGTCTGCCCGAATATCGAGTGCCTGCGCAAGGCGCGCAAGGCAAAGCGGCTGGAAAAAGCGTTTTCCTGCGCCATTCCGCCGGAGGTCTACGACGCGATGGAAAAGGAGCTGGAGCAAAATGCCTGACCGGTTGGCCGGGATTCTGGGCCTCTGCCGCAAGGCGGGCCGGCTGGAACTTGGTCACGACGCCGTCACGGACGCCGTCGGCTCCGGAAAAGCCATGCTCGTGCTCATTGCGGAAACATGCTCGGAGCGCACTTCCGGAGGAATCCGGAAACTCGCCGGAGAGCATCATATAGAAATCAGACGTCTGCCCATGGATATGGACGAGGTAGGGCATGCCCTGTCGAAACGCGCGGGAGTCATCGCCGTCTGCGACAAGGGGTTTGCCGAAAAGATCAAAGAGCTGCTGGACGGCGCGCAATCAGCGAAAACTGGGGAGGAACTGCATAGATGTTAGTAAAATACAAGGTTAGCGATGTGGCAAAGGATTTCAAGGTGACGCCGAAGGATATCCTCGACGTACTTGCCGCTCGTTCACCGATGCCTAGAAAAAATCAGACGCCGCTTACGGAAGAGGAATTGGATCTCGTCTTCGAGCACTATACGAAGCAGCACGAAGTTTCGAGCTTCAACGACTATTTCGCGATGGCATCTGAACCGAAGCCGGCCCCGAAGCCGAAGGCACAGGCGCCTGAGGCCCGGAAAGAGCCGGAGCCTGCGGCACAGAAAGCCCAGGAACCCGCAGCCGGACCGGAACAGGAACCGGCCCGGAAGGCGGAGCCGGAGGCGAAGGCGGAGAGAACCGCCGAATCCGCGCCGAAGACGGAGCCTGCTCCGCGGTCGGAGCAAACTCCGCGGCCGGAAGCGGCTCAGCGTCCCGCCCCAAGGCCGGAGGCCGCTCAAAGAACGGATACTGCCCCAAGGCAAGATCCTGCTCAAAGACCGGAAACCGCCCAGCGGGCGATGCCGAGACCGGAGCAGCCGCAGCAAAGCCCGCAGCAACCGCAGCAGGGCCAGCAGCAGCCGCAGCAGGGTCAGCAGCAGCCGCAGCAGGGCGGACAAAACCGCTTCGGCGATCGTCCGCCTTATCAGAGAAACGACCGCTTCGGCGACCGTCCTCAGCAGAGTGCCGCTCCGG
>CAYMNV010000020.1:13309-34151 GCA_964391915.1 uncultured Oscillospiraceae bacterium
GGGCAGAACCGCTTCGGCGACCGCCCTCAGTACCCGCCGAGAACCAATACTTTCGGTGGGGATAAGCCGGCCGGCACGGGCACATTCGGCGGCTACGGAAAAGACGGCCCCAGACCGGCTCCGGCGGCCAAAAAAGAGCCGAAGAAACCCATTGAGCGCAAGCCGCGTCCGGCAAACCTCCCGCCGGCCGAGCACCTTGCCTCCGGGGTCGCCCATGTCGATATGAGCGCCGTCAGCGTCGATCTCGATAAATACAACGAAAAGTACGAGCAGATCGCACCGGCCGCCACCATTGTTAAGGATAACTTCCAAAATAAACAGAAGCTCACGCAGCGTTCCACCCAGCGCGGCAAGCCGCAGCAGTCCCGCCGCGAGCAGGAACAGCTCAAGCTCAGAAAGCTGGAGATGGAACGCCAGCGCCGCCAGAAACTTGAGATCACGCTTCCGGATGAGATCACCGTCGGCGATCTTGCCCTGAAACTCAAAATTCAGGCGACCGAAATTATCAAGCGCCTGATGCAGAACGGCGTCATGGCCTCCATCACCGATGTGATCGATTACGACACCGCCGCCTTGGTCGCCATAGATATCGGCGCCAAGGTCGAGCACGAGGTCGTCGTCACCATCGAGGACCGTCTGATCGACGACAGCGAAGACAAAGCCGGCAACCTCCTGCCGAGGGACCCGGTCGTCTGCGTCATGGGCCACGTCGACCACGGCAAGACGTCGATTCTCGACCGCATCCGCAACACCAACGTCACTGCGACCGAGGCCGGCGGCATCACCCAGCACATCGGCGCCTCCCGCGTAGAGACACCGGACGGCCGCTGGATCACCTTCCTGGATACCCCTGGTCATGAGGCCTTCACCGCCATGCGCGCAAGAGGAGCCCTCTGCACCGATATCGCCATTCTGGTCGTCGCGGCGGACGACGGTATCATGCCGCAGACCGTCGAGGCCATCAACCATGCGAAAGCCGCCGGCATCTCCATCATCGTGGCGATCAACAAGATCGACAAGCCGGGCGCCAACGTCGACCGGGTCATGCAGGGCCTGACCGAATACGGTCTGGTGCCGGAAGCGTGGGGCGGCGACGTGGTCTGCGTACCCGTTTCCGCAAAGACCGGCGAAAATATCCCGAACCTGCTCGAGATGGTCACCCTCGTGGCCGACGTCAAGGAGCTCAAAGCCAATCCGGACCGCCTTGCCAGAGGCACGGTCATCGAGTCGAGGCTGGATAAAGGCCGCGGCCCGCTCGCAACGGTGCTGGTTCAGAACGGCACCCTGCATATCGGCGATGTCGTGATCGCGGGCACCTCCGTCGGAAAGATCCGCATCATGACGGACGATAAGGGCAACCGCGTCGAGGAGGCCGGCCCGGCCATTCCGGTCGAGATCACCGGACTCGACAGCACGCCGACCGGCGGCGACACGTTCAACGCCGTCACGGACGAAAAACTCGCGAAGGAGCTCGTGGAACAGCGCGTTTTTGAGGAGAAGCAGGAACAATTCAAAGCGTACCAGAAAGTCACGCTGGATAACCTCTTCAACCAGATCGCCGAGGGCGAGATGAAGGAGCTGTCGATCATCGTCAAGGCGGACGTCCAGGGTTCCGTCGAGGCCGTCAAACAGTCGCTTGAGAAGCTCTCCAACGACGAAGTCCGCGTCCATGTCATCCATGGAGGCGTCGGCGCGATCAGCGAATCCGACGTCATGCTTGCGCAGGCCTCCAATGCGATCATCGTCGGCTTCAACGTCCGCCCGGATCCGACCGCGAGGGACAACGCCGAGCGTGAGGGCGTGGAGATCCGCCTCTACCGGATCATCTACGATGCCATCGAGGAGATCCAGTCGGCACTCAACGGCATGCTCTCGCCGAAATTCCGCGATGTCGATCTCGGCCGCGCGGAAGTGCGGCAGGTCTACAAGATCAGCAACGTCGGCACGGTCGCCGGCTGCTATGTGCTTGAGGGCAAGATCACCCGCGGCGCGAATATCCGCGTGGTCCGCGACGGCATCATCATCGCCGACGACAAGCTGGCGGGCCTGAGACGCTTCAAAGACGACGTCAAGGAGGTCGCAAGCGGCTACGAATGCGGCATGACGCTCACCAAGTATAACGATATCAAAGAGGGCGACGTCTTCGAGGCCTACACCACCGAGCAGTACCGCGACAACGCCGCCGAAACCCCCTCCAAGAGCGGAAAATGACACGGTTTTCCGTGAAGGAATTGGGAACGGAAACAGGAAACGGAGAGGATAGGCGGTTTTTCGCCGCAGGATTCCTGCCCGTCTATCGGGCCGGAGGCGGAGCCGCCTCTCTGAAGAACAGGAGAAGCGATGGCAGGATATAAAATGAACCGAATGAGCGAGGACATCCGCAGGGAACTGATGGATATCCTCCGCAGCATGAAGGACCCCCGGATTTCCGGCGGGATGCTGTCCGTCGTCCGGATCGAACTTTCCGGGGACGCCTCCTGCTGCAAAGTTTACGTCAGCGCGCTGGAAGGGCTCGACGCCGCGAAAGCCGCGGTCACGGTGCTGAAAAACGCGCAGGGCTTCGTCCGGAAGGAACTTTCGACGCGGCTTGAGATGCGCAAGGCGCCGGAGCTCCGCTTTCTTGCGGACGATTCCATCGAGCACAGCGCCGATATCGAAAAAATTCTTCGCCAAATCAGCGAGGAATCACACGGCGCCGGCGGGGAATCCTGATCTATATAAAGGAAAGGAGGGCGCGCATGCAGATTGGTTTAAAGGAATGCTGTGAGGAACTGGCGGAAATGGACGACGTCGTTCTGCTCTGCCACCAGAATCCGGATGGGGATACGCTGGGCTCCGCATTCGCGCTCCATTATCTTCTGCGTCAGCTCGGGAAGCGTTCCCGCGTGGAGTGCGCCGACGATTTCCCGAAACGATATACGTTTCTTTGGCGGGAGTACGAGCCGGAGGAGTTTTCCCCGAAATTCACCGTTGCGGTCGATGTGGCCGACGAGCAGCTTCTGGGTTCCCTTATGGAAAAATATAAGGGCGGGATCGATCTGTGCATCGACCACCACAGCTCCAACCAGTTTTATGCAAAAAAAACCTTCCTGCAGCCGGAAGCCGCGGCCGTGGCGGAGTTGGTGGCCGCAATCGCCGGCGAATTTCCGCAGGCGAAGCTGACCGAACAGATGGCCGACTGCATCTACACCGGCATCTCGACGGATACGGGGTGTTTCTGCTATTCCAATACCACCGCTCATACCCATGCCGTCGCCGCCGAGATGTTCGAAGCGGGCTGCGACTACGCGACGATCAATTACGTGATGTTTGAGCAAAAATCCCTCTCCCGCATCGCCATCGAGAAAGAAGTGCTCAACACGGTGGAGTACCATTTCAACAACCGCTGTGCGCTCGTATGGATCACAACCCAGATGATGGAGCGCACCGGCGCCTTTGATGCGGAGCTGGAGGGCGTCGCCGCCATTCCGCGCCAGATCGAGGGCGTGGAGGCCGGCATCACGCTCCGGGAGAAGGACAACGGCTTTAAAATTTCCCTGCGTACCAGCGAGCAGGTCGACGCTTCCGCCATCTGCAGCAATCTGGGCGGGGGCGGCCATCGCTGCGCGGCAGGCTGCTTCATAGAGGGAAGCCTGGATACCGCCAAAAAGCAAATTCTTGCGGCGGTGGGCGAGGCACTCGGCTGCAGGGAATAACAATTTCCCCAGGCAGCGAACAAAATCCGACGCATGAAAGGATGGACAGAAAGCATGACGGGCGTTCTGCCGATCGATAAGCCGGAGGGCTTCACCTCGTTTGACGTGGTGGCCAAGCTCCGCGGCCTGTCAAAGACGAAGAAGATCGGTCATTCCGGTACGCTGGATCCGATGGCAACGGGAGTTTTGCCGCTTTTCTTCGATTCCGCAACAAAAGCCTGCGCGGTCCTCCCGGAGGAGGATAAGCGTTATGAAGCCGGTATCCGGTTCGGCCTTACCACCGATACCCAGGATACGACCGGCAGCGTGATCGAACAAAAGGAATCCCATATCACGGAGGAGCAGTTCCTCGCCGTAATGAACACCTTCGCCGGGGAGCAGTTTCAGCTTCCCCCGATGTATTCCGCGGTCAAGGTGGGCGGCCGCCCGCTTTATAAAACGGCCAGAAGCGGCGGGGAAGTCCCGCGCGAGCTCAAGAGGATCGTGGTCTATTCGATCGCGCTGCTCGATTTCTGCGAGGCGGATCAGACCGCAAGGATCGACGTCCGCTGCGGAAAGGGCACCTATATCCGCACCTTGATCGCCGACATGGGCGAAAAGCTCGGCTGCGGCGCGGCAATGAGCTCTCTGCGCCGGACGGAGGCCTCCGGCTTCACGCTGGAGGATTGCTACACGCTGCCGGAGGTCGGAAAGCTGGCATCCGCGGGCGAGCTGGGATCGGTTCTGCTGCCGGTGGAACGGGTATTCGCCTCGCTGCCGGAGCTGATCCTGAGCGACCGGGACGCCGGGCTCTACAGCAACGGCGTGCCGTTGGATCTCGAAAAGCGCGGCTGGGAGCCGATGGAGGGTGACGTCGCCGTAAAGGATGGGGACGGCAGACTCCTCGGGATCTCCGTGATGGATGCCGAGACCGGGCAGCTGAAACTAAGGAAAATGTTTTTTGAGAGATGAATCAAAGCCCCGCGAACGCACATGGGGCTTTTTTCTTACCCGGAGCCGGGGGGACCGCACAAACCTGCAAGGCCGCAGGGAGCCGGCCCGGCGGCAAAATAACGAGATTGGTTAGGAAGGTGCCTGCGTGAAGAGGCTGATCGCTTTGATACTGGGGATCCTGATGCTGACCGGCTGTGCCGGGACGCGGATCGTTTCCGGCGAACCCGTTCTGGCCGGAACCAATTCCCTGCAGATAGAACCTGAGCCGGAGGAGGGCGTCTACCTGCCGGAGGCGGATATGACGGCCGAGGAGACGGTCGAGGCCTACTTTGAGCAGATGTACCTCTCCTACTGCTGCAACGAACTGATCGATTTCACCGCCATCCTCGACACGTCGGAGCAGGAAATTCAATATATCCTGCTCTGGACGGAGGCCCTGCTGCAGCGCCGCCGCCTTCTGGCGGAAAACGGCCTCTGTTGGGTGGATACGGAGAAAAAGCCCTATACGGTCACCTATATCGGGCAGTATGACGTGGAGGACGAGCGGCTCTGGCATCTGAGCAAGCTCGCGCCGGAAGAAAATGAAGATGCCGTTGTGCTGCATTTCGTCGTGGAAGGCGAGGAGGGCGAGGCCTACCCGCCGATCCTCGCGGCCGGCGCGCAGCACAGCATCCTGCTCCGGAAAAAAGGCGGCGTCTGGAAGGTCGCCTATCACTATTTTCCGGGCGCCCTGAGAAAATTCAGCTCCGCCGAGGGGCTTGACGAGTGCTCCGACGAAGAAGTGCTGGCGGAGCTCGAGACGGAGTTTGCCGCCTGTGAGGAACCGGAGACGGGCTCAGTCCCTTCGGATACGAAGGCCTACGACGGAGAGCTCGCCGCGGCGTATGCGCTCTCCCATCTCACGGAGAAGAACCCCGATTTCTACGACGTCGGCGACTGGCAGGGCAACTGCCAGAACTACGTCTCCCAGTGCGTCTGGTGGGGATTTTCGGCCGGGGAGGAGCCTTCCGTCGGGGCGTACGACAACATGACGGCCTCATGGTTTGCCGGCTCGGGCGGCGGAAGCGACGCCTGGGAGGGAGTCAACGACTTCTGGTATTATGTCGGCGGCCAAAGAGGCTCGCTGAAGGTTTCGTTTCCGCAGGGGGCCGCGGGGCTCCGGGTTGGGGATGTGGTTCAGACGCGCTCCCGCAGCGGAAGTTCGGGCAGCGGCAATTTCAACCATTCGCTGGTCGTCGTCGATGCGGAAAAGGGGATTCTCGCGCAGAACAGCCCCGGCTGCCTTCTTTATTATTCCGACCTGCTCGACGCGGAGACGCGCTTTATCCGGCCGGAATATCTGGTTCCATAATCTGTGCCGCAGGCGCTGCCGGGGATTCCCCGCAGCATTTTTTGCCGGAAGGTCGGGAAAAAGAGTTTGGATCGAAAAAAAGAATTTTTTAAACGGATCTTCAAGGCCGTCGTCGGTCTCGAGATCTTCTCCATAGGGATCTACTTCTTCATTCAGGCAAACATCGGGCTGCCGCCATGGGATGTACTCAGCATGGGTATCTCCTACCAGGTACCCGGTCTCACCTATGGGGACGCCTGCACGATCATCAGTCTGGCCGTGCTCGGCATCGATCTGCTGCTCAAAGAGCGGCTGGGCTTCGGCTCGCTGCTCGACGCGTTGATTGTCGGCAAAAGCGTCGACCTCTGGGTATGGATCGGCTTCCTGCCGGAACAGAGTACGGTGGCCGGCGGCATCCTGTTTGCCGTCGTCAGCCTTTTCATCATTTGCTATGGCATGTATTTCTACATGGCGGCAGGGCTCTGCTGCGGGCCGCGGGATTCGCTGATGGTCGCAATCGGCCGCCGCCTGCCGAAGGCAAAGATCGGCTTTGTGGTCATGCTGCTCAACGCCGTCGTGTTGGTCGGCGGGTATTTTCTCGGCGGCCCGATCGGGCTCGGCACCCTGATCGAGGTCCTCTGCGTCGGGGCTATCATGAATCTTGTCTTCCGGCTCATGAAATTTGAGCCGCGGGACGTTATACACGAGGATTTCTTCCAGAGCCTCGCGCGCTTCCGAAAAATGAAGGATCCCGCGGCGTAAACCCATTGCGGAATCCGCACCGGGGGAGTATAATAAATGATGGATTTTCTCCGGCGTAAAATGACAAGAGGGAAAGGATAGGATCATGATGACGGATTTTATGAAGATGCTTGAGCAGAGAGCCAGCTGCCGCAGTTATGCGGACAAACCGGTTGAGGATAAAAAGATCGTTTCCTGCATCAACGCCGCGCGCCTTTCGCCGTCCGCGATGAATACCCAGCCTTGGCACTTTTATGTGGCCAACGATCCGGATTCCGCCGCCTTTCTCGCGTCGAATGTCCAGATCGCCAACATGAACGGCTGGGCGAGCGGGGTTCCGGCCTTTGTCATCGTCACGCAGGAGTCTGCGGAGGCCATCAAGACGCTGCCCTTCTCCGCGCGGAAGGATTTCCGCGCGTTCGACATCGGCATGGCGGTCCATGCCTTTGTGCTCGAAGCCGCGCAGGAGGGCCTCGGCACCTGCGTCGTCGGCCTGATGGATGAGGAAAAGCTCAAACAGCGCTTCCGCATCTCTTCGGAGAAAAAGGTCGTCCTGATCATCGCGGTCGGCTATCCGGCCGAAGGCTGGCAGCCCGGCGCAAAGAAGCGCAAGGATCTCGAAGAGCTCATCACCTACGTCAAATAACCAGACACCGGAGAGCGCGCGGAGCGGACTCTCCGGTTTTCCATAAGGAGAATTTTATGTACGATTCGGAAACGAAAACCGCCCAGAAGGCGCTGCTTGTCGCGGCCGACTGCGGCGAATGGGATGCGGAGGCCTCGATCGCGGAGCTTGCGAGGCTTGCGGAGAGCGCCGGGGCCGAAGTGGTCGGGGAGGTTGTCCAGCAGCGTCAGGAATACGACCGCGCGACCCTCGTCGGCCGGGGCAAGCTCGCGGAGATCCGCCTGACGGCGGAGAATCTCGGAGCCGACCTCCTGATCTTCGATCACGAGCTCACCGCCGCCAACATCCGCAACCTTGAGAATGCCACAGACATGGCCGTCATCGACCGCACGATGCTGATCCTCGATATCTTCGCTTCCCGCGCAAAGACGAGGGCCGGCAAGCTGCAGGTGGAGCTCGCTCAAAATCAATACCGTCTCCCGCGGCTCGAGGGCCTCGGCAAATCGATGTCGCGGCTCGGCGGCGGCATCGGTACAAGAGGGCCGGGCGAATCCCAGCTCGAAACCGACCGCCGGCACATCCGCCGCCGCATCCAGTACCTGCAGGAGAAGCTCGAGAACCTCTCCGCCAACCGGGAGCTGATCCGCGCGCGCCGGAAGAAGGAGGGCGTCGTCACCGCAGCCATCGTCGGCTACACCAACGCCGGCAAATCGACGCTGCTCAACCGCCTGACCGCCGCCGGAGTCCTCGCGGAGGACCAGCTTTTCGCAACGCTCGACCCCACGGCACGGGCCCTCACCCTGCCGGATGGGCGCAGCGTGATGCTGATCGACACCGTCGGCTTTGTGCGCCGCCTGCCGCACCAGCTCGTGGAGGCCTTCAAATCCACGCTCGAGGAAGTCACTTCGGCGGATATCCTGCTCAACGTCTGCGACATCTCCTCCGGGGAGGCGGACGCCCAGACCGAGGTCACCCGCGAGCTGCTCAAGGAGCTGAAAGCCGATAAAATCCCGATGCTCAACGTGCTCAACAAGTGCGATCTGGTCTATCATGAGAACCTGATCCTGCCGGAGGACTGCGTTCTCTTCTCCGCAGCGACCGGGGAAGGCCTCGATTTGCTCCTGAATAAGATCGCCGCCATGCTCAAACCGAGCCAGGTCCGAATGACGCTGCTGGTGCCTTACAGCGAGGGTGGCCTTGTCTCCGATATCCGGGAGAACGGCAGCATCCTCTCGGAGGAATTCACCCCGGAAGGCACGAAGCTCGACGCCATGGTGGATATCGGCCTCGTCAAAAGAGCGCAGCCCTATCAAAAAATCTGATTTTTTAAAGAGGGGATAACCATGAAGAAAATCGTGGTCATCGGCGGCGGAATTTCCGGCCTGACGGCGGGAATTTATGCCCGCCTTGTCGGATTCGAAACCGAAATCTGCGAAAAAAACACCGTTCCCGGCGGCGAATGCACCGGCTGGGATCGGCAGGGGTATCATATCGACAACTGCATCCACTGGATGATTGGCACCGCGCCGGGTACGGAGCTTCATAAGGTCTGGGAGACCACCGGCGCGCTCGGCACCGTCGGCGTCCGCCGCCGGAACGTCATGTACGCCTCGGAGAAGGACGGCGCGCGCCTGAATCTCTGGGACGACGCGGATCAAACCGAAGCCGAGCTGCTGGCGCTCTCCCCGGAAGATGAAAAAGCGATCCGGGAACTGATGGCCGACTGCCGCCTCGCGGAAAAGGTCATGATCCCGGCGGAGACGCCGCCGGAGCTGCTGAAGGGCTTCGGCGGCCTGAAACTGCTCTGCGAAAGCGGTCCGATCTTTAAGCTCTGGGGCAAATACAAGGGCATGGATATCGCCGATCTCGCCGCGAAATTCCGCCATCCGCTGATCCGTGCGATGCTTTCGGATTTCTGCCCGGCGGATTCCCCGGCGCACAGTTTTCCGATCGCCTACGGCAATTTCCTGTCCGGCGACGGCGGCATCCCGGCAGGCGGATCAAAGGCCATGGCCCTCCGCATGGCGGAGAGATTCCGGTCCCTCGGCGGAGTGTTCCGCTATGGAGCTCCGGTGGAAAAAGTCACGCTCGCGGGTGGCAATATCGCCTCCGTGCGGCTTGCGGACGGCACCGAGGTTACGGCGGACTGGTTCATCTGGGCCGCGGACCCGTTTTACCTGTTTGAAAAGCTGATCGGGACGCAGTATATGGACGACATCTTCCACGCGTATTATACGAAGCCGGAGGATTATAAGATCTATGCCATGTTTCAGGCGGCGTGGGCGGTGGATGCGGCCGAGGACCTGCCGAACGGCGAAGTGAACCTCGACGTCTCCGATCTCCGCACGGAGAGCTGGATGGGCGGACGCGTCTCGCTCAAGACCTATTCCTATGAGCCCTCCTTTGCGCCGGAGGGAAAACAGATCCTTCAGGCGCTCTGGGGCTGCGACCGGTCGGCCTATCCGTATTTTAAAGAGCTTGCCGCCGATAAGGCGGCTTATGATGCCAAAAAGGCGGAATTCGCCGGCCTGCTGGAAAAGAGGATTACGGAGCGCTGGCCGGAATACGCCGGGAAGCTCACCCTGCTCGACAGCTGGACCCCGGTGACCTACGAGCGATACTGCAACGCCTGGCAGGGCTACAACCAGGCCTGCGTCTTCACCAAACGCGCCGGAAGGAATCCGTACCCCTCGGCGAAGGTGAAGGGCATCGGGAATCTGATCCTCGCCGGGCAGTGGCTCTCCGCGCCGGGCGGACTGCCGGGTGCCGCCATCCAAGGCAAGTACGCCGTTCAGCGCATCCTGCATCAGGAGGGTCGGCCCATCAAGCTATAAAAGGAGCCGGAACTGCCCGACTCCGGAGGAACCGTTTTGTTTATCCGCAAGACGGAGTAAAAGATGGTATTGTCCGGATACCTATCTTCAAAGCGCGGACTTATCGGTCAATAAAATAAAAAGAGGCCCCGCGGCATAAACCCGCAGGGCCTCTTTTTATAAAAATGGAGATCAGTCTGCAATCAGGCTTTTTCCGGTCATCTCCGGGGGCTCGGGCAGACCGAGAAGCCGGAGCATCGTGGGCGCGATATCCGCGAGACGTCCGCCCTCCCGGAGCCGGCAGGGGTGATTGAACACGATGAACGGGACGGGATTCGTGCTGTGCGCGGTGAAGGGCGTGCCGTCCGGCGCGAGCATGACGTCCGCGTTGCCGTGGTCGGCCGTGATGAGCACCGCGCCGCCCAGTTCCTTCACCTTCGCCGTGATTTTGCCGAGGCACTCGTCCACCGTCTCGCAGGCCCGGACCGCCGCCTCGAAGACGCCGGTGTGGCCGACCATATCGCAGTTCGCGTAGTTGAGGATCACGACGTCGTGTTTCCCGGAATCCAGTTCCTCCAGCAGTTTGTCGGTGACCAAATAGGCGCTCATCTCCGGCTGCAGGTCGTAGGTGGCGACCTTCGGCGAGGGGATCAGGTCGCGGTTCTCGTTTTCATAAGGCTCCTCCACGCCGCCGTTGAAGAAGAAAGTGACGTGGGCGTATTTTTCCGTCTCGGCGATGCGGAGCTGGTGAAGCCCTTTTTCGGAGATATAGCTGCCGAACGTGTTCTTCAACTCTTCGGGCGGGAAGGCCGTCTCCACGCCGGGGATGGTCGCGTCGTACTGCGTCATGCAGACAAAATGGAGGCGAGGGCGGTTCTCCGGGCGGGAAAATCCGTCGAAGTCCGGGTCGCAGAGCGCGCGGGTCATTTCCCTCGCGCGGTCCGGCCGGAAATTGAAGAAGATGACGGAATCGCCGTCCTGGATGCGGCCGGATTCGCCGCAGACGAACGGCACGACGAATTCATCGGTGACGCCGGCATCGTAGCTTGCCTGCACGCCCTCCGCGGCGTCGGCATACCGTGCGCCCTCCCCGAAAAGGAAGGTGTCGTAATGCTTCTTCACGCGGTCCCAGCGCTTGTCGCGGTCCATGCCGTAATAGCGCCCGCCGCAGTCCGCGATGCTGCCCACGCCGAGCGCGGAGAGCTTCGCCTCAAGCTCCTCAACATAGCCTTTTCCGGAGGATGGCGGCGTATCCCGCCCGTCGAGGAAGCAGTGCACGTAGATTTTTTCAAGGCCGAAAGCCTTGGCCATATCGAGCAGGCCGAACAGGTGCCGGATGTGACTGTGAACGCCTCCGTCGGAGAGCAGCCCCATCAGATGCAGGGCGGTTCCCCTGTTGCGGCAATCCTCCATCGCGAGGCAAAGCGCCTCGTTCTTCCGCAGGTCGCCGTCCTCAATGGCCTTGCTGATCCGGGTGAGCTCCTGATAGACGATGCGCCCGGCACCGATATTGGTGTGCCCGACTTCGGAGTTACCCATCTGCCCCTCCGGCAGACCGACATCCATGCCGGAGGCGCCGATCAGGGTATGCGGGCATTCGGCCAGAATTTTGCCGAGATTCGGCATCCTTGCGGCGCGAATGGCGTTGCCGTACGCCGAGGGATTGTAACCGAAACCGTCAAGAATCATTAAAACGAGAGGTCTCATATGTCGTCCTTTCTGCGGCGGCGGGCATCCGGGCAAGCGCTCTGCCGCCCGCATTTCCGTCGCCGGAATGGAGGAATCCCGCACCATTGCGCAGGGGAACGGATCTCTATTGCCGGAGAGAATTTTTCGGCGGCGATGCTCCGTTTTCGGGTGCCGGGCGGCGATCAGTTTTCGGCGGCCGCCGCAACGATCGCGGCGAAATCCGGCGCCTTCAGGGAGGCGCCGCCGATCAGTCCGCCGTCGACGTCGGGTTTTCCGAGCAGTTCGGCCGCGTTGGCGGCGTTCATGCTGCCGCCGTACTGAATGGTGAGG
Organism: uncultured Oscillospiraceae bacterium; assembly: GCA_964391915.1. Taxonomy (GTDB): domain Bacteria; phylum Bacillota; class Clostridia; order Oscillospirales; family Ruminococcaceae; genus UMGS1668. The sequence continues at coordinate 25,466 of CAYMNV010000020.1, forward strand.
CTTTCGGCGGCTTCCGGAGTGTAGAGTTTAGCAATGAGGCCGCGGATGTAGGCGCAGACCTCCTCGGCCTGGTCGGCGGTGGCGGTGCGCCCGGTGCCGATGGCCCAGACCGGTTCGTAGGCGATGATGATATTTTCGAGCTCGCTCTCCGTGACGCCGCCGAGCGCGATTTTGACCTGGCGGCCGACGATCTCCTCGGTCACACCCTGCTCACGGTCCTCGAGCAGCTCGCCGCAGCAGAGGATCACCCGGAGCCCGCCGTCGAGCGCGGCGCGGACGCGTTTGTTGACTGTGGCGTCGGTTTCGCCAAAGTAGGCCCGGCGCTCGCTGTGCCCGATGACGACGTATTCGGCGCCGGCGTCGGTCAGCATGGCGGCGGAGATCTCACCGGTGAAGGCGCCGTGATCCGCCCAGTGGCAGTTTTGCGCGCCGACTTTGATGTTGGTGCCCTCCACGGCGGCGACCGCGGTCTCAAGGTCGAGATACGGCACGCAGACGACGACGCCGCAGCCCGCATCCTTGACAAGCGGGATCAGCTCTTCGATCAGAGCCTTGGTTTCCGCGTGGGTTTTGTTCATTTTCCAGTTGCCGGCGATGACGGCGGCTCTTTTGGCTTTATCCATAAACTTTCATCCTTTCTGAAAAAAAGGCGAACTCCGGATGGTCCGTTTCTTTATCCTGTGCCCGCCGAATCCGATGCGCATCCGCTGTTTCCCGCAGATACCGCAGGCCGAAAAAACGAGGTCTCCAGTTTCCGGCGGGAGTCGGAGACATCCTGCAGCCTCCGGTACGGGAGCGGATTTTGGATCCGGCATCGGAAGGACTCCTCCGGCCGGGGACCCTTATTTTTCGTTCAGCACGGCGATGCCCGGCAGCTCCTTGCCCTCGAGGAATTCGAGAGAGGCGCCGCCGCCGGTGGAGATGTGCGTCATTTTATCGGCGAAGCCGAGCTTGGTGACGGCCGCGACGGAATCGCCGCCGCCGATAATCGAGACGGCCCCGGTATCGGCGACCGCCTGCGCGACGGCGTAGGTGCCCTTCGCAAACGCGTCAAACTCGAAGACGCCCATTGGGCCGTTCCAGACAACGGTACCGGCGCCCTTCAGTGCGTCGGAGAAAAGTTTGATGGTCTCCGGGCCGATATCCATGCCCATCCAGCCTTCCGGGATGGCCATCGAGGGGACGATCTGATAGGCGGCGTTCTCGTCGTAAGCTTCGGTGACGACGTTGTCGACCGGCAGCAGAAAGCGGACCCCTTTTTCTTCGGCCTTGGCGAGGAGATCCCTTGCGAGGTCAAGCTTGTCGTCCTCGCAGAGGGAGGTGCCGATGGTGCCGCCTTTGGCTTTTTGGAAGGTATAGGACATGGCGCCGCCGACAATCAGGGTGTCGACCTTATCCAGCAGATTCGTGATGACGCCGATCTTGTCGGAGACCTTCGCGCCGCCAAGCACCGCAACAAACGGGCGGGCCGGATCGTTGAGGGCCTTGCCCAGCATTTCGATCTCTTTCTGGATCAGAAAGCCGCAGACGGCGGGCAGGTAATCGGCGACGCCGGCTGTGGAGGCATGCGCCCGGTGCGCGGTACCGAAGGCGTCGTTGACGTAGATATCGGCGAGGGAGGCAAGCTCCTTGGCAAAGGCGGGATCGTTGTCGGTCTCCGCTTTATAATAACGAAGATTCTCAAGCAGGGCGACCTCACCGGGTTTAATGGAAGCGGAAATCGCATGAGCATCTTCTCCGATGACATCCTTGCTCATGCGGACCTCCACGCCGAGCAGCTCGGAGAGGCGCTTTGCGACGGGAGCGAGAGAGAATTCCGGCAGCCATTCGCCCTTCGGACGGCCGAGATGGGAGCAAAGGATGACGGCGGCGCCATGCTCCATCAGGTATCTGATCGTCGGCAGGGCGGCAACAATACGCTTGTCGCTGGTGATGGCGCCATCTTTCAGCGGGACGTTGAAATCGCAGCGCACGAGGGCTTTTTTGCCTTCGAAGCAGATGTCTTTCACCGTCATTTTGTTGGCAACGTTCATTTGTGAAACTCCCTTTCCATAATCATCATGCACGGATAAACAAGTTTATCCGAAAAACCACGGCCATTATACAGGAAAATGGCTTTTTTTTCAAGGCGACGCCCGCCTTTCTAACCTTATGAAACCTCAAAAACAGGCTGAAAAACCGAAGTTCTGCCCTTCGCCCAAACTCTTCGGGGCAAGGCCATAAAATTTATGGAAATTGCCGAAACGGGTTTAGGGAGCACGGTGGAAACCGGACCTTTTGCATAAATTTTGTGAAAAAACGGACCCGAGCCTCCCTTTCCATCCATCAATCCGCACAAAACGCGCCGGAAAAACGCCGGAACCGCGCGATTTGCAGTTCGCTTTTTCCGCGGATATAATAACAGACAGAGACAGAGTTTTGACGGTCTGTTTTCAGAAGGGAGGAGAAAATATGGAAAAACGCTTCTCGATCCGGGAGATTGCGGAGATCGGCGTATTGGCCGCTCTGGTATTCGTCGCCACCGCTTTTATTAAGGTGGGGCCCATTCCGACGCCGGCCGGCCCGACGATGATCAAATCCGGGAATATTGTCTGCCTGCTGGGGGCCCTGCTGTTCGGAAAGACAAAAGGCGGCCTTGCGGCTGGCATCGGCTCGATGCTTTACGACCTGACGGATCCGGCCTTTACGGCTTCGGCGCCGTTTACGTTTCTGTTTTTCTTCACGATGGCGTTCGTCTGCGGCGCGGTCTCCCATACGGGGGAGCCGGGCCGGAAACGCGATCTGATTGCCTGCGCGGCGGGCGCCGGCACGTATCTTGTTCTGCATCTCGGCAAATCGCTGATCACCCTGCTGCTGGAAGGCAGCGGCCTCGCGGCGGCACTTGCGGCCTGCGGGCTCAAGTTTGTCACCTCCGGGCTCAACGCGGTGATCGCGGTGTTCGGCGCGTGGCTGCTGGTGCCGATCTTCCGCAGAGCCCTGAAGAGTCTGCACAAATGACGAAGTCCGTACACAGCAAAAAAGCTCCCGCTCGGGAGCTTTTTTTATATGGCGGTGTTTTCGTTTTGATGGTCCGAAACCGTTTCCCGGCCGCTCATTTTTTGCCTTGCCGGCCGTAGAACGGACGCCCGGCGCCGTCCCATCATCCGTCGCGATTTTCGGCTTTCGTTTCCGGCCTATACAAATTTTTGGGGAGGCTTCGTCTCCCCGGTCATTCGTCTTCGGCTTTGACCAGTTCCGTACCGGGGAAGTAATGTTCGAGGATCTCCTCAAAGCTGCTGCCTGCCTTGGCCATCGCCTGCGCGCCGTACTGGGAGAGCCCGACGCCGTGCCCGTATCCGCGGACGGTAAACGTAAAGATTTTGTCCGCATAGCCGACGGTGAAGGCGGCGGAGCGCAGGCTGAACATCGTGCGCAGTTCCGCGCCGGTGAAGGTTTTCTCGCCGATCGTGATTTCCAGAAGGTACCCCGCGTCGGAGTAGCGCCCGCCCTCGAACCACTGGTCCGGGTAGAGGCCGGAGAGCCCCGCGCCGGCGTCGTTTAGCATGCGCAGGGCGTCGGCTTTGGAAACCGTCACGGTTGTCAGGTAATCGGCGACCTTCTTGTCGCTTGCGCTGTCGACGGAGACAAGATAGGGCACCTCGCTGCCCCAGCAGTTGAGCGCGCTCTCTGTCTTTCCGACGGAGATGGCGTGGTAGGCCACCATCGCCGGTTCATCGTTATAGAGCAGTTCGTATTGAACCGCGATTTCGGCGGCCTCGGTCAGTTTCGCCCAGCTTTCCGCAAATCCGTCGCCGTAGATCTCCTTTACGGTATCCTCGGTCAGGTACATGCTGCGTCCCTCCGGATCGACGGCGAAGTCGTATTCCCTCCAATAGTAGGTCATCGCCATGTAGCGCGCAAACGTATAGGAGGCGATGCCCTGCGCGATCAGGGCATCCTTTTCCATGGAGGCCGGCATCTCCGCGGCGAGCGAGCCCCGGACGTAGTCGAGGGCGGAGAGTTCCAGGATGTCGCCGCTGTCTTCGCTGAGTACGCGGAAGACAACTCCCTCCCCGCCGGTTTCCTCCGCGGCCGCGCCCGAAACGGATTCCGTGCCGGACGGCGGCACCTCTCCGGAGGTGTTTTGGTTATCGGGAAAAGCAGAGACCGATTCCGGAAGCGAAGGGAAGGTCTCCACCCCGCCAAGCTCCAAAAATCCGGACCACACCGCCGCTGCCGGCATTAAAAATGCGATGCTCAGGCCAAAAAACGCGATCAAAAACCTTGTCCGCATTTTTCTCACTCCCTTTCGGGACATCCTATGCGATAGGAGGCCCGGTTATGCAAAATAGTACCGGGAAGGGCGGTTATGCAAAAAAATGCCGGAGAGCGAAAAACCGCTCCCCGGCAGGGAAGATTCTGTTTTGGATGGCGCCGCACCGGAAAAAACATCCGGTGTATTGCCGGCGGCCCTGCCGTGCACAATACATGGAAAGCCGCGCCGGAATGCGGGCTTTGAACCGACAGAGCACCGCAAAAGCCCGGAGAAAGGGGATCTTGGCCGCGGCGCTTACGGTGCGGTCTACCCCCGGATCACCTTATAGGAGGAGGGCAGGTTGATCAGTTCGCTGCTCACCCATTTGTTGATTTTCGTGACGTGGAGCAGCATATTGGTCTCCGTCTCGGCGATCTCCATGGCGGCGAGCTCGCTGCCGGAATAGTAGAAGATCACGGAGCCCGCCGCGCCGTCGTATTCCTCATACCGATAGCTGACGCCGTCCAGCTCCTTGTCGCCGGCGGTCTTGAATTCAAGATCCGTGGCGTCGATGACAAAGGGCGAAGCCTTGTAGTCGGCGGGATTGACCGTCGTCAGCGTTCCGGCGTCGTCGTCCACGAGATAGTAGACGCCGTCCTCCAGTACGATATTGATGGAAGGGACCGCCGGCTCGGCCTCCGATTCGCCGCTCTCCCCGGAGGCTTCGGCGGCAGTTTCCTCCGCGGAGGATTCCGCCTCGCTGCTCTCTTCCGAAGTGGGCTCTTCTGCGGCGCCGCCGATCGGATAGGAGACACCCCAGCGGATGCCGTTGGTGCCGTAGGAAATTTCGGTGCCGTCGTCGGCGGTATAGCTGATGAAGTATTTGCCGCTTTTGAGCATGTTGACATACCCGGTGGAAAAGACGATCTGGTGGTCGGAGGTATTCTCCTTGTCCCCGGAAAGGCTTCCCAGCAGGTATTCGATGTCGTTCGGAATGATATCGCCGGCGCTTTCCGTCAGCTTGTGGATCAGGTTGCCGATCTCTTCGGCCGTGGAGCAGCCGGAGAGAATGGGCACCGTCATCAGCAGGACGGCGAGCATGGCAAGGATTTTTTTCAGCATAGACTTCCTCCAGGAAACGATATTTTCCGACACAGCCGGAAACCGGTTGACGGGAAAATAAAATAGAGGTAAACTTAACAACGTATTATTTTCGAGAACCCGCGTTTGAAGATATTATAGCCGATTTTTTCCCGCTTGTCATCCCTTTGGCGGAAAGTTCCTGCGGTTTCCCCTCGATTTTTACATACGGATGGAGAAAGAGAAGATGAGCAAAACAGGATTCGATTGTGACAAATACTATAAGATGCAGTCCGAGAAGATCCGCGAGCGGATCGGCTTTTTCGGCGGGAAATTGTATCTTGAGTTCGGCGGGAAACTGTTCGACGACTACCACGCCTCCCGCGTGCTGCCGGGGTTCGAGCCGGATACCAAGGTCCGGCTGCTGACCGAGCTCAAGGATCAGGCCGAGATCGTCATTGTCATCAACGCCGGAGACATCGAAAAAAACAAGGTCCGCGGCGACCTCGGCATCACCTATGACCAAGAGGTTCTCCGCCTGATCGATGCCTTCTCCGCGATCGGCCTGTATGTCGGCAGCGTCGTCATCGCCCAATATAACTGCCAGAGCACGGCGAATGCGTTTCGCAAGAGGCTCGACCAGCTCGGCGTTCGCTCCTATCTCCATTATCCGATCGAAAATTACCCGGCCAACGTCCGGCTGATCGTCAGCGACGAGGGCTTCGGCCGGAACGAGTATATTGAAACCACCCGTCCGCTTGTTGTCGTGACGGCACCGGGCCCCGGCAGCGGCAAGATGGCCACCTGTCTCTCCCAGCTCTACCACGAGAATAAGCGCGGCATCAAGGCCGGATATGCGAAATTCGAGACGTTCCCGATCTGGAACATGCCGCTTGCGCATCCGGTCAACCTCGCGTATGAGGCCGCCACCGCCGATCTCGACGACGTCAACATGATCGACCCCTATCATCTTGAGGCCTACGGGAAGACCACCGTCAACTACAACCGCGACGTGGAGGTCTTTCCGCTTCTGAACGCCATCTTCCGCTCGATCCTCGGGGAGAGCCCCTATAAATCTCCGACCGATATGGGCGTCAACATGGCGGGCTTCTGCATCAGCGACGACGAAGTCGTCTGCGAAGCCGCAAAGCAGGAAATCATCCGCCGCTACTACTCCGCCCTCTGCGATAAGCGCCAGGGCAAATGCGGCGACGAGCCGGTTTATAAGATCGAGCTGCTGATGGATAAGGCCGGGGTTCACATCGGCGACCGCAGGGTCACGACCGCCGCGAAAGAGAAGGCGGAACTGACCGGCATGCCCGCCTCCGCCGTCGAGCTGCCGGACGGCCGCATTGTCACCGGCAAAACAAGCGCGCTCTTCGGCGCAAGCTCCTCCGTTTTGCTCAACGCGATCAAGGAACTCGCCGGCATCGACGACGACATCGATCTGATCGCCCGCTCGGTCATCGAGCCGGTGCAGATGCTCAAAACCGAGTACCTCGGCAACCACAATCCCCGCCTCCACAGCGACGAGACACTGGTTGCCCTCTCCGTCAGCGCCGCCACCAACCCCACCGCCAAACGGGCGATGAAGGAGCTTTCCGCCCTGCGCGGCTGTCAGGCACACTCCTCCGTGATCCTCTCGCAGGTCGACGTCCAGACCTTCCGCAAGCTTGGCATCCAGCTCACCTGCGAGCCGCAGTACCAGACGCGGAAACTTTATCACAAATAATCGATAGAAACAGCTCCGGGGCGGGTCGGCTCCGGAGCTTTTTGTATTTCGGGATTTTTTAAGGCCGTTTTTCCGGAGGGAGGCGGTTCCCATCCGACGCCTTTTTATAATTCTGCATTCCGGAGCCGTTTTGTGGAAGATGCCTCCCGGCTGCTTACTTCTTCAGGAGGGCTCCGCCCGGGGTTTTCCGGATTTGCGGGCTTCCGGAGCTCTCTGTTTAAGGATTGCACGGGCTTTTCTCTTTGACCCGAAGAACTTTTGACGCTCCGGCATCCGCAGACCGGAGTTCCCCGGCCCTGCTCGCCCGAAAAGCGGAGCTTGCATTTCCTCGCGGGATCGGGTAGGATGAAGGCAGAATTATTTTTAGAAAGGGGCGGCGGCATGAAATTTGTATCATGGAATGTCAACGGCCTGCGCGCTTTGGCCGGAAAGGGCTTCACGGAGATCTTTCAGGAGATCGACGCGGATTTTTTCTGCCTGCAGGAGACGAAGCTCCAACCGGGCCAGCTCGACCTCGATCTGCCGGGCTATTACCAGTACTGGAACAGTGCGGACAAGAAGGGCTATTCCGGCACCGCCGTTTTCACGAAGCACAAGCCGCTCAGCGTCTTCTACGGCATGGATATCGAGCGCCACGACCACGAGGGCCGCGTCATTACGCTGGAATATGAGGATTTTTATCTGGTAAACGTCTATGTGCCGAACGCCCGGCAGGAGCTGGAACGGCTCGACTACCGCATGGACTGGGAGGATTGCTTCCGGGAGTATCTCATCAGCCTTGACCGGACGAAGCCCGTGATCGTCTGCGGCGACATGAACGTCGCCCATCAGGAGATCGACCTCAAGAACCCCGGCCCGAACCGCGGCTCGGCGGGTTTCACCGACGAGGAACGTCAAAAAATGACCGAACTGCTGGAAGCCGGCTTCCTCGACACGTTCCGCCTGCTGTATCCGGATCAGGCCGGCGCCTATTCGTGGTGGAGCTACCGGTTCCGCGCCCGCGAGCACAACGCGGGATGGCGCATCGATTATTTCCTGTGCTCAAAGCGCTTCGGGCCGCGCATCACCGACAGCCTCATCCTGACGCAGTATTTCGGCAGCGATCACTGCCCGGTCGCCGTCGTCACGGACAGCGCGCTTAGCGTCCGCTAAGTGCTGCGAATTTTCTCAACGGCCAAATAGAAGCCGCCGCCGTGCTTTGCACGGACGAAAACCGTCGTAAACTTCATCTCACCTGCACCCCTTTAGAGGAGGATGCGGGTTTGCCTTCGCGGCCATAAAGAATGGCCGCGATTTTTTCCCCCCAAACAGCCCTTTTATACCTGCCACATTCCTCAACTCAAAATGGTCGTTTCAATGCGAACATCATATAATGAGATTGAGGTGAAAAAATGTTTAATTATATTGTACAGCCGGGCGATAACCTTTATAGAATTGCAAATAACTTTGATGTCAGTGTTCAAGCTATATTGGCTGCGAATCCCAGCTTAAATCCAAACTATTTATTTATCGGACAACGGATTCGTATACCGATTAGCAGTTTTCTGTACCAGAGTTTCCCTTGGTACTATTTATACCCATATTTTTTTATTCGTTTCCCACGGAGTCATTGGAATGATAGAAGGCTGTGGCCAGACGGA
>CAYMNV010000021.1:0-8452 GCA_964391915.1 uncultured Oscillospiraceae bacterium
GAGGTATCCCGGACCTCTCTTGCCTTCTCGCCGAAGATGGCCCGGAGCAGGCGTTCCTCGGCGGTCAGCTCGGTTTCGCCCTTCGGCGTGACCTTGCCGACCAGAATATCTCCGGCACGAACTTCGGCGCCGATGCGGATGATGCCGCGGTCGTCGAGCTCTTTGAGGGCGTCCTCGCCGACGTTCGGGATGTCGCGGGTGATCTCCTCGGGTCCGAGTTTGGTGTCGCGGGCTTCAAGCTCGTATTCTTCAATATGGACGGAGGTGAATGTATCGTCGCGGACCAGCTTCTCGTTGATCAGCACGGCGTCCTCGTAGTTGTAGCCTTCCCAGGTCATGAAGCCGATGAGCACGTTCTTACCGAGCGAAATCTCCCCGTTGCAGGTGGCCGGGCCGTCGGCGATGGCCTGCTTCTCGGCGACGTGCTCGCCCTTCGTGACGACCGGGCGCTGGTTGATGCAGGTGCCCTGGTTGGAGCGGAGGAACTTGACCATTCTATAGACGTCCTCGCCCTCGCCGTCGTCGCGCTGGATGATGATCTGGTCGGCGCAGGAACGAGAGACGTAGCCGGCATGCTTCGCGAGCACGACCACGCCGGAATCGACGGCCGCCTTATATTCCATGCCGGTGCCGACGATCGGGTTTTCGGTTTTGAGCAGCGGAACCGCCTGCCTCTGCATGTTGGATCCCATCAGGGCGCGGTTCGCGTCGTCGTTCTCGAGGAACGGGATCATGGCGGTCGCGACGGAGACGACCATCTTCGGCGAGACGTCCATGTAATCGACGCGGGCGGACTCGACCTCGATGAATTCGTCTTTATAACGGGTGTTGACCTTGGGTTTGGCAAAACGGCCGAACTCGTTGAGCGGCTCGTTGGCCTGCGCGACGACGTAGTCGTCCTCGACATCCGCGGTCATATATTCCACTTCGTCCAGCACGGTTCCGGTGGCTTTGTCCACCTTGCGGAACGGCGCCTCGACGAAGCCGTATTTGTTGATTCTGGCATACGTGGCAAGATAGGAGATGAGTCCGATGTTCGGGCCTTCCGGCGTCTCAATCGGGCACATGCGGCCATAGTGGCTGTAGTGTACGTCTCGGACCTCAAATCCCGCGCGGTCACGCGAAAGGCCGCCCGGGCCTAAGGCGGAGAGACGGCGCTTGTGCGTCAGCTCGGCCAGCGGGTTCGTCTGATCCATGAACTGGGAGAGCGGAGAGGAACCGAAGAACTCCTTGATCGCGGCGACGACCGGACGGATGTTGATCAGGCCCTGCGGCGTGATGGTTTCGCTGTCCTGTGCCTGGATCGTCATGCGCTCGCGGATCACGCGCTCTACCCGGCTGAAGCCGATGCGGAACTGGTTCTGCAAAAGCTCGCCGACGCAGCGGACGCGGCGGTTGCCCAGATGGTCGATATCATCCACATTGCCGAATCCCCAGTAGAGATTGCACATATAATTGATGGAAGCATAGATGTCGTCGATGACGATATGCTTCGGCACCAGCTCGTCGACGTTGTCTTTAATCAGGGCGACCAGCGTCTCCCTGTCGTCTCCGGCCTGCTCCATGATGTCGCAGAGCACGGTGAAGCGGACCTTGTCGTCGACAAAGAGCTTCTCCAGCTCTTCCTTCGTCAGCGGGAGAAAATCCTCGGCGTTGACCATGTTGTTGGAGATCACCTTGATCTCGCGGCCGTTTCCGGCATCGACGAAGACTTCCTTGACGCCCTTTTTGTCGAGCAGCGCGCCGTCTTCCCTCGTGAGCGCGGAGCCGGCCTCAAACAGCACTTCGCCGGTCAGCGGATCGGCGGCCGGCCTTGTCAGCGTGGCGCCGGCGACGCGTCTGGTCAGGGAAAGCTTTTTGTTGTATTTATATCTGCCGACGTTGGAGATGTCGTATCTCCTCGGATCAAAAAACAGGTTTGCAAGGTGAGTCTGGCTGTTCTCGATGGTCGGCGGCTCGCCCGGACGAAGCTTGCGGTAGACCTCAAGCAGGGCCTCTTCCATCGATTTGGTGCCGTCCTTCTCGATGGTGGCCTCGAGCATCGGCTCGTCGCCGAAATAATCGCGGATCAGAGTATCGCTGCCAAGGCCCAGCGCGCGGATGAAAGTCGTGACCGGGAGCTTGCGGTTCTTATCGATGCGGACGTAAAACACATCGTTCTGATCGCTCTCATATTCGAGCCAGGCGCCGCGGTTCGGGATGACCGTGCTCGAAAACAGTTTTTTCCCGGTTTTGTCGTAGGCCAGGCCGTAGTAGACACCCGGAGAACGGACCAGCTGGGAGACGATGACGCGCTCCGCGCCGTTGATCACAAAGGTGCCGCTCTCGGTCATGATCGGGAAATCGCCCATAAAAATATCCTGTTCCTTGATTTCACCGGTCTCTTTGTTTTGGAGCCTTGCACGGACACGCAGCGGCGCAGCATAGGTCGCGTCGCGCTCCTTGCATTCCTCGATGGAATATTTCGGCTCTTTTTCGAGATGATAATCAATGAAATCGAGGATCAGGTTGCCGGAATAATCGGAAATTGCGGAAACGTCGCGGAAAACCTCTCTCAGTCCCTCGTCAAGAAACCACTGGTATGAAGCCTTCTGTACCTCGATCAGGTTCGGCATCTCGAGGACTTCATTGATCTTAGCGAAACTCATGCGGACATTCTTGCCGAGCGTGACAGGTTTCATATTTACCAAATTTAGCCCACTCCATTCATCCGTATTTACGTCATTTTTTTCGTTGGGACTACTTGCATTCCCGCACAATTTGTGGTAAGATAGTCTTTGTACGGCACAGGTATCCATTATGGTACATTTTATTATTATATTGCTTTTTGTGAAAGGTGTCAAGGCCTTTTTGGGGCCTTGCGCCTATTTTTTTACCTATTTCTATAGGTATAAAGCAGAAACCCTCTTTTGCGGATTTTTGGCCAATACGCCCCCGGCTATGCGGAGGGGGAATTATTTCCACATTTTTCTTTTCTTATGAAAAAACAGTCCACGAAACCACGCGTTTCTTTTTTGTATATTTTTGCATCAATTTTGTGTTTCATGAAAGTTTATGCGATCTGTTTTCTGGAAATCCAAAGTTTTTTCCGGCCCGGCGGCTGTGGAAAAAATCCGTCCCGGGCCGACCTGCTTTCCCCCGTTTTTTGTCTCTCTGCAAAAAAGCGACAATTTATTATAGGTTAAGTAGGGGAAAGCAACCGGTGCGGGCGGGCGGTAAGGCCCTTCGCGGAAGGCGCGGAGGAAGGTGCCAATCCCTTGTCCGCACTCCCTGCCGGGATCGAAGAAGGGGTGCGGAGCGGCGTTTCCGGAATTCCGGAGAGAGGCGGCCGACGGTTCCCTGCCGTCGGCGCAGATGAAAAAAAGCGCCGGGATTTTCCCCTCAATCCGGGCCCGGCAACTTGCCCCGACCGCCTGTGCGCGGCATGTGTGATGACGAAACCCATATAAAGACAGCCGGAGGTCTTCCCTCCGGCCGTTTTGTTCTATTTTTCTTAAAGGATCCGGCGGGCAGGGTCAGTACTCGGCGCGGTGGAGCATGGAATCCTTGAGCGACCAGAGCTCCTGAGAGAGGTCGACGTAATACTTGTGCGGATACTCGAGGCGCCGGAGCTCTTCCCAAAGGGTGTCGAGCTGGGCGGCGCAGTAGTTTTTCACTTCCCGGAGCGGAGGGCACTCGTAGACCCGCTTTCCGTGCAGAAAGATCGGTACCAGCATCTCCCTTGCCTCGACGTTTTCCAGTTCCTTGCGCTTCCAAGTCGCATTCGGATCGAAGATCTCAAACGGTGCGGAGGTATCCGGCGCGGGCTCGCTACGGAGGCAGACATAATCCGCGCAAGCCTTGCCGCTCTCTTTATCATAAAAGCGGTAGAACGTTTTGAAGCCGGGGTTCGTGATCTTGCCGACGCTCTCGCTGATCTTGATAGTCGGCTCGAGCACGCCGTTTCTCTCGACCGCGGCCAGCTTGTAGACGCCGCCGAAGACCGGATCGCTTTTGGCCGTGATCAGGTTCTCCCCGACGCCGAAGCTGTTGACACAGGCGCCCTGGTGGATCAAGTCGCTGATCAGGTACTCGTCCAGCGCGTTGGAGGCGACGATGCCGCAGTCCGGATAGCCGGCCCCGTCGAGCATCTTCCTCGTCTGCTTGGAGAGAAAGGCGATATCGCCGCTGTCGATCCGGACGCCTTTGGGACGGATGCCCAGAGGCTTCAGAACTTCGTCGAATACTTTGATGGCGTTCGGCACGCCGGATTTGAGCACGTTGTAGGTGTCGACCAGCAGCACGCAGCCGGTGGGATAGGTCTCGGCGTATTTTTTGAACGCCTCATATTCGGATGGGAAAAGCTGCACCCAGCTGTGGGCCATGGTGCCGACGGCGGGGACGCCGTAATCCCGGTCGGTGATGGTGCAGGCGGTCGCGCCGACGCCGCCGATATAGGCCGCGCGCGCGCCGAGGATCGCGGCCTGCGCGCTCTGCGCACGGCGGGAACCGAATTCCATAATTGCCCTGCCTTCCGCGGCGTGCACGACGCGGGCGGCCTTGGTCGCGATCACGGACTGGTGGTTAAGCGTAAGCAGCGTCATCGTCTCGACGAGCTGTGCCTGAATGACCGGGCCTTTGACGACGACGATCGGCTCGCCCGGAAAGACCGGCGTGCCCTCCGGGACCGACCAGACGTCGCATGCGAATTTAAAATGCCGGAGATACTCCAGAAACTCCTCGCTGAAGATTCCCTTCCCGCGGAGGTAGGCGATGTCCTCGTCATCAAAGGAGAGGCCGCTGTAATACGCGATCAGCTGCTCCAGACCGGCACAGATGGCGAAGCCGCCGTGATCCGGAACCTCCCGGAAAAACATGTCGAAGACGACCTCCGTGTCGCCCATTCCTTCACGGAGATAGCCGTTGGACATGGTCATCTCGTAAAAATCCGTGAGCATGCTCAAATTATAATTGTCCCTTGCCATATGATCCCCGTTTCTGCGCATTTGCGCCATATTTTTCTCTGAATTCAGAATACCACGATCCACGGCGGTTTTCAAGGAAAACGCCGGCCGATCCGCGGCTCCTAATAAAAAAAGCCCCCGCCCGAAACAGGCGAAGGCTCTCTGCACAAGTATGTAATTCCCGATTATTCCTCGGCGGGAGCTTCAACAGGAACTTCGGCGGGAACTTCTTCGGGCGCCTCGGTCCTGACCGGAGGCTCGAGCAGGGCTTTGATAGAGAGGCTGACGCGCTTTTTGTCGAAATCGATGTCGGTGATCTTAACCTCGACCTCCTGGCCGACGGAGAGCACATCCTGCGGTTTCGCGATGCGGTCATAAGAAATCTGGGAGATATGGATCAGGCCGTCGATGCCCGGAATGACCTGGGCAAACGCGCCGAAGGCGGTCATGGAGACAACCTTCACGGTGCAGACCGTGCCGACCGGATACTCTCTTCTGAGGATCTCCCAAGGATTGTTCTCCGGCTTCTTGTAGCCGAGAGAAATCTTCTTGGCCTCTTTGTCGACATCCTTGACATAGACTTCCAGCGTATCGCCGACTTTGACGACATCGGACGGATGGGCGACCCGGAGCCAGCTCAGCTCGGAGACATGAACCATACCGTCGACTCCGCCGAGATCGACAAATGCGCCATAGGAAGTGAGGGATTTGACCTTGCCGGTATAGACCATGCCGGGTTCGATTTCATCCCAGAACGTGGATTCGCGGGCCTTTCTCTCCTCGGAGAGGACGGAACGGATGGAGCCGATCGCACGTTTGCGGCCCGGATTGACCTCGAGGATCCTGAAGCGGACATTCTGTTTCAGCAAACCTTCAAGGGGCTCATTGCGGGATGCGGTAGCCTGGGAAGCGGGAATAAACACGCGAATTCCGTCTGTGACGGCAATGACGCCGCCTTTGACGACCTCGACCACGACGCCTTCAAGAATCTCTCCGGACTCAGCGGCATCCGCCACTCTCTGGAAATTCTGCTCGGCATCAATCTTCTTTTTGGACAGGGAAACGGTGCCCTCTCTGTCGTCGACGTGTAAAACGATCAGCTGAAGCTCATCGCCGACTTTGACGATATCCTGAGGTTTGACGTTCGGGTCTTCGCTCAGTTCTTCCGGCGCGACATAGCCGGTGTGTTTGGTCCCTACGCTGACGATGATCTCGTTCATCGGGGTAAAACCTTCCACTCTTCCGGTAACCTTTTCGCCGTTGTGAATACCGTTTTTAAAAGATTGGTCGAGCAGCTCCGCAAAGCTCATTTCCTCTTCCGGTTTGTTTTCCAGAATCTCACTCATTGTTTCAAGAACCTCCTTAATGATGCCGGACGGGGTTGACGCACCGGCAGTGACACCTATGACTTTACAGCCTGTCCAATCCATCCGCCGAAGCTCGGAGGGTTCCTCCACCAGAACGGAAGGACAATTCGCTGCACAGGTCTCGTAAAGCCTTGCGGTATTGGAGCTTTTTTTGCCGCCCGCGATGATCATGCGGTCACAGCGCTTGGAAAGAAGTTCCGCCTCCGTTTGTTTAGTATAGGCATCATGGCATATTGTATCAAATATTTTTAAATTTGTATAGACTTTTTTCCCAAATTCTTCGCATTTTTTCCATTCCGACCTTAAAAAGGTGGTCTGGGAAAGAAGCGTATGACATTTTTCGCCATATGGAGCCTCATTTTTCGCATATCTCTCCAGTTCACCCAGATTCCGCAGTACGGCCGCATTTTCTCCGCAGTGGCCGAGGATGCCTTTTGTCTCCGCGTGGTCGGGATCCCCCATGATGAGAAGGATGTCCCCGGCTGCGGTGCACTCGTCGGCGATGCGGTGGATCTTTTCGACAAAGGGGCAGGTCGCGTCGCAAAACGGGATACCAAGTTCCTCGATCCTGCGGATCACTTCCGGCGAAACGCCGTGGGAACGGATGATCAGGGTGGCCCCCGGCGGGCACTCTTCCGGAGAGGCGACCGGCGGCACGCCTTTTTTGGCCAGTTCCCCGACCACATCCGGATTATGGATCAGCTCGCCGAGCGTCGCGGCCGGCTCTCCCCTCTCGGCAAAGCGCTCCGCCGTCTCGACCGCGCGCTTCACCCCGAAGCAGAAACCGGCGGTTTTCGCAAGAATCAGCTCCATTTTGCCGCCTCCAGCATCGCGTCGATTCTCTCGCGGATCAGGTTGGACGCTTTATGCAGGGAGTTGCCGAGCTCCCCATTGGATATAAATGTTCCGAAACGAACCGTGACCTTTTTGAACAGCCGGAGCCGGCCGTTAAAATCAATCGCCACGGGAACGATGCCCGCGCCGGTGTGCTTCGCGATAAAGGCGGCGCCGGTCTTAAACGGCTTCATCTCGGCCTCGCGGCTTCTGGTGCCCTCCGGGAAGATCATAAGAATGCCGCCCTCCCGGACAAGGTTTACCGCAGTCTCGACGGCGGCGAGATCCCCCTTGCCGCGGTCGACGCCGAAGCAGCCGAGCTTCCTCAGAAACCAGCCAAAAAACGGCCGGCGCATGAGCTCGACCTTCACCATAAATTTGGTCCGCTCGAGCGGAAGCCGGTCGCCTACGAAAAGGGGATCCATATAGGAACGGTGGTTCGGGCAGACAAGATAGCTCCCGCCGTCCGGAAGATTCTCAAGCCCCTCGTACTCGAGCCGAAAAAGAAAGCGGAAGAGCACCCATGCCACTTTTTTAAGGAAGGTAAGCTTCACGCGTCCGCCGCCTTTCCGATCATTTCAACGACACGCAGGGCGGTCTCCTTCTCGCTGAGGAAGGAACTATCCAGCAGGGTGGCGCCTTCCGCAATCATCAGCGGGGCGGCCGCCCGATGGGAATCGTTCCAGTCCCGGCGCCGGATATCCGCCAGCACATCCTCATATTCCGCATGGACGCCCTTTTCCGCCAGCTGCAGCATACGCCGCTTTGCCCGGATCTCCGGCTCGGCGGTCAGAAAAATCTTGATTTCCGCATCCGGCAGCACCACCGTGCCGATATCCCGGCCGTCCATGACGACGTCGTTCTTCTCCGCGATATCCCGCTGCAGATGAAACAGAAATTCCCGCACCTCCGGGATCGCCGAGATCGCCGAGGCGCCGGCGGAGACTTGCTCCGTCCGGATCAGGGCGGAGACATTCTCTCCGTCCAGCAGAACGCGCTGCTCCCCATCCTCATAGCTGAGCTCCGGCTTCATCTCCGCCAAAAGCGGCAGAACGTGTTCCGCATCCCCGGGATCCACGCCTCTGCGGATCGCATAGAGCGCCGCCGCCCGATATAGAGCGCCGGTGTCGACATAGAGGAATCCCAGCAAATCCGCCACCGCGCGCGCGACCGAGCTTTTTCCCGCACCGGCGGGGCCGTCTATTGCAACTTTCATGGGTGATCCTTCCTTTTTCGCCATGTTACGCCCGGCCTTCCTCCCGGCGCGGGGCCGGAACAAAAACCGCTTTTCTCGGCAAAACAGGCGAT
>CAYMNV010000021.1:8552-33620 GCA_964391915.1 uncultured Oscillospiraceae bacterium
TTCCTCCCGGCGCGGGGCCGGAACAAAAACCGCTTTTCTCGGCAAAACAGGCGATTTCATTTTTCTCATATCAAGACCGCCAAAGGCGGCGGCCGGTTTTTTGTCTTCCCTTTTCGCCATGCTGCGCCCGGCCTTCCTCCCGGCGCGGGGCCGGAACAAAAACCGCTTTTCTCGGCAAAACAGGCGATTCCGTTTTTCTCATATCAAGACTGCCAAAGGCGGCGGCCGTTTTTTTCGTGAATCTCCGTCAAATTGCGCTCCCGGCGCAGAAACCGGTCGCAAAGGCAATCTGCAGGTTGTAGCCGCCGGTCTCGGCATCCACATCCAGCACCTCGCCGGCTAAATAGAGCCCCGGCAACAGCTTCGACTCCATGGTCTTCGGATTGATTTCCTTTACCGAAACGCCGCCCGCCGTCACCACGGCGCCCTCCATCCGGTCCAGCGCCCTGGGCGTGACCCGGAAGGATTTCATCGCCGAAATCAGCGCCGCGCGCTGCTCTTTGGTGATCTGATGGACCTTTAAGCCGCCCGGAATCCCGCTCTGCCCGACAACGAAGGGCACGGCGGTCGCCGGCAGCAGAGCATCCAAAGCGTTAATAAAATCCCGGTTCTGCCGCTCCGAAAAATCCCGCAGGATTCGGCGGTCCAGCTCCTCCGCGGAGAGGCCGGGCTTCCAGTCGATCTCCATCCGGTAGGAGGGGCACGGGCCGCTCATATAGGCGGAGGCTGTGAGCACGAGCGGGCCGGAAATGCCGTAACGGGTGAACAGCATCTCGCCGTTCTCCTCATAAACCGGCTT
This sequence comes from uncultured Oscillospiraceae bacterium, assembly GCA_964391915.1. GTDB lineage: Bacteria > Bacillota > Clostridia > Oscillospirales > Ruminococcaceae > UMGS1668. The sequence continues at coordinate 9,352 of CAYMNV010000021.1, forward strand.
CTTTTTATCCTCGGAAAGCAGGATGAGCTTCACGTTTTTGAGCGAAAGCCCCTCGAGCGCGGAAAAATCCTCCTCCGTGAGCACGCCGACCAGCGAGGGCCGCAGCTCCGTGACCGTATGGCCGGCCTGCCTCGCCAGATCGTAGCCGTCGCCGGTGGATCCGGTGGCCGGGTAGGTCATGCCGCCGGACGCGATGAGCACGTTCCGGGCAGAATAGACCGCCCCGTCCTCCGTACGGATCCCGGTGAGCACGCCGTCCTCAATCCGCAGGGAGACGGCGCGTCCCTCGGCCTTGGTGATGTTTTTTTCGTGAATCAGACGCTGCAGCGCGTCGGCGATATCCATCGCCTTATCCGACACCGGAAAGACGCGCCGGCCGCGCTCCGTCTTGAGCGGGACGCCGAGGCTCTCAAACAGCTCCATCGCCGCGGCGGGCGGGAACCTGCTGATCGCTCCGGTCAGAAAACGCGCGTTGCTGCGGACATGCCGCAGGAATTCCTCCGGCGGGCAGTCGTTCGTCAGGTTGCAGCGGCCCTTGCCCGTGACGAGGATCTTCCGCGCGGGGCGGGGATTCCGTTCCAGAAGAAGGATCTTCCGGCCGCGCCTCGCCGCGAATCCGGCCGCCACGCATCCGGCCGCGCCGGCGCCGACGACGATCGCGTCGTATTCAGACATTGGGCGTATCTCGGTCATCCGTTTTCGCGTAGACGTTGTACTCCTCCCAGATGCTTTCGAGCTGGGCAAACGTGGCGGAGATCTCGGCCTTGCGGCGGTTGCCGATGGCGACGATCAGGGCGTTGATCAGGGAGAGCGGCGCCACCAGAGAATCCGCGAAGGAGGCCATGTCGCTGCGCGCCAGCATCAGATTATCCGCGTAGGCGACGATCGGCGCAGTCGGGCTGTCGGTCAGCGCGATGACGGTGGCACCCTTATCCTTGGCAAACTTGGCCGCCTTTACGGTGCGCTGCGAATACCGCGGGAAGGTGATGCCGATGAAGACATCCCCCGGGCCGATATTCATGATCTGCTCAAAAACCTCGCTTGTGCTGCTGGTCGCGACGTTGCGGACATTGTCGAAAATCTTATAGAAATAAAAACTCAGAAAGCTCGCCAGAGAGGCAGAGCTGCGCACCCCGAGGATGTAAATATGCCTCGCGGCGACGATGGCGTCCGCGACCTTGTTGAATTCCTCAACAGAGGTCTCCTCGAGCGTCCTTCTGATTTTTTCGATATCCATATTGAGCACCTTGGAGAGCACGTCGGAGCTGCTCATGCGGTCACTGGTGATCTCGATGCGCTGGACGGTGGTCAGGCGGTTGCGGATCATCTCCTGCAGCGCGCGCTGAAGCTCCGGATAGCCGTCGTAGCCGAGCTCCGACGCAAACCGGACGACGGTGGATTCGCTGACACCGACCGCTTCCCCGAGCCGAGCCGCGGTCATAAAAGCCGCTTTGTCATAATGCTCCAGAATAAAGCTCCCGATGCGTTTCTGGCCTTTGGAAAATTCATGCATTCTCTCGGAAATGCGATGAAGCAGATCTTTTGCCATTTCAAATGCGCCTCCCATTCGTCTGTTCTGTGATTCATGATATCGCTTCCTCCTGCAAAAATCAAGGGGCGCTCTCGGATCTTTGGCTAAAATTCGGGATTTTTTGCATTAAGGTGCAACAAATGCGGGATTCCCATTCATTCTTTCATTTTATGGAAGCGCGGGCTTCGTCTGAGAAGAGCTTTCCCGGGCGAAAGCCGGCCCGGAAAAACCTGCATGAAAAAAGGGCGGCCGACGCCGCCCGGGAAAAAGGCCGCGGATCAGTCCTCCGCGGCATAGACCTCCGAAACCGCTTTTTCATAGGCCGCCACCCGGTCGAGCAGGATGGAATCCACCGCCTTGGAGAATCCCTCCCGGTCGCCGGGATGTTCCTTCGCCGCGGCAGCAATCTCCGCGCGCAGCCCTTTCGTAACCTCTCCGGTTTCGCCGAGAAGCTCCGCCGTCGCCTTGAGAAAACTCCCTTCTCCCCGGAGATACGCCTTCGCGGAAGCGGAGGTATCGGCGGCGGCATCCCGGAAGGCCTCGCGGACCTCGTCGGAAGGCTCGTATCCATATACCGCCACTTCCTCTTTGAAGGAATCCCAGGCCGATTCCGCCTTTTGATACCACGCCTCCCCCTTTTCCGTAAGGCCGGAGACATCACAGCCGGAAAGCGTCAGCAAAAACACGCACGCCATCGCCGCCGAAAGAAACTTCTTCATCCAACCGAACCTCCCTTCCCGATTTCTTTAACAAAACCGGTTTCTTCCAACTGAAAGTATACACGCGTTTTCGCCCGGGGAAAAGCCTTTTTTTGTAAACAATCATTTGAAAGCCATCCGAAAATTCAGCCCGCGGCGCTCTTCTTTGCGAGGCTCACCTGACGCCCGGCGCTGTCGATCGAATACTCCTCCTGATAAATCAGATCCGAGATCTTGACAAATTGGTAGCCCTGCGTGGAAAGCTCCTGCAAAATCATCGCAAGGGCTTCCGGGGTATTCTCCGCGCCGGAATGGAACAGCAGAATACTGCCCGGCCCAACCGCCGAAAGCACCTTTTCCGCCATCTCCTCCGCGCTCGGATTCTGCCAGTCCCGGCTGTCGACATCCCACTGGATCGTCCGGTAGCCGAGCTTCGCCGCCACATCGATCAGCTGGTTGTCGTAGGAGCCGGACGGCGCGCGGAAAAGTACCGGTTTGATCCCGCAGGCCCGCTCGATATGTTCCGCCGAGCGATCCAGCTCCTCCCGGATTCTCCCCTCCCCGATGCCGGCCATGTTCGGATGGGTGTTGCTGTGGGAGCCGATCTCATGGCCGGCCTCCGCGATCGCCCTCGTGGAATCCGGATATTTTTCGGCCCACTGGCCAAGAATGAAAAACGTCGCCTCCACATCATATTCTTCGAACAGCTCGAGCAGCTCCGGGATGTCGGCATCCCCCCAGGCACAGTTGACCGTGACGGCCACCTTCTTCTCGTCGGTCTCGACCGAATAGATCGGCAGATGCGGGCCGCCCTCCGCAACTGCTTTATAAACGAAGATCCCCAGCGCGAGGAAGATGACGAGCGCGGCACCCGTCACCGCCAGCGCGAGCTTCCATGTTTCCTTCCGCCTTTGAGACACATCCATCATACCCCTCCCCCTTTCGGCTTCGGTAAATCCTATTCGCGGACGGCGGGCGAATTGACAGGGAAACGCCGCGGAAAAGAGAAAACGGGGAGGAAATTCGATCCACGGCGAAAAAAGCAGCGCCCCGGGCCGCCTTTTTTCTCCGAAAACGGAATGCCTGGGGGAAATCAAAAATAGGATGGTTTTCCGGGTGGAGAACGGGCACAGGGAAAAGCGGGGCCGGATCCTCCGTCCCGAAAAATGGGATCATCTGAACATGTGAAAGGAAGCTCATATATGAATAGGTTTTGCTGTGCTTCCGAAAAAGAATGTCTTTTTTAAGCCGTTTCTTTTATTTCTTCAATTTCTATTGACAAAGTTTGATTCATATATCATAATGAAATTCTGTATTTGACTTCTATGGAAAAGAGGACCTTCTTCATGCTGGAAACCCTGCTTGGCCTCCTGCTCGATACCGTTCTGGACGGTCTCAAAATGCTGCCGTTTCTCTTCGGCGCATACCTGCTGATCGAATTTCTGGAACACCGGGCCGGAGAAAGATTCGTCACCTCCCTGCAGAAATTCGGAAGAGCGGGCGCCGTGGCCGGGGCCGTGCTCGGCTGCGTGCCGCAGTGCGGCTTCTCCGTGGCGGCGGCGAACCTGTATGCCAACCGTCTGGTCACGGCGGGCACGCTGCTGGCCGTCTTCATCTCCACGAGCGACGAGGCCGTGCCGGTGCTGCTCTCCCATCCGGAGAGCGCCGGGAAGATCCTGCCCCTGCTGCTCGCAAAAATCGTGCTCGCCACGGTGACCGGGCTCGCCGTCGATTTCAGCGGAATCCTGAAAGCGCCGCAGAAGGATCTCGAGGCCGTCCGCGAGGAGCACTGCCGCTGCCATACGGAGGGCGAGGGCGGCATTCTGGTCTCCGCGATTCTGCATACGCTGCAGGTCTTCGGGTTTCTGCTGGCGGTGATCTTCTCCTTCAATCTGCTGATCGGGCTGATCGGTGAGAACCGGCTCGGGAGCGTGCTGATGAGCGGCAGTCTGCTGCAGCCGATTCTTGCCGCGCTGATCGGGCTGATCCCGAACTGCGCCGCCTCCGTTGTGATCGCCGAGCTTTATGCGGAGGGCGCGCTGAGCTTCGGCTCTGCGATGGCCGGATTGTCCTCCGGCGCGGGGCTCGGCCTGCTCGTGCTGTTCCGCACGGACCGCGACCGGAAGGAATGCCTGCACATCACGGCGCTGCTGTTTGCGGTCTCGGCGCTGACCGGGCTGCTGCTTCAGCTTCTGATCGGATAAAAAGCGGCCCGCCGGCACACCGGAGCGGCAGGAAGACGGGCTCCAAAAAAGGAATCCCTCCGGCCTGCTCCCTTCGGCATCCTTTTCCCGGCACCATATCCCATCCGCCGGAGCCGCGGATGGCCGAAGCGAAGACGACTCCCGAAGCCGAGGCCGGGCCCGAAATATAACAGATAAACAAAAAAGCTGAGAGACATGGGGAAATTCCCTTGCCTCCCGGCTTTTATTTTTGGATAAGAAGAAAAAGGAACGCGGCGAAGCAAATTCCCCGCCCGCGCTCCGCCCGGATGCCGCTCCGGAATCGGGCGGACAAGGGGAATCCCGATCCGCCGGGCGCATTTTTTCACAAGCTGCCCATCGGCGGAGATGCCGCTCCGGAAACCGGTCCGCCGGCGGCACGAAACGCCGCCCGGCTTCTCCTTCTGCGTCTATATCACATATTCCCCGCCGGAACTTTTTTTGGCGAGATCCGCCACGGTGATGCCCTCAAAGAACTGATCGATCAGGCGGTTCAGCTCGGCCCACATCGGAAGCGTCCGGCACTCCGGCGCCCGTTTGCAGGAGTTGCACGCCTGCTCGAGACAGGCGACCGGCGCAAGTGTGCCCTCCGTCAGCTTCAGCACGCTGCCCACGGTATATTCCTCCGGACCGCGGCTCAGTTTATAGCCGCCGCCCTTTCCATGAATCGCGTCGACAAAGCCGGCCTTTGAGAGCACCGTCATGATGCTCTCGAGATATTTCTGTGAGATCTCCTGCCGCTCGGCGATATCCTTCAGCGGAATATAGGCCCCCATATTATGCTCCGAGAGATCCACCATCACGCGCAGGGCGTATCTCCCCTTTGTGGAAACCATCATGCGGCACACCCCCAATTTTTGATTATGATCGGTCACGGCCCCTTTTGAAATACCCGGCTGCCGCAGAGAACCGTGAAAAAGCGGCGGCGGCTGTTTCTCGCGCACGATGCCGCAAAAATAGAGCCGGCGGGGCATCATCCTTCATCGCCGCAGGCGGGCCGCCGGACAACGGCACTATGGCTGTTCTGCGGATATTATAGCACGGGGCGAAGGAAAGAATCAATCCGGTTTCCCTTAAATAAAGGCCCGCCGAAAAAGGCTTTTCACGAAGAAAGTTTTCCCCAAAGCTTTCTTCTCCGTGGAAGGTTCATCCGCAGATGATTCCTCCGCCGAGCACGGTCTCCCCGTCGTACAGCACCACCGCCTGGCCCTTTGCGACGGCGCGCTGCGGCTCGTCGAAAACAAGGTGGATCGTGCCGGCCCCGGTGGGCATCACCGTCGCCCACTGCTCCGGCTGCCGGTAGCGGACCTTCGCTTTGACGCGCATGCTCTCCGGAGGATTTTCAAATGCAATCCAGTTACATTCCGCCGCGTCCAGCTCCCTTGAATACAGATCCGCATCCCTGCCGAGAACCACCGTGTTGTCCTCCGCTCTCTTTTCGCACACATACATCGGCTCCTGCAGCGACAGGCCGAGGCCCTTCCTCTGCCCCACCGTATAGCGGATGATCCCCCGGTGCTCGCCGAGGACGGCACCGCTGCGGTCGATGAAATTCCCGCAGGGGCAGATTTTTCCGGAAAGCCTCTCGATGGCCCCCGCGTAATCGCCGTCGGGCACAAAACAGATATCCTGACTCTCGTGCTTCCGGGCGTTGACAAAGCCGTGCGCCTCCGCGATCCGCCGGACCTCGGCCTTATGCAGGTTCCCGAGGGGAAACCGCGTATGGGCAAGCTGCTCCTGCGTCAGAAAATACAGGACGTAGCTCTGGTCCTTGGTCTCGTCCGCCGCCTTTTTTAGCAGATAACGGCCGTCCTTCTGTTCGATCCGCGCGTAATGGCCCGTCACGACACAGGAGCAGCCCAGCATCCCGGCGCGCCGGTACAGTCTGCCGAATTTCATGGCCCGGTTGCAGTCGATACAGGGGTTGGGCGTGGCTCCGCTCTCATAGGAGGAGATAAACCGGGAGATGACCTCCGACCGGAAGTCCTCCGTAAAGTTAAAGACGTAATATGGCATGCCGAGGCCGCAGGCGACGCTGCGCGCGTCCTCGACGTCGTCGAGCGAGCAGCAGGATTTCTCCCGCGGCACACCCGCATCTTCATTTTGAAACAGGCGCATCGTGGCTCCGATACAGTCGTAGCCCATTTCCTGCATCAGCAGTGCGGCCACGCTGGAATCCACGCCGCCGCTCATGGCAATCAGTGCTTTTTGGCTCATTTCAATAACCCCGGCAATCCGTTCTTTGTATTTTTTATCCCTGTGGCCCTGCCAGATCAGAGATCTCCGCGCCGCAAAAAATCCGCGTCTGAAAAATCGAAAAATAAAATCAGATTTCTTTGTAAAATCGGGCGGCGGCTCTCTCTTCCGCCGCCCCGGCATCTTGTCCGTTTTCCTGTTCCGGCGTCTGCCGGCCGGAACGCAGGCCGCGCAGGGTCTCCACCGCCGCCGGCACCGTGCTCAGGATTCGCTCAATCTCTTCTTCGGTATTCCACTCGCAGAGCGAGAGACGCAGCGACCCGCGCGCAAGTTCGCGGGTTCTGCCGATCGCCAGCAGAACGTGGCTCGGATCGAGCGAGCCCGACGCGCAGGCGGAACCGGACGAGGCGCAAATGCCCGCCTGATCGAGCAGCAGAAGCAGGGATTCGCCCTCGATGCCCTCGATGCAAAAATTCACGATGCCGGGAAGCCGGCGCTCCGGGTCGCCGTTCAGGAACGAGCCCGGAATTTTGGAAAGCCCGGCGGTCAGCCGTTCCCGGAGCGCAGAAACCGCCGCGGCGTTCTCCCCGGCCCGCCCGCAGGCCTCCTTAAAAGCCGCCGCCATGCCCATGATGGCCGGGACGTTCTCCGTCCCCGCGCGCCTGCCGCGTTCCTGCGCACCGCCCTCGATGACGCTCGCGAGCGGGACGCCTTTTTTGGCGTAGAGCAGGCCGGCGCCCTTGGGGCCGTGGAATTTGTGCGCGGACAGGGAGAGCAGATCGATCTTCTGCTCCCCTACGTCGATCGGCAGGTGCCCCGCGGCCTGTACGGCATCGGTATGAAAGAGCACGCCCCTCTCCCGGCAGACGGCCCCGATCTCCGCAATCGGCTGGAGCGTACCGATCTCGTTGTTGGCGTACATGACCGTCACCAGGCAGGTATCCTCCCGGATGGCGGAGGCGACCTGCTCCGGCGTGACGAGGCCGGTTTCGTGCACATCCAGCAGCGTGACCGCAAAACCCTGTCTCTCAAGTTTCTCGAGCATGTGCAGCACCGCGTGGTGCTCAAACGCCGTGGAGACGATGTGCTTCTTCCCTTCCCGCTCTCCGAGCACGGCGGCGGAGAGAATCGCCTGATTGTCTGCCTCGCTGCCGCCGGAGGTGAACGTGATCTCCCCGGCTGTGCAGCCGAGGCATCCCGCCATGGTCTCCCTCGCCCCCTGCAGGGCGGCCGCGGCCTCCTGCCCGAGCGAGTGAAAGCTCGACGGGTTGCCGTAACCGGTCTCAAGATACGGCAGCATGGCATCGACCGCCGCGCGGCTCATCTTCGTGGTCGCCGCATTGTCCGCATAAATCATCATGACCCGGCCTCCGCTCTTAAAAAACCATTTTGCTTTTTCTCCGGACGCCCCTTGCCGGATGCACTCTTTGCCTTTCGACCTTCTGCGGCGGAAACAGCGAAAAATCCGCGAGCGCGCAAACCCGCCCCCGCCCTTCAGAAAACGGCCGGGTATCGTACCGCAGACGCACAAAGATCAGGCCACGGGCGGCAATTGCCCATGACCTGATCCCACACCCGGTTCCGGCGGAAGTCATTCCGCAAACAGCGGGGTGGAAAGATATCGTTCTCCGGTATCGGCGAGCAGCGCTACGATGGTCTTGCCCCTGTTTTCGGGTCTTTTGGCAAGCTCGGTCGCGGCCCAGATTGCTGCTCCGGAGGAAATCCCCACGAGAACGCCGTCGGTCTTTCCGACCTCTTTGCCGGTCGCAAAGGCGGCGTCGTTTTCCACCGGGATGATCTCGTCATAGATTTGGGTATTCAGCACCTCCGGTACAAAACCCGCGCCGATGCCCTGAATCTTGTGCGGGCCCGCGTTTCCGCCGGAAAGCACGGGCGACGCGGCCGGCTCGACGGCGACGATCGTGATCTCCGGGTTTTGGGATTTCAGATACTCGCCGACTCCGGTGACCGTGCCGCCGGTGCCGACGCCGGCCACAAAGATATCGACCTTTCCGTCGGTATCCTCCCAAATCTCCGGACCGGTGGTCGTACGGTGAACCGCGGGATTCGCCGGGTTGACAAACTGCCCCGGAATAAAGCTGTTGGGGATCTCCTTGGCGAGCTCGTCGGCTTTGGCGATCGCGCCCTTCATGCCTTTGGCGCCCTCCGTCAGCACGATCTCCGCGCCGTAGGCCTTCAGCAGATTCCTGCGCTCCACGGACATAGTCTCCGGCATCGTGATGAGGATCCGATAACCTCTCGCCGCCGCCACTGAGGCAAGCCCGATGCCGGTGTTGCCGCTGGTCGGCTCGATGATGACGGAATCCTTCTTCAGCAGGCCCCTCGCTTCGGCGTCGTCGATCATCGCCTTGGCGATTCTATCCTTGACGCTGCCGGCGGGATTGAAATACTCCAGCTTTGCGAGGATTCTGGCGTCGAGTTCGTTCTTCTTCTCATAATTGGTGAGCTCCAGCAACGGGGTTTTGCCGATCAGCTGGTCGATGGATGTATAGATTTTGGACATGATGTCTCTCTCCCTTTTCTATAAATATTACGCACCTGCGAATTTGCAGCCGCGTTAAAAAACGCGTCCGCTGCCGTGTTCCGATCAACATCGGCACATTCGCCCGAAACGGAAGTTCGCTCTTAGGAGAATCCCAAACAAAGCCTCCATGTTATTTACCTACCATTCTTGTAGATTGATAGGATATTAGCACGTTCCGCCCGTCATGTCAAGAGGAAAACCGGGGGTTTCTTTTTATTTTTTTCCGACAGGGCCTGCGGCACGCGCTTTTTAGCGTCTCCGCGGGCGGCCCGTTTTGGCGAATCGGCGCGGGAGTTCCGGATTTCGGCTCCGAGACTCATGTTTTTTCTTGCAATGGTGAAAAAAATATGATAGAATTTTTTGTAAAACATTTTTACCGAAGGGGCGAATGAGCAATGTCCGGACATTCCAAATGGAATAATATTAAACGTAAAAAAGAAGGAAACGATGCCGTAAGGGGCAAGATCTTCACGAAAATCGGACGTGAAATGACCGTTGCCGTTCATGAAGGCGGCCCGGACCCTGTGAATAACAGCAAGCTGGCTGCCTTGGTTCAAAAGGCAAAGGCCAACAATATCCCGAACGACAACATCGATCGTACCATAAAAAAAGCCGCCGGGCTCGGCAGCAAGGAGACTTTTGAAACCATTATTTATGAAGGTTACGGCCCCTGCGGCATCGCGGTCATCATCGAGGCGCTGACCGACAACCGCAACCGCACCGCCGGCGATATCCGCCACTATTTTGACAAATGGGGCGGCAACCTCGGAACCAACGGCTGCGTCTCCTTCATGTTCGACCGCAAGGGCGTCATCCTCATCGAGGACGAAAATCTTGACGAGGACAAGCTGATGGAGGACGTGATGGAGGCCGGCGGCGAGGATTACAAATATGAGGACGGCATCGCGGAGATCTATACCGACCCGAACGACGTCATCGGCGTTGCCTCCGCTCTGCAGAAGATGGGCTACACCTACAGCTCCGCCGAGCCGGAATATATCCCGCAGACCCTCAACGCCATCGACGACGAGCATCAGGCCAGCAAAATGGCCCGCCTGCTCGAATACCTCGACGACGACGACGATGTTCTGAATGTCTGGCACAACTGGGATCAGCCCGACGAGGAAGAAGAGGAATAATTCCATTATAAAAAGAAAGACGCCTGTGCCATTCGGTACGGGCGTCTTTTTATTGGCATTAAAAAGTGGGTTGGGGAAAATGAAGGCCCAAAAATTCCGAGGGTATTCTATCCTGCGCCATGCGGAGCAGGTTATGCTTAAAGCGGTGCCGCCGGCGGCTTGGCATAGAATCCGTCGGAGACGCTTCCCGAGCCGGCCCAAGCGGAGAGCGGAAAAAGCAGCGGTTTCAGAGTTCCGAGAAGTAGGTCTCGATCGCGGCGCGGTCCGCGGCGCAACTGCCCTGAACGAGCTCCGGTTTCCCGCCGCCCCTGCCGCCGCAGGCCGCGTTGAAAGCGGCTGCCGGCGGACGGACGTCCTCCGTCTTGGAAGCAAAGGCATATTTCCAGCTTTGCCCTTCGCCGGAAAAGACCGCCGCGACGGTGAAGCGCTCCGCGAGCACGAGGCAGTAGCGGGCGATATCATCCGGTGTAAGCCCGTGCTCAAACGTACAGACCTTCGCGCCGGAGCCCAGTTTCTCCGCTTTGAGATCAAAAAGTTCCCGCCGGAGGCCGGCTTCGAGGATCTTGCGGTCGGCGATATCCTGCTCGAGGCGCGAGACGGCGGCGTCCAGCTCCTCCGGCTTGACGGAGAGACGGGCCGTGACCCGGTTGACGTCGCGCACCCTTCTCTGGCAGTCCTGCAGCGCGCGCTTCCCGCAGAGAAGCGTGAGGCGGGTGCCGCCTTTATAATTCATGAACGAGGTAACCTTGATCAGGCCGACCTCGCCGGTGCGCCGCACATGGGTTCCGCAGCAGGCGCAGATATCATAGCCGGGGATTGTAACGATGCGGATTTTTCCCTCCAGTGCCTTCTTGCTGCGGTAGGGGATTGTCTCCAGCTCCTCCGGGGACGGGTACATGATTTCCAGCGGGATGTTCTCCCAGACCGCCCGATTCGCGAGCGTCTCGATCCGGAGAAGATCCTCCTCCGTCAGCGGGACGTCGAAGTCGATCGTGGTGGACTCAAGCCCGAGGTGGAAGCCGACGTTCGCCGCGCCGTAATATTTGTGGGCGAGGCCGGAAAGAATATGCTCGCCGCTGTGCTGCTGCATGAAGTCGAACCGGCGCTCCCAGTCGATTTTGCAACGGACGTCCTCCCCCGGCTCGAACGGCCGGCCGACGGTGTGCCAGACGACGCCCTCACGCTCGTGCGCGTCGGAGACAAAGGCCTCCTCCATCGTGCCGTTGTCGGCATACTGGCCGCCGCCTTCCGGGAAAAAGGCCGTGCGGTTCAGGGCGACCAGCCAGCTCCCTTTCTCCTCGCGGCAGGCGAGCACCTTCGCCATAAAAGTTTGGATATACGCATCATAATCGTAAAGACGGATCGTCGGTTCCAAGGACATGCCCCCTTTGAAAAAACAGTATACCACGGCCGGCATGAAAGCACAACCGCGGAAGGCCGCCCCGCAAAAGCGTGCGGAAGCTCACACCGGAGCGCTTCTCCGCCGCCCCCGCGCCGGATGGCGGGCAGCATCAAAACCCGATTGCGCAAACGGCGCATTCATGGTATAATTACCATAAATCAGAGGAAGGCGGCGGATGCGTTGGCAAAGGTTGTGCTCGTCACCGGCGGGAGCCGCGGCATCGGGGCCGCCGTCTGCCGGAAATTTGCGGCGGAGGGATATGCCGTCGCGGTAAATTACCAGACCAGCCGGGAAAAGGCCGAGGCCGTCGCCGCGGAATGCGGCGGTGTTGCCATCCAGGCCGACGTCTCGGACCGGGCCGCGGTGGACGCGATGTTTGATATCGCGGAAGCGGCGCTCGGGAGCGTTTCCGTCCTCGTCAACAACGCCGGCATCCAGCAGATCGGCCTGTTTCAGGACTGCACGCCGGAGGACTGGGAGCGGATGTTTGCCGTCAACGTCCGGGGCGTGTACCACTGCTGCGAACGGGCGCTGCCCGCGATGCTGCGGGAACAGAGCGGCGCCATTGTAAACGTCTCCTCTGTCTGGGGCCTCTGCGGCGGAAGCTGTGAGAGCCATTATTCCGCAGCGAAGGCGGCCGTCATCGGCTACACCAAGGCACTGGCGAAGGAGTGGGGTCCTTCCGGCATCCGGGTCAACTGCGTGGCGCCCGGCGCCGTCGAAACCGATATGAACGCCTGGCTCTCCGAAGCGGACAGGCTCGCACTGTATGAAGAGACGCCGCTCGGCCGGATGGGCCGGCCGGAAGAGGTCGCGGAGGCGGTCTTTTTTCTCGGCAGCCCGAAATCTGCCTTTATTACGGGAGAAATCCTCAATGTAACCGGAGGATTATATATCTAAATTATAATAATTTCGAGTATATTATGGAGGAATGATCATGATTCGACTTTCCGGAGCTCAGAGAGAACTGATGGAGATTCTTTGGGAAAGCGGCCCGATGACCCTGCACGACCTGACCAAATGCGCGCTGGGCAACCTGGTCAGCCCGGCCCGCACCGAGACGGTCCGCTACCTGCTCCTGCAGATGGTCACGAAAAAAGCGGTGACCGAGGACGCCTCCGTCTCCCCGCATATCTACACGGCGGCCGTTTCGCACGACGAGATCGGGTTTGAGTCCGCTTTTTCGGATGTCGGCAAAAACGAGGGCAGCGCGATCCTGACGGCGCTCTCCAGCGGCGTGGGCGTCGCGGGCATGATGTTCAGCGAGAACAACGCCCGTCGGATCGACGAGGAGAAGGGCAACAAGGGCGAAGTGAGCGACGAGGCCCGCAAAGAGGCGATCAAGGAAATGATGGCCAAGATCTGCAAAGAGCGCGACGAGTACGAGGCCGAGAAGGCCCGCAAGAAAACGGATGGGGAAAAGTCCCCCGACGAAGAATAATACGGTACGACATTTCGGAAAAGCAAACCGACAAGAAGGAGTGACTGCGACATGAAATGCCCGAATTGCGGCAAAGAGATGGAGGAAGGTTTCCTGCAGGCGAACGGCAGCTCGCTCATCTGGAGCAAACATACGCACAGCGCCGCCATGCTTGCCAATCCCCAGAAGGGCGAGGTGCAGGTGGCCCACAGCTTGCTGGAGGTCTCGATCCCCGCTTTCCGCTGCGACGACTGCCGGATCGTTGCGGCAAAATACTGAGAACCTTCTGCGGGGTGCGAAATTCCCGGCCGGGAAAACGCGTCCGCACAAAAACGAGGCGAGTCTTTTGGCGGGGTGTCATAGGGACAAAAAGTGAACCGGATATAAATCTCTTTGATGGGGCGGACAGTTTCGGCTGTCTGCCCTGTTTTTTGTTATGCTGTCAAATTTGAGCCTCGGCTTGTTAAAAGGCCTGCTTTTTATATCCGCTCAATTGAACCGCGCCATGAGAATTCGATTGAAAAGCGGTGACGTTGCGGTATAATATGTAAAAGATCAGGGGCTGTCAAACCATAAATCAATCATTGATGCCATATTGAATGGAGGAGTAAACAATGGAAAATGAACAAACATCCATTCACGATTTTGACGTAAGCTTAATTTGTGAATTACATGTAGGGTTGGAAAGGCAAGGACCCGGCAGCCCTGAAATGACGATGAAGGCATTAAGTTTTTTGGATAATCTCAAAGAAATTTCACGGGTAGCAGATTTAGGCTGTGGAACCGGTGGGCAAACAATGGTTCTTGCGCAAAATATTCCCGGAACTATCACCGGTGTGGATTTCTTCCCGGATTTTATAAATATTTTTAACGACAACGCCAAGAAACTAAATCTCCAAGAAAGAGTAAAGGGCATTATCGGCTCAATGGAAAATCTTTCTTTCCAAAAAGAAGAATTTGACCTTATATGGTCTGAAGGGGCCATTGCCAATATTGGTTTTGAAAAAGGCCTCAACTATTGGAAGGACTTCCTCAAAACAGACGGCTATGTCGCCGTAACATATGAATCATGGTTTACCGATGAACGCCCCGCTGAAATTGAAAAGTTTTGGGTTGATGCTGTTCCTGAAATGGACACAATCGCGCATAATATTTCAATCATGCAAAAAGCCGGTTATCGTTTTGTCGCCGCATTTACATTGCCTGAAAAATGCTGGACGGATAATTATTTTATCCCGCGGGAAGCAGCGCAAAAAGCATTTTTGAAAAAATATGCCGGGAATAAAACGGTAGAGGCTTTTATTGCAGATATGAGGTACGAGGCGGAATTGTATTCAAAATATAAACAGTATTATGGATACGTTTTCTATATTGGTAAAAAAATATAGAAAATAAAAACGGCAGGACCCTTAGATAAAAGAACGGATACAGGCGAGCAAGGAGATCCTTACCCTGATTTGATATATGAGATTTGTTTAACAAATTCCATTTTTACGGTGCATTCGTAAACTCAATGGAATCTAAACGGCCATTCATAGCACCCATATGCGAAAGCACCTCATTTCCAAATTGCTTTGGAAATGAGGTGTTTTTCGTATTCGGTTTGCCTTATGGGGTGGGTTCACTTCGAAGGCGCTTTGTTGGAAACCGTTTTCAGTCTTTCCCGGAGCATGAGCATCCCATTTTACGGGTGCCGCCATACCGTGGAGCCCATCGGAAGGTTATCCCCTGACCTGCTGGGCGACGACGGATTCTCCGCAGTACATCCGGCGGAGCTTCGGCTTTTCGATCTTGCCGGTGGGGTTGCGCGGCACGTCGGCGAAGATGATCTTTCTCGGGCGCTTATACCGCGGGAGCCCCGTGCAGAACTCCTCGATCTCCTCCTCGCTGCAGGTCATGCCGGGCTTGATTTGAATGATAGCCGCCGCGATCTCGCCGAGACGCTTATCCGGTAGGCCGATGACCGCCACGTCGCTGATCTTGTCGTTTCGGCGGAGAAAATCCTCGATCTGCACCGGGTACAGGTTCTCGCCGCCGGTGATGACGACATCCTTTTTGCGGTCGACCAGATAGATGAAGCCGTCCGGGTCCTCCATGGCCATGTCGCCGGAACAGAGCCAGCCATCCTTGAGCACCTCGGCGGTGGCCTTCGGATCCCGATAATAACAGAGCATGACGCCGGGGCCCTTGAGACAGAGCTCGCCCACATCGCCCTGCTTGACCGGCTGCCCGTCCTCGCCGACAATTTTGGTCTGCCAGCCGAATCCGGCTTTGCCGATCGCGCCGACTTTATGGAGATTCTCGATGCCCAGATGCACGGCGCCCGGGCCGATGGATTCCGAAAGGCCGTAGTTGGTGTCGTACTCGTGGTTCGGGAAGACGGTTTTCCACCTCGTGATCAGCGAGGGCGGCACCGGCTGGGCGCCGATGTGCATGAGCCGCCACTGGTCGAGTTTGTATTCCTTGAGATTGACGTCGCCGCGGTCGATGGCGTCGAGGATATCCTGCGCCCACGGAACCAGCAGCCAGACGATCGTGCACTGCTCCTCGGAGACGGCTTTCAGGATCCACTCCGGCTTGACGCCCCGGAGCAGCACCGCGCGGCTGCCGCTCAGCAGGCTGCCGAACCAGTGCATCTTGGCGCCGGTGTGATAGAGCGGCGGGATGCAGAGGAAGCAGTCCCCGCGTCGCTGGCCGTGATGGGCCTGCTCCACTTCGCAGGAAAACATCAGCGCCCGGTGGGCATGGAGGATCGCCTTCGGGAATCCGGTGGTGCCGCTCGAAAAATAGATCGCGGCCTCTTCGTCGTCCGAGAGCGGAATCTGCGGATTCCGGGAACTGAAATACTTCTCGAGGTGGTCGTAGCTCTCCGCAAAGGTGGGGCAGTTTTCGCCGACATAGAATTTCTGCCCGACCCGGGGGATCTGCTCGTAGATCGCTTCGATTCGGCCGATGAATTCCGGGCCGAAGACCAGCGTATCCGCCTCGGAAAGATCGAGGCAGTACTTGATCTCCTCGGCGGAGAAGCGGTAGTTCATCGGAACGGCCAGCGCCCCGGTGCGCAGGATGCCGAAATAGATCGGCAGCCACTCGAGGCAATTCATCAGCAGAACGGCGACCTTGTTGCCTTTGCCGACGCCGCGGCTCAGGAGCAGGTTGGCAAAACGGTTGGCGCGGTCGTCAAATTCTTTCCATGTCATCTCCCTGCGGGAATGCTTGGATGGATCGGTCTGCACCAGATCGTATTCCTTCCAGGTCACGGCGTGGGATTCCGCCACTTCCGGATTGATCTCCGTCAGACAGATTTCGCCGCCGTAAAGCTCCGCGTTTCTGGCAAGCAGCTCGGTAATCGGCATAAAACGACACCCCTTCAAAAAAACTTGTTCCTATCATACTACAAAAAAATCGGTTTGAAAAGATGCTTTAAAGCATAAAAGCTTTAAATTGCGAAAATATTTTTATGCGCTTCGTATATTTTTAAAAGGGCTTTCCCATTTGTTATCAGCGTTTCCCGGGGCGGCGCCTGCGCTTGGAGCAAACCCCCATAAAAAAAGACGCCGCCGGCAGGGCAGCATCTTTTTTATGAGCGGGCCATGGTCCCACGGACTGCGGAGGCGTATGCAGGCCAACCCGAGATTCTCATCCCAAAAAAGGAAACGAGCGTGTGCCGCTCACTTTTTTACGATCGGCAGCCAAGCCTCGCTGTAATAGGTTTCCGACTGCTGGTCGCCCTCCGGATAGACCTCGATGTCGGGAGCGGGGGCATACTCGTAGCCCGACGTCGGCAGCCATTCGGCAACGATGCGCTGCTGCAGCTTCTGGATCGCATCCGGCATCGCTCCGATGCACTCGAACACCGCATAGGTGGTCGCCGGAACAAAGTATTCCTCCATCCCCTCCGGGGCGGGCAGCTCGGACGGCACCGCAATGTAGTAGCCGGAGAATTCCCCTCCCTCGCAGGCGGAGATTCCGAGGATGCCGTTCGGCTCGCCGCCCTGCATCAGCGCGCACAGTCTGCCGATGCCGCCGGATGCCGCAACGCCCTGCCAGAACTGCGGAACCTTTTCCAAACACTCCTCCAGCGTCATCGGCCCCTTCATCGCATACCCCACGACACGAAACGCATCCTTCTTCACAATTTTGTAATTCATAGCCTCTTCTCCTTTTACAGAAACAGTAAAGGTGATCCGCGGGAATGCGGTCAGACGGATTCCCTCCAGCTTTGCTCTGGAGGGCGAGACGCCGTGAACGCCCTGAAATGCGCGGTTGAACGCCGTGGGAGAATCATAGCCGTATTTCAGGGCCAGATCCACGATTTTGGCGCCGCTGTTTGCGATCTCGAATGCGGCCGCGGTCATGCGCCGCCGGCGGATATACTCCGTCAGCGTGATGCCCGTGATATAGGCAAACATCCGCTGAAAATGAAACGAGGAGCACGCAGCCAGCCGCCCCGCTTTCTCCACGTCGATTTCATCATCCAGATGATCTTCCACATAATCGATCGCCCGGTTCAGTCCGTCAATCCATTCCACATCTTTCACCTCCCGAGGCTATCATAAATCATTTTTGTCTCCGCTTCCTCGCTTTTCCTGAGCAAAAAAAGAGAGACTGTCTCTTCTTCCAGTGGCCAAACCTGAAGGGAAATTGGCCGTCAACCCAAGTATCTTTGCCCGCCGACGGGCGGGATCTTTGCGGGATACACGCTTTCCCACGGCGGTTTCCGGTCCGCCCGGAGCCTCCGTTTACGAGCCTTCGGCGCCCTTTGCGTCCGCCCGTTTTCCGGGGCGGCCAAAACCGCTCCCGCAGAGCCGCGGCGCCCGGCTGCCTGCCTATCCGCGCCGGCAATTTTGTCTCTTCCCGAGAGCCCGGACTCCCCGGTCTTTTACGAGAGAAGATTCGGCGGCCGGAAGAAAGAGAAGGTTCGGCTACCGGAAGGGGAAAAAAAGCAGCCGCCAAAAAATCCGGCGGCTGCTTTGCGCACTTTGAAAGGTCCCGAAGGGGCCCTGTTTGCTTTTGGCGGAAATCCGCGTTACAGCAACGAATCGTAAAGCTGCTGCGCGTATTTCGGGATGACGGTGCTCCCGACCAAGAGGCCGCTCTTGCCGGCTTCCTCGCAGCCGGCCGCAACCGCCGCGCGCACCGCGCCGACGTCTCCGGTCAGCGTGACATAGCCCTTGCCGCCGACCGCAAAGCCGGTGACGATGTCGATCAGGCTGATCTGCGCGTTCTTGGCGGCAACATCGGCAGCCTTGATCGCGGAGGAGATGGAATAGAATTCCATGACGCCGATCGCGTCTCCCTTGACCGGCTGGGCGGTGCCGGAGATCGCCGGGATCAGCTGCGGATGCACGTTCTGAATCTGCATGACGTCCACGACGCTATCCCCGCCGTTGAGCTGGCCGGCCTGAATGGAGGCCTTGACCGCGCCGGTATCTCCGAAGATGATGGAAATATATTTGCCGGGGCAGACGGTGGAGGTACGGATCAGATCCACCCTCGCCGCTTTGAGCATGACATCACAGCTCTCGATGCCCTTCGCAATGCTGTTAAATTCAAGCATTCCAAGTGTCTGAGCCATTATTGATCCCTCCTGATCACAATCTTGTCGGAAACCGATTCCACCGTGCCGCCGACGCTTGCGTGAATGTTGGCGCCGAGCTTGCCCTCATCGATCTGCGCGATCGGGGCACCAGCCTCGACTTTATCCCCCACTGCGACACAGGCGGTTGCCGGCGCGCCGATGTGCATTTTGAGCGGGATGGAAACCACATCCGGGCTGAGATCGATTGCATAGTCGCTGGCCAGATGACGGCCGTAATATTTGCCGAGCTCGAGTCTCGCGGCGAGACGGTCGGTCGGGACTTCCCGGAGATCCATGGTCTCCCGCGGAATCGGATTTTGCAGTTTCGGTACGTCGATGCCGCGTTCTCTGAGGAGCGTCTTGACGTAGATGTTCGCTTTTCTCGGGGAGAGAAGCATCGGGCAGGCAAACATTTCGCAGATGCCGCATTCGGAACAGTTGGCCGCGTCGCCAAAGGCCCGGACGAACTCGTCGTCGCTCATATTGCTGTCGACGCGCCAGAGGTTGCGCATGACCAGATTCGGGCGCATGTTGTGGCCGGTCTGGAAACGGGGGCACATATCGGTGCACATCTTGCACTGGATGCAGGTGCTTCTCGTTTGATTCTTCATGGAAAGGGGCTTAAGCGCCGCACGGCGGAAGAGGTAATGATCCTTCGGCAGAACGATGATGTTGCCGTCGGTCTTGGTGATGACGAGTTTGTCGATCTCGGCGTCGTCGGTAACGGTTTTGCCCATCATCGGGCCGCCCATGATGACGCCGTACCCCTTGATCGTCGGATGGGCAGCCTCGACGCATTCCCGCACGGAAATGCCGATCGGCACATGAAGCATCACGGGCTTCTCCACCTCGCCAACCACGGAGAGATATTTGTCAAACACGGCCCTGTCCTGCTCCACGGCATCGAGAACGCTCAGGATGGTACCCACATTGTCGACGACCGCGCCGCAGGCAATCGGGATGCCGCGCTCCGGAACGGATTTCCCGGTGATCTGGCAGACAATGACCTGCTCGTCGCCGGCCGGATAGAAGTAATTCATCTTGTGGAGCCGGATATCGCTGCCGGCGCGGGCGATCGCACTCTCCAGAAGGGCGATCTCGCGTTTGTAGGCGGCTTTCAGGGCTATGTATTTCTTCGTGGCGCCAAGTTCCTTTGCGATCAGATCCACGCCGCGGACCAGATCGTCCGCGCGGGTACGCATCAGGAATTTGTCGGTTTCGATCAGCGGCTCGCATTCGGCAGCATTGACGATATAATACTCAGCCTTGTTGGTATTGAGTTTGACGTGCGTTGGAAAACCGGCTCCGCCTTGACCGACGATTCCGGCCGCTTTCACGGTATCAAGGAAACTCAACTTCTTCTCACCTCCGCAATTCCGCCGCACCGGACGGATATCCTTTTCTCTATTCTACTAATATTTTTAAGCGATATCAACTGTTTTTTTCATTTTCCATAAAAATGCTCAAGGAATCGAAACCCGGATCATTGCCCGGCGGGAAAACCGCCCGGAAAACGTGCTCAGGCGTTTGGGCCTTTGCTGAAATAACTCTTCGCAAGGCCGCCCTCCGAGGTTTCACGGTAATGGCCCGGAATGTCGCGGCCGGTCTCGTACATGGTCCGCACGACCATGTCGAAGGAGATCTTCCGCGTGTCGGTCAGAAAATTGGCAAGCGAAAGGGCGTTCATCGCGCGCATGGCGGCGACGGCGTTGCGCTCGATGCAGGGAATCTGCACGAGGCCTCCGATCGGATCGCAGGTGAGGCCGAGCATGTGTTCCATTGCGACCTCCGCGGCGTATTCGATCTGCTCAAGGCGCATGTCGTAGAGCTCCGCCAGCGCCGCGGACGCCATCGAGCACGCGCTGCCGATCTCCGCCTGACAGCCGCATTCGGCGCCGGAGATCGAGGCGTTGGTCTTGATTAAGTTGCCGATGATGCCGGCGGTCGCGAGCGCATGCAGCACCTCCGTATCGGTGAAACCGCGCTTCTGCTGCGTATAATAGAGAACGGCCGGCACGACGCCGGAGGCTCCGCAGGTCGGCGCGGTAACGACAATTCCGTTGCCGGCGCTGTGCTCGCTGACGGCGAATGCATAGGAGCAGACGATGCGGTTTTCCCGCGTCTCGGCGCTCTCGTCCATATGAGATTGGTTATAAAGAAAAGCCGCTTTGCGTTTGACCTCGAGCCCGCCGGGCAGCACGCCCTCCTCCGAAAGCCCCTTCCGGATCGAATCCCTCATAGCCGCCCAGATCTCGTCGAGGAAGAGCCAGATCTGCGGGCCCTCTTTTTCCTGCACATACTGCCAGATGCGGATGCCCCGTTCCCGGCAGTAAGCGGCGATCTCGGCGAAGCTGTTTTCCGTATAGACCTCCGGCGCCTCGTGGTATTCGGAGCCGAGCACCCGGATTGCGCCGCCACCGACGCTCATGACGCGCCAGTTTCCGATCTGCGAGCCGCCCCGGCAGGCGAACAGATCCATCGTGCAGGGATGCGGCAGGTCCTCCTCGGGCGTGTCCATGTCGAATACAATTTCCGACGGCAAGGGCGCGAAGCTCTGGCGCAGAACCGCATCCGTCATATGACCTTTTCCGGTTTTGGCAAGCGAGCCGAAAAGCACCGCCCGGAAGCTATCCGCCTCCGGATAGGCCTCCCGAAACAGCTTGGCAGCCCTGCCCGGGCCCATCGTATGGGAACTGGAAGGCCCGTTCCCGATGCGGTACAGTTTCTGCAGACTTTTCATCGCATTTCACATCCCGCGCGTTTTATTTTTTAACGTCTTTTCTTTTATGCAGATACAGGATGCCCAGACAGCACGGCCCGCAGTGGCCGGAGATGGTGCTCCCGGCCTCGGTGACGAGCACTTCCTTAAAAGGCTGATAGCTGCGGATCTTTTTTTCAAGAGAGTGGATCAGCTTCGGATCCACGGCGGTCCAGGTGAAGAAAATGCGGTGGGTGTCGATGTCGTCACGGTCTTTAAGGCGGTCGGCGATGTATTCCTCGCAGCATTTTTCAAAATTGCCGCGGTATTTCTTCCCGACGGTCATCTTTCCGTCCACGACCTCGATACAGGGCTTGAGCTGCAGGAGGTTTGCTCCCAGCGCCGCGACGCCGCTGCAGCGCCCGCCCTTGTGCAGGAACTCGAGGCTGCTGAGCACGAAACTCGTGTCCACGCGGCCCACGGACTTGGAGACATAGTCGGCAATCAGCGGCGCGCTGTGGCCCCTCGCCGCAAGCTCGGCGGCCATCAGGACAAGCTGGGCGATCCCGGTGGAAAGATTCCGGGTATCCACAACCCATACGTTTCCGACCTCCGCCGCGGCAAGGCAGGCGTTTTGATAGCAGGCGGAAAACTCCGAACTGATCGTGAAGTGAATGACGTCGAAGCCCTGCGCCACGGCGACGGAAAAGGCCTCGGTGTAATCCTGGACGCTTACGGCGGAGGTTTTCGGCAGCTCTTTATATTCCTCATAATGTCTGAAAATATCCGACGCGGCGATCTCCACCATATCCCGGTAAGTCCGATCACCCAAGGTAATATAAAGAGGCAACACGGTAAGGTCGTATTTCTCAATCAGCTCCGGAGATAAATCGGCGGTGCTGTCCGTGAAGATTCGGATTGGTCTCGGCATGGGAAATCCTCCAATCGTTATATTTGTCCACTTATACAGGATATATTATACACCATTCGCATGGAACATGCCACTCTTTTTTTCTTTTCCGGACTCCGTGCAGAATGCCGGAAGATGTGGTAAAATGAACGTATCCAGCCGTGCTCATCCGTACCGAATGAGCACGGGAAAAATCCGGCCGTTCGGCCGTTTGAGGAGGTTTGAGCACCGTTGGAGCTTTTCTATAAGGATCAATCGGTGATTGTATGCGGCAAGCCCGCCGGGCTCGTCTCCGAGGGCGGCTCCGGCACAGGCGCGCCCGACCTGCTCGGAAAGGAGCTGGCCGCACAGGGAGAGAATCCGGCGCTCTACCCGGTCAACCGTCTGGACCGGGAGGCGGAGGGCCTCCTGC
This sequence comes from uncultured Oscillospiraceae bacterium, assembly GCA_964391915.1. GTDB lineage: Bacteria > Bacillota > Clostridia > Oscillospirales > Ruminococcaceae > UMGS1668. The sequence continues at coordinate 32,106 of CAYMNV010000021.1, forward strand.
TGCTCGCGAGGAACGAGCAGGCGGCGGCCGCGCTCTCCCGGCAGGTAGCCGGGCATCTCGTGGAAAAGGAATATCTGGCGGTCGTCTTCGGCGAACCGGAGGAACCGGCCGGCGAGTACCGCGACCTGCTTTTTCACGACAGCCAAAAAAACAAGACCTATGTGGTCGACCGGCCGCGCAAGGGCGTGAAGGAGGCCGTTTTGCGGTATCAAATGATCTGCTCGGCCGATTTTGATGAAAAAAGACTTAGCTTGCTGCAAATTCAACTCGATACGGGCCGCACCCATCAGATCCGCGTTCAGTTCGCCTCCCGGAAAATGCCGCTTTTTGGCGACGGAAAATATGGCGGCGGCTCCGGAAGGCTGGCGCTTCAGTCCCACCGCATCACCTTCCGGCATCCCGTGAGCGGAGAGACGATCACGGTCTCCGCTCCTTTCCCGGAGGGGGCACCGTGGAGCCTGTTTCCGGCAGACAAATAAGGCCCTTCCATAAATATGCCGCCATAACAAAAAGAAGCACCGCCGAAATTCAGCGGTGCTTCTTTTTGTCTTTTGCTCCATTCCGGCGCAGCATAAAAAGCGGGCATCCGACTGTAGAAGAGAAGTATCTGAACGCGGATGGTACCCAGGTTTATTCCTCTGCGGAAATGAAAGAAACGGAACGAAAACGGGTTTATACCCGCAAACAGTATATCCGGGCCTCAGTCCTTAAGCGGCATGACTATTTTTGTCAGCAATTCGCTCTCAGGACACTCGGGGCCATTGTAATAACACTCATATGAGGTACCCGATGCCGTAAAGCCGTTATCTTCTATCCACTTTGCCATTTCTTCATACACGGGCGCCATCTCGCTGTAAGCGCCGCGATACATACAAAAAATGACTTTTCTTGCCGGAATCACGCTAAAATGAATATCCTGATTATCAGGCAAAGGTTTGGCAACCGGAAATCCCATTTCAACGTCGAGATCCTGCATATCCAGATTATGATAGGCAACGAAGGGAACATCTGAAAAATACTCCCCGAGGTCCTTCATATAGGAGGCTATTTTAACGTAGCTTTCACCTATTAATGCCGGTAATTGATCAACCTGCGTTCTTGTTCGGATAGACAGAGTCGGCTGCTCGCTTAGCTGTAAGATTACGATATCCGTCATTTTTGGCATAGTATCATTCTCTCCTTTATCGTATATTAGAATCCCAGTATTTTACAATGCCACATTTTGTATAAATAGTAAAGAACTCACCTTTTTATATAAAGTTTTTATAGGATTTTCGCGTTTCATGGCGCTCAGGTCTTCTCTTTTTTTTGATTCATACGATCTTTTTGAAAAATAGGAATAAGCGCTGTCATTGCCTTTTATTAAAATGTTGTGCTTCTTGAAGGCAAAAAACAGGAAAGGCCAAATTCCGGCGCGTGATTGCCAACGTCTTTAATCAGCTCCTTACCATAAAATCAGATATAGGATAAAAAGTGTGTGATTCTAAAGCAAAACCGCATCACTAATGGCATAGT
>CAYMNV010000022.1:0-32798 GCA_964391915.1 uncultured Oscillospiraceae bacterium
ATACACATACGGACCTCCCATGGCCGTCGCGCCGCTTCCCCAGGTGACGGCCGTCACCCGCTACGCCGTGTCGGTAATCCCGCCGGGAAAAATCCTGCTGGGGATCCCGAACTATGGATACGACTGGAGGCTCCCCTATGAGCAGGGCATCTCCCGGGCGATGAGTATCGGAAACGAGCAGGCAATCCGGATCGCCTCGCAGAACAACACGCGCATTGAATACGATGAGACCGCGGAATCGCCTTTCTTCCGCTATACGACGGATGGCGTTTCACACGTCGTCTGGTTTGAAGATGTGCGCAGCATTGAGGCAAAATTCGGCCTTACGGACAATACCGGTCTCTCCGGCGTCGGATACTGGAACATCATGCGGCATTTTAGCCAGAACTGGGCGCTGATTTCCACCCGCTACAACGTACAGAAGAACGTCTGATCGCCGGAGAATCCGTTTTTCACCTTCAGTCCCGCCGTTCGCGGCGGTTTTTTTTGCGCAGGAGGCACTGAGCCATCGGTCTCCCGCCCGATAAATAAACAGATTTGCCAAAAAGCATTTTCTTTATTATAATGTAGAAAATAAAGATACTTTCCGCTTTTTCACGATTTTTTCCTTCCCGCACCGCCATCCGCTCCGGAATCCGCTTTCCCGGCGGTCCGGCGCTTTTATGGGGGACAACCTTTCCATAGAACCCGCCGCCGTTAAAATTCCGTTAAGACGGCCGGGCCGGAATCCTAACGCAAATATGATGGGATTTTCTGCAGTTTAACCCCGAATTTATATCCGACGCGGTATAATGGCTGCAAAATTCGGAAGGAGACCTTGCTTGCAGAATGGATTGGATGTTAATCCCGTTGTTTCTTGCGTTCATCGCCGCGGGATTCTGGTTTATGAAGAAGCTCGACCGCTTTCTGAACCGGCAAAAGGCGCACGCGCCGGAAAAAGCCGATCCGGAAGAGGCGGCTCTGCTGTTCGGCGGAACGGATTCCGCAAAGGAGATGGAAAAAATATTGTCTCGTAAAGGGATCCCCTGTCTGCGCATTTCGCAGGAATCCGAAATCGACAGGGGGCTTGTTTATTGTTGTCTGTTCGCGCTCTCCGACAACGATCTCGACAATATGATGATCTGCCGGATCGGGGAACGTATCCTCGGCGTGCCGGGGGATAAAATGGTCTCGCTCTGCAACAGCGCGGAGCACCGGAAAATATTTGAGGAGGAAGGAATTCCCTATCGGATGCAGGGAACGGATGTCGCCGACATGGTTAACGACTTTCGAGGGGGAAACCGGCAATGAATAAAAAATTCGAACCCACTTATACCGAGCTGATCGCTTTCAGCTTTTTTGGGGTGATCACGGTCGGCGGGCTGCTGCTGATCCTGCCGATCTCCTCCGCCGATGGGACCTGGACCGAGCCCTTAACCGCATTCTTCACCGCCACGAGCGCGACCTGTGTGACGGGGCTCGTTGTCACCGATACCTATACGCACTGGTCGTTTTTCGGGCAGCTGGTCGTTCTCTCGATGATCCAGATCGGCGGCCTCGGCTTCATGACGGTTATGACCGCCTTCGCCGTCGCCATGCGCAAAAAAATCGGGCTCCACGAGCGCTCCCTGCTGATGCAGGCGGCCGGCTCGATGACCCACGGCGGCCTGATCCGGCTGACCCGTCGGATCATCACGATCACGGCCTTCTTTGAGCTTCTTGGTGCCTGCCTGCTTGCGATCCGCTTCGTCCCACAGATGGGATTTGCGGAGGGCATATGGAACGCAATTTTCCACAGCGTCTCCGCCTTTTGCAACGCGGGCTTCGACATCATGGGCAAGTACGGGCAGTTCTGCTCCCTCACGGGATATGTGGGCGACGCCCTGGTCAGCCTGACGGTGTGCTCGCTGATCGCCGTCGGCGGCATCGGCTTCCTCGTCTGGGATGATATCATCAAAAACAGATTTCATTATGGAAAATATGAGTTGCATACCAAGCTCGTCCTCAATACGACGGCGATCCTGATCCTCGGCGGCTGGGTTGCCTTCTTCCTGACGGAAGCCGACGGAGATCTTGCCGGTCTGACGCTTAAAGAGAAGCTCCTCGCCTCCCTGTTTCAATCCATCACGCCGAGAACGGCCGGCTTCAACACGATCGATATGTCGAAGCTTTCCGACGGCGGTGCCTTTCTGACGATCTTTCTGATGTTCGTCGGCGGCAGCCCCGGCTCCACCGCGGGCGGCGTAAAGACGACGACGATCGCCGTGCTGTTGCTGGATACCATCGCCACGGCCACCATGCAGAGCAGTATCACCATCCACAAACGCAGACTGGATGACGCCATCGTCAAACGCGCCAGCGCCATCGTCACGGTATACGGGTTCGGCATCATGGCGGCGGCCTTCGCGGTCTATGCGCTGGAACCCGTCGGGTTGAAGGAGGCCGTCTTTGAGGTCACCTCCGCGGTCGGCACCGTAGGACTCACCATGGGCATCACGCCGCAGCTCTGCGCAGGATCACGGCTAATCCTCATGCTCATGATGTTTGCAGGCAGGGTCGGCGGCCTGTCGTTCGTCTTGCTTCTCGGAGAAAAAAGGAAGACCCGCTTGACGGAGCTTCCTACTGAAAATATATTAATCGGTTAAGGAGATACGTAGTATTATGAAATCCATCCTTGTGATCGGAATGGGTGAATTTGGCATTCACCTCGCAAAAAAAATGCAGGAACTCGGCAACGACGTGATGGTCGTGGACCGGAATCCGGAGATCATCGAGCAGGTCGCCCCGCAGTTCACCGATTCCCTGATCGGCGACTGCACGAATGAAGCGGTGCTGCAGTCGCTCGGCATCAACAATTTCGACCTCTGCTTCGTGACGACCGGCTCGGACTTTCAGGCCTCTTTGGTAATCACTTCCCTGCTCAAGAAGCTCAACGCCCAATATATTGTCTCAAAGGCAAAACAGGAGATCCAGAAGGAACTTCTCTACAAGATCGGCGCAAACGAGGTCATCTACCCCGAACCGGATCTTGCGGAGAGGCTGTCGATCCGCTACAACGCAAACAACATCTTTGACTTCATCCCGGTCACGGACAACTACGCGATCTATGAGATCCCGGCTCCGTCCGCGTGGATCGGCTTGACCATCAAGGAGATCAACGTCCGCCAGAAGTTTCATGTCAACATCATCGCCGTCAAGCAGGGAAATTCCCTGAACCCGGCGCCCGGCGGGGATTACTGCTTCCAGAAAGACGACCATATCGTCGTGATCGGGGAATCCTCGTACATCTTCAAAATCGCCGGCAAATCCTGACCGAGGCATTCCGCAGGGCTGCGCATCCGGCAGAGGCGACGCCCGAACCATACAAAAGAAAAAGGAGAGGTTTTTATCCTCTCCTTTTTTATTTATCAACAAACCGGTACCCGATCCCAACCTCCGTAAAAATGTACTGCGGGTTCGCCGTATCCTTTTCAATCTTCCGCCGCAGGGAAGCCATGCAGACGCGGATGCTTTTTGCGTCCCCGGTCTCCTCGTAGCCCCAGACCTCCTTCATGATCTGGGAGTGGGTGACCACCTTGCCGCAGTTCCCGGCGAGCAGCACAAGCAGCTTGTACTCCAGCGGCGTCAGGTGGACCTCCTCCTCATCCAGAAAGATGCGGTGCCGCTCCGTATCGATGGTGAGCGCGCCGAAGTGCATCACGGTCTCCGGCTGCGTGAGATCCCGGCGATCGATAAAGCGCTCCATTACGCGGATGCGCGCCAGCAGTTCCGTCATCGAGAACGGCTTCGTCACATAGTCGTTCGCGCCGAGATCCAGCGCCGCGACCTTATCTTCATCCATCCCGCGCGCCGATACGATCAGGATCGGAATCTCCGACACCTTGCGGATCTCCTGGATGATCTCGTTTCCATCCATATCCGGAAGCCCGAGATCGAGCAGGATGATATCCGGGTTCTGTGTGCAGAACGCGAGGATGCCCTGTTTCCCGGTCGCCGCGGTCGTCACCTTATAATTCTTCGCCTTGAGCGCCATCGACATGAAATTGACGATCTTCGAATCGTCTTCCACCAATAAAATATGGATCTGTTCCACACCTACACCTCAGTTTCTTCCGTTTCTTCATCCGGAATATAAAATCGGAACACGGCCCCGCCGGAAGGGCGGTTCTCCGCCGTAATGCGCCCGCCATGCGCCTCTACGATGGCCTTGCAGATGGAGAGGCCGAGCCCTACGCCCCGCCCCTTGTCCGACATGTTGCGCGGCAGGGTGACAAAATCGTCGAACAGCGTGCCCAGAAGGCTTTCGTCGATGCCGCGCCCGTTATCGGCACATTCAAAGGCGATCTCCCCTTCGGAGCGGAAAACCGAGAGCCCGATTTTCACATGGTCGCCCGCATGTTTGCAGGCGTTGCTGATCAGGTTGACCAGCACCTGTACAATCAGCGCGCCGTCCACGCGGACCATCAGGATCTCGTCCGGCAGGTGCACCTGAATCTCGTTGTCTTCAAGGAAGGTCCTCGTCTGGGCCACTGCCTGGCCGATCAGGTCGTCCACCGCCTCGTAATTCTTTTTGATCTCCATGCGGCCGTCGGTGATCCGCGTCATATCGAGAATATTCTGGGCGGTCAGCATAAACATCGAGGAATCCTCATGGATATCCTTCGCGAGCTGCAGCACCTCCTCATCCGAGAGGGTGTCGTAGTTGTCGATGATAAGACCGCTCGCGCCGGAGATGGCGGTGAGCGGCGTGCGGATGTCGTGCGAAAGGCTGCGCAGCAGCGAGGTCTTCAGATGCTCTTTTTCCATCGCGAGGCGGATCTTTTCCCGCTCGAGATAGATGAATTCGCGGTCGAGCACGATCGCCATCTGGTGCACGACGGCCTGAAACAGCTTCGTATGCTCCTCCGTGATCTTTTCCGGGCGCCGGTTGACCGACAGAGTGCCGATCACGCTTGCCAGCTCCTGGATCGGAAACACCAGATCGTCCCCGGAGGGCATATACCCGTCGCTCTTGTACTCCGTGTTCTCAGTCCCGAACTTGCCGTTGTCGAGCCTGACGCAGCACTCATACTTTGTGTGGCCGTTAATGAAACGGATCCCGTTCATCACGATGTTCTCCGTACCGGTCAGGTTGAGAAAGCTCTCCGTGATCTCATACATCAGCTGCGTGGTCCTCTGATTCTCCTTGGCGATGCTGGCCTGCTCCCGGAATTTGGAGGACATCGCCCCGCAGATCGACGCCGCGAGCAGGAAAAAGAACATCAGCAGCATATCCTGCGGATCCCGGATCAGCAGCGAATGAAGCGGTTCGGTGAAGAAAAAATTGAACAGGAACACGCTCACGACGGCGGACAGCAACCCGTAGACATATCCTCTTGTGAATACGGTGGTGAGCAGAACCCCCAGAAGGAAGATCATCAGCACGTTTTCCTTGGCGACGCCGATGTGATGCACAAACAGCGAGAGCAGCGTGGAACCCGTGCAGATCAAAAGCACGTTTCCGACGCAAAAAAGATGGAATTTCAGTTTCCGGTACCAAGAGGAAGAATCCATCCTGTGCGCTCCCCTTCTCCGTATGATTGGACGGCGGCACGGCCCTCTCCGGTTTTGCGGCGGAAAAAACGCCGCCGCGCCGGAAGGCCGCCCCTGTTTTTTTCATTATATCTCTTTTGCCTCCGGAATACAAAGCCCGGCGGATATTCCGGGGGCGGAAACCCGTTCCCCGGCATCCGGATCGCCGGGAGGCCGCCCGCCGGATCCGCCCCGCGGCTTGGGGAAAAATCCCTTTTCTCTGCCGTTTCCGGCGGCGGCATACCTTGTCCCGACAGTTTTGGGGCAGCGGCCGCGCTTCTTTCAATATTTTACCAGAATCTTGTTTCTTTGTACAGAATTTGTGCTAAGATAAGCATAGAATCGAAACGGGCGCCGGCGGCGCCATCCGCGTTCGGTTCCCGGCCGGGCCTTTCCGGCCGGCGGTTCGCTTTCACGGCCTCCGGGGAGCGGCAGAAACTTCCCCGGTGAGCCCGAAACGGGAATTTCATTTCATAAAACAAGGGAGGATACAGGGATGAGAGATCGGTATGACGTCGACAGGATGTTCCACAACGAGAACGTCACCGGCGAACCTTTTCTTGATACGGACGGCGGGATCTTTCCGACGGACGAAGATACGGAAGCCGACGAGGCGCGGGATCTGAGGCTGGATCCTCAAATCTTCTGCGACGAGTGCGACTCTGAAGACGAAGGCGACTCGGATTACTGAAGACGCAAGCGACGCATTTCCTGCGCCGCTTTTTTACTTTCGGTAAAATATTCCCGTCATTTTTCCTCGGTTAAAATCCCGCAAAGAATGGATCCAGGCCCTCCGGAATCCAAAAAATCCTGTTGAATTCCTTTTGGAACTGAGGTATACTCATACTATTATAATTATAAGAGCCAGATATTACCAGGAGTAGTGAAAACCATGCCTCAATTCACCAAGAAGGCTATTGTCGATTCTTTTGTCAAACTGCTGAATCAAAAACCCCTGAATCAGATCACCGTCAAAGATATCGTCGAGGACTGCGGGGTCAGCAGAAAGACATTTTATTATTATTATCAGGATACCTGTGCACTGGTGGAGGATCTGTTTCTGGCAGGCACGGAACGCATTCTGTCGAGCGAAACGGACAGCTCCTCTTTGGAGACCGTACTGCTGGATCTTTCGCATCAGCTCTATGAAAACAGGAAGCTGGTCCTGCATGTCTACAATTCCCCCGAGCGGGATCACCTGGAGGAATACATCTTCCGGGGCGCCGAAAAGACGGCCATGGATTTCGTGCGGAAACAGGCGGAGGGGATCCCGTGCAGGGAAGACCAGATCCGCATGCTGGCGGACTGGTACATGGCCGCGTTCGCCGGGCTCGCGGCGGAGTGGATCCGGCACGGCATGAAGGATCCTCCGGATTCATATATCCACGATCTCGGCCGCCTGCTGCGGGGCACAAGCCGTTTCGCCCTCCAGAACATCGCCGACGGTGACAAATGAGCGGTTATGTGCAAAAATGTCACAAAAAACGACGTCATGGGAGAAAATCTCTCAAGGCGCCTTTTTTGTCCATAGATTTTTCCGGCGGCCGGGCTAAACTTGGATAGCATTGAAAAAAGGGAGGGGCTGCCATGTCACGTCTCAAAAACGTCAAAATCGGAAGCGTTATCCTGTCGCTTGCCATGACCGGGCTCGGCGCCGTCATCATGTTCCGGCCCGAATTTTCGGCGGCGACCCTATGTTACCTGCTTGGGGCGGTTATACTAATTACCGGAATTGTCAAGATTATCCGGTATTTTACCCACGACCTGTTCGACCTCGCGTTTCAGTTTGATCTGGCGCTCGGGATCCTCGGAATCGCCTTCGGCGTGATGCTGCTGATTCATCCGGTGATCCTGATGCAGGTGCTGCCGGTCGCTCTGGGCATCTTTATCCTCGCGGAAAGTGCGTTCACCTTTCAGACCGCGCACGAGGCCAGACGCTTCGGGCTGGAGCTGTGGTGGCTGATCCTGCTCGCGGGGATTCTTTCAGGGGTATTCGCGATCCTGCTGATCGCCGCGCCGTTTGAGGCCGCCTCCGTGCTGATGGTGATTTTCGGCGCCTCGCTGCTCGTCTTCGGCGTGCAGGGCCTTGTCGTGGATCTGACGGCGATCCGCTACACAAAGCTTTAAGTTTCAAGCTATGGGAAAGGATGATTTTTGTTGAGTGATCTTTCCGAAAGGATCGTCTCGGAGATGAACACCGAAACGGTCTTTACGATCCCCGTTTTCGGCGGGATCGACGTGGATGAGGGAACGGTGGTCACCTGGATCATCATGGCTGTGATGATCCTCGCCTCCATTCTTTTGACGCGGAAGCTCCGGGTGGACCACATCTCCAGACGGCAGGCGGCCGTGGAGGTGTTCGTGACGAAGCTTGAGGATGTCGTCGTCGGCGTTATCGGTCCGGAGGGCAGGCAGTACGCGCCCTACCTCGTGACGGTGCTCGTTTATATCGGGTTTGCCAACATCATGGGCGTGTTCGGCTTCAAGCCGCCGACCAAGGATCTCAACGTGACCCTTGCGCTCGCCGTGATGAGCATCGTGCTCGTGCAGGCGGCCTCCATCCGGAAGCGGCGGGTCGGCGGATGGCTCAAATCCTTTGCGAAGCCGCTCGCCATCGTGACGCCGTTCAACATCCTGGATCTGTTCACCCGGCCGCTCTCCCTGTGCATGCGGCTTTTCGGCAACGTGCTGGGTGCCTTCGTCGTCATGATCCTGCTGGAATCTTTTGTCCCGGTCGTGATTCCGGCCGTATTCAGCCTGTATTTCGATTTCTTCGACGGATTTCTGCAGGCCTATGTGTTCGTATTCCTGACCAGTGTTTATATTAAGGAAGCTATTGAGTTATCCGAATAATAGAGAGGAGTTTTTATTATGTCACTCACTGCAATCGCTGCGGGGATCGCAGTCTTTACCGGCATCGGCGCCGGAATCGGAATCGGTATCGCAACCGCCAAGGCCGTGGAGGCCTGCTCCCGTCAGCCGGAGGCCAGCGGCAAAATCATGACCCTGCTGATCCTCGGCGGCGCTCTGGCCGAGGCCACCGCCATTTACGGTTTCGTGACCGCCCTGATCCTGATTTTGACGCAGTAATTTCTTACCCGGAAAGGCAGGCAATGTAAATTGATTAAGGTGGATTGGAACTTGCTGTTTACGGTCATCAACCTGTTGATTCTGACCGCAGCCATGCGCATTTTCCTCTTCAAACCCGTGCATAAAATTCTGGACGAGCGGCAGAAGCTGGTGGACGGCGCCCTCGCGGATGCGGAATCGGCGAAGAAGAACGCCGAGGAGCTCGAAGCGCAGCATCAGGCGGCCATGGCCGGCGCCGAAGAGGAAAAGGCCGAGATCATCCGGAACGCCAGAACTTTTGCTTCCGCCGAGAGCGACCGGGTGCTGACCGACGCGAAGGCCAAGGCGCAGAAGATTCTCTCCGACGCCTCCGCGGAGGGCGAGATGAAAAAGAAAGAAATTCTGGAGGGCACGCAGGCCGAACTCGCGGGGATCATCGCGGAGGCCGCCGAAAAGCTCTCCCTGCAGCAGGGCGCCTCCGACGACGGCTCCGCCCTGTACGGCGGATTCCTGGATCGGGCGGGTGAAAGCCATGAATGATCCGGAAAAGGGCTTCTCCAACGCTTCCTCCGGAGAAAACGAGGCGCAGCTCTTCTGCGTGACGGCGCCGGGCTACGAGCAGTACGGAAGGATCCGGGACTGGCTCGCCGGACGCTTCGGCGTGGAAAATCTGGTGCTTCACGTGGTGGAGGATCCCTCCCTCGGGGATGGTTTTAAAATCAAATACGGCGACATCGAGCTCGACTGGTCCAGCGAAGGCCGGAAACGTCAGCTGCAGGAGGCGCTCTCCGCCCCCGCGCAGGATGCCTCCCCGGAGACGCTCATCTCCATCATGAAGGCGCGCATCGGGGAATTCGGCATCGCCGTGCAGGAAAAAGAGGTCGGATCGGTCCGCTCCGTCGGGGACGGAATCGCCGTGATCGACGGCATCGACCACGCGGAATACGGAGAGATCGTCCTGTTTGACAACGGCGCCAAGGGCATGATCCAGGACATTCGGGAGGACGGCCTCGGCTGCATCCTCTTCACCTCCGAAACTGGCATCCGGCAGGGCACGCAGGTGGTCCGTACCGGCAAAACCGCCGGCATCCCCGTGGGCGACGGCGTGCTCGGCCGCGTGCTCAATGCTCTGGGCGAGCCGATCGACGGTCTCGGTCCCTTTGCCGCCGCGGGCTGGAGCCCTATCGAATCGGAGGCCCCGGGCATCATGGACCGGCAGGCCATCTCCGTGCCGATGGACACCGGCCTGCTCGTTATTGACTCCATGTTCCCGATCGGCCGCGGCCAGCGGGAACTGATCATCGGCGACCGTCAGACCGGAAAGACCGCCATCGCGCTCGACACCATCCTCAATCAAAAAGATAAGAACGTTGTGTGCATCTACGCCGCCATCGGCCAGAAGGCCAGTACGGTTTCGAGCGTTGTGAGCACGCTCAAGAAAAACGGCGCGCTCGGGTATTCCGTCGTGGTCTCCGCCACGGCCAGCGATCCCGCGCCGCTGCAGTACATCGCCCCCTACTCCGGCTGCGCCATTGGGGAATACTTCATGCGGAAAGGCCGGGATGTGCTGATCGTCTACGACGACCTCTCCAAGCACGCCGTGGCCTACCGCGCCCTGAGCCTGCTGCTCGGACGCAGCCCCGGGCGTGAGGCCTACCCCGGCGACGTCTTCTATCTGCACTCCCGTCTGCTCGAGCGCTCGGCCCGCCTCTCGCCGGAATTCGGCGGCGGCAGCATGACGGCGCTCCCCATCATCGAAACACAATCGGGCAACGTCTCCGCCTACATTCCGACCAACGTCATCTCGATTACGGACGGCCAGATCTTTTTGGAGACGGATTCCTTCAACGCGGGCCAGCGCCCGGCCGTGAACGTGGGGCTCTCCGTCTCCCGCGTGGGCGGCGACGCGCAGACCGATATTATGAAAAAGGCGGCGGGCTCTATCCGCCTCGACCTTGCCCAGTACCGGGAGCTTGAGGTGTTCACCCAGTTTTCGAGCGACCTTGACGATACCACCAAGGCACAGCTCAGCCACGGCGCGGCGCTGATGCAGCTGCTCAAGCAGCCGCAGTACCACCCGATGAGTCTGCATGAGCAGGTTCTGACGCTGATCGCGGCGAACGCCCACGTCTTCAGCCATACGCCCGCCAAAGAGGTCAAGGCCATGCAGGGCCGGCTGCTCGCATGGTTTGAGACCGCCCGCCCGGAGATCGTGCGGGAGATCGAGGAAAACAAGCGGATGACGGAAGATCTCCGCCGGCAGATTTCCGATGCGCTCGGCGTGTTTGCGGCTTCGGAGGCGGGTGACGCCAATGGATAGCGCCAAGGAGATCCGGGACCGCATCACGAGCGTCCGGGATACGAGGAAAATCACCAACGCCATGTATCTGATCTCCTCCAACAAGCTGCGTAAGGCGATGCGGGAGCTCGAAAAGACGCTGCCGTACTTCCTCACGCTGCGCAAGGGCATCAAGTTTGTCTTCGACAACCTTCCGGACGCATCGAGCCGCTATGTGGATATCGGGGACAAACGCCCGGAGAGCGCAAAGGTGCGCGGCTATCTGGTGGTCACGGCGGACAAGGGCCTCTCGGGGGCCTACAACCACAACGTGCTGAAGCTCGCCATGGAGCATCTGCACGACACCGCCGGGGCAAAACTCTATGTCGTCGGCAGGTTTGGGCGCCAGTATTTTCTCCAGAAGGGCGTGGAGGTGGAGCACAGCTTCTTCTACACCGCCCAGAACCCCAACCTCTACCGCTCCGGGGAGATCGCCGCCGCGCTGCTCGACGCCTTCGATCACGGGGCGCTCGACGAAATCTACGTCATCTATACGGTCATGCGCAACAGCATCGTCACCGAGGCGACCATGCGTCGGGTTCTTCCGTTTGAGCGGAAGCACTTCTCCTCCCAGCAGGCGGCGGGCGAGTCGAAATATGACTGGGTGGCCAGCGAGATCGCCTCCTATGAATTTTATCCAACCGTCGAAAAGGTGCTCGACAGCGTCGTGCGCAGCTACCTCTCCGGCTACATCTACAGCGTGCTGGTGGACAGCTTCTGCGCGGAACAGAATTCCCGCATGTCGGCCATGGATACCGCCAGCCGAAACGCGAATGAGATGCTTTCAGTCCTTTCCCTGAAATACAACTCCGTCCGGCAGGCCGCAATCACACAGGAAATCACGGAGGTCACTGCCGGAGCGAGAGCCCAGAAACTGCACCTCGACGAACCGTAGGCAGTGCGGCCTGCCGGTTCGCAATATCCCAAGCAAGGGGGTTTATTCAGACATGAAAACAGGAACGATCCGGGCCGTTTCCGGACCGGTGGTCGACGTTCTGTTCCAAAAGGAAGAGGATCTGCCCGAGATCGACGAAGCCCTGACCGTTGAGGCAAAGGGCAGAACCCGCGTCATGGAGGTCGCCCAGCATCTCGGCGGCGGCAAAGTGCGCGCGATCATGATGGGGGCGAGCGAAGGGCTCTGCCGCGGCATGGCCGTCACGGCCACCGGCAGGGGCATCACGGTGCCCGTCGGAGAGGCGACGCTGGGGCGGCTTTTCAATGCGCTCGGCGAGACGACGGACCGTGGGGAGCCGATTCCGCCCGATGCGGAGCGCTGGAGCATCCACCGGGCCCCGCCCTCCTTTGCCGACCAGAACCCCGACGTTGAAATCCTCGAGACCGGCATCAAAGTCATCGACCTGCTCGAACCTTACGCCAAGGGTGGCAAGATCGGGCTCTTCGGCGGCGCCGGCGTGGGCAAGACAGTGCTCATTCAGGAGCTCATGCACAACGTGGCCTCCGAGCACGGCGGCTACTCCGTCTTCACCGGCGTGGGCGAGCGCAGCCGCGAGGGCAACGAGCTCTGGAACGACATGAAGGCCAGCGGCGTGCTCGAAAAATCCGCGCTGGTCTTCGGCCAGATGAACGAGGCGCCCGGCATCCGGATGCGCGTGGGCCTGACCGGGCTCACCATCGCGGAGTATTTTCGGGATATGGAGCACAAGGATGTGCTGCTCTTCATCGACAACATCTTCCGCTTTGTACAGGCGGGCAGCGAGGTCTCGGCGCTGCTGGGGCGGATGCCTTCCGCCGTGGGCTATCAGCCGACACTCGCAAACGAGATGGGCGAGCTGCAGGAACGCATCGCTTCCACCAGAAGCGGCTCAATCACCTCGGTGCAGGCCGTGTACGTCCCGGCCGACGACCTGACCGACCCGGCCCCGGCCACCACCTTCGCGCACCTCGACGCCACAACGGTCCTCTCCAGAAAAATCGTGGAGCAGGGCATTTACCCCGCCGTGGACCCGCTCTCCTCCACCTCCCGCATTCTTGAGGCGGAGATCGTGGGGCAGGAACACTACGAGACCGCCCGGAAGGTGCAGGAGACGCTCGAAAAATACGCGGAGCTTCAGGATATCATCGCGATCCTCGGCATGGAGGAACTCTCCGAAGAGGATAAGACCACCGTTTACCGCGCGAGAAAGATGCAGAAATTCCTCTCCCAGCCCTTCTCGGTGGCCGAAAAATTTTCCGGTATCCCCGGAAAATACGTGCCCGTGAAGGAGACCGTGAAGGGCTTTCAGGCCATCCTCTCCGGCGACATGGATTCCTGCCCGGAGGAGGCGTTCTACAACGTCGGCACGATCGACGACGTGGCCGCAAAGGCGAAAGCCTTGACAGGAGGCGTCTGAGATGGCCGATACCATGGAGCTTCACATTCTGGCGGCGAATCGGGTCTTTTACGACGGCCCCGCCGCCTCCGTCACCGTGCCGGCCGAGGACGGCGAGATGCAGATCCTGCCGCACCGCTCGAAGCTCATAGCAGCCATCGTCGCGGGTGAGCTGCGGTACCGCCTGCCCGACGAGCCGGATCAGATCGTAGCCGTCGGAAACGGGATCATCAAGGTCACGGGCAGCGAGGTGCTGGTTCTCGTGGACACCGCGGAAAAGCCGGAGGAAGTCAGCGCGGTGCGCGCACAGCGGGAGATGGACGAGGCCCTCGAACAACTCCGTCAGAAGCAGAGCTTTCAGGAATACAAGCTCGCGCAGGCGAACCTCGCCCGTGCCGCCGCGGCCCTGCGCGTCAAGCACAAGCCGCACGCGTAAAGGCCGGAAGGATCTCTCCCGGCAGGGAATCCGGGCAGAGACATGCTTCTCCGCGGTTTTTTAAACAGAAAGACAAAAAACGCCCCGTCCTTTTCGCCGGAGCGTTTTTTATTTTTGGATCGAAACCCGGAGGCAAAACGGGTGGGAACCGGGAAAACGGACCTCCGGGTGCGGACAAAGGACGGCCCGGAGAAACAGCGGGCGGAAGATTCCCGGCCGCGGGGCGCCTCGCTTTGGGAATCCTGCGAAGCCCCGGAAGCAAGGCGCCGCAGGGGGAATCCCGCCGCCCCGTCCTTCCCCGGAGAGCGGGGCGCGTTCCGGCAGCGCGAAACCGTATCCGAAGCGACATATTCCGGCAGAAATCTACAAACGGGATTGCCGTTTTTCCCCAAGTATGGTATCATAATTCCAACAAAATCCGGAGCGTGCCCGCGCGGAAACGGGCCGGGCCGGAGAGGCGGATCGCCGGATGCCGGACAGAAAACGATCCTGAAACCCGGCAGGCGGAATCCGCAAAGGACGGGAGGCGTCAGAATGGAAAAGCGCAGAAGAATCGGCAGCCGCGTCCTTTCGGTCGCGGGATTCGCCTTTCTTTTTTCCTATCTGATGGCCTTTTTGTTTGAAGGTCAGGTGCTTTACGGTCTGCTGGAAGTGCGGCAGACGGAGGCCTCCGGATACATCATGGCGGCGATCGCCGCGCATTTCGCGGGGCTGTTTTCCGCCGGCTTCTTCGTAAAATCCCCGAGGGCGGCCAGACGCACCCTGCTTGCCGGCATGGGCGTCTCCCTGATCGTGACACTGCCTTTCTTTTTCCCGCCGACGGCGCTGTGGGTTTCCGGCCTTATCACCGGCGGCTTTGCGAGCGGCTGTGCGCTGGCCTCGTGGGGCTATTACCTCAGGACCTTTACACCCAAAAACGAGCGCATCAAATCCTGTGCGGACGCGATGATCTTTTCGAATCTGCTGATGATCGCCATGAACCTGATCGCCGGAAATGTGTCTCCCGCCGCGGGGCTTCTCTGCGTGATGCTGTGCATCCCCGTCGGGATGATTTTTATTTTCATGCTGCCCGTCCCGGACGACAGGAAATGGGGCGGCGAGGCGGAGAGCAGGCTGTCCGGCGGCATCAAAACGCCGCTGGCGGTCCTTTTTCTGTTTGTCGCCATCATCACGGTCGACTCCGGCCTGATGTATCAGGTGATCAACCCGGCCTTCGCTCACCTGACGGGGCTTGTCACCTGGTACTGGGCTGTGCCGTATATCACCGCATTGGTGATCGTGCGGAATCTGCCCGCAAGGGTGAAACGTTCCCCGCTCCTCTATGTCGGCATGGCGATGATCATCGGCGCATTTATCTGCTTTATGCTGCTTGGGCGCGGCGAAGGCGATTATCTCGCGGTGGATACGCTGATGCTCGGCGCCTGCGGCATCTTCGACCTCTTTTGGTGGAGTATCCTCGGAGAGATGCTGGACTATGCGAAAAACCCCGTCGGGATATTCGGAATCGGGCTTTCCGCAAACGTATTCGGCGTGCTCTGCGGGGGTCTGGTCGGCCTCGGCGTGACCTCCTTCGGGCTTCCGGGTGCGGAGGTGGCGGTGATCGCGCTGGTGGTTGTCTGCATCACCCTCTCCCTTCTGCCGCCGCTCAACCGGCAGCTTTCCATGCTGCTCAAAAGCCATGCCTACCTCGCCGCCTACGACCGCATGAGCCCGCAGCAGCAGACCGCCGTCCCCGGCCGCGTAAAGACCCTCGATCCGCTGACCGGGCGGGAGGAGGAGGTACTGGCGCTCATCCTCTCCGGGAAATCCAACCGGGAGATCGCGCAGGCTCTTTTCATCAGCGAGAGCACGGTCAAGACCCACGTGAGCAACATCTTCTCCAAATACGACGTCGGAAGCCGCGCGGAGCTCATCAGCACCCTGCTCAAGAACCAGTCCGGCTCCTGATCCGAAAACGAACGCAAAAATTCAGGCCTCTCATCACAAAGGATGAGAGGCCTTTTTCAGAATTTTAGGGCTTTGTCCGTGAGAATCTTCCGGCGTCATAAAAATCCCCCGGGCGGCATTCACTGCACCGGGGGATCCGACCGCTTCTGTAAGATACCATTGGGGGGCGGCGCTCCGTGACAAAACCGTATAAATAAGAATAATTCCTATTTTAAGAGCAATGCCCGCCGCAACCGTGCTCACCGCACTCGCCTTCGTGATGCCCGCCGCAGCCATGCTCGCCGCATTCGCCTTCATGATGTTCTCCGTGATGGCTGCACAGGACATCCGGATCAAAGCGAAGGCTGCCGCCCAGCAGCGACGCCACGGCTTGATCCGCGTCGCCGGATACGCCGCCATAGAGGGCAATCCCGGATTCCTCCAAAGCCCGGCGCGCGCCGCCGCCGATCCCGCCGCAGATCAGCGTATCCACATGGATCTTTTTCAAAATATCCGCCAGAGCGCCGTGCCCGCTGCCGTTGGTGCCGACGACCGCGGCGAGCGTCACCTCACCGTTTTCCACGTCATAGACCTTGAAGCGCTCCGTATGCCCGAAGTGCTGAAAAACTTGTCCGTCCTCATAAGTTACCGCGATTCTCATCTTTGATCTTCCTCCTTGTTTTCTTCCCTCCGACGGCAGCGGCAGCCACACCCGCGCCCGCAGCCACAGCTCTCGGTCTCCCCGTCACAGAGGATATAGTCCCCGCCCTCGATCTTCAGTTCCTTCTGATTCACGAGGCATTCGGCCAGCTTGACCCTGGCGCTGTTATAAATAGCCTGCGCGGTTGTGCGCGCCACATTCATCTGCGCGGCACACTGCTCCTGCGTCATCCCCAGCAGATCGATCAGCCGGATGCTTTCGTACTCATCCAGTGTCATCGTGACCACCGGATGCTCCGCACCGGCATGATCCTTCGGGCCGAAACGCCCGCAGCCCGGCATCGCGCAGATCCGCCGCCTTTTGCACGGTCTCGGCATTTCCCGTTCCTCCTTTGTTATTGGCATATGCCATTTATGCTTCAATTATACATGATAACCGGCATATGTCAATAACAAAATTTGACGAACGGGAAAAAAGCGGTATAATATTTTTTATGGAAAAGGGGGGAACGTCATGGAATTGGAGCGCTATTTCCCGGTCTGGGATAAACTGACGGGTGCCGAAAGGACGCTGCTGGAACAGTCGGCGGTCAGGCGCAGCGCGCCGAAGGGTACGCTGCTGCATAACGGCTCGGCGGACTGTGTGGGCGTCTTTCTGATCTGCTCCGGCCAGCTGCGGGCGTTCATTCTCTCGGACGAGGGCAAGGAGATCACGATTTACCGCCTGTTTGAGCGGGATCTCTGCCTGTTTTCCGCCTCCTGCATGATGCGGAGCATCCAGTTCGACGTCACGATCGAGGCCGAAAAGGATTCGGAGCTCTGGGTCATCCCGACGGACGTCTACAAAAAGCTGATGGATACCTCCGCCGTTGTGGCGAACTACACGAATCAGGTCATGGCCTCGCGTTTTTCGGAGGTCATGTGGCTCGTCGAGCAGGTCATGTGGAAAAGTTTCGACCGGAGGCTGGCCTCCTTCCTGCTGGAGGAGAGCACGCTCGACGGCAGCGACACGCTCCGGATCACCCACGACCGGATCGCCGCCCATATGGGGACGGCCCGCGAGGTGGTGACAAGGATGCTCCGCTATTTTCAGGAGGAGGGCATGGTGAACCTCACGCGGGGCGCCATCGAACTCAAGGATAAAAAACGGCTGCAGGAACTTTCCGAATAAAGAAATGCCGCCCGGATCTCTCCGGACGGCATTTTTATGTTCTCTTTTACGGAATCATCGAAACGATCTGGTGCTTTGGTCTTACGCCCACCGCCTGATCGACAACCTTGCCGTTGCGCATGACGATCAGGGTCGGGATGCTCATGACATTAAAGGCCGCGGCCAGTTCCTGCTGCTCGTCGACGTTGACTTTGCCGACCTTGATGCTCGACATCTCTTCGGCGATCTCGTCGACGGTGGGAGAGACCATCCGGCACGGGCCGCACCAACTGGCCCAGAAATCCAGCAGCACGGGTTTATCGCTCTTCATGACTTCTTCCTGGAAATTCTCTTTGGTAATGGTGATGACAGACATCTTGCTACCTCCTAAGTATGAAATATGAAAAAATTATTCTAATACCAACACTTTTTTGGGACAGGCTTTTACGCATTTCCCGCAGCGGATGCAGGTTTCCTGATCCACCGTCGGGGCATGAAAACCCTCCTGCTTCAGCGCGCCCACCGGGCACACCCTCACCGAGGGACAACGGTGACTCTGGGGGCACCGGTCCTTGACAACCGTGAGCTTTTTTCCCGCGTGATCCGAAGCGTCCTCCCCGGACCAAATTCCAAAAGGCATCCCGGCTCATCTCCTCTCTCTGCTCTGCCTGTATGATACCGGATTTTTTGTTCCCTTTCCGTGATAAACTCACCAAGCGGGTCTTCCGGCGAAGAAACGTCCGATCAGGGGAACAACTTTAGTTTACCGTAATTTTTTCTCTCTTTCCGTGACAAACGCACGAAGCGGAAAACATTTTTTCCTGAGGAACGAACACATTGTACCGCGGCGCCGACTCTTCTTCCGTGACAAACGCACAAAACGTTCTCCGGGCAAAAAAAACGGCGCGGGGAAAAATCCCGTGCCGGGCATCAATCCTCCCTCCTGCGCGGCATACAATGGAGCCGAAGGGGGGATCTATCTTGACCGAGCATTATCCTTTTGAAAATACGCCGCTGCCGTTCGCCGACAACGCGCTGGAGCCGTATATCGACGAGCAGACGATGACCCTGCACCACGACCGGCACCTGCAGACTTACATCGACAACCTGAACGCCACGCTGCAGGAACGCCCGTGGCTGCAGAACCTTTCTCTTAAGCAGCTGATCACCCGCGCAGAGCGTCTGCCTCCGAAGACCGGCATACCGGTCTCCCGGAATGCCGGCGGCGTGTACAACCACCAGTTTTATTTCGACAGCGTCACGCCGGAAACCGATCAGCGGCCGAACGGCGCGCTTGCCGGAGCGATCGATCATTCCTTCGGCGGATATGACGCGTTCCGCGAAAAATTTACCGCGGCGGCGAAGGCCGTCTTCGGCTCGGGATACGCATGGCTGGTGGAGGATCCGTACGGCGACCTGAAAATCATTACCACGGCCAACCAGGAGACGCCGCTGCCGCCCGGCCACTGCCCGATTCTGACCATCGACGTCTGGGAGCACGCTTATTACCTCAAGCACTTCAACCGGCGCGCCGATTACATTGACGACTGGTGGCACGTTGTAAACTGGCACAAGGCGGAGATGCGCTATCTGGAGTGCAAAAAATAGCGCCCTCCGAATTGAAAATTTCCGGTGGGCGCGGATGATAAATAAACCGTAGGATGCGGCGAAATTCTCCTGTACACGGCCATTCGCCGTACGGAAGTTTGCCCTCTTCACACGGGCGGCGGAGGCGGAATATGATTTGAATGAGGCGACTATGCGGCCAGGAGTACATCACCCATGAAAGGAGGGTATTCTATGTGTTGCCGTTGCCGTTGCCGCCGCTGCTGCCAAAACAATCAGTGTGGGAGTCAGTGCGATCGTCTGCGCGACTGTGTGTGCCACTGTCTGCGTGATAGTGATTGCGATGATCTGCGCGAATGTCTGCGCGACTGTCTGCGCGATATTCAGTGCGATGATGATGATTGCGATAATGATTGTGATGATCGTTGCAATAATCGTTGCAATAATTGCTGCAATAATTGTTGCGGTTGTTCCTGCTGATGTCCGCGGATAAATATCTCTGACGAGCCCGGGAGGCCTTCCATAAAGGAAGGCCTCCCGGGCTCTATATTGTTCTCAGTTCATGGGGACGGCCTTTGTCTGTTTATACATCCGCCACAGCAGAAAAAGCCCTGCAGCGATCAGCGCGAGATAAAGGAGCGGATAGATCCACCGGACGACAGGTTCCGGATAGGGCAGGCTGCGCAGGGGCAGAATCATCAGCCGCGCGGCGGAAAACCAGATGCCATAGAGCAGAAACGCCGCGCCCGGAGGCAGCTTTTTACGGAAATACAGCCCTATCACCGGGACAAGCCCCAGAAGCGCGAGGCCCATCTCAAAAAGCTGCGTGGGATAGACGGAGACCGATATGCTGCTCTTTCCGAGCAGCGAAAAAAGTTCACCGAGCGCCGTCTCTTCCCCACCCCGCATCGGAAAACGCACGCCCAAGGCCGAATTCGTCGGGATGCCGGCGCAGCAGCCGTTCAGGTAACAGCCCACCCTGGCAAGCGCAAAGCCGAGGCCGGACGGAAGCACGAGCGCGTCGAGCAGCGGAAACGGTTTCTGTTTTGCAAGCCGCGCCCAAAGCAGCAGAGCACCCAAAGCGCCGAAAATTCCGCCGTAGACGGAGAGCCCCGCAAGACGCAGGGAAAAAAGATGCAGAGAATCCCCATAGGCGCCGGGGTTCACGGCAAAATTCAGCAGCCGCGCGCCGACGAGAAAGGCTGCCGCCATCCAAGCGATCAGCCAAAGCGCCCGCATCGCCCGCAGCCCTTCCCGCCGCAGCAGGGGAAGGGCCGTGAGCACGCCCGCCAGCGCGGCGAGCACCGTAAAGAGCGCATAGGATTTGACCATGAGCACGGCGCCGAACAGGGAAAATGAGATCTCCGGATGCATGCTTAGCTCGTCCCGAGCGGCTTGCTGCCGGTAATATGGAGGTCGATGCGGATATCCTCTCCCAGTTCCATGACCAGATCCCCATCGACGGTCACATCCCTGTTGGTGCCGTAGGCGGCGATCAGGTCGCCGGTGAGCGTCGCGCCCTCCTCATAATAATCAAAGATCAAAAGGCCGTTCAGGTACGTGAACGACAGGGGATCGGTGGAGGCGCCCTCTTCGTCGTCTCCGTCCACGACAAACGTGCCCGTGTTCTCTCCGGTTTTGCTGATGATAAACTGGGCCGGCTGAACCTGCCCCTTCATGGCATCCAGAGCGGCAATGACGTCAATGTCGAAGTCACAGCCCAGCTCGTCGTCGCCCACCGTCTCCTCTTCCCCGGAGGCCGCGGCATCCCTATATGCCTGCGAAATATAGACATCCGTAAATGTCATGGCGCCGTCCTCATAGGTGCCGACCAGCTCGTCGAGCGTCGGAAATGGGGCGAGCTCGACTTTCAGCGTATAGTCCTGTTTTCCGCTGCCGTGAAGCCCCGTCACCAGCGCAAGAAAGACATACTGATCCTCGCACAGTTTTTTGAAACCGCTGAGCTTCACGCTCTCTCCCGACGAGGGGAGCACCGTGACCGTGCTGCCGCGGACGGCAAACACCCGCAGATCCGCGCCGGCGACCGAAACGGTCGGATCGGTTCCCTGCTTGACGCGGAACAGATTGGTCTCGTCGATGGTGAGGGCAACGAGCTGTGCGCCATAGGGGCCGATGCTCAGCGTCGTCTCGCCCAGCTTCGGAATCTCGTCGTTCTCCGTGATCGTCATGATCTCCTCTTCGGTGGGAATCTGCAGCGCAAGGGAGGTACCGACTCCCGGCAGGCCCTCTCCCGCGAGGTTGGAATGCAGCGTATAGGGGGCGTAGCTGCCGATCTCGCCCTTCACCAGCGCCTCATAGAAATCCGCGGCCCAGCCGGAGGGCGGCCCGACCGAGGAGAGAAGCGCGCTGTCCCAATCCGCCCCGCTGCCCGCCGTCGTGTACGCGTTGAGGATGAAGTTCTCGCCCCGCTTCTGAGACAGGTATTGGATCAGCGGCATGCGGGCATAGCCGTTCGCGGAGTCGTTCTCCTCCGGGAAGACGCCGGAGAAGATCTTTTCGTTGTACTCCGCAACGATGCTTGGCACCCCGCCGCCCTTCTGTCCCTCAAAATAGGTGGCGGTGGCCTCGTCGAACCAGGTGTTGTCGCTGCCGCTCTCCACATAGTTGAGCTGCACGAAATGGAAAAATTCGTGCGCGATCAGGGGCTTGACGGAGTTTGCCTGATAGCCGCCCTCAAAGAGACTGCGGTTCAGATAGATTTTGCCCTCCGCGCCGTTCCGGCCATAGGAATAGTATCCCATCTCGTCGAGGGACTGGACGTTGACCTCGATCGGCCAGCTGCCGCGTTTCGCGTAGACGTATCCTTTATTTAGATACTCGTTGTAGACGCCCTCAAGATCGGAGAGCAGCGCCCTGCGGTCGTTGTAGCTGATGAACGTCGTGTGCATCTGCGCCGGAAAATTGACCAGAAAATGCCCGCCGTCGGCAAACGTGGTGGAGCACCAGAAAATCCCGAGGCGCAGGCGTTCCCGGGAGGGGCTCGCGCCGCCCGACGCGCCGTTGACCGAGAGCTGCTCAAGGTATTCCGCGGGGATGAAGGAGGCCGTCACCGTCCCGTCCTCCGCCTGCGCGGGCAGATAAGTATAGAGGGTATTGACGCTGCCGTCGGAGAGCGTGAGGTCGTTGCCGAGCCCCAGCATCGGCACGGCCTCCTCGTCCTCGGGTGCGCCGCCCTCTTCCAGCGGGATGCGGATCGTGACGGGCTCGGTGCAGGTCAGATCCAGCTCCAGCTCATACAGCGCGGAGGCAAGGCCGAGGGGTCTCTCCTTTTCTTTCACCTTCAGGGCGGTGAGCGTCGTTTTGGAAGAATCCGGCAGCGCGTTGCCGCCGAAATCGAGCGTCGCCTCGCCGAGCTCGATCCTGTTGTCTTTGACCGAAGCGGAAGCCTTTCCAAAGGAGCAGGCGCTGAGCGCCGTCAGAAGAAGGGCCGCCGCGAGGGCCGCAAAAATCGAAGTCTTTTTTCCGAGTTTCATTTCGTTCCTCCTCACGTTTCTTTTTGGGGTCGTATGGAAAATCGGGAAAAGCCGCTCTTCCCGCCGCGGGGCCGCAGATTCTGCCGCGTTTGATTGATCATCCTCCCTCATATGCAGTTTCAAAATTGATCCCGGCCCGCAGGTTTTCTTTTAAGGATTGATACATCTCTCCGGCGCGCGAAGAATCGCACAGAGCCATATGGTAAAGCCGGTCCGCCGTCTGGATCTCGGCCCCGGCGGATCTCCTGCCGAAAAACGTGACCAAGAGGATCTCCGCTTCCGGAAGAATCAGCGGCTCTTCCCCGCTTTTTTCCGGCAGCAGCTTCAAAACGCCCCTGTCAATAAAAAGGCGGTACGGCTCCGTCTCATAGAACCCCGTTCTCAGCCTGACATCCAGAATCACCGGTACCGCCCCCTTCCCAATTCAGTGTATCAGGACGGCCGCCGCATATAAACCGCCTCCGGCAAACTGTCATTGTCCGTTTTCGGCACAAATCGTGACAAAAATGTCGGGATGGTGTTGATTTTGTGATGGGATCTTTGCTATAATCGAAAAAGAGGTGATTCGGATGCAGTTTGCCGAAAAGCTGGATTTCCTAATGAACATGACGAATACCACCAACAGCGCTCTGGCCCTGAACGTGAGGCTCGACGCCTCCCACATCAGCCGCCTGCGCAGGGGGCAGCGCCGCGCTCTGAGGAACATGGCGTGCATAGACGCCATGGCCGAATATTTTGCCAGACACTGCGAGGAGGGATACCGGAGAAAAGCCCTGTCGGATACGATGGAAGCCGATATGGGCGCTTTCGGCACGAAGGATCTCGCGGAGAGGATCGCCCGGTGGCTTTCGGAGGAAAAAGCGGGCGAAGTGCGTACGGTCGAACACTTTCTGACCGGCCTGACGCAGACCCCGCCGCAGCCCCGGGAACCGGTTCCCCCGCTCTGCGAAAGCGTCTCTTCCGATCCGGATCCGGCGGAGGTTTTCGTTTTTTTGGGTGTCGAGGGTAAACGGCGTGCCGTGATCCGGTTTTTAAACGCAGTGCTTGCCCAGAGCCGGCCGGTCACGCTGCTGCTCTTCTCCGACGAGCCGACCGATTGGATGACGGTAGACCGCCGCTTTGCTTCCGTATGGGCCTCGCTGATGTCACAGGTGCTGGAGAGAGGGCATCGGGTCGTCGTGATCCATACGATCAGCCGTGATCTGGACGAGATGCTCCATGCGATCGGCCAGTGGATGCCGCTGTATATGTCCGGCGCGATCGAGCCCTATTTTTATCCGAAAAAGAGGG
The DNA here is from genome assembly GCA_964391915.1 of uncultured Oscillospiraceae bacterium. Classification (GTDB taxonomy): domain Bacteria; phylum Bacillota; class Clostridia; order Oscillospirales; family Ruminococcaceae; genus UMGS1668. The sequence goes on from CAYMNV010000022.1 coordinate 23,810, forward strand.
ACGGGATCTTCAAGCGCACCCTGTTTATCGCGCCCGGCATCGCCGCGGTGGCCTCCGGCTCGGTGGGCGATTCCGTCGAGGGAGCGGCCAATCTCCTTTTCCGTGACCGCGCCTCCGTTGAGGCCCACGAAAAGGAGTTCCTCCGGTATCTCGCCATGTGCAAGCCCCTGATGCGAATCTTCACCTTCCGCAACCGGGACGCCTATCTCGAGACCCTTCTTGAATTTGAAAAGGAAAAGAGCGACGCCGTCATCCGGACGGAGTCGCTGTCGCTTCTGACCATGCCGGAGGAGGTGCTCTCCGGTATCCTTGCCCGTTCGGGCATGGAGGGAACGGAGACCTCCGGGCTGCACAGGCTCCGGACGAATCTGTTTGAATCCCTGCTGGAAACAAACGATTTCTGGGAGATCGTCCGCCTGCCGGACCCGGATGCCGTGGCGGAGGGCAAGATCAAAGCCGCGTTCTCCGTGACGCTGCGCGGAGACCCCGTCTGCTACACGGCGGAGGAATTTCTCCGGCACCTCGAGCATCTTGTCTTCCTGCTCGGCCGCTTTGAGCATTTTCACGTCTGCCTCACCAGATCCGCGGCGGACGAAAGATACACCGTTTATGCCAAGGAGGACCTCGGCGTCATCGTGGCGAAGACCTCCGATCCGCCCATCGTTCTGGCCATGCGGGAGGGGAATATGAACGCCGCCTTCTGGGATTTTCTGCAGAATATGCTCCGCGAAAAATCCTGCTGTGAGCGGGACCGGGACCGCGTTCTGGAAAAGCTCGGCGAGTATATCGGAAAACTCCGTGACGCCGCCGGGATGCGCCCGGAGACTCCGTGAGCCGCCGGGGAAGCCGATCCGGCTGCCGGCCGTCTCCTTGAGGCCCATACCGCGCTTGTCCGCGGCGGATGCCCCTGTCGAAAAAAAACGTTTTTCGACAAAAAACAGGCACAATACCTGAAATATGCGCGTTATGATGATATAATTAAAATTTAGAAATTTTTTACAAGAAAGGATGCCGCGATGATGCGAAAACGGTCCGGTTTTACCCTCATGGAATTGCTGATCGTGGTGGCGATTATCGCCATATTGGCGGCCATAGCCATCTCCGTATTTTCTTCCTCCCAAGAAAAGGCCCGGGCAGCCGCCTGCCTGGCAAACCGGCGGTCCCTGTATGCCATAGCGACCACCGCTTATATGACGGGCGAATACGACACGCTCAAGGATGCGTTCCTTGGCGAATACGACGCGGGGACCTCGCAGTTCGTCTGCCCGTCGGGCGGCACGTTTACCTGGGCGGACGGCGGCGACGGCGTGGAACATATCGTCTGCAGCGTACACGGCGCTTCGAGCTCCGGCTCCGGTTCGGAGGGATCCGGCAGCGAGAGCGGCGAATCCGGAAGCGGCGGCAGCACACCGGCGACTTACGGAAGCACCAACATCGTTCTACAGGACAACTACTGGCCCGACCAGTCGGACTTTGAATATGCGTACAGTTCCGTTTCGATCCCGGCCGGCGGCATCTTCCAGTACACGGACGGCTCTTATTACATCGTCACCCAGAACGTCTCCGTTACGAAATCCCAGGCGGCCTCCGGCCCCGGAGGCACCGTCTATGGTTGGTACAGCACACAGAAGCTGACCGGCAACGTCGTGACTTATTCCGGCACCGGCGAGCAAAAATCCACGCTCTCGCGCGGGGACATCTGCCAGGTCGGCGAGGATTATTACGTCTATATCAACGGCGGCAGCTGGGCCTACGGCCCGACGGTGGAGCCGGGTTCGTGGTACAAAATCCCGAACGGCTGACAAGCCCGGGGTCTATCCTCCGCATGGAAACATAAAAAGATAAAAGGCCGCCGACAGACAGGCGGTCTTTTTATATTGTATTTCTTCTATTTTTTGATATAATGATTACTCGGCACAGTGGGAGGGTCGGATCCGCTGCCATGCACAGAGTGCGCACCTCATGTCGGAGCCCAAAGGCGGGCTCAAAATTTTATAGCGCAGGCTTGATCCTGTGGGTTTCGTGGAGGCAGCACCTCCACCCGTACTTGTATAAAACAACATGAGCGTATTAAAAGTAGACCGTTCCTGCATCTGCAGACAAATTACTATATAAAACGCAGGAGAACGACCGGAAATTGGATAAATAAAATGCGGGGAAACCACCCCAATCGAATAAATAATACAATCAAGGCGGGTTTGTTTGGGCGGCGCACCGCGCCGCCTTATACAGGTACAATTAAATTTTTTTGGAAAGGAAATTGCCATGAAAAAGTTAATTGTATTGTTTTTGCTTCTTTGCCTTGTTCTGTCCGGCTGCAAATCAGCCGCGACACAGGCGTCCGAAACCGCGGAGGGCACGAGTCTCAGCGATGAATCGGCCGCGGCGCCGGCACCTGAAACCGACGAGGACACGAGCCTCGGCGGCAATTATACGGATGAAATGAAAATTCCTTATACCGCGGATCTGGATCCCGAATACGGCGCAGACAGCGTGGAACGCGCCGGGGATCACGAAAACAGTCCCTATTTCAGCACGCTTGATTTCTACAACATGGAGAGCACGGATACGCTCACCATTCTTTCGCACTTTCAGACCCAGCAGCAGACCAGCGAGTGGAGCTGCGGAGTCTCCAGCGCCCTGATGATCCTGAACTGGTATCAGGCCCTCGGCGTTTACAACGAGGAGACCCTCGCCGAATTCCGCAGCAACGGCACCGAGCCGGAGGCGACCAGTCTCCGTCAGGCCATGGAAATTTTCGAGGGCGTGGGTGGTTTCGACCTTTATACCACTTTCGACTGCGCGGACAGCGTCCACGACGTGTTTACGTTGGACTACATTCAGGAGATGCTGGCGGCCGGGTATCCCATCATGATCGGCTGGAACGACTGGGGCGGACACTGGCAGGTCATCATCGGATACGATACCATGGGTACCGAGACGACTCAGGACGACGTGATCATCGTGGCTGATCCCTATGACACCACCGACCACAATCAAGACGGCTACGGCGTATACAGCGCCGAGCGCTTCATCTACAACTTCACCTTCTACGATTTCTTTGAGGAAGACGAGCTGAACGACATGTGCTTCCTCGTCGCAACGCCGAAACTGTAACTTAGCAGCGGCCGCCCGACCCGGCCCGCCTGCCAAATACAAAACAAAGCCTCAGCCGTATGGCCGGGGCTTTGTTATTTTATCAGTAAAAAAGCGGTAACTCCGGCGGCATCGAAACCCTCCCGGAAATTCGCCGCAAAAGGAAATCAAACAAACATAAGGAAAAAAACCGCCTCACGAACCATAGAAGGTTTGCAGGGCGGCTTGCTTGTGAGAATGATTGAAATCGTCTGATCGCAGGCGCCTTTTCGCGGCCGCCGGTTTCATACCCCCGACAAGGGGAATTTCTTTACAGTCTATTGAAGCGATTCCAGATACTTACGAAGGCATGCGGAACCGCCATGATCGAGTTCATACCATACGGTTCTGTCCAAGTCGCTTGTATATAGAGTAAAGTCACCCGTCCCATCAAAGTAATCATAACCGATCAGGTCGTAGGATACCCCGCTGTCAAAGACCAATTTCAGCGTATAAAGCCCGCCGACCGTGTTTGGATTGTCCGGTCCTTCATGGTTTAAAGTATTGGGATGAACCGTCACTTCCTCTTTCAAGAATTCCGACAAAGCAAGTAAGGTCTCTTTATCGGTAACCCCGTTTGCGCTGACGATCCTGTCGGGTGACATATGAATGAGCCAACTCGGGTAAAGCGGTCCATTGATAATGGCCGTCAGGCAGGTTTCCGTTAAAGCAGGATTTGTGCTATCCAAATAGACATATTCTTTTCCAGTTTCCGTAAAAATCAAATAGCCAAGGCCCTCCAGATTGCTTCCACTTGGCGGATCGGTCTCCAGCTCGGATAAAATTTCTTTGGATAAGGCATATCCGCTTATCTTTGCCATCACATAGGAATCCGTATCGACGGCATAGATACTTGTCACTTCCTGATCTTTATAACACAGAGGGGTCTGTTCGGCCCCGCCATTGTTCATATTGTCTTCCAGCATCCGCATGATTTCATAACATACACTTTGCACGCTTGTCTCCTGTGCGTTGAAAACCCATTCCCGTTCCTGATTATCCAGATAGACCAAAAACCAGCCGCCGTTAAAAGAGATGACCGCTCTATCCTCTTTTGTCTGAATGGAAATGCTCATTCCTCCGCCCACCCACACGTTGTCGAGGTCTTCTTCGGAAAGAAGGCCGGGCTTGATAGCTTTTAACTTATCAAATAAAATTTGGCTGTCGCTCAGGCTCATCTCTCCCGGCGTGTATTCGCGAACGGGAGCTTTATGGCCATAGATCGCGGTTACATCCGCCCCATCAAGCGCGTCGATCCATGCCATGTAAACCTTCAGATCTTCTTCCGTGCCTGCAACATAAGCTCTTCCCACACCCTCCGGGATCGGAATCTCATAAACTTCAGGGTTTTCGTTTTCCATCACAATCTGAACGGGCACCGAAAGTTTGCCGCTCTCCGCCGATTCCGTCTCCGCCGCGGCGCTTTCGTCTGTTGTCGGGCTGGAGGACGGCGGCTCTTTCTCCGGCAAAGTCTCCGAGCTGCTGCTCAGGGAACTTTCCTCGGACGTCTGCATCTCCGTTGGGCCGTTCTCATCTCCGCTTTGACAAGCGGCAAAAAACAGCAGGCAAACACAGGATAAAATCAGTATGATTCTTTTCATGGCTGCACCTCACAACATATAAAATTCACCCATCTATTAAAAATAACTTTCATAGTGGAATGTCAAATTTTTCTACAGGAAAATTATACCATATCCCATCCGTAATGTCACTCCTTCTTCGGGGAAAACAGACTGAATGAACGGTACTTCCCCGCCGCGGCGCCGAACCTGCGACTTGGCAGCGGCCGCTCATCCCGCCTGCCGGATACAAAACAGAGCTTCAGGCATACGGCCGGGGTTCTGTTCTTTTATCATGAATCCGGAGGCATCGAGATTCTCCAAAAGACTCCGCCCGGAAGGAAACGAAAGCCGCGTAAAAAAGCCACCCCACGAACCATAAAAGGTTTGCAGGGCGGCTTGCTTAGAGAATTGTTGAAATTGTCTGATCGTACGGGTATCCTGCGGCTGCCTCGCCGGATGACATCAGTCAGGGATATGCTCCCGCAGCCACCGGCGAAAAAACGCAAGCTGTTCTTCGGTATGGAAGTAATGCTCACCCTCCTCAAATACGGTCATTTCGGCATGAGTGCGCTTGGCAAAGGCGCTCACGACGTCGAACTCGCAGAGATTATCCCCTCTGCCGTAAAGCAGGGCCGTTGGCGTGCTCCATTCTACGGGATGCTCAAGCACATATTCATAATAATCCCAGTAAAGGGTTTTGACGGGGGTCGTGATCTCTTTCTCCTGACGCAGCCGCTCCGTGCTCACGTCGAACCACTTCATCATATTCTCGATGATGCGCTTCATATCGACGACCGGCGACAGAAACAGGGCCTGCCGAAGCGGCTCGTCCCGATAGGCCAGCATGCCGAAATAGGCGCCCATGCTACATCCGAAGAGGCCGATGTCGTCCGTCAGCGTATGGGCATACTTCATCACCCGCGTGAGATCCTCGACGCAGTTCTGTACCTTACAGAGGCGCGTTTCTCCTTTGCGGTCCCCGTGCTCCGGCAGGTCGAAGCTCAGGGTCCGGAAGCCTTTCCGCGCGGCCTCCTCGGCAAACAGCGCGGGCACTTCATCTTCTTTATTCGATTGATCGCCGTGCACGGCAATAAAGAGGCCGCCCTCCGCGGGGCCCCATAAAACCGCCGGAATTCCTTCTATGGTCAGGTATTGCTTTTCCATCTTCGTTTCGCTTTCATTTATGAAAATTATCATAGTGAATTATACCATATCGTCAAACTCGTTTCCATCGGAGGAAAAAGCAATTTTTTTCTTCCCTGTCGGCCAAATCACTCCCCAAAACGCCGGGATTCTTCTCGTTCCCGGGAATCCTCCGGCGGATGCTCCCGCAGCCTCTTGATGAAACGATCTTTCTCCGATATAATGAAGCTGAAAAACGGATGATCGTGAGGTGGTTTTATGCTTTCCAAAACTGAAGGCGAAAAAAGAGATCCCGACAAGATTCATGGATTTGAAATCGAACTGAACAACGAAAAACTCACGCGAATCGACCGGCTGGTAAAAAACTACGAGCAGAAGATCGCATCCCGGCTCGACGAAGAATACGAGACGAGCACGAAGAGATCCGACCGCATCGCCGACAAGGTCGCGGCCTTCGGCGGAAGCTGGACCTTCATTCTCACCTTCGGCACGTTTCTGGTGGTATGGATCCTGATCAACATCTCGCCGTTTCTGTTTCTGCAGTTCGATCCGAAACCGTTTATTCTGCTCAACCTGGTACTGTCGTTCATCGCCGCATTTCAGGCCCCACTCATCATGATGAGCCAGAACCGGCAGGCCGCCCGCGACAAGCACGAGGCGATCATCGACTTCGCCATCAACTATAAAGCGGAGCAGGAAACGAACGAGATGCACATGCATCTGCATCAGATGGAAGCCGAGCTTGCGGAGATCAGGCGGAGGCTCGCCGCCCTGCAGCAGGCCGAAGATCAGGAAGCGGAGGCATTGGAAGCGAAACCGGAAGAAACGCCTGAAGAGAAACCTGAAGAGCTGCCGCAAGAAAAGCCCGAAGAGGCGAAATGAATCCCTGTACCGGCCGAAACCGCCATGCAGAGCGGACGATCAGTCGGCTTTTCCGCAGGTTCTTTTGGCTAAACCGAGAAAAGGAAATCACAAAAGGGCCGCCGATAAAAATCGGCGGCCTGTTTCTTGGTCGGCATGAAATGATATAGGGGAGTGGGAAAAAGCCCGCCGTGCCAACGGTTTGCAGGAGACTAAAAACAGCATTCGCGGTGATCCCATTATCTTTTAGCACGATAGCGTTGACTATGTTTTCCTTTCATTCACCTAAGGGCAGCGCGCACAGCTCGTCGATGCTCATCCCAAACGTGTCGGCGATATACTGCTGCGCAATCGACACGGAATAGAGATGAACCTCTTCGATCTCCGGGTCATTGTACATGTTTTTGAAGTACTCCTCCACGGTCATATTCCCCGATGCGTTTTCGTCGATCCAGGTACCGTCGCTTACGTAAAAGTTGAATTTCGCGTAAGTTTCGCCCTTGTCCGCCGCTACATAAAAGCGCTGCTCGTCTTTATAATATGTTATCATCAATCCGTACTCATTGACCGGCCTAAAAAAATTGACGTCGTACTCCTTTTCCCCCCATTCGGGGCAATGGACTTCAATTCTCGTGTATTTTTCCGCGTTCTGCTCATAGACGCAGACCGCGTTATCCTTATCCGGGATAAATCCGAGGTTCAAGAGCGTTGGATTTTCAGGCGTCGTTTTTTCAAGCGGCAGCGCGTAGAGCTCGTCGGCGCTGATCCCAAAGGTGCTTTCAATCGTGTCGTTGAAAAGGGGTATCGGCGCGAGCAGCACATCGCCGGAACCCGCGTCGCCCAACACGGTTTTAACGAGCGTTTCCATACTTTCGCGGTCGTCCACCCCGGCTGTAAACTCACCGCTCGACTGATCATAGATATAGTTCGCCAGCAATCCGCCATTTTCAGGGCTGATTTGAAACACGTAGGTTTGGATATCCGGATAGTAGAGAACAATCAGGGTATAGCCGCCGTCCATCTGCTTAGACATGCGAACGGAATTTCCTTCCGCATCCGCCGCCGGTACGCCCCACTCCGAATGATTGACGGTCACGCACAATCCTTCCGTTATGTACTCCGCCAGCGTGCCGTCGTTATTCATCGCAAATCCCAGCTCAGAGAGCGTAAAAGCCGCCGTAAAGTCCTTTTCCTCAAGATTTTGATAAATGTCTGCAAGCGGTGAATAATCGGTAACCAGGCTCGCTTCGAGTTTTAAGGATTTCAGCCCGGTGAGCGCGGCCAGCGGTGAAATATCGCTGACCTGCGTGTTTGTCAGGCTGACTCTTTGCAGTTTGGTCAGGCCGGAAAGAACGCTGATATCGCTTATCGTAGAATAGTCAAGCATAATGCCGTCCAGATTGATGAGATTTGAAAGCGGGCTGTAGTCGTCCGCCTGGCAGTTGAACATCACCAGCCACGTGAGATCGGTCAGACCACTCAGAGGGGTTATATCGGCAATCGGGTTGCCGTCCAGCGACAGCGAGGTGAGCTTGCTAAGCCCCGCCAGCGGGCTGATATCGGTGATCGCATGAAACGACAGGTCGAGGCTTGTCAGATTGATGAAATGTTCCAGCCCGCTGATATCCTTGATCTGCGTTTCTTCCGGGATATGCTGCTGCCGTTCGATTCCGAGATTGAGTTCCGTTACCATTTCGGCTTCGGCATATGTAATATCGCCTTCCGGTTTATACATCGCTTTTAATACCATAGCTTCCAGCACGGGGTCGTTGAAAACAACAATATCCGACGCTTCCGATGCTTCGGGTATGCCGCATGCGATGAAAGAAATGCACATTAACGCGGCCAAAATGATACAAAATCCTTTTTTCATGTTGGGTTCCTCCTTGCTATTCGGATGAAGATGTTTCTCAGGAAGCCGTTCTCATCGGTATGAATCATATCATTTGACGCAATTATAACAAATTTTGCCGAATTATGCAAAAGATTTCCAGTCCGACGGCTACTTTTTTCAAGGCAATCGGCAAGCTGTGTTTAGATTAAAACTTAATTTTAGATAAAGGCGCCGCCAAAAGGAGATTTTTGGCGGCGTTCCTATATAAATCATACTTTGCTTTTAGGAGCAGAGAGGTATATCCTAACTGGCTCATCCCCGTAAAGGCCCTGTTGAGAAGCGCTTTATGAGGAGTTTATGTCAGGTTATTAGATGCGAAATCATATATTTTGAAATGTCTTATCTCATAACCAATCAAAAACAACATCTAAAACCGAAGTTGGCGTAACGCAAT
>CAYMNV010000023.1:0-3593 GCA_964391915.1 uncultured Oscillospiraceae bacterium
CCTCCGGGTACGGCTTTAAAACGGAGGCTCTGCGGATATGACTTTGAAACGGAGGGATACTGTCATGGAACTGGAAGAAAAAATCGATTTGCTAACGGGAAAAGATCAGTATGCCGGCTATGAGGCCTGCACGGAGCTGCTTGCGGAGAGCCGGCAGTCGGACGCAGTCTATGCATATCTGGACCGCTTCGCGGAGATGCTGGGCAGCAAAAATTCCTATGCCCGGACGCGGGCCCTCCTGCTGATCGCGGCCAACGCCGGGTGGGACGCATCCGGAAAGATCGACGAGCTGCTCGACCGGTATCTTGCGCACATTCTGGACGAAAAGCCCATCACGTCGAGGCAGTGCATCCAGGCGCTTCCGGAGCTCGCGGCATCGAAGCCGCAGCTAAAGGAGCGGATTCTCCGCGCGCTGGAGACGGCGGATCTGTCTCAATATAAGGATACGATGCGTCCCCTGATTGAAAAGGATATCGCGGCCGCCGCGGAACAGATCAAAAAATAATACAAAAAGCTGAAGTTGGAAGAAATCATACAAAACGTATTGCAATTTGGCGGGCCGCCGGAGAGAACCTCCCGGAACGCATAAAAACGGAGCCTCCCTGCGGAAGCCCCGTTTTTTCTTTTGAATCCCGGCCCGGTTCATTTCCGGCGCAGGACGATGGCAATAAAATTCATATACTTTCCGGCGCCGCCCTCCATGGATTTCCGGTCGGCGACGGCATATTCATTGTCGGTGGCGAGCCATTCCTTCCAGCATTCCTCGTTGCTCTCCATCTCATAAATGGAGAGGATCTCCGCGCCCTCCGTCTGCCGGATGATGTTCCTCCAATAGTCCGCATCGTGGATGTAGTCGAGTTCGTCGGGTGTCCAGGAGAGCAGAAGCTCCGGCGGCAGGTTATCGTGGCAGTCCTTTTTCATGCCGGGGATGCAAATATAGATGCAGCCGCCGTGCTTGACGAGCGGCAGCAGGTGCGTGCCGAGGTAGTCCGGGTCGCGCCCGAAGTAGTTGTAGGAATCGACGCTGACCACCGCGTCGAAGAATTCCTCCGCATACGGCAGGTCCACGGCGTCGGCGTGGATCGGAATAATCTGCTCCGTGGAGAGGCCCATGCGGTCGAAGAACTGTTTGTTTTCGGTCGCGCTGATCCAAAGGTCGGTGGCGAATACCCGGAACCCGTATTCCTTGACGAGAAAAACGGAGGTCAGTCCGCGCCCGCAGCCGAGGTCCATGACCGTCGCGCCCTGCGGGATTTCGTGGTTCAGCAAAAGCTCCTCTTCGAGCTTGATGGGGTTCGGCCCCATGATAAGGTCTTTTATAAATGAGAAATCATATTTTTCAGCTTTATTGTATTTCATAGCAGGAAGTCCTTTCAAATAATAAATTGGTTATGCCGGAAGAGAGGACGGACCGCGGGAGCCATACAAAAAAGGACGGCGCATAATACGACGTCCTCACAGAGCTCTTCTGCCCGTGTCCTCCGACGCCGTTTCCGTATGGAACACCCCTGTGCGGTAAAGCAAAGCTAAGCGGTATCTTTCCGCTTTTTCCGGACCTGTTTGCTTTGACGTACGTTCCTTACAGAACCGACTCCAAAAAGACACTTCCTATTTCATTGATACCTATATTTTATCACGAAAGGGAATCTTTGTCAATGCGGCGGAGGGCCGTTCCGGGGCTTCACCGGATTTTTCGCCGGTTCCGGTCCGGCAGACGGCCGTTTCTCTTGGCTTTTTCAGGAAAAAGGAAACAAGGTGCAGGATTTTTCCGGTTTCGGCGCACTTTCTTACTGAAACCAAAGCCAAAGGAGAGAATTCGATGAAAAAGATGTTTGCCGTGCTGTTTGCGGTTCTGTCGGTCGTCATGTTCGGCTCCTGCACCGGGGAAGAGACAGAGGAAGAGAGCGTCACGTTCACCGCCGTCATCAATCTAGTGGAAGAGGATTCCTTGGAAGTCGCGCCGGCCGAAGGTTCCGCCGAGCTTAGCTCCGCCGACCGCATTCGCGTTGCGCTGCACGAGGATCTCCTCTATTTCGACGCCGAAGGGGAGGAGATCGACCGCCCGGAGTTCACGGTCGGCCAGCAGATCGACATTGTATATAACGGCATGATCGCCGAAAGCTATCCGGCACAGATCCACGCGGACGAGATTCACCTGACCGCGGCGGAAGCCTGAGCGTCGCTTTCCTATTTTCCCCGGCTTTTCGTCCGGGGATTTTTTTTCGGAATCCGGCAGGAAAAACGGCGGAAATCGTCACATTATGATTAGAAAAAACACACAATGCGGATATTACCTTTTTCCGGGGAGATCCCGGAAGATTTTTTACGGAGGGGGCAAAAATGCCGCCGCAGTTTCATAAAATCGGAAAGGTCGTCCGTTCTTTGCCGTTTCCCCCGGAGGGATGTTTCTGCCGGGAGAAAAGCCCCTTTTTTGCCGTTCCGCCTTTTTTGAAAGGCGGCGCCCCGGCCACCGCAAAAACGGACCGGGAGCGCGTTGCCGATTGGTGTTGGTATCATGAAAAATTTGTGATATAATGGAAGCTGAAAGTTTTCCGATCCGTCCGCCCGGTGCGGACTCCGAAGGAAACCGAAAAACCGGAATTCCCATTGAAACGGCGGGGGAATTTCAGGAAGCACCCGGAGTTCGCCGTTCCGGAGGAGGTAAGGAAAGAGATTTGGAACTCACACAGGAACGCCCCGCAGGGAACGAGATCGCGGTAAGGGTCCGCGGCCTGCGGAAAGTCTACCGGATCGGTGAGGAAAAGGTAGTCGCCCTTAAAAAGATCGATGTTGACATCTGTAGGGGCGAGATCTGCTGCATCCTCGGCACTTCCGGTTCCGGAAAATCGACCCTGCTCAACCAGCTCGCCGGCCTCGAAAAGCCCACGAGGGGAAGCGTCACGATTTTCGACAAGAATATCAGCAAGATGAGCGAGGCGCAGCTGGCCGTTTTCCGGCAGAAGCACATCGGTTTCGTCTTCCAGTCCTACGACCTGATTCCCTCGATGACCGCGCTGGAAAACGTCTCGATGCCGCTGGAATTCCGCGGCATTGCTCCGGCGAAGCGCAAACAACTTGCCATCAGGATGCTGGAACGCGTCGGGCTGAAGGACCGCATGAAGCACAAGCCCTCCGAAATGAGCGGCGGCCAGCAGCAGCGCGTGGGCATCGCCCGTGCGTTTGTCACGAAGCCGCAGATCGTCTTCGCCGACGAGCCGACGGGCAACCTCGACAGCAAGACCACGGCGGAGGTCATGGGCATCATGGTGGATACCTGCCGCGAGAACGACAGCACGATGGTGCTTGTCACCCACGATAAGAATATTGCCGCCTATGCGGACCGCATCCTTACGATCATCGACGGAGAGATCGTCAAGGAAGAAATCAATCCGGAGCCCCGCGGCTCCGCAAAAAATACGGCGGAGCCCGCCCCCGAAGCGGCACCCGCGTCCGAAAAGGAGAACACCGATGAAAACTGAACGTATCAGATTTTTTGCGCTTCTGCTTGCCGCACTTCTCATGCTCGCCATGGTGCCCGTCGCGGCCTTTGCTGTGGAGGATGGGAACGACTGGGATTCGGATTTTTATCTGCA
>CAYMNV010000023.1:3693-31836 GCA_964391915.1 uncultured Oscillospiraceae bacterium
AACGCTTTCCTTCTCCTCCGTCTACATCAGCGTCAACAAACCTGTGATCGGCAACGACGACGACGAGTCCGAAGACGAGGATGAGACGGATCCGGTTCTGACGCCGCATCTGGTCATCACCTCTGTGAGCACGGCCGGGCAGCAGCTTCCGACGGATGAGGATTTCACGGTCACGATCAGCTTCAAAAACACCGGAAAATCGGCCGCGCTCGAGGGCGTCATGATGTCTCTGACCCCCGAGGCCGGCATCACGCTGCCGAAAGCGAGCACCAGCTTCTACATAGAAAAAATCAAGGCCGGAGAGACCGTTTCCCAGACCTTTACCCTTTATGCGGACAGCGATACGGTCAAGAGCACCTTCGCCACTCTCGGCGTCGCGTTCTCCTATCAGTATCTTGCCAACGACGCCTACGCCAGCGGCACGGATTCCGAGAACGTGAGCCTCTTCTTCGGAGATGAAAACGCAGAAGACGAAAAAGAGGATCGCTTCGACATCCTCGACATGAAGCTGCCGGATTATCTCTATCCGGGCGAGGAAAACTACCTCACCTTTACGATCATCAATAAAGGCAGCGTGCCGGTCTACAACGTCATGGGCAAGATCGAATCCGCGGCGCTCAGCAACAGCGGCGCCTCCGAATATTACGGCCAGCTCGCCGCCAACACGAAGGACGAACTGGAATTGCCGATGGTCGCCCTGCAGTCCGGCGAGATCATCGGCACCGCCACGATCACTTATGAGCTCGAGGACGGCACGGAAAAGACGATCGTCCGCGACTTTACCGCCTACGCCGAAGATATGGGAACCAGCGACCCCGGCGAGTGGATTCCGGAGGAGCCGATCCCCGAAGAGACCACCGGCCCTAAAACGTTATGGTACATCATCGGCGGCGGCGTTGTGGCCGCAGCCGTTCTGACGACGGTGCTGGTGAAACGCGCAAAGAAGAAAAAGGCCGCCGCGCTGGCCGATGACGACATCTGATGGAGGCTTTCTGTGAGAATATCGGATCTGTTTTTGTCAAGCCTCCAAAACCTGTGGAGGCGAAAGGTGCGGACCCTGCTGACGATTTTCGGCGTGGTCATCGGCACCTGCTCCATTGTGGTGATGCTCTCGCTCGGAGTCGGCATGACGCAGCAGCAGCTGGCCTGGCTCGACAGCATGGGCGACCTGACGATCATCACGGTCTATAAGAACTGGAGCAGCGATTCGACCGAGCAGGTCGAGCTGACCGAGACGGCGGTGAAGGAGTTCCAGAAGATGGAGAACGTGGAGGGCGCGACGCCTTTCGTCTATCTGGATTCGTGGAGCTCCCTGATCCTCCAGAACGACGACCGCTACAAATATGAGGGCTCCGTTTACGGTGTCTACCTCGACGCGCTCGACGTGCTGGGCTATGAGACGGCGGAGGGCCGCCTGCCGCAGACATCCGACGGGGAATATGCCGCCGTATTCGGCTCGCAGGCCGCCTACCAGTTCCGCGACACCAAGCGCAGGCGCAACAACTACATCGACAGCACGCCGGATGCAAACGGCAACGTCAAGGATCCGTTTGTCGACCCGCTTCACGACGATTTCTATTTCAACGTGGTCGACAGCACCAGCGGCGACTACGACTATGAGAGCATCCCGGCAAAGAAGGCCGACAATGAAGAATTGAAGGTTACCGGCATCCTGAAGCAGGATGAGGAATCCAACTATCAGTTTGATAAATCCTATGCCGTCTATATCGACATCCGCTACGCGACCGAGCTGCAGAAGATCTACAACAAAGAAAACGGAATCCGCAGCTCCGGTTCGAAGGAAGCCACTTATGATACCGTCTACGTCAAGGCTTCCTCGGTGGATAACGTGGAGGTCGTGGAGAAGGCCATCCAGGATATGGGTTACCAGACTTCGAGCATGGCTTCCATGCGGGAGGAGATCAACAAGCAGATGAAGACGGTGCAGCTGGTTCTCGGCGGCATCGGCGGCGTCTCGATGCTGGTCGCGGCGCTCGGCATCACCAACACGATGGTCATGAGCATCTACGAGCGCACCAAGGAGATCGGCGTCATGAAGGTGCTCGGCTGCAAACTGAGCAACATTCGCGCCATCTTCCTCGGCGAGGCCGGCCTGATCGGCTTCGGCGGAGGAGTCCTCGGCGTGGGGCTGTCGTATCTGATCTCGTATATTTTGAATATTCTTCTCGGCAGTTCCATGGGCTTTTACGGGGGAGCGGACAGCCGGCTCTCCATCATCCCGCTGTGGCTCGTGGGGATCGGCATGGCGTTTGCGACGGGCGTCGGTCTCGTCTCCGGATTCTATCCGGCAAACCGCGCCGTCAAGATCAGCGCAATCGAAGCCATCCGCAGAGAATGATCCTGTAAAAAAAGAAGACGGGCGCCGCACGGGAAGCTTGAAACCGGGCGGCGCTTTTGTTATGATAGAAACGGAATTTTATGGAGGAGGGATGCTTATGTACTGCATCAGAAAGGTGACGGAGGATGTGACATGGATCGGTGCCGACGACCGCCGGCTTGCCATGTTCGAGGGCGTCTATTCGGTGCCGCGGGGCGTCTCCTACAACTCCTATCTGCTTCTGGATGAAAAGACCGTCCTGTTCGACACGGTCGACAAAGCCGTCGGCAGGGTGTTTTTCGAAAACCTCGCGCAGGTGCTGGCCGGGCGTCCGCTGGATTACGTGGTCGTGCAGCACATGGAGCCGGATCATTCCGCGACGCTTGCGGAGCTTTTGCTGCGCCATCCGGAGACGGAGGTCGTCTGCAGCGAGAAATCGGCCATGATGATCGGCCAGTTCTTTGAGGAAGATCATTCCGGCAGGATCCGGGCCGTAAAGGAGGGCGAGACGCTCTCCGCCGGGAAGCACGAGCTCACGTTCTATTCCGCGCCGATGGTCCATTGGCCGGAGGTCATGGTCACCTACGACCACGCGGATCGGATTCTGTTTTCCGCCGACGCGTTCGGCACGTTCGGGGCCCTCAATGGCGCCGTCTTTGCCGACGAAATGGATTTCTTCGGGGATTATCTCGACGAGGCCCGCCGCTATTACGCCAACATCATCGGCAAATACGGCATCCCGGTGCAGCAGCTGCTCAAAAAGGCCGCGGGGCTTGATATCTCCCTGGTCTGCCCGCTCCACGGCCCGGTTTGGAGAAAAGATTTCGACGCGTATCTCGAAAAATACCGGAAATGGAGCGCTTACGAGCCGGAAGAAACCGGTGTGATGATCGCCTACGCCTCCATCTACGGCGATACGGAGAACGCCGCCAACATCCTCGCCTGCCGGCTCAGTGAAAAAGGCGTGCGGACCGTGATGTTCGATGTCTCCGTGACGCCGGCCTCCGAGGTCATCGCCGCGGCGTTCAAGTGGAGCCATCTGGTCTTTGCCGCGCCGACCTACAACATGGGCGTCTTTGTCACGATGGATGCGCTGCTGCGGGATCTTGCCGCCCACGCCATCCAGAACCGCACGGTCGCGTTCCTCGAAAACGGCAGCTGGGCGCCCGTCTCCGGCAAGCTGATGCGGGAGATCCTCGGCGGGCTCCGGGGCGTGACCGTTCTCGAAGAGACGGTGACGCTGAAATCCTCGCTGAAAAAAGATCAGCTGAAAGAACTTTTTGCCGTCGCGGATGCGGTCGCCGCCTCCGTGGAGGAGAAAAAATCCGGTATAATTCAAGCGAAAGCTTGAAAAATAAAAAAGGAGGGTCGGAAATGAAATACGTTTGCCCCTATTGCGGATACACCTATGACGAGGAAGCAGGAGACCCGAAGAACGGGGTCGCCCCGGGCACCAAGTGGGAGGATGTTCCGGAGGACTGGGTCTGCCCGATCTGCGGCGCCCCCAAAGAGGTCTTCGCCGCGCAGTAACAAAAGAGCCGCTTCGGTGCATCCGCATCGGAGCGGTTTTCCGCATGAGCATGAGAAAAGAGAAATAAAAAATGGATTATCTCATCAGGGAAGAGACGGAAGCCGATTGGCATGCCGCCGAGTGGATGACGAAGAAAGCGTTCTGGAACCTGCATGTCCCGGGCTGTGACGAGCATCTGCTGGTGCACAAGCTCCGGCAGGATACCTCCTATGTGCCGGAGCTCACCCGCGTGGCGGAGGCGGACGGAGAGATCGTCGGCGCGATCTATTACGCGATCGGCTGGGTGCAGGACGGCGACAAGCGCACCGAGGTGCTGACCTTCGGGCCGCTCTGTGTGGATCCGGCGTATCAGCGGATGGGCATCGGCGGGGCGCTGCTCGACACGACGCTGGATCTGGCGGCACAGCTCGGCTGGAAGGCTGTCATCATTTATGGGGAACCTGATTATTATCCGCGCCACGGCTTTTGCACCTGCGACCGCTTCGGCATCACCACGCCGGAGGGAGAAAATTTCCCCGCCTTCATGGGCAAAGAGCTGGTCCCCGGCGGCTTTGACGGCGTGCACGGGCAGTTTTATGATCCGCCGGTCTATTTCAATCTGCCGCAGGAGGAACTGGAGGAATTCGAAAAAGGTTTTCCCTATCTGGAAAAGCTGCACCTCCCCGAGCAGTGGGTCTGAATAAAAAAGCCTCCGCACTTTTTTGCGCGGAGGCTTTTTTATTATTGGTTTTTGGCGTATTTCCCGAGCCCCTGCCATTTCATCCAGTACCACATGATGAAATCGTGCGGCAGGAGCTTGCTGGCAAGTCGTATCCACTTCGCGCTGCTGGGGAAGATGGATAACTCCCTGCCTTTTTTTGCATCGGCGAGGGCGTGTCGGGCGACCTGTTCCGGCGTGACCAGCTCGTTGTATTTGGTGATCGTCTCCGCCTCAACCCGGTGGGCGAGGTCAAGAAAGTCGGTCTTCACCCAGCCGGGGCAGACGCAGGTGACGGAAATGCCCCTCGGCGCCAGCTCCCTGCGCAGGGCACGGGTGTGGTTTAATACGAATACCTTGGAGGAAGCGTAAATATTCATATAGGGTACCGACTGGAACGCGGAGAGGGAGCAGGTGTTGAGAATCCGCGAGCCGGCTTTCATGTGGGGCAAGGTGGCGAATGTCATCAGGACGGGGCCGCAGCAGTTTGTTTCGATCATGCCGGCGGAATCTTCGGCGCCGATCGCTTCAAACGAACCGAAGCGCCCGTATCCCGCGTTATTGATGAGGATGCGCACGTCCGGCTTCTCCGCCTCCAGCAGCTTCCGATACTCCGCGACGGATTCCCGGCTTGCGACGTCGGTGCGGACGGCCCGAACCGGAAAGGAAAATTCCTCCGCAAGGCCCGCGAGCTTCTCCTCCCGGCGGGCGAGCGCCCAGATCTCGTCGACCGCCCCTTCTTCCGCGAGCAGGCGGACGTATTCTTTCCCGATGCCGGAGGAGGCACCGGTTACGACGGCAATTTTCATGAGAAAAAATCCTTTCTTTTTTGGAATTCCGATGCGGAATCCTGATTTTTTGCAGGACTGAGGCTTCGCCTGCCGCGCCGGAAAGACAAAGCGGCATCTCCGGCGGCAAAGAACCCGTTTCCGGGAGGACGTGATCCGGTTTTCCGCGCGCCGGACGGTGGGGGCCGTAAACGGAAGATGCAAACATTATACGGCTCTTATGACAAAAAATCCAGAAATTCCGGCTTTTTTGAAAAAAGTCGGCGGATCTTCTTGCAGGATTTCCTGCATTGCAATATAATAGGCTCATATTTTTCTTTTTGGAGGTGCCGATATGGAAGAAATCCTGCGCTCCGGGCGGATCGCATCCGTCCGTTCGGATATCCGGGGCCCTGTATATCAGGAAGCGCTCCGGATGATGGCCTCCGGAACCGAGGTTCTGCGCCTCAACACCGGGAATCCGCCGGCCTTCGGCTTCGGCATGCCGGAGAGCATCCGCCGCGCCCTGCTGGAGCATCTTGACGAGACGGTCGCCTACTGCGACCTCAAGGGCATGCCCGCGGCAAGGAAAGCCGTCTGCGCGTATGAGACAAAAAAAGGACTGCCGAATCTCTCCCCGGACCACATCTTTATCGGAAACGGCGTCAGTGAGCTTGCCGGCATGCTCTGTACCGCGCTGCTGAATACCGGAGACGAGGTGCTGCTTCCGTCCCCAAATTACTCGCTTTGGAGCAACAGCGTGATCCTTGCGGATGCGGTGCCGGTCTATTACCGCTGCGACGAAAGCGCCGGCTGGTATCCCGATCCGGAGGACATGCGCGCGAAGATCACGCCGCGCACGAGGGCGATCCTTATCATCAACCCCAATAACCCCACCGGCGCGGTCTATCCGTGGGAAGTGCTGGAGCAAATTGTTGCCCTCGCCCGGGAATACGGCCTCATCCTGATTTCCGATGAAATCTACGACCGCCTCGTCATGGATGGGAAGGAGCACGTCTCCACCGCCTCCCTCGCGCCGGATCTCTTCTGCGTCACGCTGGGCGGCCTGAGCAAATCCCACTCCGTCTGCGGCTTCCGCTGCGGGTGGATGTGCTTTAGCGGCGCGGTGGAGAAGGCGGAGGACGTCCTCGACGGCGTGGTGCAGCTCGCGGCAATGCGCCTGTGCTCCAACGCGCTGACGCAGGTCGTGATCCCGGCCGCCCTCGCCGATGAGGAGACCCCGCGCGCGATGGTCGTCCCCGGCGGGCGGCTCTATGAACAGCGGGAGGCCGCGGCTTCCGTCCTCGCAAAGATCGACGGCGTCGATTTCGTCAAAAACAGCGGCGCGTTTTATATGTTCCCGAGGCTCTCCAAAGAAAAATTCCATATCACCGACGACCGGAAATTCGCCCGGGATCTGCTCATCGCAAAGCATATCCTGATCGTGCCGGGCAGCGGCTTCGACTACCCGGAGCCGGATCATTTCCGCCTCGTCTTGCTGCCGGAGGCCCCGGTTTTAAAAAAGGCGATGGAGGACCTCGGCGACTTTCTCAGCGATTACCATCAGTGACCTACATAAAAGCTCCGCCTGCCGGGGCTTTTTTCTTATGCTTAAAGAGCGGAGCGCGTTTTTGCGCCGGCGCGCGGTTGCAAACGGACGAAAATCAGGTATAATTTTCTTATCAGTCTTTTTCTTGGAGAGGAGGCCTCTGCGGATGAAATTCTTTCACCTTGCGGATCTGCATATCGGCAAGCGGCTCAATGAATTTTCTCTGCTCGAGGATCAGCAGGCGATTCTGGCCGGGATTCTTGCCTATGCGGATGCGGAGCGGCCGGATGCCGTGCTGATCGCCGGCGACGTCTACGACAAACCCGTCCCGCCGGCGGAGGCGGTTTCGGTCTTCGACGCCTTCGTCACCGGCCTCGCAGACCGGGGCGCCAAGGTGTTCGTCATCGGCGGCAACCACGATTCCGCGGAGCGAATGGCCTTCGGTTCGCGCCTGATGAGCGGCCGCGGCGTCTGGTTCTCTCCGGTCTATGACGGAACCATCGGGCCGGTCGTCCTCTCCGACGAATTCGGCCCGGCACATATCTGGCTGATCCCGTTTCTGAAGCCGGCGGCCGTACGGGCAAGTCTCCCGGAGGCGGACTGCTCCTCCTACGACAGCGCCTACCGGGCCGTAATGCGAACCCTGCCGCTCGATTTGCGCGTGCGCAACGTCGCCGTCGCGCACCAGTTCCTGGCCGGTTCGGTTCGCTGCGAATCCGAGGAGATTTCGGTCGGCGGTCTCGATCAGATCGGCGCGTCGGTCTTCGAGGGATTCGACTATGCGGCCCTTGGCCACCTGCACACCGCCCAGACTGCCGGCGCCGCGCACATCCGCTACTGCGGAACGCCGCTCAAATACTCCTTTTCGGAGGCAAAGGACGACAAGACGCTCTCCGTCGTGGAGCTCCGTGAGAAAGGAAACGTCTCCGTCCGGCTTCTCCCGCTCCGTCCGCTGCGGGATCTGCGGGAGATCTGCGGCACCTATGAGGAGCTGACCGACCGCCGGAAGTACGAGGGTACGCCGACGGAGGATTACCTGCATATCACGCTGACGGATGAGGAGGAGATCCCCGAGGCCATGGCGCGGCTTCAGACCGTCTATCCCAACGCCATGAAGCTCGACTACAAAAATCTGCGCACCGGCGCTTCGAGCGTGGTCGGGCAGGCGCAGGACCCGGAGAAAAAGACTCCGCTTGAGCTGTTTGGGGAACTTTTTGAGAAGCAGAACAACCGGGGGCTGACGGAAGCGGAAAAAGCCTTCCTCACCCCCATGATCGAAAAAATCTGGAGGCCGGAGGAATGAGACCGTTAAATCTGACGATGTCCGCGTTCGGCCCCTACGCGGGGGAGACGGCCGTCGACCTTTCGAAGCTCGGCGACAGCGGCCTTTACCTGATCACCGGGGATACCGGCGCGGGCAAGACCACGATCTTCGACGCGATCACATTTGCCCTATATGGGGAGGCGAGCGGCGGCGATCGGAAGCCCGACATGCTCCGCAGCAAGTATGCGGAGGCCGGGACGCCGACCTTCGTCGAGATGGAATTCCTCTCCGGCGGCAAAACCTATACCGTCCGCCGCAGCCCGGAGTACGAGCGCCCAAAGGCGAGGGGCGAGGGCTCGACCGTCGAAAAAGCCGACGCCGCGCTGATATACCCGGACGGGCACGCGGTGACCAGATACAAGGACGTCACCAAGGCCGTCACGGAGCTCCTCGGCGTTGACCGCGGGCAGTTTCTGCAGATCGCCATGATCGCACAGGACGATTTTCGCAAGCTGATCAACGCCGATACGGAGAGCCGCGGCCGCATCTTCCGGGATATCTTTCAGACCGGCCTTTACCGTGACCTGCAGTTTGCCTTAAAGGATGAGGCCGCGGCGCAGCGGGCGCTTTACGACCGGCTGAAGCAGTCCGCCGTGCAGTATCTCGCGGGTGCGGTCTGTGCGGAGGAAAATCCTCTCCGGCCGCAGGTGGCGGCGATGCAGGAGGCGAAGGCGCTCGTCTCGCCCGAACAGGCGGCTGAACTGCTGGAGCAGCTTGCGGAGGGAAACGCCGTGGAAGTGGAGGCCCTTTCCGCAAAGCTGACGGCAGCGGAATCCGCGCTCTCGGAGGCGGAAAAACGGGAATCCGACGCGAAAAGGGAGTCTGAAATCCGCGGGCAGATCGCCGGAGCGGAACAGTTTCTTTCAGAAAACGGGCCGAAACTCGCGGCCCTTGAAACGGAATATACGGAGCTTTTGTCGCGGGAGCCGGAGCGGGAGGCGCTCGCCCGGGGGATCGCGGCGGCCGAGGCGGCGCTGCCGCAGTATGCCGAACTGACAAAATTCCGGCAGGAGGCGGAGGAATTTTCCGCCGAGGCCGTGCGCCTGCGCGCCGAGATCGGCGACGCAAAGGAAAAACTGAACATTTTTGCGGAAAAAACGGAGGAGGAGAAGGCCGAGCTTACCATACTCGGCGAGCCGGAGGCGGCAAAGGTGGCCTGCGAGGCGGAGATTCAGAGGTCCGCCGCCGCGCGGGAGCAGCTGGATGGCGTTTTGGGGCGGATCCGGGATCACGCCGCGGCGGCACAGGCACTCACGGAGAAACAGGCCGCCTACCTCAAGGCGATGGATGATTACCGGGCCGCCTCCGACACCTGCCGGGCCATGGAGCGCGTCTATCTTGACGGGCAGGCCGGGATCCTTGCCTCCAGTCTTCGGGAGGGAGAGCCCTGTCCGGTCTGCGGCTCCGCAAGCCACCCCGCGCCGGCCAAACAGGCGGATACGGTTCCGAAGGAATCCGAGCTCGAGGCGGCTAAACGCCTGCGGGATACGGCGGAACGTCTTGCTCACGCCCAAAGCGCGGAGGCCGGAGCCGCCGCCGCGCGGGAGGAGGAGCTTCGGAAAGAAGTTCTTGCCGCCGCAAAGAGCGCGGGCGTGGATGCCCCGCTTGAGAAGCTGAGCGAGGAGACCGCCGCCGTGCTCAAAACAAAACAGGATGAGGAGTCCGTGCTCAAGGCAAGGCTCGCGGCGCTGGAAGCGGCATGCTCGCGCAAAAAAATTCTTGCCGCCGATATTCCGGAGCGGCAGGAAAAACAGAAAAAATGTACCGACGGCATTGCCGAGCGGGAAAAGGCCGCGGCGGCGAAAGATTCCCTCCTCGCGGCAAAGGAGGAGCAAATCCGAAAACTCGCCGCGGGGCTCGCTTTTTCCTCCGAGGAGGAGGCGCAGAAGCAGCTTGCCGCGCTGAAGGTGCAGAAGGCCAAAGAGGCAAAGGCGCTGGAGGATGCTCGCCTTGTGAAAGAGGCGCTCGCCCGGACGCTTGCGGAGAAAAAAGCCGCCGCGGAGGCGCTCAAAAAGCAGCTTTCCGGCAGGGAACCGGCCGATTTCGCCGCGCTGGAGGAGAAAATCACCGCCCTGCGCGAAGAGAAAAGCGCTCTTTCCGCCGCGAGGGACGGGGCCGTCACCCGCTTCCATACGAACCGTACCGCCGGCGAATCCCTGCGCGCGCTCTGCCCGCAGTTTCATGAGGCGGAGAGCCGCTCGGCCATGCTGAATGTGCTCTCCGCGACCGCCAACGGGGCCATGGGCGGCAAGGATAAGATCACGCTTGAGACATATATCCAGACGGCATATTTCGATAGAGTCATCGCCCGCGCCAACATCCGGCTGATGAAGATGACCGGCGGGCAGTACGAGCTCGCGCGCCAGGCGGAGGCCGACAACCGCGTCAGCCAGAGCGGACTCGGGCTGGAGGTTGTCGATCATTACAACGGCACCCGCCGCAGCGCATCCTCCCTTTCCGGCGGGGAATCCTTCAAGGCGTCGCTTTCGCTCGCGCTGGGCCTCTCCGACGAGGTGCGCTCCGCATCCGGCGGCGTCCGGCTCGACAGCATGTTTGTCGACGAGGGCTTCGGCTCTCTGGATAGTGAATCGCTGGAAAAGGCGGTCAACGCCCTCTGCGGCATCACGGAGAGCGGCCGGATCGTCGGCATCATCTCTCATGTGGAGGAGCTGAAGGACCGGATCGACCGGCAGATCGTCGTCCGCAAGAAGCGCACGGGCGGCAGCACGGTGGAGGTCGTCGTCTGAGCAAAAAGTTAGGCTTGCCCGCAGATAAAATCCGGATATCCACGTTGGGGATCCGGCCGTAGAGGAACCGTTCCGGGAAAACCGATTCCGCGTTATAAAAAATAAAAGGGCCACCGGGTTTACCCTGCGGCCCTTTTTATTGGATTTTGCTCACTCGGTCCGGGGACTGCCCGCCGCGGAACCTGTTTTTGGAAGCGAAAAAACGAAAAAAGGCCCCCGGATTTTCTCCGGAGGCTTTTTTATGTGCCAAACGATCAGCCCGGAGGCCACCCGAGTTCCCGGCCGGCCAGCACGTGAAAGTGCAGGTGCGGCACGGACTGCCCGGCATCGATGCCGCAGTTGGTGACGACGCGGAAGCTCTCAACGCCCTGCTCCTTACAGAGGCGGGCGATCACTTCGTAGATATAGGCGACGATCCCGCTGTTTTCCGGAGTGATCCTGTCGGCGCCGCAGATGTGTTCCTTCGGAATGACGAGGAAATGGACGGGCGCCTGCGGGCTGATGTCGTAAAAGGCAAGGACCCGCTCGTCCTCATAGAGCTTTTTGCTCGGGATCTCTCCCGCGGCAATTTTGCAGAATAAACAGTCCTCCATTCGGATTCCCCTTTCTCCGGTACCGCCGGTGATATTTTTAAACATTCTTTGCCGGAATCCGGCTTTTATTTGTTGAGCAGCAGCGTCTCAACGATCTCCGCCGCGGAGGCGAGGGTCTCGTCGACCAGTTCGGGTTTTCCGCCGCCCATCGCGCCGTCGGGTCTGCCGCCGCCGGAGCCGCCGCACATCGAGGCGATCTCGCGCACGATCTTGCCCGCGTTGGCGCCAACTTTCAGGGCGCCGATGCCGCAGACGACGTAGATAGTGGCCTTTTCCCCGCAGATGGAGAAGAGGACGGCAATGGAATCTTCAGCCTTGAATTTGATGTGGTCGCCCATGATGCGCAGGCTGTCCGGGAGGACGTCCTCAAGCTTCGCGGCGATAAATTTTAATCCTGCGACGTTCTTCGCGCCGGCGATCAGAGTCTCGACGCGCAGTTCCGCGAGCTTGTCGTTGAGGGTGTCGATCTGTTTCTCGCGGCTCCGCAGCTCGGAGGCGAGGGCGGCGACCTTGGCCGGAATCTCGGAGAGGCCGTTGACTTTCAGCGTGGCGGCGGTCTCGGTCATCATGGCGTTTGTCTGATCCATATATTCGAGGACGCCGGTGCCGGTCGTAGCCTCGATCCTTCTGACGCCGGCGGCGACGGAGGTCTCGCTGAGGATCTTGAAGAGCCCGATGCGGCTGGTGTTTTCGATATGGGTACCGCCGCAAAACTCAATGGAGCGCCCGGAGATGTTGACGACGCGCACGACGTCCCCGTATTTTTCGCCGAAAAGAGCCATGGCGCCGAGTTTTCTGGCCTCGTCGATCGGCATCTCGCTGATGTCGACGTCGAGGGCCTGTAGAATCATGTCGTTGACGATATCTTCGGTCTCCCTGAGTTCCTCCGCGGTCATCGAGGAGAAGTGAGTAAAGTCGAAGCGGCAGCGGTGCTCATCCACATAGGAGCCGGCCTGATGCACGTGCTCGCCGAGTACCTCACGGAGGGCTTTCTGCAGCAGGTGGCAGGCGGTGTGGTTGCGCATGGTGGCGCGGCGGATGGCCTCGTTGAGGCGGGCGCGCACTTCGCCGCCTTTGTGCAGGGTACCGCCCTCCATGACGCCGATGTGCATATACTGCCCGGTCGGGGACCTCTTGCAGTCGGTGACGTTGAAGGTGGAGGTACCGTCGGAGATGGTGCCGCGGTCGCCGACCTGGCCGCCCATTTCCGCGTAGAAAGGCGTGCAGTCGAGCACGACGACGCCCTCCTCGCCGGCATGCAGCTCCTCGGCGAGCTCGCCGTCCTTGAGGATGGCGAGAATCTGGGCGGCGCTGTCCATGCGGTTGTAGCCGACGAATTTCGTCTTCTGGGAGCCGAGCACGGAGAGCGCGTCGTCCACCCAGCTGACGCCGTTGGCCGAAGCTCTGGCGCTGCGGGCCGTCTGCTTCTGGTTGTCCATCAGGACCTTGAAGCCCTCCTTGTCCACGGTGACGCCCTTTTCGCTGAGGATATCCTCGGTCAGGTCGAGCGGGAAGCCAAAGGTGTCGTAAAGCTTAAACGCCACTTCACCGGAGAGCACGGTGGAGCCGGTTTTCTCCATGGCGGAGGTCTCCTCGTTGAGGAGCTCGAAGCCGGAGTCGATCGTGCGGCAGAAGCGCTCCTCCTCGGAGAGGATAACTTTCTTGATATAGTCGCCGTGCTCGGCAAGCTCCGGGTAGGCAACTTTGTTTTCCGCGATGACGGTGTCGACAATTTTATAAAGGAACGGCTCGTTGATGCCGAGGAGCCTGCCGTGGCGGGCGGCCCGGCGCAGCAGCCTCTTGAGCACATAGCCGCGCCCTTCGTTGGCGGGCATGACGCCGTCGGCGATCATGAAGGTGACGGAGCGGACGTGGTCGGTGATGACGCGCAGAGAGACATCCTTCTTCGGGTCGTCGTGGTAGCTGATGCCGGCGACGCGGGAGATATGCTTCATGATATTCTGCACGGTGTCGACCTCAAAGAGGTTGTTGACGCCCTGCATCACGCAGGCAAGGCGCTCAAGACCCATGCCGGTGTCGATATTCGGGTGCGCCATGCGCTCATAGTTGCCTTCGCCGTCGGAGTTAAACTGGGAGAAGACGAGGTTCCAGACCTCAATATAGCGGTCGCACTCGCAGCCGACGGTGCAGCCCGGTTTGCCGCAGCCGTGCTCCGGGCCGCGGTCGAAGTAGATCTCCGAGCAGGGCCCGCAGGGGCCGGAGCCGATCTCCCAGAAGTTATCCTCCTTGCCGAAGCGGAAGATACGCTCCTCGGAGAGGCCGATCTCATTGCGCCAGATGTCGTGGGCCTCGTCGTCCTCCTCGTAGACGGTGACGTAGAGCTTGTCCGCCGGCAACTTGATGACCTCGGTAAAATATTCCCACGCCCAGCGGATGGCCTCTTTTTTGAAATAATCGCCAAACGAGAAGTTCCCGAGCATTTCAAAATAGGTGCCGTGGCGGTCGTCCTTGCCGACGTTGTCGATATCCGGGGTGCGGATGCATTTCTGGCAGGTGGTGGTGCGGCGGCGGGGCGGCTCCTCCTGCCCAAGGAACCACTTCTTCTGCGGCGCCATGCCGGAGTTGATCAGCAGAAGGCTCTTGTCGTCCTTCGGGATCAAGGGGAAACTCGGCAGGCGCAGGTGGCCCTTGCTTTCAAAAAATGCGAGGAAGCTCTCGCGGATGTCGTTGAGACCCATCCACTCCAAAACGATCAAATCCTTTCAAAATAAACTCAAATCCGGTGATAAAAAAATGCCTTCCTCCCATGCAATCGGGACGAAGACAGCATCTCCGCGGTACCACCCGCATTGCCGCGCGCCTCTCATGCGGCGGCCTCTCGTTTTTCCTTAACGCGGAAAAGCACGCCGGAATTTCTTCCGGAGGCTCCGAAACGGCCCCCGTTCCCCGCATGCCGCCTTTTCAGCTTCCGGCGGCTCTCTGCGATGCATAAAAAACGGTTCTTTCCTTCACAGCCTGCGTTTTTCTTCAATTATGTTCTGTATTATAGACTGAAATTTTCTTCTTGTCAACGAGGCAAAACGCGGATTTTGGGCGTTTCGGCCGGGGCGGAGGGGCCTTTTCCGGAGCGGAATGCCGGGAGATGCGCGTCTGCCGCAAAAGGGGAACGGTTTTTTGAAATGGTCTTGATAACTTTCCCCCTAATTGATATAATAAGCTGAATAATTGTTGGAAAAGGGGAGGCGCGGATCTTGGCGAAAGTGGTTCTTGTCGCAAGCGGAAAAGGCGGAGCCGGAAAGACCACGGTCTGCGCGTTCTTAGGAGAAGCCCTGGCGGCCAGAAACCGGCGTACCCTTCTCGTGGAGCTGGATTCCGGCCTGCGCGCGCTGGATGTCGCCCTCCGCGTGACGGAAACCCTCGTTTTCGATCTCGGCGACGTGATGCGCGGCTCCTGCAAGACGCGGGAGGCGATCTGCTCCTGCCCGTTTCAGAAGAACCTCTCCGTGATCTGCGCGGCGGCGAAACCCGCGGCGGTCCCGGCGACGGCGATCTCGGAGCTTGCGGCGGAGCTTGCCGGGGAGTATGATTTTATCCTGCTGGACTGCCCGGCCGGCATCGGTTACGAGCTTGCGTATGCGGCGGCCGCGTCGGACGAGGCGCTGATCGTCGTCACGCCGGATCCCGCCTCCATGCGCGGCGCGAGGGCGGCTTCCGACGCCATGCGGGCAATCGGCCTTACGGATTTGCGGCTTGTCGTCGAGCGCTGCCCGCGCAAGCCGAAGCAGCTTTCGCCGCTCGAAAACCTCGATCAGGTGATCGACGGCGCGGGCGTGCAGCTCGTCGGCGTGATCTGGGAGGATGCAAAGACCCGGGCGGCCGCCGCTTCGGGCACGGCGCTTCCGGAGGACAGCCCCAACAAAAAGATGTTTTCCGATCTTGCATCCCGCCTCTGCGGCGAACGGGTGCCGCTTGATTTCAAATAACCATTTGCAGCGTGGCCCGGATGACGGTTCGGGCGGAAAGGAAGGTTTTTATGAATATTGCGCTGATTGCACAGGACAGTAAAAAAGAGCTGATGGTCCAGTTCTGCATCGCATACAGCGGCGTGCTCGGCAGGCATAAGCTCTGCGCCACCGCAACGACCGGGAAAATCGTCTCGGAGGCGACCGGTCTCTCCATCACCAGATTCCTGAGCGGCACTCAAGGCGGCGTGGAGCAGGTGGCCTCCCGGATCGCCTGCAACGAGATCGACCTTCTGCTGTTCTTCCGCGACCCGATGGCCTATAATTCCTACGAGCTGGGCGAGGCGAGCCTGATCCGCCTGTGCGACGTGCACAACATCCCGCTTGCCACCAACATTGCCACGGCCGAGGCGCTGATCCATGCGCTGGAGCGCGGCGACCTCGACTGGCGCGATCTTGTCAAATAATCCATTCCGAAAAAGGAGTTTCATACTATGGCAATTCTGACCAAGGCTCCGCGGGGCACGCAGGACGTCCTCCCGGACGAGAGCGGAAAGTGGCAGTACGTCGAGCGGACGGTGCTTTCCACCGCCGAGCTTTACGGGTACAAAGAGATCCGCTTCCCGACGTTTGAGCACACCGAGCTGTTTGCCCGCGGCGTCGGCGATTCCACCGATGTGGTGGAAAAAGAGATGTATACGTTTAACGACAAGGGCGGCCGCTCCCTGACCCTGCGCCCGGAGGGCACCTCCGGCGCTATGCGGGCCGTGATCGAGCACGGGCTGCTCGGCGGCGCGCTGCCGCTCAAGGTGAGCTACCTCACAAGCTGCTTCCGCTACGAAAAGCCGCAGGCCGGCAGGCTCCGCGAGTTCCATCAGTTCGGCGCGGAGTGCATCGGGACCGAAAGTGCGGCCGCGGATGCGGAGATGATTGCGCTGGCGTCGCAGGTCTTCGACGAGCTGGGCGCCAAGGGGATCCGGCTGGAGATCAACTCCATCGGCTGCCCGGAGTGCCGCAAACAGTATCACGAGGCCCTGAAGGCCTATTTTACCGAGCGCAAAGATCGGCTCTGCGAGACCTGCCTCGGCCGCCTCGAGCGCAACCCGATGCGGATTCTCGACTGCAAATGCCCGGAATGCCAGGAGGCCGCGAAGGGCGCGCCGACGATTCTGGAGTTTCTCTGCGACGGCTGCAAAACGCATTTTGAAGACCTGAAGGCCCGGCTTTCCGCCATGAACATCGCCTACACCGTCAACCCGACGATCGTCCGCGGCCTTGATTATTACACCAGAACCGTGTTTGAATTCGTCTCCACCCAGATCGGCGCGCAGGGCACGGTCTGCGGAGGCGGCCGGTACGACGGCCTCGTCGAGATGCTCGGCGGCAGTTCCGCACCGGGTATCGGCTTCGGCATGGGCATTGAGCGGCTGCTGCTGGTCATGGAGGCCTCCGGGGCCGAGTTCCCGCCCACGGCGCCGGTCGACATCTATATCGGCTCCATCG
Source organism: uncultured Oscillospiraceae bacterium (assembly GCA_964391915.1). Classification (GTDB taxonomy): domain Bacteria; phylum Bacillota; class Clostridia; order Oscillospirales; family Ruminococcaceae; genus UMGS1668. The sequence goes on from CAYMNV010000023.1 coordinate 20,666, forward strand.
GCCGGGATGCCGGCATCGAGGCCGCAAAGCTCTGTGCGGAGCTCCGCGCAGAGGGTTTCTACGCCGCCTGCGACCTGAGCGACCGCAGCGTCAAGGCTCAGATGAAGTACGCGGATAAGATCGGCGCGGCGTTTTCCTGCATCATCGGCGGCGACGAGCTCGCCGCGGGGGAAGCCGCCGTCAAGAATATGAAGGACGGTACAGAGGAAAAGGTGAAATTCGATAGTTTCATCGATCATCTTTATAATACGCGGATCGACAGCCTGTGCGAGGCCCTTGAGGACGTCTGAGCCGCGCCGCTTTTGCGAAAAAATTCAGTCAGAAGATAAATCGGAGGAAGTTTTATGGTCTTTGGATGGAGCCGCACCAACTACTGCGGGGAATTTACGGAAGAACAGATCGGGGAGGAGGTCACCGCTTTCGGCTGGGCGCAAAAAACCCGCGATCTCGGCAACCTGATTTTTATTGATTTACGCGACCGCACCGGCATCGTGCAGCTCGCATTCGGCGACGGCACCGACCGCGCCATTTTTGCGGATGCCGCCTCCGTCAGGGCGGAATTCGTCCTGGCCGTCAAGGGCACCGTCCGCCGCAGGGAATCCGTCAACACCGAGATCCCGACCGGCGAAATCGAAATCTTCGTCACCGAGATGAAGATCCTCGCCAAGAGCGCGACCCCGCCGTTTGAAGTCGCCGACAACCTCAGGGCCGGCGAGATGCTCCGCCTGCAATACCGTTTTCTGGACCTCCGCAGAAAGGAGATGCAGGACGCCCTGATGATGCGCCACAAGATCGTCAAGTGCGCGCACGATTACTACGACGACAACGGCTTCCTCGAAGTCGAGACCCCGTGCCTGATCAAATCGACGCCCGAGGGCGCGAGGGATTATCTCGTTCCTTCCCGCGTCCATCCGGGCAGCTTCTATGCCCTGCCGCAGAGCCCGCAGCTCTATAAGCAGCTGCTGATGCTCTCCGGCTGCGACCGATACATGCAGATCGCCCGCTGCTTCCGCGACGAGGATCTCCGCGCCGACCGCCAGCCCGAGTTCACCCAGATCGACATGGAGATGAGCTTCGTCGAGGAAGAGGACGTCATGGCGATGAACGAGGGCTTTGTCAAATATGTCTTTAAACAGATTCTCGACATCGACATCGAACTCCCGCTGCGCCGTATGAAATACAACGACGCAATGGCAAGATACGGCTCGGATAAGCCGGATACCCGCTTCGGCCTCGAAATTCAGGATCTCTCCGATCTGCTCGCGGGCTGCGAATTCAAGGTATTCGCCGGCGCGCTGGAAAACGGCAAAGGCTCCGTCCGCGCCATCAACGCAAAGGGCGCCGCCTCCAAATTCACGAGAAAAGAGATCGACCGGCTGACGGAGCTCGTCAAAACCTACCGCGCCAAGGGCCTCGCGTGGACCCGCCTGACGCCGGAGGGCGAGAGCTCCAGCTACGAGAAATTCCTGACCGAAGAAGAGAAGAACGCGATCCGCGAGCGCCTCGGCGCCGAGACCGGAGACGTGCTCTTCCTTGTGGCCGATCCGCGCAACGATATCGTCTGCACGAGCCTCGGCCAGCTCCGTCTCGCGCTCGGCAACGAGCTTGGACTGATTCCGAAGGATACGTTCGATCTGCTCTGGATCACCGAGTTCCCGCAGTTTGAGTGGTCCGACGAGGAGAACCGCTGGATGGCCATGCACCATCCCTTTACCTGCCCGCGCCCCGGCGACGAGGACCGCCTGACGACCCACCCGGAGGACTGCTATGCCCGCGCCTACGACATGGTCATGAACGGGTGCGAAGTCGGCGGCGGCTCGATCCGGATCAGCGACCCGGTCGTGCAGTCGAAGATGTTCGCAGGGCTCGGCTTCTCCGAGGAGGAGGCCTACCGGCGCTTCGGCTTCCTGTTGGATTCGTTCAAATACGGCGTACCGCCCCACGGCGGAATGGCGTTCGGCCTTGACCGCCTCGTCATGCTGATGCTCAAAAAGGAGACCATCCGCGACGTCATCGCCTTCCCGAAGGTCCAGACCGCGACCGAGCTGATGACGCAGTGTCCCGCCGAGGTCGAGCAGAAATCCCTCGACGAGCTGCATATCGCCGTCGTGCCTGACAACAAAGACAAGGTGGAAGAATAAACTGTTTGGGCGCCGGAAACGCAGAACCTGCACGGAAGGCGCCCTTTCTGTATAATTTTGTAGAAATAATACGAATCGGAGGGGATCGTGGTGGAAACAAGCGAAAAAAAGCTCGTTCGGCTGCTGGAGGAGCGGGGCCTGACCGTCTCCGCGGCGGAGAGCTGCACCGGCGGCATGGTGGCGGAGCGCATCACCTCCGTTCCCGGGGCGTCGAGGGTTCTCCGATTCAGCGCCGTCACCTACTGCAACGAGGCGAAGGAAAAAGTCCTCGGCGTCCGCAGGGAGACGCTCGATGCTTATGGCGCCGTCTCCGCCCGGACCGCGCATGAGATGGCGTCCGGCGTCCGGAAGATTTTGGGCGCGGATCTCGGTGTCTCCGTCACGGGGCTTGCCGGCCCGGACGGCGGCGAGGGGAAACCCGTGGGGCTCGTCTATGTCGGCGCCGACGCGGACTGGGGCAACCTCACGCGGGAGTATCATTTTTCCGGCGACCGGGATGCCGTGCGGCGGCAGGCCGCGGAGGAGGCCCTCTGCCTCGCCGCCGAGCTTGTCGGGCGCCGTTCCAAGGAAGGGCCGGCGGAAAATTCCGCGGCAGCATTTGAAGTGGAGGAAACAACGCAATAATGTCTTTTACCTATATTCTGTTTGACCTGGACGGCACGCTGACCGATCCGTTCGAGGGCATCACCAGGAGTTACAACTATGCGCTCAAGGCGCTCTGCGGCTATGAGGAGACGGACCGGAACACGCTCCGCAAAATCATCGGCCCTCCCCTGCGCAATTCCTATATCGAAAATTACGGGCTCACGCCGGAACTGGCGGAGCAGCTCATCGAAAAATACCGCGAGCGCTTCGGCACCGTCGGCCTCTACGAAAACCGGGTCTACGACGGCGTACCGGAGCTGCTCGCCGCGCTGAGGGAAAAGGGGAAGGTGCTTGCCCTCGCCTCCGGCAAGCCGGAGGAATTCTGTGTCAGCATTCTCAAACATTTTGATCTTTTTAAATATTTTGACGAGACGGTCGGCGCAACGCTCGACGCGAGCCGCGACACCAAGGAGGCGGTCCTTGAGGAGGCCTTCCGCCGGCTTGGTCTCGGCGAGGAAAAGAAACGGGAGGCCGTGATGGTCGGCGACAGGGAGATGGATATTCTGGCCGCCCACGAAAAGGGGATCGCGGCGGCCGCCGTCGGATACGGATACGGCCGGGAAGAGGATCTCCGGGCCTGCAAACCGGAGTATTTTGTGAACGACATTGCAGCACTGCAGGAACTGCTGCTTCGCTGAAAGGAGAGAACATCATGGGTGCATCCGAATATTCCGCCGTGCTGGAGGCGCTCGCGCGCAACCGCATGGATGCCGTGTATGCGGAGACAAAAGAGGAGGCCAGGGCTCTCACGGAGAAGCTGATCCCGGAGGGCGCCGTCACGGCGGTCGGCGGTTCGGAGACGCTCGCCGAGGCGGGCATCCTCGATCTGCTCCGCTCGGGGAAGTACCGCTTCCTTGACCGCTACGACGAGAACCTCACGAAGGCACAGAAAGCGGATCTGTATCGGCAGTGCTTTGCGGCCGACTGGCTGCTCGCGAGCGCCAACGCGATCACGGAGGACGGCTGGATCTATCAGGTCGACGGTGCCGGCACCCGGGTCGCGCCGATGATCTTCGGGCCGGAGCATGTGCTGATCGTCGCCGGAATCAATAAGGTTGTGCCGGATATGGATGCCGCCGTCGCGCGCGTCCGCACGGTCGCCGCGCCGAAAAACGCCGTCCGCCTCGGCAAAAAGACACCCTGCACCGTGACGGGGAAATGCGAGGACTGCCTCTCGCCGGACCGCATCTGCTGCACCTACACGGCATTCGGCTTCCAGCGCATTCCGGGCCGCATCAAGGTCATTCTGGTCGGCGAGCCGCTCGGCTATTAAAACCGGAGCAGCCGGCTGTGCGGCGGACACAGCTCTGGGGTCTGCCTTTTTGATTTCGTAGAGCACCCGGAGATTTTGGGCCGCTTCGCAGGAGAAATTCCTCCGGAGAACGCCCGAATCTTCGGATTGCGGGAGATGTCCGCGCCGTGCTCATGCTCAAAAAAAGACGCCCGCGCCGCAGGAACCCGCGGAGGATTGCGGTTTCGTCCCGTTTTCCGCACAGGATCTTTTTCAGCACCGGTTTTACACGAAAATCGCCCGCCCTCTCTTTTGGGAGAGGGCTTTTTTGTGGCTCGGCGGCAAAAAAGGCTCGACGGGGAATTTATGCTTCCCGCCAAAAGATGCTCTTTTGAGGCGCGGTCAGCTTTTTGAATCTTCTTTCATACCCCGCACAAATCGCCCGAAGCACGGAGGCGGACCCGCGGGCGCGCCTTGCCCGCAGAATCCGCAGAAAAACAGACGTTCCGCCTATTTTATAAATAAAGGTATGAATAAATAAGATTGCGGAGACAATGAATCTGGCAGGCATCCCGGCGGACTGCTGAAATTTTTATGAACTTTTTGCAAACCCTATTGACAGCCGGACGCCGAATGGGTATATTATACATGTTGGCACTCGATCAATAAGAGTGCTAATCCGGAAAAAACGAAAGGAGACGGGCACGTGCAGTTCGACGAACGGAAACAAAGAATCCTTGCCGCCATTGTAGAAACCTATATCCGGACCGGCGAGCCCGTCGGCTCCAAGACCTTATCTCAGCTGCCGGGGATCAACGTCTCCCCGGCGACGATCCGCAACGAGATGGCGCTGCTGTTCGATATGGGGCTGCTTGAGCAGCCGCACACCTCCGCCGGCAGGATTCCGAGCCATCTGGGCTACCGCACCTATGTGGATCGCCTGATGGATTTCCGCCCGCTGACCGAGGAGGAAAAGGACGGCATCGACGCGCTGTTTAATGTGCGCGATCCCGACCCGGATAAGCTTCTGCAGGATGCGGCGGAGACGCTGGCGGAATACACCGGTTGCGCGACCGTCGCGGTGACGACCACGCCCGCGCACGTCACGGTTAACCACATCGACATCGTCCCGGCGGACAGCTACACGGTGGTGCTGATGGTGATCGCCTCAAACGGCGTGATCAAAAGCAAGGTCTGCAGGCTCAGCTTCCGCATCAATTCAGGCATTGCGGACTTTTTTAAGAAGTTTTCCAACGACCGGTTCGCCGGCGTGACGCTCAGGGAGATCAGCGCCGAATACGTCCATGCGGTCTCCGTCCAGCTCGGCGAATATTCGCGGGTGTTCAATCCGCTGATGGTGGGCATCTACGAGCTCTGCAAGGAGGCCTACGACGGCCAGTATTATCTGGGCGGGCAGGAAAAACTTCTGACCTACAACGAATTTTCCGACAAGGCGCTGGAGATCATGAGGCTTCTCAACCGGCGGGAGGATATGGGCCCCCTGCTGGACCGCAACTCCGGCAGCATTCAGGTATTTATCGGCAAGGAGAACTGCTTCTCGGAGCTCTGCGGCAGCTCGCTGATCGTCGCGCGGTTCCGCATCGGCGAAAACGACTGCGGTGCCATCGGGCTGATCGGCCCGGTGCGGATGGATTACGCGAGGCTGATCCCGCATCTGCGGTATTTTGCCGAGAAACTGGGAAACCTCCTTTCCATCACTTATCAACAGAAAACGGGAGACGAAGATGAAGAATAAAGATATCAGAGAAGAATCCGCGGCCCCCCAGGCTGCGGAACAGACGGCCCCGGCACCCGACATACAGAATCCGGCGAAGGAAGGGCCTGCCCCTGCGGAATCCGCGGCGGGAACGAAGCTTCAGGCGGAAATCGAGAGCCTCAAAGCCGACCGGGATGCGCTTCAGAAAAAGTACGACGAACTGGGCGACCGGTATCTCCGTGCCCTCGCCGAATACGACAACTTCCGCAAGCGCACCCAGCGCGAAAAGGACGCTATTTACGGCGACGCCATTGCGGATGCCGTCACGAAGCTGCTGCCGATCCTCGACAGCTTCGATCGGGCGAAGGAATATCCCTGCGCCGACGAAAATTTCAAAAAGGGGATCGATATGATCTGCAATTCCGTCGAGGAATCCTTCGCCTCCCTCGGCGTCACCGAGATTCCGGCGAAGGATCAGCATTTCGACCCGAACCTGCACAACGCGGTTCTCCATGTGGAGGATCCGACCGTCGGCGAAAATACGATTGTGGAGGTATTCCGCAAGGGCTACCGCCTCGGCGACAGGGTGATCCGCTTCACGATGGTCAAGGTCGCGAACTGAAAACCCCGGGGATGACCCGATCAGATAAACTTTTTTATGATTGTCCGGTAATTGTATCGATAGATATTGGAGGAATACATTATGTCTAAAATCATTGGTATCGACCTTGGAACCACAAACTCCTGCGTTGCCGTCATGGAGGCCGGCTCTCCCGTCGTCATCCCGAATCCGGAGGGCGCGAGAACCACACCGTCCGTCGTCGGTTTCAACAAGACCGGCGAACGCGTTATCGGCCAGGCCGCAAAACGCCAGGCGATCGCAAACCCGGACCGCACCGTGACTTCGATCAAGCGCAAGATGGGCTCCGATTATAAAGTTGCCATCGACGGTAAAAACTACACACCGCAGGAGATCTCCGCCATGATCCTGCAAAAACTCAAGGCCGACGCGGAGGCCTATCTCGGCGAGCCGGTCACGCAGGCCGTCATCACCGTACCGGCCTACTTTAACGACTCCCAGCGCCAGGCCACCAAGGATGCCGGCCGCATCGCGGGCTTGGATGTCAAGCGCATCATCAACGAGCCGACCGCCGCTTCCCTCGCCTACGGCGCGGATAAAGAGCAGGATCAGAAGATCATGGTCTACGACCTCGGCGGCGGCACTTTCGATGTCTCCATCATCCAGATGGGCGACGGCATCAACGAAGTCCTTGCGACCAACGGCGACACACATCTCGGCGGCGACGATTTCGACGACCGCCTGATCAACTACCTCGCCGAAGAATTCAAGAAAGAAAACGGCATCGACCTGCGCTCCGACAAGATGGCGATGCAGAGGCTCAAAGAGGCCGCCGAGAAGTGCAAATGCGAGCTCTCCGGCATGACGCAGGCGAACGTCAACCTGCCGTTCATCACCGCCGATTCCACCGGCCCGAAGCACCTCGATATGAACATCACCCGCGCCAAGTTTAACGAGCTGACCGCCGACCTCGTCGAAAGGACCATGGGCCCGGTCCACAAGGCTCTCGCCGACGCCGGACTCAAATTCTCCGACATCGACAAGGTGCTGCTCGTCGGCGGTTCCACGAGAATCCCGGCCGTTCAGGACGCGGTCAAGAAAGTCACCGGCAAGGAGCCGTTCAAGGGCATCAACCCGGATGAGTGCGTGGCTGTGGGCGCCGCGATTCAGGGCGGCGTGCTCGGCGGCGACGTCAAGGGCCTCGTGCTGCTCGACGTCACTCCGCTTTCCCTCGGCGTTGAGACCCTCGGCGGCGTCTTCACCAAGATCATCGACCGCAACACCACGATCCCGGTCAAGAAATCCCAGATCTTCTCCACCGCGGCCGACGGCCAGACCACGGTCGAAGTGCACGTCCTGCAGGGCGAGCGCGAAATGGCCCGCGACAACAAATCCCTCGGCCTGTTCCATCTGGACGGTATCGTCCCGGCGCCGAGAGGGGTGCCGCAGGTCGAGGTCACGTTTGATATCGACGCCAACGGCATCGTCAACGTCAGCGCCAAGGATCTCGGTACCGGCAAGGACCAGCACATCACGATCACCAGCTCCTCCAACATGAGCAAGGAGGACGTCGAGCGCGCGGTCAAGGATGCGGAGCAATTCGCCTCCGAGGATAAGAAGCATCGCGAGGAGATCGACCTGCGCAACTCCGCAGACCAGATGGTTTACCAGAGCGAAAAGACGCTCGGTGAGGTCGGCGAGAAGCTCTCTTCCGACGACAAGGCTGCTCTTCAGAGCAGGATCGACGCACTGAAGGAAGCCCTCAAGGGCGACGAAACCGAGGTGATCAAAACGAAGCAGAAGGAACTGCAGGATAAATTCTATGAGCTTTCCGCGAAGATCTATCAGCAGCCGCCGCAGGGCGACCCGAACGCCTACCAGCAGCAGCCCCCGCAGGGCGGCGCGGAAGGCGGCGGCACCGCGGCCACCGACGGCTATGTTGATGCGGATTATCGCGAGGTCAACGACAACTGATCCCCGCTGAGGGGATAAAAATGGCAGGGCGGGGATATCCCCGCTCTTTGCCGTATAAGAAGACATAAAAGGGTGAGAGAATATGGCGGATAAGCGCGACTACTACGAGGTGCTCGGGCTTCAGAAGGGCGCCTCGGAGGACGAGATCAAAAAGGCCTACCGCACCTTGGCAAAAAAATACCATCCGGACCTGAATCCGGGCGACCCCACCGCGGAAGCGAAATTCAAGGAGGTCGGCGAGGCGTACGACGTGCTTTCCGATCCGCAGAAACGTGCCCGTTACGATCAGTTCGGCCATGCCGGCGTGGATCCGTCCTACGGGGCCGGGCAGCCGGGGGCCGGCGGCTTCGGCGGATTTGGGGGCTTCGGCGATTTCGGCGACATCTTCAGCGACATCTTTGGTCAGGGATTCGGTTTCGGCGGTTCCACCCGGGCAAGGAACCCGAACGGCCCGATCCGCGGCAGCGACGCCAGCGTGCGCGTCCAGATCAGCTTCATGGATGCCGCCAAGGGCTGCCGGCGCGAGATCCCGATCCAGCGCCTTGAGCGCTGCGGGGAATGCGGCGGCACCGGTGCCAAGGCCGGCACACAGCCGGAGACCTGCCCGGAATGCGGCGGAAGAGGCCAGGTCACGGTCCAGCAGCGCAGCCCGTTCGGCGTGATCCAGACGACCAAGACCTGCCCGCGCTGCAATGGGCGCGGCAAGATCGTAAACGACCCCTGCCCCTCCTGCGGCGGCATGGGCAGAGTGCGCCATAACCGCAGGATCTCCGTGGAGATCCCGGCGGGCATCGACGACGGTCAGACCTTCGTCGTGCGCGGAGAGGGAGACGAGGGGGTCAACAGCGGCCCGGCCGGAGACCTCAACGTCACGGTTTCCATCCAAAAGGATCCGATCTTCCAGCGCGACAGCTTCGACGTCTGGTGCGACATTCCGATCAGCTTTATGCAGGCGGTGCTCGGCGACGAGATCACGGTGCCGACCATCGACGGCAAGGTGAAGTATGATATTCCGGAGGGCACGCAGTCCGGCGCGACGTTCCGGCTCCGCAACAAGGGCATCCCGTACGTCAACAGCCGCGGCCGCGGCGACCAGTATGTCCGTGTGGTCGTCGAGGTGCCGCAGAATCTCTCCGGCAAGCAGAAGGATCTGCTCCGGGAATTCGAAAAATCCATGACGGACCGCAACTACACGAAGCGCAAGAGCTTCTTCGATAAAGTCAAAGATTCCTTCAAAGGAGATTGAGCATGGACGATATCTGGAACGAGCTGACGGTCAGAATTTCGACCGAGGATACCGAGCGCGCCGCGGCGATCTGCTCGATGGCGGCGGACGCCGGCATCTATATCGAGGATTATTCCGACCTCGAGGCCGAGGTTCAGGAGATCGCGCACATCGACCTGATCGAGGAGGATCTTCTGGAAAAGGACCGCACGCACTCCCTGATCCATCTGTATCTCAAACAGGAGCGGGCGCTCACGGAGGCCGTGGAATTCCTGAAGGAACGGTTTTCGGCGGAGGGGATCGCCTATGAACTCCATACCGCGGACGTGCGGGAGGAGGATTGGGCGAACAACTGGAAAAAATACTATCATGCGCAGAAGATCGGCGAAAGGCTCGCCGTCTGCCCCTCGTGGGAGACCTACGAGCCCACCGGGGAGGAGGCGGTCATCCGGCTCGACCCCGGCATGGCCTTCGGCACCGGCACTCACGAGACGACGCGGCTCTGCCTGCGCCTTCTGGAGGAGTGCGTTTCGGAAAATACGAGGCTCCTCGACGTCGGCACCGGCAGCGGGATTCTCGCGGTCGGCGCGGCACTGCTCGGCGCCCCGTATGCGCTCGGCGTCGACATCGACCCGGTCGCCGTCAGGGTTGCAAAGGAAAACGCGGCTCTCAACGGAACCTCCGGCGTCACGGAGTTTGTCTGCGGCGACCTGACCGAGAAGGTCTCCGGCCGCTTTGAGATCGTCACCGCGAATATCGTCGCGGATGTGATCCTCCGCCTGCTGGGTACGGTGAAGGAGTTTCTCGCGCCGGGCGGCGCGCTGATCGTCTCCGGCATCATCGACACCCGTGCGGCCGAGACCGAAAAAGCCTGCCTGGATGCCGGTTTCCGCATCGTCAGACGCATCGACGAGGGCGGCTGGGTCGCCATGCTGCTGCGGCTCTGATATCTAAATTTCCGGAGGAGCCGGAAATATTCTGAGTAAAAAAACACCCTCGGGGAGAAACCTCCCCGAGGGTAATTTTATTGTTTGACAAAATACGCCTTTGCACGGAAAATGCGGAAAGAAAAAATGCGGCATCAAAAGACGGATCGCATCCGCAGGGACGAGGGTCATTCCTCCTGCGCGTTCTCCATGATGTCGGTAAAGACGGTTAGCAATTCCTCAGTTTTATCGAGCTTCGCCGAATTGATGAGGATCTGGGGCGTCCAGTTATCGGCCTTTGCGCTTTCCTTACGGCGTTTCCAGTCGGCGATCTGCGGAGCCAGCGCCTCGGCGTAGGCCTTTACAAAATCCGCATAGCCCTCCCGCCCGTGCGCCTTTTCAGTCTGCTGCAAATAGGCGAGAAAGATGTCGCCGGCGGCGACTTTCGCCCTTTCGACGGCGGCGTCGTCGCTCTGGCCGTTCTCGATCAGCGTGCCGATGGTCTCGGCGGCTTCCATCTTCTGGCCGGCGATATAAATGCGGAATTCATCCAGCGCTTTTCCAAGCGGTTTCATCGTCTCATCCTTTCTTTTGCGGATGTTTTCTCCTGATGCGTGCCCGTAAGGCGGGCGGCATCCGGGCCAATTTTCAACGGATGGCGGAGGAAGGCTCTCCCTGCCGCCAAGCTTCATGGTACCTCTTGTAATTACGGCTGTGCCAATCTTGTTTTAC
>CAYMNV010000024.1:0-6825 GCA_964391915.1 uncultured Oscillospiraceae bacterium
TGATTTTCGGGCAAAAAAAGACCACCGGAAAAAACCGGTGGTCTTTTTGGTGCGGCAAACGGGACTTGAACCCGTACGTCGGTTGACACACGCCCCTCAAACGTGCCTGTCTGCCAGTTCCAGCACTGCCGCATGAATCAAGCGTATGTAATTATAACAATTCGAAACTTCAAAGTCAAGACCGTTTTTCGACCGACAGCAAAAAATCGTTTAGAAACCTTTTTCCGGGGAAAGATAAAAAAGGGCAATCCTTAATGGAAAATTTGGGAGGCGATACCATGGCGGGCAGGATGTTCGGCGCGTATCTCGGCATCCTTGCCGCGTTCGCGCTGCTGTTTATCAGGACCGCGGCCCTTGCCTCCGACCGTACGCTTTCGGATGCGGCCGCCTATCAGAGCACCAAAACCGTGCTGCTCTCCTCCTCGCGCGGCCTCATTTACGACCGGAATCTCGAGCCGCTGGCCGGCCGGGAGAGTACGACGGCCGCTGTGGTTTTTCCCGGAGAGGCGTCTCCGACCGTTCTGGAGAAGCTGCTCTCCGGCGACAGCCTGCTCGCGGCGATGCGCAGCAGGCTTCCGTTCCTCACGGCGGCGAAACTGCCGGAGTCGGAGGGCGTCTATTTTTTTGAGCAGCCGGTTCGCTATGCGGAGGATCAGACGGCCGTCCATCTGATCGGCTATCTGGATGGAAACGGCGCCGGCGTCTACGGAGTTGAAAAGGCCTTCGACGGCCTGCTTTCCGGCGCCGGGCCATCCGTCTCCGTCACATACAGCACCGACGCCTACGGAAATCTGATCGGCACGCCCTCGGTCGACGCCAAGCATGCGGACGGCGGCAAAGACGCGGCCGTGGTGCTCACAATCGATACGCAGATCCAGCGGATTGCGGAGGCGGTGCTCAAGGAACATCTTGAGAAGGGCGCCGCGGTGGTCATGGATGTGCACACCGGAGATCTGCTGGCCTGCGCCTCGGTGCCGGAGTTTGACCCGGATAACCCGGCCGCCTCGCTCTCCGATGAAAACGCTCCGTTTCTCAACCGGGCGTTTTCCGCCTACGCGGTCGGCTCGACCTTCAAGCTGGTGGTCGCGGCCGCGGCGCTGGAGAGCGGGATCTCCCCGGATTACAAGGTCTACTGCTCCGGTGCGGTCGATGTGGATGGGCAGGTCTTTCACTGCCACTGGACCACCGGCCACGGCGAGCTCGATATGGCGACCGCGATGAAATACTCCTGCAACCCCTATTTCATCACGCTGGCGCAGGAGGTCGGCGGCGAAAAGATCCTCGAAATGGCGCAGAACCTTGGCTTCGGCTCGCCGTGCGACTTCTGGGACGGGCTCGGCGCTGCCGCCGGAACCCTGCCGACGGAGACGGAGATTCAAAATCCGGCGGAGCTCGCGAGCTTCGCCTTCGGGCAGGGAAAGCTGAGCGCGACGCCGGTGCAGCTCGCGGCGCTGATTTCCGCCGCCGCGAACGGGGGAGAGGCCGTCACCCCGCGGCTCGTCAAGGGGATTTACGACGCGGACGGCACCTATACCGAGACCACTTCCTACGAGCCGAATCCGGTGATGAGCGCCCAAACCGCCGCGCTGCTGCGGGAGATGGCGAAGGGCGTCCTTGAGGAGGAGGCCATTTCCGCCGCGATGCCGGCATCGGGCGGCGGGGGAGGCAAAACCGCCTCGGCGCAGACCGGGCAGTACGACGAAACCGGCGCGGAGATCATCGAGGCGTGGTTTATCGGCTATTTCCCGGCCGAGGAGCCGGAGTACGCCGTCGTGGTTCTCGCGGAGGACGCGGAATCGGGGACGTACGATGCCGCGCCGCTTTTTAAGGAGATTGCGGATCGGATCAACGCGCTCGGCGAAAAATAACCGGTTTTTGCAGGAATTTTTGACGGAACGTAAATTCAGCGTGAAATACTTGTTCTGCGGCGGGAAATATGGTATGATAACTTTATCCTTGAGCAGAATTTGACGAGGGAGGCCGGCGTATGAAACTTGCGGCGATGATCGGAATCATGAGGGCGTGCGTCGGCGCTTACGACCACTATCAGGACGAAAAAAATCTGCTCAGTGAAAAGCTGAGGAACACACGCAGAAAACTGAAAGGTGGCAATTCTATGAAAACAATCGGTATCATTGTCGGAATCGTCTCCCTGATTATCGCAGGTGCCGCCGCAGCGTATTTCCTTTCCAAGAAGTGCGGCCGCTGCTGTGGGGACGAGGATCTCTACGACGATTTTCCGGAGGAAGAGATCGCAACCGACGCGGACGAGCCTGCCGCGCCGAAGGAAGAAGAAACTCCCGCCGCGGGGACTCCCGCTGCGGAGGAGACGGCCGAATAAGGCAGGAAAAAAACAAAACAAGCCGGCGCGGAAGTGCGTTTTGTCATGCGGCAGACGGGTCCTGTGCGACAAATTACCGTGAACCATGTCAGGCGGGGAACCGAGCAGCATTAAACGGTGGATTTGGGTGCCGCAGATTCATCTGTGTGCCGCATGACAAAACGCAGGTCTGCGTCATTTTTATCGCCGAAAGGGGGCCCGGCATTGTATCAGGCGCTGTATCGCAAATACCGCCCGCGCAGGTTTGACGACGTGGCCGGGCAGGAACATATCACCTCTATCCTTGCGCGCGAGGTCGCGGAGGGCACATTTGCCCACGCCTATCTGTTTACCGGCAGCCGGGGCATCGGCAAGACCACCTGCGCGAAGATTCTCGCCAAGGCGGTCAACTGCCCGGAGGGAAAAGACGGCGAGCCCTGCGGCGTCTGCCCGATCTGCCGCGGCATCGACGAGGGCTCGGTTCTCGACGTCGAGGAGATCGACGCCGCGACGAACCGCAACATCGACGACATCCGCAGCCTGCGCGACGAGGCGGGGTTCACGCCCGTTCTGGCAAAATACCGCGTTTACATCCTTGACGAGGCCCATATGCTGACCCGCGAGGCCGCGAACGCGCTCTTAAAAATTCTGGAGGAACCTCCGGAGCACGTGATCTTCATTCTGGCGACCACCGAGCCGCATAAACTCCCGGCAACCATCGTCTCCCGGTGCCTGCGCTTCGATTTCAAACGCCTCACCCCGCAGGCCATCGCCGAGCGCGTGGGCTACGTCTGCGGCGAAGAGGGCATGGAGATCGACGGCGAGGCGGCGCTCCTGATCGGCAAGCTCGCCGACGGCGGCATGCGCGACGCGCTCTCGCTGCTCGACGTCTGCCGGGCGGCGGGCGGGCGCATCACGGTCGACACGGTCACAAAATGCGCCGGGCTCTCCGGCCACGACCATCTTTTCGCCCTGGCGGAGAAGGCGGCCGGGAAGGACGTTCCCGGGATGCTCCGGTCACTCGAAGAGATCTACGCCGGTTCCGCGGATGCCTCCCGGCTCTGCGACGAGCTGATCGGCCACTTCCGCAACCTGATGGTCGCCTCGGCCGTGCCGGGGGATTCCGCGGTGCTCAAGGTTTCGGCCGGCGAGCAGGAGCGCCTGATTGCGCAGGCAAAGCGCCTGACGCCGCAGATGATCTTCTACGCGATCTCCGTGCTGCAGGATACGGCCGCGAGGATGGGCAAAACCACCTCGAAGCGGCTCGAGCTGGAGCTCGCCCTGGTGAAGCTGTGCAGCCCGGACCTCTCCGATTCACCGGAGGCCATGCTCGCGCGGATCGACCGGCTGGAGCGGGAGGTCGCGCTGCTGAAAGCAGGTTCGGCGTCCGCCGCGAATGCGGATCCGCCGGAGAAAAAATCACGAAAAAAGAGCCCGGAGCCGAAAGAACCCGAAGCGGACCTGTCGGAGACGGAAGAAGAACCGGAAGCGGAGACGGCGGCACCGGAGACGGGCAGCCTGCCGGCGATGGCGAAGGCACCCCCGGCGGATGCGCCGTGCCTTTTCTCCCTGTGGGAAGAGGTGCTCGCAAAGATTCAGGCCCGGAGCCCGATGATTTTTTCGTTCCTCGCCAATTCGGAGGCGTATCTTTCCGAAAACAGGGTGCTCATAGACGCAAGGAACGAAACCTTTATCCCGTACATGCAGCGCAACGAGGACGCCCGCAGCGTCATTAAAGACGCGATCACGGAGGTCAGCGGCCGCCGCTACGGGATCGGGCCGTATAAAAAACCGGAGTCTGCGCAAAAACGCAGTACCCCGCTCGACGAAGTGCTCCGGCGTGCCGGGGCCGCGGATATTCCGGTGACAGTCAGATAAGTATCAAAAAAAGGACGGACAGAGAGTATGAAAGCAAGAATGCCCGAAGGGTTCGGCGGCGGCGCTCCTTCCAACATGCAGGGAATGCTTAAGCAGGCGCAGAAGATGCAGGAGATGATGGCGGATCTTCAGGAGGACCTGAACGCCCGCGAGTATGCCTTCACGGTCGGCGGCGGAATGGCCGCGATCCGGATCAACGGAAAGAAGGAGATTCTTTCCATCGAGCTCAAGCCCGAGATCGTGGATCCGGAGGATATCGAGATGCTGCAGGATATTCTGGTCGCCGGCGTCAACGAGGCAATTTCCGGCGTCGAAAAGACGAACGAGGAAGAGATGGCGAAGCTGACCGGAAGCATGAAGGTGCCCGGCCTCGGCCTCTGAGCCATGGGATACAATCTGCTGCCGCTGGCGAAGCTGACCGAGCATTTCGAGCGGCTTCCCGGCATAGGAAAAAAGAGCGCGCAGAGGCTGGCGTTCCATATTCTCCGCATGCCGGAGGAGGAGGCACGCGACTTCGCAGGCGCGATCCTTGAGGCGCGGGAAAAGATCGGCTACTGCAAAATCTGCCGGAACCTGACCGACGGCGACTGCTGCCCGATCTGCTCCGATCCGACGCGCGACGAGACGACGATCTGTGTCGTCGAGGACCCAAAAGATGTCATTGCTTTTGAGCGCACGAAGGAGTATCATGGGCTGTACCATGTTCTCGGCGGGCTCATTTCCCCGATGGACGGCATCGGCCCGGAGGCGCTCAGTATCAAGGAACTGATGGCGCGCCTCGGAGACGGCAAAGTCAGGGAGGTCATCATGGCCACGAACCCGACCGTCGAGGGCGAGGCGACCGCCATGTATCTCTCCCGTCTGCTCAAGCCGCTCGGCGTGCTCGTGACAAGGCTCGCCTACGGCATCCCGGTCGGCGGGAGCCTTGAATATGCCGACGAGGTGACGCTTTACCGCGCGCTCGAGGGCAGAAATACCATGTAAAAAATTCCGGAGGCAAAGATGAATCTTCACGGCCTGACAGACGGCAAAAACAGAAAACAGTTTCTTCGCTTCTGCTTGATCGGCGTGCTCAACACGGTGGTCGACTACGCCGTATTCTCGGCCGTGGGCCTCTTTTCTCCGAATATTTACCTCGCCCAGACCTGCGGCTACGCGGCGGGCGTATTCAACAGCTACACCCTCAACCGGAAGTGGACCTTCGACACGCAGGGGAAGTTTTTCTCCCCGGAGCTCGTCAGGTTCATCGTGGTCAATCTGGTCTCCTACGCGGCCTCGCTCGGGGCGCTGTGGCTTCTTGCGGATGTGTGGGGGCTCAACAAATATTTCGCCAAGATCCTGCTGGTCGGCGTGACGCTTGTCATTAACTTCGTGCTGAATCGGATCTGGGTCTTCGGCGGCGGGGAAGGAGGGCCCGACCTTGCAGAAAAACGAAATCAAGACGATCGCCCGCAATAAAAAGGCCTTCCACGACTACTTTGTGGATGAGACCTTCGAGGCGGGGGTCGAGCTCTGCGGCACGGAGGTCAAAAGCATCCGCGCCGGCGGCGTCAACCTCAAGGATAGCTGGTGCGAAGTCAAAAACGGCGAGATTTTCGTCAACGGCATGCACATCAGCCCCTACGAGAAGGGCAACATCTTCAACAGGGACCCGATGCGCACGCGCAGGCTGCTGATGCACCGGCGCGAGATCAGCAAGCTGTTTGGACTTATCCAGCAGCAGGGCATGGCCCTGATCCCGACGGAGCTGTATTTCAAGGGCTCGCGGGTCAAGATGGCGGTTTCGGTCTGCCGCGGCAAGAAGCTCTACGACAAACGCGAGGATCTCGCGGAGCGGGCGGCCAAAAGAGACATTGAAAGGAGCATGAAGGAACAGAGAGTATAAGCATACTCCCGCACCTTTTGCTATATATGGGGGCGTAAAGGTTTCGACGGGGATTCTGAAGTATGGATAGCGGGCAGAGGCGCCTACCCTCTATAAAATGGGCAAAAACAACAAACGCTAACGATAATTTAGCTTACGCGGCCTAAATAGGCCGTCGTCCGTCCCATGAGTACCGCGGCCTGGGAACGGGCGTGACTTAGCGGTGAACGTTGCAGGGAGGCTCCTCCGGCCTTGTAATGTATAAGGGGGATACTGAACCGGTAAGCCTGCCTGTCGGCGTGCCGGGGAGGGAATGCAAACGACAGGATGCGCCCGGAGAAGTTCTTATGGATGGATTTTCGGACGGGGGTTCGACTCCCCCCGCCTCCACCAGCAGGCTGAGCCTGCACACAATTCGCGCTCCTCACAATGTGGGGAGCCGTTTTTGTATGTGCCCGCGCCGAAGACCTGCCGTCCGGATTGTGCAAACGACACATTTTATAAAGCAAATGAAATGACCCGGACCTTCGCGGTTCGGGTCATTTTCTTCCCAAGGACCGGTACGTTTTTCTCTGCCTGACATCAGCATCCCACAAAGGGATATGTGCCGCCCAACTTTATGGAATGCGCAGGGAATGCCGCGGCAATAATAAAAAGAGAAGCGAAACGGAGATGAGAACCTTTGAATCAATCACTTTGGGAAGATACGGCAATGCTCCCGTTACTCGGCGTTTGTGATTACAACGGGAAAACCAACGCGGCG
>CAYMNV010000024.1:6925-18662 GCA_964391915.1 uncultured Oscillospiraceae bacterium
GGCAATGCTCCCGTTACTCGGCGTTTGTGATTACAACGGGAAAACCAACGCGGCGGGGGAAAAAAGGAACCAATATGCCGCCGCGCTTTTCCCTTCGCACAGCATGCCGGAGGGACAGCTTTTTGCGAGTATCGGAGCCGCACTTTTTGACCTCATCACGCCGAAGCCGAAACGCTGCCCGCATCCCGGCTTCGCCCTCAGAGGTTACGATATCAAGCAAACGCGGGGCTGCTCCTGCCGCGGCACTCTGATTTGGACAAGCGAAAAGCTTGTCGGCGATCCGGAAGCGTGTGCTCCAAATGTCCGGTAAGTTCAGCGGATATTATTTTAAACACCAGAAAAACGGGCGGACAGTCGCGTTTATTCCGGGCGTATCGGACGACGGTGCATTCATACAGATGATAACGGATCACCGCTCCTATCATTTTGCGTTTCCTTCGGCCGTGATGGGCAGGAAAATAGCCATCGGTAAAAACCGATTTTCCACGGAAGGGATCCATATCGATCTGCCTGGGATCCGGGGGAATATTTCGTATTCAGACGTTATGCCGCTAAAGTCGGATATCATGGGGCCGTTTCGTTTCTTCCCGATGGAGTGCAGGCACAAGATTTTGAGTATGCGCCACAGACTGAACGGCTGGCTGAGGATTGGAAACGAGATATATGATTTCGAAAACGGCACCGGATACATCGAGGGTGACAGCGGAAAATCGTTTCCAAAAAAATATGTTTGGATTCAGGCAAACGATTTTGCGGGCGGCGGCAGCGTTATCATGTCGATCGCGGAAATACCTTTCTGCGGTTTTCATTTTGAAGGCTGTATTTGCGTTGTTATGAAAGACGGGAAGGAATACCGCCTTGCAACTTATCTCGGCGCAAAAGCGGAATTAAGCAAAAAATCCATCATTGTATGTCAGCACGGTCTCAGGCTTGAGGCGGATATTTTGTCCGGCGGCACGGGGTTTCCTCTCGTGTCGCCGCGAGACGGAAAACTGAGCGGTATTACCAGGGAGAATAACAATGCAAAGATCCTTTTTCGGCTGTCCTATAAAGGCAAAGAGATATGCGAACTTCTAAGCGCAAACGCCGGGTTCGAATGCGTGGGATATCTTCCGGCGTAGGAGCCGGACAGGGTAACTGCGTGAATACGGAATCCGCATCCAAAGCAGGCAAACGATACAATTTATAAAGACCATAAAAGGACTCAAACCACAATGGTTTGAGCCCTTTTATTATGCTGTTTTTTATGGTATACTCGGTCCGGATTATTTATAAAATGACAGGGAGGAACAAAAATGAAAATTCAGGATGTTCCATTTTGTACCGTCGATTGGGATGCAATACAACCAACCATACATCCGGGCATCACCGGAGAGGCCTATTGGCGTACCTTTGAAATGGGGAATATAAGAGTACGTATGGTTGAATACACACCCGGGTATTTTGCCGATCACTGGTGCAAACGCGGGCATGTTCTTTTTGTTTTGGAGGGTGAATTGGTAACCGAACTTGAAGACGGCAGAGAATTCAGGCTGACGCCTGGAATGAGCTATCAGGTTGCCGAAGATATCAATCCTCATCGTTCCCATACGGAAAAGGGCGCGAAACTTTTTATTGTGGACTGACAGTTTGGGCACAGTCGGAAATCCGCATCTGAATTGAGCAAATGATACAAGTAAAAGCAAGGTAAAAGGGCTGAACCACAAGGGTTCAGCCCTTTTGTTTTTATCCGCAGCGGAGCCTGAATCCGGCCTCCCGCGGCCATGCGCTGCCCGAACCGGAGCATACGGCCGTTGTGCGGCCCCGCGTGCCCGTTTGATGGACGCCCCGGCATCGCTTAGGGGACAAAAAATACGCCGCCCAAACTTTTGGGCGGCGTATTTTTACTATGGAAAGTCGGGCTGCCGGTTTTTCCATCTCCGGCGCGGCCATGCGCCGTTCTGTTTTTATTTTGCGGCCCGGCCGGGGTTCTCCGGCTGAGCATCACCGGCTCCGTCGTCGTCTTTTTTGAGCACGCCCGTTTCCGCCACGCCGCCGTCCGGCTTTTCAGAAATGTTCCGCTCGGCGCGCCGTGCATCCTTCCGCCTTTCAACCAGCAGGAAGATGCTCCAGAAGGTCACTCCGCTCAGCGCGGTGAAGCCGACAATATAGAGCGCAATTTTCCATTCCTCAAAGGCGTTTTTGAGCGCCGTGCGGGTATCGGAAGCCGCCCCGCCGTCCGCATTTTCAGCCAAAGACGAGCCGCCCGAAGCTGTCTCTTCTCCGGAGGCCGCCGTCACCGGCAGAGAGAAAAGCACGATAAGGGCCATAAAAAGAGCCGCCATCCTTTTTCGGGCCATCCCGGAAAACTTCCATTTCCGCATTTGATACGCTCCATTCCTTACTTCCGGCCCGGCCAGTCTGTCCGCCGAAACCGTCATTCTATTATTATAGAAATATTTCCCAATAACTTCAATATAAAACGGATATGATACGATTTCTTTACCGCTTTTTAAAGCTTCCTTTCCGGTTTGGGCAGGAGACAAAGCGGCCCCTGCCGGAGACGGCGCCAAACGGGGGAGCAAAAAGCCGGCGTTTTCCATTTTTTTTGTTCCGGACTTGTTATTTTTTCGGTGCCATTATAGAATGAGGAAGAAAGGAACTCCCGTTTTTTAAGGAAAAGACCGCCCATGCGTCTCCAGACAGGGGACGGCTCCATGACGGCGTGGATCCGGCAGAGCGATCCGCGCCTTGCAGGGAAGGCCGCCCGAATACGACTCCGGGATATGTATGAACATGAGAGAAGGGTGACGAAATGAAGCAGCAGATCCTCGCGCAAATTGCAGACAGACTTTCCGCCCTCGGCATTTCCGCCCGGTATGGTACGGGCACCGATATCTCGATTGCCGAAAACTTTTTTGACGCCAACTGGGGAACGGGATCGAAAAAGATTGACTACGAGGCATCGGTTTTTCTCGATGAGCAGAAGCAGACGGCATTCATGTACGAAAAGACGACGGAGACGGGCCGGGGCCTCAGCTTCGGCAGCGATGAAGAGACCTCCTTCCAGTCGGGGAAAACGCTCTTCCGCAAGGTCAAAGGTGTGCGCTGCGGGCCGGATGGGCGGAGCGTCGAATACAATCTCGACCTCGGCGCGATCCCCTCGGCCGTTAAGGAGACCGCGAAGCAATTCGGCTGGAGCTTCAAGACGGTTTTGAAAAAGGAAAAAGCGATGTATCCCGCCGGATATATGCCGGCGGTGGCTCCTGCTGTGGCAGCTCCGGCTGTGGCGGCTCCGGCTGCGGCAGTTCCGGCGGCGGCAGTTCCGGCGGCGGTGCCTGCGCCGGAAGCATCTTATGTGCCGATTGTTTCCCCGTCTGCGGACGTATCGTCTGCGGACGTATCGTCTGCGGACGGAGGGAAGCGGGCCTTCTGCACCAACTGCGGCGCGCCGCTCGCCCCGGGGGCAGCCTTCTGCACCGTCTGCGGCAGGCCGGTCAAATCCGTGCCCGAAACCGGCGTTCCTGTCGTTTCGACAGGCGTTCCTGACGGGAGGGCAGGCGGGTATGCCGCACCGGCCGCTTCCTATCACACGCCTGCGCCGGCTTACGGGCAGGCGGCTCCGGGAGCATCCGTACCGAAAAAGCGGCGCGGAACCTGGCAGCTTATTGCCATGGGCGTGCTCGCGGTACTCTTCGCAGCGGTCTATGCGCTGGCCGGCGTGGGCTTTCTGGGCTGGATGTTTTTCCTGATCGTGATTGCCGCCGACGTTTTCCTCTTTTTCCGCCTGCGGGGCGGGAAGGTCGTCGCCGGAATCGCGCTTCTGGCCGTATCGGCGGTCGTGCTGTTCCTTGGGCTGGCATTTGCGGCCGGTCCCTCCGGCGATCATCCGGAGCAGACGGGCGGCATCCCTACGCAGGATATACCGGATGCCGTTCAGGAGCCCGCCGCGGAGATCACCTTCTCCAAAACCTATCCGCTGGACAACGGCGGAAGCCTCCTGGCCGAGATCGTGACGACGGACTTGGGCAAATATGAGGTCACGCTGACGCTGACGGTGCCGAATACGATCCTGCCGGAAGATTTTCTGCTGAGCGGCGAAGGCGGCTATTTTGAGTACGAAGGTGCCACGCTTCAGGAAATGGAGTTTATCGAAGCGTTTCTCTGCGACACGGAGGGGGCTACCTTCTATTCCAACAGCTCGCTCGGCCCGGCCTACACGGAGAACGGGCTGGCCGAGGAATCCTCGACCTTTCTGGCACTGACAGGGCACACGGCGGAGGAACTCCGGGCGTTCGCCGAAACCTATGATGAGATAAACGTGTTTCGCTACCGCGCCTCGGAGGTCGGCATCCGGGATTTGCAGGCCACGGAGGTAAACGGATACACGAGCTATACCTACGGCTACAACTCCGAGCGGGCCTTCAATCTTCACCCGTCCCTGCTGGAGGTCGTGATCCCCTGGGACGATATCTTTGCGGAATCGGGCATCGCGTGAGCTTCTCCGGGAACAGGGCATTTTCTTTGAATAAAAGAATTAACCGTCCGGAAACGGCCCAGACCGACGCGCCTCCCCTATGCGAGAGACTTTTTTTCATCGGGAAAGATATGAATTTTTGAAAAAACACAGCGGAAAGGCGGATCGGCATGAGACGAAAAGACAGAGAGGTCACCGAAGCGGATCAAATCGACGCGGCCGTCCGGTCGTGCGACTGCTGCCGGGTGGGATTTGCGGACGAGGGTACGGTATATATCGTGCCGCTCAATTTCGGCTATTCCACGTCGGAAGGTGGGCGGGTCTTTTATTTCCACGGCGCTTCGGAGGGCAAAAAGATGGATTTGATCCGGAAAAACCCGGATGTCGGGTTTGAGCTGGATACCGGCCACGGGCTCTCCCTCTCCGAAACGGGCTGCGGGTGCTCCTTCCGCTTCCGGAGCGTGATCGGCCGGGGAAAGGCCGCGCTCGTGGAGAATCCGGAGGAGAAGCTCGCGGCGCTGCGAATCCTGATGGAGCAGTATGGCGGCAAAAGGGACTGGACCTTTGACGAAAATGTCGTGCGCCATACCGCCGTATGGAAGCTCACCGTGGAGGAGATCTCCTGTAAGCAGCACGACTGACGGGCCGCCTTTTTTCTGCCGCGTCTCCGCTGCCGCACGGATGTGCCTTTGGGAGGCAAAATGCGGCCCGGATGCGCGGGCCCTGCCGTCTTGCGCGGCGGGCGGGAACAGGGAGCCGGGCCGCTCCGATCGATCATGACGGTCCGTGACGGGCCGGAACCGAGGTCTGAAATGAAAAAAGTAAAAATTACCGTGCTCAAAAAAGAATTTGATCCCGTGCTCGCGGAGGAGTACCTGACCGACGGCAGAGAGGCCGGCGCGTGCCCTCTGCTGAAGGTGGGCGACGAATTTCTCTACGAGGGCGGCGCGGAGATGCCGGCGGGATTCTGCCCGTGGGCGTGGATCGACATCTATCACGGCGTGAGCGCCCTATCCGCAGGCGCCTCCTTTGCGCCGTGGAACAGCAGGGAGGGCGAGCAGATCCTCTGCTGCACCGACGGTATCCGCCCGGTCGTCTTCCGCGTGGAAGCGCTCGGCGAGTAACAGGCCCGGGGTCGGGCACAACGATCCCGACGGTCATTTGAGAAAGAGGGCGAAGGATGAAGCGGCTTTTGTTTTTATTGATGGCGGCGGCGGTGCTTGCGGCCTTCTCCGGCTGCGGCGGCTCTCCGAATTCGGATTCCGGACCAGGCAGCTCCGGAGAAAGTTCCGGCCCGGATGCGGAGACCGCAGCGGAGCTGCTGCAGGTGCTTGACGATTTCCGCGTCTATTACAACGGCTTTTACGAAAAGGCCGCGGCGCCCTCCGACGAGGAATTTTACGGAGGCCCCGGACTTTTGCTTGTCACGCGGGAGGACGAGGCCGACACGGTGCGGTTTCTGGAGGAGCGTGCGCTGGAATCCGGAGACGGGGAGCTTCCCTCTCTCTGCGGCGATCTGGCCGCGACGTATGCGGAGATTCACGCCTTCCCCGCCGACACCAAGCAGGAGGAGTACGTCGATTTTTGCGCGCGTCTCTATGCGCAGATGGAGCGGCTCGCCGGCTATCTCGGCGAAAGCATGCCCGAGGAGGTTTTGCCTCTGCCGGAGCCGGAGACCGTATCCGCCCCGGAATCCGCCATAGAATCCGCGGGCGAGCCTTCGGCGGCAGAGCCGGGGAACGGCGAGACCATCCCCGACAGCCGCTGGGATTCCGACGACGGCTACACGCTGATCTTCTATAACGGGCAGGCCTATCTCGGCACGACGTTTGAGAGCGACGAGACCATCCTCTCGGAGGGACAGGCCGCAACCTATGAGATTCAGGAAGGCACCATCCGCTTTCAGGCGGTGGGTGATCCGCGCACGGCTGCTTTCAGCTATGACGGCAGCACGATGACGGATACCAACGGCGAGATGTTTGAGCTCGGCTCCACATTTACAGAAAGTTATGGACTTGCCTGAAGCCGACAGGCCGGCAGACGCCCGGAAATGGTTCCGGGCGTTTTTTGTCGGTTTTGTGAGGGGCAGAGGAAAAGATCGGAAACCTGAAAATAAAAAATATGCAGCTTTTAAATTTCAAAATTTCAGTATGAGCTCCAAAAAGGAAAAACTTCTTGCTTTTTCTGCCGGAAAACGGAATGGAAGAAAGGCTTTGGAAAGCGCTTTGTCCGATGCCTTCCATTTTTTCGCTTTGGCAGATATTGCATTTGAAACGGGAAAAGAAAGGTGTTATGCTGACAGCAGCATTCGCGATGCAATCTTTTTTACAGGAGGTATAAACATGTTCTGTTTTGGAAATTATTGCTCTAACGGAAATTGTGCCGATCTTTGGCAGCTTCTCTGCTCTTACTTTGGTCGTTGCTGCGGCGGCTGCTGAAAAAAACATCCCATCCGTCAAATGACGGAATCGAAAAAACAACCGGCTGGTCTGGATCAGGTCAGCCGGTTGCTGTTAATCGTCCGAAATTTTGAAACCCGGGCCCGTGCCTCTTGGGCCGAAAGGTCCGGCTCCCGCAAGACGGAGACGGCGCGGTCCCCCGAAAAGGAATGGTGATAACGATGAAAAAAATTCTGGCGGCGTGTATCGCGCTGTTTTTGCTTCTGGCCAGCATGATTCCGGCCATGGCGGCGACGGGTACCACATATACGGTGGCGTCGGGCGACACCATGTGGAAGATCGCAGTGAAATATCAGGTCGGCTGCAGCGAGCTGATCGCCGCAAACTCACAGATCAAAAATGCCGATTTGATCTATCCCGGCGACGTGCTGACGATTCCGGGCACCGATACGGCGGTGCGCGCCTATGAAAAAGAAGTGATCCGCCTCGTCAACGAGGTCCGTGTCAAAAACGGGCTCAAGGCGCTGACCGAGAACTGGGAGCTTTCCCGCGTGGCCCGCTACAAATCGCAGGACATGCATGACCTCAAGTATTTCTCCCACACGAGCCCGACCTACGGCTCGCCGTTTGAGATGATGAAGGCCTTCGGCCTCACCTACCGGACCGCCGGTGAGAATATCGCCATGGGCTATGCGACGCCGCAGGCGGTCGTCAACGCCTGGATGAACTCCGCCGGCCACCGCGCAAATATCCTCAACGCCTCCTATACACAGATCGGCGTCGGATATGTCGCCGGCGGCAGCTACTGGACCCAAGAGTTTATCGGCTGAGCCGGATTCCATAAAAAATAGCATGAGCATCGGCGCTTTTGCTTTTACATAAGCCGCCTGCCCATGAAGATCCCCCGGGCCGCCGCCTTCCGCAGGCGCGGAACCGCGGCACGGGGCATACGAAATAAAAAAAGCTGAGACCCCGGAGAAAATCCGCGGTCCCAGCTTTTTTCTTTTTCTTTCCGGCGGCCGGAAAAAGGAGAATCCGCACAGCCGGGGCGTGCCGAGTCCTGCTTACATGGCGTCGTACTGCGTGCGGATGGCCCGCAGGAACGCGGCGGTATCCACGCAGGAGACGTCGTCCCCCTCGCTGATCTCCGCGAGATCCTTTGTCATAATGCCGCTTTCGATGGTTGCGAGCGCGGCGGCCTCGAGCTTTTTGGCAAACGTGCAGAGCGCCGCGTTTTCGTCGAGCTCGCCCCGTTTGCCCAGCGCACCCGTCCAAGCGAAGAGGGTGGCGATGGGGTTCGTCGAGGTGCTCTCGCCCTGCAGGTAGCGGTGGTAGTGGCGGGTGACGGTGCCGTGGGCGGCCTCGTACTCAAAATTCCCGTCGGGGCTCACGAGGCAGCTCGTCATCATCGCCAGCGACCCGAAGGCCGTGGAGACCATATCGCTCATCACGTCGCCGTCGTAGTTCTTGAGCGCCCAGACGAAACCGCCCTCGCTGCGGACCACGCGCGCCACGGCGTCGTCGATCAGCGTGTAGAAATAGGTAATGCCGGCCTTCTCAAATTTCTCCTTGTATTCTTCGTCGTAAATCTTCTGGAAAAGGAGCTTGAAGGTCTGGTCGTACTGTTTGGAGATCGTATCCTTGGTCGAGAACCAGAGATCCTGCCCGACCGAGAGGGCGTATTCGCAGCATGCCCGCGCGAAGGAGATGATCGAGCTGTCCTTGTTGTAAAGGCCCTGCAGCACGCCGGGGCATTCGTAGTCGTAGATGGTCTGGCGTACCTCGGGGCCGCCGTCCGCAGGCGTAAACAGCAGTTCCGCCTTCCCCGGGCCGGGGACGCGGTACTCGGTCGCCTTGTAGACGTCGGCATAGGCGTGGCGGGCCACGGTGATGGGCTTCGTCCAGGTGCGGATATAGGGTCTGATCCGGCTCGTGAGGATGGCGGCGCGGAAGACCGTGCCGTCGAGCGCGGCACGGATCGTGCCGTTGGGGCTCGGCCACATTTTTTTGAGGCCGAATTCCTCCACGCGCTGGGCATTGGGCGTGATGGTGGCGCACTTGACGCCGACATGATATTTCTTGATAGCCTCGGCCGCCTCCGCAGTGATCCGGTCGTCGGTCTCGTCTCGCTTCTGGATGCCGAGGTCGTAATATTCGGTATTGAGCTCCACATAGGGCTCGAGCAGCTCTTCTTTGATCATCTTCCAGATCACACGGGTCATCTCGTCCCCGTCGATCTCCACGATGGGGTTCATCCGGATCCTATCCATATCTGTGGTTCCTTCCTTGTACGTTTTTCTGAGGAGTGCGGGCGCTCGTCCGCCGGAGCGGGAATGTGCGGGCGGCGGAAAATACGGTTCGTCTTTTTTATATCTTTTTCTGCGCGGCGTAGAAATTCAAAGGCGGCCGTCGAGCGGAATCTGCCGCTCGTCGTCCGCCGGAGCGGGAATGTGCGGCGGCGGAAAATACGGTCCGTCTTTTTTATATCTTTTTCTGCGCGGCGTAGAAATTCATCAGGCAGCCGTCGAGCAGAATCTGCCGCTCGTCGTCCGTCAGGGCGGAGATGTGCAGCGTGATGGGCACAGCCTTTTCCGGCGTGACAACGGCGGCCGGGAAATCCGCGGCACCCGATGCAAGCAGGCTCCGCACGCCGGGGATGAACAGATAGTCGCCCGGCTGGTAGTCGAAGGGCACGTCTTTGTCTATGGTGAAGGGCAGCATGCCCCAGTTGATGCAGTTGGAACGGTAGCGCTTGGTGGCGTACTCATAGCAGAGGTTGGCGCAGCCGCCCAGAACCTTCTGGCAGGAGGCGGCCTGCTCTCTCGCGGAGCCGTCGCCGGGCTTTGTGCAGAAGATGGCGGAGCCGACCTGCGTCTTTTCGAGGAGATCGGGATCGGCACCGGCGCGTTTGAGCACGTCCCGCAAGTCCTCCGGAGCATGGCCGGCGGCGCGGGCGGCCTCCTTCTCCCGGATCGCCTTGGCCCGGCCCACATAGTTGGGGTCGCGGCGGGAGAGCGTGAATTCGGCGAGCCGGAGCGGATTGGAACGGTAGCTGGAGGTCTCGCCGGAGGGGATCAGCTCGTCGGTCGTGGTGACCTCATCGTGGATGACACTCGCGAGCCCAATCAGCAGGTTTTCGCCGAGAGACGGGAACTTCGGCCATTCCGCGATGTTGGGGCCATATTGCAGCTCCGTTTCCGGGTTGGGGCTGCCCCAGCCGAAGTAGACCCGCTTTTCGTACACGCCGGAGTCGAAGCCCGGCACATGCGGGGCAGGCGGCGTATAGTCCACCTCCGCCGCGGAGGTGAGCATGCCGTGGTTACGGGCGGTGGCGGCGATGCTGCGGGCGTCCATGAGCATCACGGCGGCAAGCTGGCCCTCGCCGGGCTTGGAGCCCTCGCGGTTCGGAAAGTTTCTGGTGGTGTGGCGGATGGAGAGGCCGTTGTTGGCCGGTACATCCCCGGCCCCGAAGCACGGCCCGCAGAAGCAGGGCTTGAAGAGCGCGCCGCTCTCGAGCAGCCGCTGCTGGATGCCGTTTTTGAGCAGTTCCAGATTGACCGGCATGCTGGAGGGGTAGACGGAGAGCGAAAAATTGCCGCTTCCGGTGCCGCAGCCTTCAAGAATGGCGGAGGCCTCGGCGATGTTGTCGTACATACCGCCGGAGCAGCCCGCGATTTCACCTTGGTCGACCCAGAGCCTGCCGTCCCGGATTTTTTCGGTCAGGTGAAGGGAGGCCTTCCCGCCGAGCTGCTCCTCGGTGCGCTTCTCAACCGCGCGAAGGATGTCGCCGGGGTTCTCTATAAGCTCCCGGAGAGTGACGGCCTCGGAAGGATGAAACGGCAGGGCCGCCATCGGCTCGATGGTGGAAAGGTCGATTTCGATCATGGCGTCGTAGTAGGCGCCCTCCGCAGGGGCGAGGGATTGATACTCTTCGGCGCGGCCGTGGACGGCGAGATACTCCTCCACGGCGCCGTCGGTCGCCCAGACGGAGCTTAAGCAGGCGGTCTCCGTGGTCATCACGTCGATGCCGATGCGAAAATCCATCGGCAGCTTCGCAACGCCCGGGCCGGCAAATTCAAGAATGCGGTTCTTCGCAAGGCCGTTTTTATAGACGGCGCCGCACAGAGCGACGGATACGTCCTGCGGCCCGACCCCGTGGCCCGGCTCGCCCGTCAGATAGACGAGTACCACCTGCGGCGCGGGCACGTCATAGGTATTTTCCAGAAGCTGTTTGACGAGCTCCGGGCCGCCTTCGCCGACGCCGAGCGTGCCCAGTGCGCCGAAGCGGGTGTGACTGTCGGAGCCGAGGATCATCTTCCCGCAGCCGGCGAGCATTTCGCGGGCGTACTGGTGGATAACCGCAAGGTTCGCCGGCACATAGATGCCGCCGAATTTTTTTGCCGCCGAGAGCCCGAAGACGTGGTCGTCCTCATTGATTGTGCCGCCCACCGCGCAGAGGCTGTTGTGGCAGTTCGTCAGCACGTAGGGCAGAGGGAACCGCGTGAGTCCGCTCGCCTTTGCCGTTTGAATGATTCCCACATAGGTGATGTCGTGGGAGATCAGGCTGTCGAAGCGGATGCGTAGGGTGTCCCCGCCGCCGGAGCGGTCGTGCCCGCGCAGAATGGAGTAGGCGATGGTCTTCTCCCGTGCGGGGAGATCCGCCGCGGGAACCTCGGCCGTAGCGGCTTCGGCCGTAACGGCTTCGGCCGTAGCGGCTTCGGCCGTAACGGCTTCGGCCGGCGTCCCGTTTCGCCAATAGACGCCTTTTTCGTGTAACGTGATCATATCGGCCTCCGAATATCTGTAAAGATTGCTTTTGCTTTCGTTTTATTATACCATAACGCGACAGCGTGGTGGTATCCATTGGCCATCGCCGCGGGCG
>CAYMNV010000024.1:18762-30903 GCA_964391915.1 uncultured Oscillospiraceae bacterium
TTATTATACCATAACGCGACAGCGTGGTGGTATCCATTGGCCATCGCCGCGGGCGGAGCGCCGCGGGCGGAGCGCCGCGGGCGTAGCGCCGCGGGCGGGCCATAGAATTAGAGTATTATAGCCGCCTTGCGGTTCCTGCCGCTATTTTACCATGAGTTCCGCCGGATGAACAGCCAAACTTTCTCCGGCACTTCATGACCGGAGATGGAAACCGCGCCGCGGCCTTCCTACGGATATTATACCATATGAATTTTGACTGGCAAGAGAAATGCATTCGGAGCAAACGGAATTTTCACATTGCTGTTTAAAAGAGAGAAAACATGGTGATATTTGTATGAATTTGCAAAAATAAAAATGGGACTTGCAAATTCCACGGATATCGGGTACAATAGCAATCAATTCCAGAAATGGGAGTACAAAATAAAAATGGCTGGAGGGCGCGTAACGATGATCTATGACACGGGCTTGCCGGTGGCCTATGCTGCAAGAATTGCCGACAGTGTGCGCGAGGAATATACGATAGATAAGAAGTTGGTCACGGACGAGGGCGTCAAGCGCGGTCTCCGGAACGCCGACGGCACGGGCGTGCTGGCGGGCATCACCCGCATCGGCAGCGTGATGGGCTACTATGTGGAAGACGAGATGCGCGTGCCGATGGAAGGCAAGCTCTACTACCGCGGCATCGACGTGGAGGAGATTGTGGCCTCCAACCGGAAAAACAGCGTCTTCGGGTATGAGGAAGTGGCCTACCTGCTGCTGATGGGCAAGCTGCCGACCGCCCGGGAGATTCAGGATTTCGACGCGGTGCTCTCCAAGGCGCGCGTCCTGCCGGAAAATTTCACCGAGGATATCATCATGCGGGCGCCCAGCGCCAACATCATGAATAAGCTCGCAAACTGCGTGCTGGCGCTTTACAGCTACGATCCCAACCCCGAGGACAATTCGCTGGAAAACATGCTCCGCACCTCCATCGAGCTGATCGGGCGCCTGCCGGTGCTCGTCGCGAATTCCTATGCGGTGATGCGCCACCATTATCAGGAGCAGTCCCTGTATATCCACCAGCCCAAGGAGAACCTCTCGCTCGCGGAGAACTTCCTGCGCATGGTTCGCCCGGATAAACAGTATACCGACGAGGAGGCAAAGCTCCTCGATACCATGCTGGTGCTCCACGCGGAACACGGCGGCGGCAACAACTCCGCCTTCGTCTGCCGGGCGCTTTCAAGCTCCGGGACGGATACCTACAGCGCGATCGCGGGCGCACTCGGCTCCCTCAAGGGCCCCCTGCACGGCGGCGCCAACGCGAAGGTCATTGAGATGTTCCGCTATATCAAGGAGAACGTGTCCGACCCCACCGACGACGGCATGATGCGGGCATATCTCGGCAAAATCCTCGACGGCGAGGCGGGCGACCGCTCCGGAAAGATCTACGGCATCGGCCACGCGGTCTATACGAAATCCGACCCCAGAGCGGTGCTCATCAAGAAATTTGCCCGCGAGGTGGCGGAGAAAAAGGGCATCGACACCCGCGACCTCGATATCATGGAGACCGTGGAGCGCGTCGCGGTGCCGCTCATCATGGAGCGCAAGAATCAGGAGATCCCGATGTGTGCCAACGTGGATCTCTATTCCGGCCTTGTTTACGGCATCCTCGGCATCCCGCAGGAGCTCTTTACGCCGCTGTTTGCGGTCTCCCGCATCTCCGGCTGGTGCGCCCACCGGATTGAGGAGGTCATGACGGGCGGCAGGATCATGCGTCCGGCCTACCGTGCCTATGTGAAGCACATCCCCTATGTGGAGATGGGCGACCGGGAATAAAAATATCCGCCCGGGAAGGAAAACTTCCCGGGCGTTTTTTTGCCTATGGCGCCGGAAAAACCGGCCGCTTTCGGATTCCTCATAAAAAGATCCGGCGCAAAGGCACACCGGATCTTTTTATACGGATCGGCAGGTTACCTTTCCGGCCCTGCGGATTCCGTTTTTTCGCCGGGGAATGAATCAAAACCGGCGCCCGCATCCTCACTCCGGGGTACGGGCGTTGCTTTTTGCTTTTTTGAATGGCTCAGACGATATTGGCCGGAACGGGTCCGTCTTTTTCTTCGTAGTTCCAGCGGACGCAGACGGGGTTCTTCTGGAATTTTGCGCAGGCAGGCTTGCCTTCCGGCGGATTCCGATCCCCGCCTTCGGCTTCCAGCAGCTCTTTGACCGCTTCCCGGATCGCTTCCTCACGGACAGAATCTGACATGGCGATTCTCCTTTCCACGTGCTTTTCCTCCCGCGCCTTCATTGTAGCGCCTTCCGGGATCTTTGCAAGGCAAAAGGCCGCATCCGGCAAATTCAGAAAGAAATCCGGCAGAAACGGAACCGGCGCTCTCCGTTTTGAGCATGCTCAAAGCGGATGATGCCGCCCGGGAAGAGCCGCAGCCGGATACTGGCCGGCGGTTCTCACATATCGAAAATACGGTTCTCCGGACGGACTTTTCGACAGTTTTATAAGGCAGCATAAAAAATGCCGGGCGGCTCAAGGAACCGTCCGGCGTCTGTTTTTTTGCGAAAGCGCGGGGGTCAGCTATACGCGCGGCGGCCGAAGTAACTGTCGACCGTATTGTAGATCAGCTGCTGGCCTTCCCGGTTGGGGTGGATGCCGTCCGCGCAGAGCAGATCCGACGGGTTGCGCCGCATCAGGAACGGCGTGCGGATGTCGATCAGCGGCAGATTCCACTTCAGCGCGATATTGGAGACCTGCTGGCTGAACATCTCCTGCCAGAAATAAATGCCCTTGACGGAGCCGCCGAGCCATTTGAGGATATTCTCCCGGTTGAGGCCCCGCCCGATAAAGGCGAAGTACCGCTCGGGGTCGATCGGCGGCAGGTTGAGCAGAAAGACCTGAGAAACCTCCTTTTTGAGGAGGGAGATCAGGGAATCGAAGGTGGAGGCGAACACGGAGAGCGGGGTGTTGCAGTCGTGGGCGGCGTCCGGGTCCTCGGCGATCTCCGGCCAGCGAAAATCGGAGTCGTTCCCGCCGTAGGAGACGAAGACCGCGCTGTCCTTCAGCGCTTCGGCGTTCTTCTGCGCGATCTGGAAGCCCTTGGGCAGCGTGCAGCCGAAGCGGGAGAGGTTGACGATATCGAGGCCCGTGGTCTCCTTAAAAAGATCCACGCAGCCGTAGCCGGAATTCGTATAGCGGTTCCGCTCCTCGCTCCAGACGACTCCTTTGGCGATGGAGTCGCCGAGCACGCAGAATTTCTGCTCCGGGAGGGGCGCAAAATCCGCGGCGGGGGAGGAGATTTTCTCCGGGGCGGCCTCTTTCATGCGGGAGGCGCCGGACGGAGCATCTCCGGCGGAGGAAGTCCATTCCTCCGCAAGATCGGTTCTCTCCCAAGGGAGGCCGGAGGCGTTGCTGCCGAAGTGCCCGTAGCAGGAGACGCGGGCATAGACCGGGCTGCGCAGGCCAAGCCGCCTGATGATGGCGGAAGGGCGCAGATCCACGGTGCCGCGGATCTTCTCCAGAATCTCCCCGACCGGAATGTGTTCGGTGCAGAAGGTGTCGACCCGCAGGGAGACCGGCTGGGCGACGCCGATGGCGTAGCCGATCTGCACCTCGCAGCGGTCGGCATACCCGGCGGCAACGATGTTTTTCGCAAGATAGCGGGCCATATAGGCGCCGCTGCGGTCCACCTTCGTGGGGTCCTTGCCGGAGAAGGCGCCGCCGCCGTGGCGGGAGTA
The DNA here is from genome assembly GCA_964391915.1 of uncultured Oscillospiraceae bacterium. Taxonomy (GTDB): domain Bacteria; phylum Bacillota; class Clostridia; order Oscillospirales; family Ruminococcaceae; genus UMGS1668. The sequence goes on from CAYMNV010000024.1 coordinate 22,486, forward strand.
GCCGCCGTACGTGTCGGCGATCAGCTTGCGTCCGGTGAGGCCGGAGTCTCCGGCCGGGCCGCCGATGATGAAGCGGCCGGTGGGGTTGATCAGGTATTCCGTCTGCTCATCCAGCATGGATGCCGGCAGTGTCGGAAGAATGACGTGTTCGACGATGTCGCGGCGCAGGGTATCCTCGTCGGTGTAGGCCTCGTGCTGGGAGGAGACGACAACCGTCTTGATCCGGCAGGGAACGCCGTCGCGGTATTCCACCGTCACCTGCGATTTGCCGTCCGGCAGCAGGTAGGGCAGGATGTTATTGTGCCGGACATAGGCGAGCCTGCGCGAAAGCGCATGGGCAAGCTCGATCGGCAGCGGCATCAGGCAGTCGGTCTCCCGGCACGCGTAGCCGAACATGATGCCCTGGTCGCCGGCGCCGCTGTCGAGCGGATCGCTGCGGTCCACGCCCATCGCAATGTCCGGGGACTGCTCGTGCAGATCCACCGTAATGGCGCAGCTCTCCGCGTCAAAGCCGTGGCCGGCCTCCGTATAGCCGATCTCCGTGATGACGCCGCGGGCGATCTGCGCATAGTCCACTCTGGCCTTGGAGGTGATCTCGCCGAAGATATGGAGCTTGTCCGGGATGGCGGTCACTTCGCAGGCGACCCTGGAGAAGGGGTCCTCCCTCAGAAGCTCGTCCAGGATCCGGTCGGCGATCTGATCGCACACTTTGTCGGGGTGGCCTTCCGTTACGCTTTCCGAAGTGAAATAACTGATGTCTGGCATACGTGTACCTCTTTCTTGTGAATTCAAACCGCAGCGGCTGCAGTGGCTGCGGCTGCCGATATTTTTCGTTTCCGTCCGGAGCTTGCGCAGGACGGCTCCCGCCCTGAGCTTGCGCAGGACGGTTCCCGCCCGGGGCATGCGTTCCGCCCCGCGCCCAATCCGGGCGGTTTCCCCCGGTTACCTATTATCTCCTATTTTTCCCATATTTTCAACAGCAAAAATCGAAGAACCGGAAAACGGGCAGAAACGGAAGCTCCATAAGCGGAGAAAGTCCTCGCCGAGCGCAGGCCGCTTTTTGCTTTGGGCGGGAGCGGCATACCCGGCCGGGAGTGTGACAACGGTATTGATTATATCTCATCTTCCGCGGCGAGTCAAACCCCGTTTTCTCTCTTTGTTCCGGAAGAATCCGGAGATCGGCGCTCTCCGGAGGGGAGACGGCGCAAACCGATACTCTCCGGATTGGAGAGCGCGGGAGACGGGGGAGTCCGGCATGGAAAAATCAGAAAATTTTGTATAAACTACGAAAATATTCCGTATTTTTATTCCTGGGAAATTTGCGCGGATATGAGAAAAAACGGAAGAATCTACAGACTTCGCACGTAAAAATTGTGCATTGTTAATAAAAGCTTTCAACGAATTTCGGAAGGTAAAAGCATTTTGGAGATTGTTTTTACCGGCCGGGACATTTATAATAGGTTTGGAGGGGACGAACACCCCTCCGGTTTATGAGAAACAAATGATGTAAGGAGGAAACACAATGAAAAAGCTGCTAGCTTGGTTGCTTGCCGCTCTGATGGTAATCGGTCTCAGCGCCTGCGGCGGATCGGAATCCGGGGTGGATACTACGGATATGACCGTTCACGACGAAGTAACCGGAAAAGTCGTCATTTACACTTCCATGTATCAGGACATCATCGATGCCCTTGAGGGGACGCTCGCGGATGTCTTCCCGAACTGCGAGATCGAGTTCTTCCAGGGCGGCACCGGGACGATCCAGTCCAAGGTGACCGCGGAGCTCGAATCCGGCAAGCTCGGCTGCGACATGCTGATGGTCGCCGAGCCTGCCTACGCCCTTGAGCTCAAGGAGCTGGGGCTGCTCCACCCGTACATTTCCACCGAGAAGGATAATCTCGCCTTTGATTACGACGAGGAGGGCTACTGGTACCCGGTGCGCATCTCCAACATGGTGCTTGCCTACAACCCGGAGATGTACACCGAGGATCAGGTTTCCCACAGTCTGTATGATTTCGCCTTCGACGAGGGCAACACGGATCTCATCTCCATGTCGAACCCGCTGACCTCCGGCACCGCGCTGGCCTCCGCCGTCGCGCTCTATCAGGCGTACGGCAACGACTACTTTGTCGCACTGGGCGCGCGCAACGTCGCGGTCGAGTCCGGCTCCGTCGCCCTGACGAAGCTCGAGACCGGCGAATGCAAGGAAGTCATGATCCTTGAGGAATCCGTGCTGAAGAAACGCGAGGAAGAGGATTCCCCGATCACCTGCATCTATCCGGAGGACGGCACCATCTGCTGCCCGTCTCCGATCATGACGATCGAGGACGACAAGAGCGCCAACGCCAACTCCGCCGCCTGCGAAGTCATCACCGACTGGTTCCTCTCGCTCGAGGGACAGTCCGCGATTGTCGCCGGCTGGATGCACTCCGTCCGCAAGGATTATCCGGAGCCTCCGTTCGACGCCCTTCCGACCGCGGAGATCACCGCCAACCTGCTGCCGGTGGACTGGGTCTACTGCTACCAGCATCGTTCCGACGTCCGCACCGCGTTTGAGGATGCCGTCAAGATCCCGGAGAGCTGATTTTTCGCATATCCTGTTGAATTCGGCGGAAGGCGGCAGATCCGCCGCCTTCCGCCGAATTTTTCAAAAGCCCCGGCATGCGGCTTCTCCTTTGGGCGCCGGGGCCTCATCCTTCGAGAAGGGGGCAATGTGTTATGGAGACGGGAGCTTCCGAGGCACCGAAGACGGCAAAAAAATCCTATTTCAGTTTCAAATGGGCGGCCATCTTTGCGATCATCGTGTTCCTGACCGTCTTTGAGGTCTTTCCGCTGTTTTATTTGGTTTACCGGGCTTTTTTTCCGGAAGGCGCCTTAACGCTGAATGCATTTCGGGATGTATACAGCTACCCGCTCAACTGGATCGCCGTGCGCAACACGATCATCACCGCCGGCGCTTCCATGTTTTTGGGCGTGCTCATCGCATTTCCGCTCGCATGGCTGGTCGGGAGAACCAACCTGTATTTCAAGAAGTTTTTCCGCACCCTGTTTGTCATGACCTATATGGTGCCGCCCTACGTCGGCGCCATGGCGTGGCTCAAGCTCCTCAACCCGACGGTGGGCACCCTGAACCGCATCCTCGCTTCGGTACTGGGGCTCTCCGAGCTGCCGTTCAACATCGAGACGATCGGCGGCATGATCTGGGTGCTGACCACGTTCTATTATCCCTATGCCTTTATCACGATATCCCGTGCCATGGAGAACATGGACCCCTCCCTTGAAGAGGCCTCCAAGATCTCCGGCGCTTCTCCGCTTCGGACCGTCATGACGATCACGCTGCCGATGATGGCGCCCTCCATCGTTGCGGCGGGGCTGCTGGTCTTTATCTCCGCGGCCTCCTGCTACGGCATTCCGTCCATCGTCGGCTCCGGCAAGGTGAATACCGTCACCACCCGCATCATCGATCTCGTCTACGTCGGCGGTACGGACGGTCTGGTGGATGCCGTCACGCTCGCGGTCTTCCTGATGGTGATTGCGAACGTCGTGCTCTATCTCTCCACTTTCGTCGTGGGCCGTAAGCAATATATCACCGTTTCGGGCAAATCCGTCCGCCCGAATATCGTGGATCTCGGAAAATGGCGCATCCCGCTCACGATCCTTGTGATCGTCTTTGCGGTCGTGGTCGTCGCGATCCCGTTCATCTCGGTGTTCGATACGTCCTTCTCGATCCGGATGGGCAAGACGGCCTGGGACGGGGGCAACTTCACGCTGAAATACTGGGCTTCGCTCTTCACGAGAAAACAGATCCTCAATGCCGTGCAGCACTCGCTGATCGCGGCGGCGACGGCGGCGACGGCCGGAATCGGGATCTCCTGCGTGATGGCCTACCTGCTGACCCGCACGCGCGTCAGAGGCCGCCGCATCCCGGATTTCCTGATCACCTTAGGCTCCGGCACGCCGAGCATCGTCATCGCGCTGGGGCTTATCATGACGATGAACGGCAAGTTCGTCATCAACATCTACAACACGCTGTTGATTATGATTATCGCCTATATGATTAAATATCTGCTGATGGGGATGCGCACCATCGTCTCGGCGATGACGCAGATCCACGCCTCACTCGAAGAGGCCGCGCTGATCTCCGGGGCAAGCTGGTTCCGAAGTTTTAAGGACATCACAGTGCCTCTGATCGCGCCCTCCGTCGTCGCGGGCTGGTTTCTGATCTTCATGCCCTGCTTCTACGAGCTGACGATGTCCACGATCCTCTATTCCACGGATACGACCACCATCGGTGTCATCCTGTTCCGGTTCCAGGAGTTCGACAGCCAGCAGATGGCCTCCACCATGGCCGGAGCGATTCTGATTTTCATTGTCTTGGTCAACTGGCTGCTCAACAGGCTGACCAAGGGCAAATTCTCAATCTGAGGAGGGATGACGAATGGCAACGATTCAAATCGAAAACGTGAGAAAATGCTTCGGAAATGTCGAAGTATTGAAAGAATTCAACCAAACGGTCGTAGATAAGGAGTTCATCACGCTGCTGGGGCCCTCCGGCTGTGGCAAGACGACGATGCTCCGCATGCTGGCCGGCTTCGAGAAACCGACCTCCGGCACCATCTCCATCGACAACACGGTCGTCAGCTCCGACAGGACCTTTATTCCGCCGGAGAAGCGCGATATCGGCATGGTCTTCCAGAGCTACGCCGTGTGGCCGCACATGACCGTCTTTGAAAATATCGCCTACCCGCTGAAAATCAAAAAGCTGCCGAAGGAGGAGATCCGCAAAAAGGTCGAGGCCATCATGGAGGTCGTCCATCTGAGCCAGTATGCCGACCGGATTCCCTCTCAACTCTCCGGCGGCCAGCAGCAGCGCGTCGCACTGGGGCGCGCCCTCGTCGCCGAGCCGCGTCTGCTGCTGCTCGACGAGCCGCTCTCCAACCTCGACGCCAAATTGCGCGAGAGCATGCGCTTTGAGATCAAGGAGATCCAGCGCAAGCTCGGCATCACGGTCGTCTATGTGACGCACGATCAGATCGAGGCCATGACGATGTCCGACCGCATCATCGTGATCAACGACGGCGTCATCCAGCAGGTCGGCGGCCCGATGGATATCTACCGCCGCCCGGCCAACCAGTTCGTCGCGGCCTTCGTGGGCAAGATCGTCTTTCTGCACGGCGATTCCGAAAAGGGAAAGATCACGATCACGGGTACGAGCCAGACGCTGGATTATGACGGTGAACTGACCGGAAAGGTGGTCGTCGCGATCCGGCCGGAGAGCATTCATCTCGCCAAAAAGGGCGGCATGCTTCACGGCGTGCTTAAAACGAAAGTGTTCATGGGCGACGTCAACGACTGCACGGTCGAGCTGCCGGGCGGCGACACAATCCGCGTGATCGCTCCGCCGGAGACCTACGACGAGTACGAGACCGGCGAGGAAGTCGGGCTCGAATTCGGCGAATTCCACGTCTACGAGGACGACGGCTCCGACGTCACACGGATTTTGACCTGAGCTGCATACCCGTTTTGGGGAAGAAAAAAACGCCTCTTAGGAGGCGTTTTTCTTTTATATACGGGATCTTTTTATTCCGGGCGGGGTTTTGCCAAAGAAGGCATCGCGCGCCGCTCTGCTCTTTATAGCCTCTTCCGGAGAGAAAAAGGAGATGCCATTTCCGCGGCACCTTTTTCCCATGGATGGAGAAGGCCGGGCGGATGCCTTTCTGAACCCGTCTTTGTGGGAGCGTCTCAGCGGGTCACGACATCCAAACCGCGGGTATCGTAGAGCACTTTCGCGTGGTTCTTTTTCAGGAGCGTCTTTTCCATCGGATTTCCGGACTCCCTGTCTATCCGGCTCCTGTAAATCTCCCCGCAGCGGAACACGTCGCCGTCCACGTTTTCAAAATGCTCATCCTCGACAAAAATATGATATTTTTCCGGCTGCATGGAGCTCGCGCGGATCTCTCCGCACAGATATTCGTCGGTCGTGTAGGTGATGAGCTGATAGACCCGGTCGGTGTTGTTGAGAAACCGGTAATCAAGATAATTGTACATGATGGAGGTGCCGGTGCCGAAAGGGATCTGCCGGTTAAAATCCGGAAACAGATCGATATAATCGTGGTGGTGGTGCTCGACGATCTTCATCGGCGTATGCAGCACCATCCAGTGGATCAGATTCGTGAACTGACACATCCCGCCGCCGATGTCGCTCGAAGGCTTTCCGTTTGAGATCGTAAGCCCTTCCTTATAACCCTTTTGCGCGGTCAGCTTTCCCACGAGCTCCCAGAACGAAAAGATTTCGCCAGGGCGGATCAGAACGCCGCTGACCTTTGGAGCCGCCAGCGACAGGTTGACGGCCTTGTTTTCCTGCAGGCGCATATCCACGTTGCCGAGTCTGCGCCGGATCAGGGATTTATGCCGGTAGACGAGATACGGCAGCGGATCGGCGGAGATGGTTTTTGCAAACCCGCCTTTGGTCAATGCATTTTTTACGGACCGGATCAGCCGGCATTTAAAGACGGATATTTTATAAGTAAAAGGGGATATTTCGCAGAACAGTCTTCTTTTCATAATGTACCCTCTTCATCGATTAGACTCAAGCAAACTTGATATTCCAAGGCGGTGGACTGCCTCCCCGCCCGGCAAAACTTTTCGGGCCGTCACGCCTTCGCTTTTGGCATTAGCACCATCGCTCCACATGCCTTGAACGGGAAAAATAGAGAAAGGTTCAAACGGCATGGCCTAGGCGGAAGGGCGCCATATAAAAATCTACTAATACCAAATTTTCACCAACGTATTCCAATGAACATATCATAGATAAAAAATAAGCAAAAGAGTGTGTTACGGTGTCGGATATTAATATAGAATATACTCATGAATTAAAACCATTTCAACAAGTGGTGAATATTCCCAATCCATTATATCAATCCCTGCAAGGCAAATATTTTATTGGGCAAACGCCGACATTATTTGTTGGCAACGGCAGCAATGCGTGGGCAGCACTTATAAACCCTGAAAGTTCTCATAAGAATTTGTTTTTTAATGTATTTACAATTTCCAACTTTTCTTTAAACATTATTACAGCCGAACTCTGGTTAAATACAACTCCCCCGGGGGATCCGGCCACATCCTCACTCATATCGCCTACGAATACAGCCTTCCTTCCCAAACCGGACCATAAGATTTTATTGCAATTTGTACAGTCCACCGACGGGGTACCCTCCGGCGGAGTCAATATATTAGACCGTATTGTTCCTCCGGATACCACATTGGTATCTGAAGAGGACGGGAAAATAATCGTACCTCCGGGAGGAAATGTTCTTCTGTTCCTGAAGTCTTCCGGGATTGAGATGATAAATGCCATTGTAGCTTTCGGCTGGTGGGAAACGAGGGAAGAATTCAATGTATCATAATGGTTTCCTCTGCTTATAAAGGCTTATTTTCACAAAACAAAGTATTTTATCTAATTCGTCCGCTCAATCTGGTCTGCTTTTCAGACATAGATAGGTTCCCGCGCATAGAGGCGCCTTCCGCTTATCGAAGCGAAAGGTGGGCCATGTAGCGGGAACCCTTTATTTTACCGACTTTTTTTCAGCCCTGATATTTTTGCCCCGCGATATCAGCACCACCGTCTCAACGTGGAAAAATCCCCAGCCGAGACAAACTGGAATTTATTTTTCAGCTTTCAGAGTATAGGTGCAACTCCAATTCTTCAATATTGTTACATTTGCGAATCCCGCCTCGGTCAGAATCCCCATCTCATGTTCTACGGTCAACGGCGTATCGAAGTGATAGAGTGCGTGATCTGTGATTTTTTCCTCTTGTTTCAATAACTCAAGATTGTGAAAACACTCTTTTTCAAGGGACGCAGACTCTGCAAAATAATCCGTCAAAATAAAATATCCATCGTCTTTAAGAGCACGAAGAAGCTTTTGATACAACGATAACTTCTCTTCTGCGGAAAAATGGTGCAGGGATTCAACGGATACGGAGGCATGATACTTTTTATCTTCAAAAGGAATTTCAAAATATGAACCATGAATGAACTTCATATCTTTATGGGGGAATTTTGCTTTAAGCGTATTTAGCATAGCCACAGATAAATCAATCCCCGTAATACGCACATTGGGATTTAAGGAGAAGTATGCTTCCAATTCAAGCCCTGTTCCACAACCCAAATCGAGGACTTCACTGTCATCTTCCATCGGAAGTTGTGCGGCAGTGTATTTATAAAACTCGCTTGCGCCTTCAATATGGGAAAGCATGTGATCATCATAACCTGACAATCTGTTTTCAAAGAAAATATCCATTCTCTCCAGCATACTATATCAACTCCATATCGAGTTCATCGTTTCCTTGACAGTAACACCACCGTCTCAACGTGCACCGTGTGCGGGAACATATCCACCGGCTGCGCCTTTTCCACCG
>CAYMNV010000025.1:0-18240 GCA_964391915.1 uncultured Oscillospiraceae bacterium
GGGGATATCTTCGACGTCGTGGTCGAAAACATGGAACGGCAGGAGCACGGCCTTCAGGCGTGAGCACGGCCTTCGGGCGTGAACACGGCCTTCGGGCGTGAGCACGGCCTTCGGGCGTGAACACGGCCTTCGGGCGTGAACGCAACATACAGATATGAGACCGGAGGAAAGGGCTTGTGACGTTATGGAAATTCATCCGGAACAAACTGCGCTCTGCGAGGATCTGATTGCGCCCTGCGGGATGAACTGCGGGCTCTGTATCGCCTACCTCGGCAGAAAAAACGAGATCAACCGCGAAGGGTTTCACCGTACCTACTGCGAGGGCTGTCTGCCCCGAGGCAAGGGCTGCCTGTATATGGCGGGCCGGTGCGCGCGCCTCGAAAACGGCGCCGTACGGTTTTGCTCGGAATGCCCGGATTTCCCCTGCAGGCGGCTCCGGAATCTTGACAGGCGCTACCGCACGAAATACCACATGAGCATGATCGAAAACCTGCGCGATATCCGGGAAAACGGCATGGAGGCTTTTCTCCGGAAAGAGGCCGAGAGATGGAGCTGCCCCGGCTGCGGGGAAATGATCTGCTGCCATAACGGCTTGTGCCTCCGCTGCAGCCTCGATGTTTTAAAAAACGACAAAAAATATTGCTGGGGAATCCGATAGCCGGGCGCCGTTATCCGCCGCGGCTAGAGACGGACCGTATTTCAAAAAGGGCGCAGTTTTTCGCTGCGCCCTTTTTTGGATATGAAACGATCCGTGCTCAAAAATTGAATACGCTTCCCCAGTCGAAATCCCCGGATTCCTCATAGCATTTCGGCCAGCCCGCGCACCATGCCGGGACGGAGGGGGCCTCCACCCGGTCGAGGCTCGGCGTATAGGGCTTGATATCGAGGACCGGGCTGCCGTCGAACGCGTCGATATAGGCGAGGCCGACGACCCCGTTTTTCTCGTCGACATAGGTCACCTGCGCGCAGGAGAGCGCGATCGGGTTCGGCCGCTCCGGGGAACGCGTCGCAAATGTTCCCATGAGATCAGGTGCATTCTTATATGGGGATTTTTCGGTCAGGCGGCTTCTGGAATGCTCGTTGTCGCATCCGGAGAACCACCAGAGGATGTTGAGGTGGCTGAATCCCTCGATGCCGGCAAGAGCGGGGGCATATGATTTCTCCAGCTCGACGCGCATCCCGGCCTCGTCGGCCCGGATGACGCCGATCTTTTTGACATGGTATTCTTCCATAAAGATCTCCCTTTCGGATTTCATTTCCGGCGCCGTACCTTCAGTGTAGCAGGAGTTTCCGATACTTCAAGCCTTTTTTCCAATTTATATAAAATTGCGGGATAGGACGGGAAGCCCTTTGGTATGCGTATGCATACAAAAAACGGGCACCCCTCCGGGGGCGCCCGTCATTCAGGAGTTTTTCTTTCTTTACTGAGCCTGTGCGCGGCGCTTTATGCTTTCTCCGCTTTCCCGCGTTTCGCCTTCCAGTCCGGATCAGACCGCCCCGGCATCAAAATCAGGGCGGTTTTTTATCCCCGGTTTGCCTTATCTCAGGGCAAAAACGTGGCCTGGATTCTGGTCTGCGGCACGCACCCCGCTTCCTCGCTGCTCGCTGCCGCTTTCTTTGCTCCGGCACCTGCCGCATCCTGCGGGGCGATTCCGGTGATATACGTCACAGGAATAAAGGATGGATCGTTGCCAAGGGCATCCGCCTGTACGATCAGCCCGTATCGGTTGAGATAGATCGGGCCCGTGCTGCGGACGTTGGAGCCGATGTTGAACAGCACGTCTCCGGATAATGTGGCTACATACTCATAAATCGCCGTGACGATGTTCGTATCGCAGCCCGGCGGAAAGCTTGGTTTCGGAAGATAGGTGATGGCGGGGTTGTAAACCACCGGCGGGTCGGTGTCAAACTGCAGGGCCGCTATGGCGCTGAGCGGAAAGGCCACTTCCCCGCCGCCGTCAAGGATAAACAGCCCGGCGTAGGTGCCCTCCGTCGACTGATAGACCCGTTCCGGAATCCCGGAGATCCACCACGGGCTGATTCCCGGCAGAAAGACATACAGCGTCAGCCCCGGATACAGCACGATCAGCTGCTCCAGCAGATGGGCAAGCTGCGCATAAACAAAACATGCGGCCGTGCTGTTGAGACTCCCCGGAAGCCCGCGGGGACCCGGCGGCCCGGGCGGTCCCGCAGGACCACGGGGGCAGGGAGGAAAGGGCGGAAAAACGGCGCCGGCGGAGGCGTCAAACGTCCCGGCCGAGCCGGATGCATGGAATGTGTTGGCCATTGAGTTCCCTCCATGATACAATGCAGTGCGGATGCACTGCTGTTTCATCATATGCGGAGCGCGTTCCCGCCGTACTTCGGAGGGTACGCGCCCTTTTTTGCTCTGCAAAACCCGCAGAGACTCCCGCAGATAGAAAAATACCGCCGTCCCCGGTTTTTGGGGGGAACGGCGGTATTCCGTGAAACGGGTTTCATGCCTGCCTCGTGGCCGCATTTTTGAGGAGGATGGCCGGCTGTTTTTTACAGCCTTTTATCCGCAGCAGTCGCAGGAACTGTCTTCGCAGACATATTCCGGCGTGCCGACGATCTCGATATCCTGATCGATTCCGAGTTTGTCGATGATATCCTCAAAGAGGGAGAACTCGACGATTGTCGTCCAGACCGTGGCGCCGGTTTCGGGGTTGGTGGTGACCAGATACTGGTCGAGCACCTCCGTGTCGTAAGCCAGATTCCTCAGCACGATATAGGACTGAAGCGACGGGTCATTCAGCTCGCATTTTCTCAGCGCTTCGCTGAAGTTGGCAAGAGGAATGCTGACCGTATATTCGAAGTAGGTATAGGCATTCACTCCCGCAGGTTTGATGACCATTTGCTCGTAGGGCTGCACAACATTCTGATGCTGGATCACGGGGATGCCGGACGAATCGATGACGGTCGGATCCACAAAGGCCTTGGTGTTGGCTCCGACATGCACCATGGACGAAAGGTTTTTAGGCAGAGTCAGCACGTCGAAGGTGTCGTCCTCAAACTCCACAATCAGCACCAGCTGAAAGTCGATGGCCACTTTCGATTTCTGCGTGCAGAGAATCGTGTTTGCCGGATTGTCGTCAAGGATTCTCTTGCAGAGTTTTACGCATTTCACCGGAGAACCATAGTCCGTGTTGGGAACGGTGGTGGTCACATCTGCGCCGTGGTTGATGATATACAAGGTCAGAGGGGCTTTCGTACCCAGAGGTCCCGGAGGAGCCGGAGGGGTGGCGTAATTTTCCTGAAACACTTCCTGAGTCTGAAGCAGCTCGGCTCTCGCCAGAACTCTTCTCGCGAAGATATCAAGCGTTTCTTGGGTTACGGTATCGCTCATAAAGATTTCACTCCTAAATATAACTTGGAAAAGGAAATGATAGATTCTACCATTTTCTATCGTATCATATGTCAAGCCGAAATCGAATGTTCATGAGCACGCAGATTCTACAGGAACGCCTCCAAAACCCCCGGACAGCCGGCAAAACCGTGCCCGGCAGCAAAAATCGGCCACGGAATGCCCATTTTGCGGGTTATTTCTTTTCCGCGTGGAAGATGCTCCTTTTTTCCGCCGCCTTCTCCATCATCTGGAGCAGGCTGTCGATCTTCTCGCCCTGCCGGAGGAGCCTGCGGTTCATCGTGTCGATATCCGCGCCGATCCGGGAGAGTTCCTTTCGGATGTCGCTCTGCTCCGGCGTTTCGCTTTCCGCAGGCGCCGGGGCGGCCGACTCTTTGCCGCTGCCGTTCGCGGTCTCCGCTCCCACGGCGCACGGGCAGAAAACCGTCTGCCTCTTTTCGGCTCCGGCGACAGGAACCGCCTGCTTTTTTTCGATCTCGGCGGCCGGAAAGTCTTGTTTCCCTCCGGCTTCCTCTGCCGCCGGAGATTCCGGGACGGGCGAAGTGGGCCGCTTTCTCCCGGTTTCCGCGTTCTTCCCCGATGCCCCCGTCTCCGTAAAGGAGCCAACGGCATTCAGGCTGCTTTCCTTGATCAGGGGCCTCCATCCGCTTTTATAATTCGAATTTTCGTAGAATGTCTCCAATATAAACGCCACCCCCGGTAAAAAATCAGCGAAACGCCGTTTTTTATTAATATTGTATTCCGGAGAGAGGGAATGGTTGCAAACATTTTCGCCGGGGGGCCTGGCCTCTCCGCACAAAAAGAAAAAGAAAGCGGGCGGCGCATGCCTCGTGCGCTGCCCGCTTTCCAACAATGCCGGTCCGGAAAAAACGTCGGCCTTTTATCTCCGGATCGGATGGAAGAAATCGTTACTTTCCGTTTTTCCCTTTTCCTGATTGATGATTGGCGGACGATTCCGTATCTTCGGAGGAGTCGCTCTCTTCGTCTTCTTCCTCTTCTTCCTCTTCTTCCTCTTCGTCCTCGTCCTCGTCGTCGTTCCCTTTATCTTCTTTTTCCTGATTCTTTTCCTGTTTGGATTCGGCTTTGGAGCTCTGTTTTTCTTCCTTCTGCTGCGCGGCCGAGTTCTGATTCTCGTTCTTTTCCTTCTCTTTTTCTTCCTTGGAGGCGGAATCTTCGCTCTCGCTCTCGCTCTCTTCGCTGGTCTCGCTTTCCTCCTGCTCGGAAGTTTCTTCCTCTTCCTGCTCCCCGTCGTGCGCCCCTTCCATCGAGCCGATATACTCACCGAACTGATGGAAGTCGCTGCCGGAAGCCTCGAGCAGCTCGTTTGCCCTGGCAAAGATATCCCTCACCTTGGCGTCTTTATAGTCGTCAACGGTGATATCCGGATCCAGCGTCTGAAGAAGCCGGATTAATTTGAGTTTTCCGGGGGAGATTCCCAGTTCCCTTGCCTCTTCCCGGAGCTCCAGGTCCGAGCAGCCCGTATAAATCACTGCGGGCGTCTCGGCTTCGTCCAAAGCCTCCTGGGCTCCCTCCTCGCTGCTTTCCTGCAGCTCGGCGGCGGTCTCGTCGTTCTCCGATTCCGCGGTCAGCGCGATCACGGAAGCACCGTCCTCATCAAGGAAGCCTTCCTCCGCGGCGCCCTGAACGAGGGCGGCCACGGTATCCTTCACCGACAGATTATAAAATTTGTTTTTGCCGAGCACTTTGAGCCCGTCCTCGTTGTAGGCCTGTACGCTTACGACCCGGCCGAATGCATTGATGCCGATCTCAACGCTGGGGTTGATATCCATGCATACATAGTTGACCGGCGTGCGGTAATAGGCGTAGCCGACAACGGTCAGCGCCATGCAGGCCGCCGCCGCGCAGACTCCCGCCCAAAGCCTTTTTGCCGCGGGCTTTCTCTTCCCGGCGTTGATCCCGGAACCGGAAATTTCCCGCCGGCTCTCCGCATCCGGAAGCGCCCCGCGAACGAAGGCCTCCGTCTCTCTTTTCAGCGTATCTTCCGCTTTTATATGATTCATATAGTCTGCAAAAGAGTTTACCAATTCAAATCCCCCACTTTCTTTTTTAATGCCGCCTTTGCCCGGCGGAGCACGGAATAGACCGTATTTTGATTTTTCCGCATGACCGCGGCGATCTCCGGAATCGTCCGGTTCTCGTAGTAATGTAGATAGATGACTTCCTTCTGGTCGGAGGGCAATCCTAGAACCGCTTTCATCAGGCCAACCTGTTCCGGGCTTTCATAAGGGATCTCCATCTCCTCGATGCTAACCACCTTTTTGCGCCAAAAACTTTTGCACAGATCTTTGCATTTGTTGAATGTGACCTGGCACAGCCATGCCTTCTGATGTTCTTCGTTTACAAAAGAATCATAATTTAAAAAGAACTTCAGAAACACCTCCTGAAATACGTCCTCCACATCTGCGCGGTTTCTGAGATAAAGAAAGCAGATGCGGCGAACCATGTCCGCGTGTTTTTCAATTGCCTCCGAGATGGAATCGCGGGTAGTTGACGTCTGACTCAACCGGATTCCCTCCTTCCTAACCTAAATACGATTCTGACCGTGCAATCCGTTTCCGGATTTTAAAAAAATTTCTATATCCGGCCGATATGGCCGGATATAGAAAAGTGAGATGAGTCGCAAAACATCCAAAAGGCGGCGGCGATGCCTCCGCAGGATGGGATACGGCAGGTTTTGCAAAAACCGGAGCCGGGCGGGATACGAACCGCCTTACGGGAACCGGAAACGGAACTCGGTACCCTCATCCGGGCGGCTCGCGACGGATACCTCAATATCGTGCCGGTCGGCGATCTGTTTGGCAATCGCGAGGCCGAGCCCCGAGCCGCTCTTATTCTCCTCCGATTCCACCTTGTAGAACCGATCGAAGATATGCGGCAGGTCCTCCCCGGCGATCCCCCTGCCGCGGTCGCGGATGGAGACGGTCCTGCCCTCCAGCGAAACCAATATCTCTCCGCCCGGGGGCGAAAACTTGACGGCGTTGTCCAGAATGATCAAAAACATCTGCCGCAGGCGGCCGTAATCCCCGGTCACCGCCAAAGATGCCGCGTCGGTTTCCTGCCGGATCCGGATCTCCTTCTTCTGCGCGAGCTGCCCGGCGCTCCGCACGGCGTCGCTCAGAATATCGCAGAGGTTGAGCATCTCCTTTTCGATTTTGAAATCGGCGTTCTGGAGCTTGGAGAGATCGAGCAGGTCGCTGATCAGCCTCTGAAGATAGAGGCTCTCTTCCAGCATCTGCCGGTGGTAGCGCTCCACCTGCTCCGGCTCCGTCACGACGCCGTCGCACAGCGCCTCCAGCGAGCCGCGGATGACCGTGACCGGCGTCTTGAGCTCGTGGGAGATGTTCGCCACAAAATCCCGGCGGAGCTTGTCGAGCTTTTCGCTCTCCTGACGCGCGGCCAGAAGCTTTCCGCTCAGCACGTCGATCGCGCCCGCAAGCTCGCCGATCTCATCTTTGAGCCGCACGCCGGTTTTGGCGGTGTAGTCGCCCTCCGCGAGCCGGAGCGCGGAATTTTTCATCTTATTTAAAGGTTTAGTAAACGTGAGCGCGAGAAAAACGGAGAGGATCACCGCGAGCACAAGCGCGGCCACGGCGCTGACCGCCAAAATCCCCACGCCCTGCATGGAAGCATCCTCGATCCCCTCCACCGGGGAGTGGAGCAGCACCGCGCCCACGATTTCGCCATCCAGCTTGATCGGCGTTCCTACCGTCAGCGTCGGCGTATCCAGCAGGCTGCTGAAGCCCTCGCTGAATGTGGTCTTTCCGTCGAACACCTCCTGAACGACCCGGTCGGCGTCCTCCGGCAGATCGGCATAATTGTAGCTCGTCCCCGAAAGCCGGTTCTCCATGATCAGGTTGAGATCCTCATCCACGATCCAGACGTCGCTCATCGCAATATCGTCGATGAACCGCAGGTAGGCTCCGTATCCGCCCATTCCCGCCTGCCCGTTCCCTGCGGAGCCGGTGCCGGCAGTTCCGTTTCCGGCGGTCTCATTCCCCGCCTGCCCGTTCCCGGACGGCCCTTTTCCGGCGGCTCCGCCCGCGGCGGCTCCGCCCATGGCGGCTTCGTTCCCGGTATCCGTGCCCTCGCCGCTCATCAGATCGGAGAGCCCGGCCGCAATCGAGACGGCGCGCGCCTCCAGATCGGTCTTGTGCGCCTCGATCGTCTGCGCGCGGAACAGCGGGATGAACAGAGCCCCGCTCACGCCGGCAAACAGCAGCAGGGCTGCGGCAAAATAGAGCATCAGCCTGCGCGCGATTCTACTTTTCATCGGGTTTCTCCTCAAATTTGTATCCGACGCCCCAGATCGTCCCGATCTCCCAGTCCGGATGCGGATACAGGTCGAGTTTGGCGCGGAGGCGCTTGATGTGCGAATCCACCGTGCGCGTATCTCCGAAATAATCGTAGCCCCAGAGGCTGCCCAGCAGATTTTCGCGGGAGAAGACCTTGTTTTTGTTCGTGGCAAGCGTCCAGAGGATCTCCGTCTCCTTTTTGGTCAGCGGCACTTTATTTTCGCCGACAGAGACCTCGTACTCGTCGAGATCGATCGTCAGGCCGGAATGCGAGAAGACCTGTTTTTTCTGCGGATCCTCCCGCCCGATCCGCCGCAGCACCGCGCGGATCCTCGCCATCACCTCGCCGGAGGAAAACGGCTTGACGATGTAGTCGTCCGCGCCGATATCGAGGCCCATGATCTTTTCAAAATCCTCGCCCCGCGCCGTAATCATGATCACCGGCGTATCGGATTTTTTGCGGATCTCCCGGCAGACCTCGAAACCGTCCATTTTCGGCATCATCACGTCCAGCAGAACCACATCGGGATGAATCCGGTCAAACAGCTCAAGGGCTTCCTGCCCGTCGAAGGCGGCATAGGGCGTATGCCCCTCTTTTTTTGCGTATTCCTCAAGAATGGACGTGATCTGCCGGTTATCGTCGGCGATCAGCACCGTCGGCATGGAAATCCCCCCTTCTCCGTTCTTTTTCCGCCTTGATTATAGCATATCGGAGAAAGAAATGCGTGGCAAAAGTATGTCTTTTCCCCGGCGGATGACACAAAAATGGCCCCCGCGGAACAAACTTCCGCCCTTTTTCGCCGGTAAACTGAAGGCAAAGGAAAGGGGGACTTTTCCATGTGAAGAATAAAGAGCGGGCCGGCCTTCCCACGGGCCTCCGGTGAGCACCGCCGCAAAGAGAAGATGGAAAGGAAGCGGCAGCCCGTCCGTATTCGGATCCGCAAAAAGCCGTAAGAAAATCCGCCGGAAAAATTCCGAAAAAAGGCGGGAGCCGTGCTCAAAAAGGGCCGCCCCACGGCCGATCCGTTTCTCACAAAAGCAAACGTCAGGGAAACGGAAAACAAAAGACACACTTTTGACAAACCCGAACGATAGACTGAAGCCACAAACCAATCAGAGAAAGGATGTATGTTTATGAAAATCATAAGAAAATGGGCCGCCCTTGTGCTGGCCGTACTGACCGTCGCAGCCGGATCCGTCACCGCGTTCGCCGCGGAGAGCCCGGCAGAGATCGTCGCCGGGCTGACCGGCCAATCCGTGGAGGCCGTGATCGCCGAGAGAACGGAATCCGGCAAAACCTACGGCGCTCTCGCCGCCGTCTCCGGCAAGCTGGAGGAATTCCGGATCCGCATGCTCGAGCAGAAAAAAAGCCGCATCGAGGAAAGAGTTGAGGCCGGGACGATGACCGAGGCGCGCGCCGAGGCGGTGCTCGCCGCCATGGAGACCCGCCGGGCCGACTGTAACGGTACCGGCACCGGCAATATGTACGGCGGCGCCAATGGAAACGGCGCCTGCGACGGCACCGGAGACGGCATCTGCGACAGTACCGGCACCGGCAACATGTACGGCGGCGCATCCGCCAACGGCAGCGGAAACGGCGCCTGCGACGGTACCCGCACCGGCAACATGTACGGCGGCGCATCCGCCAACGGCAGCGGAAACGGCGCCTGCGACGGAACCGGAACTGGTGTCTGCGACGGAACCGGGGCTGGAAATGCCTCCGGCGCTGCGCGCGGGAACCGTGCCTTCGGTGCGGGGAACTGATCGGTATTCAGAAAAACGGGCGGGGGAAAAACCCGTCCGTTTTTTTATCTCTGTTTTTTCCTCTGCGTCCGTATTTCCCTGTTGACAAATTTGCCCGGATGCATATACTGATTAACGTATCAAATATTTTTGATGTGAGGTACGAACGTGGAAACGGTATATGAGGAACAGGCAAAGATTTTTAAAGCCCTCAGCGACAAGAAGCGGCTGAAGATTCTTGAGCTTCTGCGCGGCGGGGAGAAATGCGCCTGCGTTCTGATCGACCGGATGCACATGGGTCAGCCGGCGCTCTCTTATCAGATGAAGATTCTGGTCGGCTCCGGGATTGTGGAGAGCCGGCAGGAGGGCAAGTGGACGCACTACCGGCTCAGTGAAACCGGCAGCGCCTATGCCGCGGCCCTTTTGAAGGAGCTGACCACGCCGAACACCGTGACGGAAGAGAATATTTGCTGCAAATAAGTAAAAGCCATCCGGCGGATGGCTTTTTAAACGCAGGACGCATCAAAAATATTTGATATGTTTGTCCTTTTTTGAAAAGGAGGTATTTCCTCAATGCAACAAATAAAGGCGGTCTGGGATTTTTTCCAGTACCAGATTCTCGGCATGAAATGGCTGGATGCGCTGATCGGGAGCGGGCTGTCGGCTCTGGGCCTCGATCCCGCCGGCCGGTGGGGCGGAAGCGTCCGGTTTTTCCTATACGACGTCGTCAAGATCACGGTGCTGCTGTGCCTTCTGATTTTCTTCATCAGCTACATTCAGAGCTATTTTCCGCCGGAACGCAGCAAAAAAATCCTTGGGCGGTTTCACGGCCTCTGGGCAAACGGGATTGCGGCGCTGCTCGGCACGGTAACGCCGTTCTGTTCCTGCTCCTCGATCCCGCTGTTCATCGGCTTCAGTTCCGCCGGGCTTCCGGTCGGCGTGACCTTTTCGTTCCTGATCTCCTCCCCGATGGTGGATCTCGGCTCGCTGCTTCTGCTGATGAGCATTTTCGGCGTGAAAGTGGCCGTTCTCTACGTCGTTTTCGGCCTTCTCGTCGCGGTTGCCGGCGGCACGCTCATCGAGAAGCTGCACATGGAGAGATATGTGGAAAGCTTCATTCTGACCTCCGGCCACGTGGATCTCGAATCGCCGGATCTGACGAAAAAAGACCGGATCATTTATGCAAAAGAGCAAACCGCCGCGACCTTCCGAAAGGTGTTCCCCTATATTCTGATCGGCGTGGGCATCGGCGCCGTGATCCACAACTGGATCCCGGAGGGCTGGGTGACCGCCGTGCTCGGCAGCCGGAATCCCTTCGGCGTCGTGCTCGCGGCGGCAATCGGCGTCCCGATGTACGCCGATATCTTTGGCACCATCCCGATCGCGGAGGCGCTGTTATCCAAAGGGGCGCAGCTCGGCACGGTGCTGTCCTTCATGATGGGCGTCACGACGCTCTCCCTGCCCTCCATGATCATGCTCCGCAAGGCGGTCAAACCGAAACTGCTGGCGCTGTTCATCGTGATCTGCACCGCCGGCATCATCCTCGTGGGTTATTGTTTTAACGCTCTGCAGGGATTGATTCTATAAAATCAGGAAAAAACAAAGGGGAAATGATGTATGTCAAAAACATGGTATCCGGTTGTTGATTATCTCGTATGCAAGGAATGTGGCAGCTGCGTCGAAAAGTGCCCGCACGGCGTCTACGACACCGAAAAGGCCCCGACGCCCGTCGTGAAAAACCCCGAGTTTTGCGTCGACCACTGCCACGGCTGCGGCAACCGCTGCCCGGCCGGGGCCATCACCTACGTCGGGGAGGATACCGGCTGGACTCCGCCGAACGGCGAAAAAAATCCCTGCGGAGCTTGCTGCCTCTGCACGAACGGCTGCTGCTGACCGGCCGAACATTTCAAAAGGAGGAATTTGAATGTCCTTGTTTTCCATCGGCAAGAAAGAGGAAAAATCCTGCTGCTGCGGCGGGTGCGACGCAAAAAGCATGGAGGAGGCGGAGCGCGCAAAAGCCGAGGGCGCGAGCGTCAAAATTTTGGGCAGCGGCTGCGCGAAATGCAATCAGCTGGAAGCGGCAACAAAAGAGGCGCTCGAGCGGCTCGGCATGGACCCGGCCGTCGACCATGTGACCGACTTTTCGCAGATCGCGGCCTACGGCGTGATGTCGACCCCCGCCCTCGTCGTGGACGGAAAAGTGGTCTCCTACGGCAGAGTACTTACGGCCGACGAGGTCGCCGTCATTCTGCAAAAGATCCGATAACCTTTTTGGAGGTGTTTTCATGGAAAAAAAGAAACCCGCAGGGATCGGCTTTTTTGAAAAGTATCTGACGCTGTGGGTTATCCTGTGCATGATCGCCGGGGTGCTGATCGGCAGATTTCTTCCCGGCATCCCGGCTTTCTTAGGACGTTTCGAGTACGCGAACGTATCCATCCCCATCGCCGTGCTCATCTGGCTGATGATCTATCCGATGATGCTCAAGGTGGATTTCCAGAGCATCCGGAACGTCGGCAAAAACCCAAAGGGCCTGTTCGTCACGTGGGTCACCAACTGGCTGATCAAGCCTTTCACGATGTTCGGCATCGCGTGGCTGTTTTTCTTTGTGATTTTTAAAACGCTGATCCCGGAGGAGCTCGCGCGCAGCTATCTCGCCGGCGCCGTTCTGCTGGGCGCGGCCCCCTGCACGGCGATGGTCTTTGTCTGGAGCCATCTGACAAAGGGCGATCCGGCCTATACGGTGGTACAGGTGGCCACGAACGACCTGATCATTCTCGTTGCCTTCACGCCCATTGTGGCGTTCCTTCTCGGCATCGGCGGCGTGGCAATCCCCTGGGATACGCTGATTCTCTCGGTGGTCCTGTTTGTCGTCATTCCGCTGGCCGGCGGCGCCCTTACGAGGAGCATGGTGATCAAAAAGCGCGGGGCCGAGTATTTTAACCAAAGCTTCATCCCGAAATTCGGGAATATCACCGTCTCGGGTCTGCTGCTCACCCTTGTCATCATCTTCTCGTTCCAGGGCGACGTGATCCTGAATAACCCCCTGCACATCGTGCTGATCGCGGTTCCGCTGATCCTTCAGACCTTTCTGATTTTCTTCATCGCCTACCTCGCCTCCAGAGCGCTGAAGCTGCCGTATGAGATCGCCGCGCCCGCCGGAATGATCGGCGCCTCCAACTTTTTTGAGCTGGCCGTCGCGGTGGCGATCTCGCTCTTCGGCACCACTTCTCCCGCCGCCCTCGCCACCATCGTCGGCGTCCTGACCGAAGTGCCGGTCATGCTGATCCTCGTCCGGATCGCAAACAGGACGCGAGGATGGTTTGAGCCCCACGCCGAACTCGACGCCGAACCCGACGCCGAACCCGATATCGAACCCCGCACCGAACCCGACGCCGAACCCGATATCGAACCCCGCACCGAACCCGGCGCCGAACCCGATATCGAGCCCCGCGCCGGAGCCGATGCGGATAACGCCTGAGAAAGCGCCCTCGGAGCTGCTTTTCGTTCTTTTTTATGCAAACCGCAGAAAGCGGGGAAGATCCGTTGGGATCCTCCCCGCTTTTTTGTTTAAAATCAAATTTTGTTTGCTCCCGGTCAGATGCCGAGGATTTCGGCTGCGATACTGAAATAGATCAGCAAAGCCACCGCGTCGACGATCGTCGTGAGCACCGGGCTCGCGCAGACGGCCGGGTCCAGCCCGAACCGTTTCGCAACCATCGGCAGAATGCAGCCGACCAGCTTTGCCGCAAAGACGGTGATGACGAGCGTCAGGCAAACCACCAGGGCGACGGATACGCCGACCCTGTCGAACAGGAGCAGCTTCGCAAAGTTGACAACGGCAAGCGTGGCTCCGCAAAGGAGCGCGACCCTCGCCTCAATCCAGATCACTCTGAAAATATCCTTGAATTCCAGCTCATTCAGAGAGAGGCTGCGCACCACGGTGACCGAAGACTGGCTTCCGCTGTTGCCGCCCGTATCCATGAGCATCGGGATGTACGCCGTGAGCACCACATAGGTAGCCAGGGCATCCTCGAAATGCGTGATGATCATGCCGGTGAAGGTGGCGGAGATCATCAGAAGAAGCAGCCACGGGATCCGGCTCTTCCAGATCTCTCCGATCGGCGTCTTGAGGTAAGGACGCTCGGTCGGCGTGATGGCGGCCATCTTTTCGATATCCTCCGTGGCCTCGGCGACGATGACATCCATCGCGTCGTCGACCGTGACGATCCCGACCAGACGGTTTTCGGCGTCCACCACGGGCAGCGCCGTGAAGTTATATTTTGCGAACATGTTGGCCACGGACTCCTGGTCCTCCATCGTCGACACATAGATGACGTGGGGTTCCATCAGTTCGGAGATGGCGGATTCGTCGTCGGCCAAAATCAGCGTGCGGATCGAGAGCGTCCCGATCAGGATGCGGCTCTTGTCCGTCACATAGCAGTTGTCGATGGTCTCCTTGTTGATGCCGATTCTGCGGATATGGTTGATCGCCTCCGAGGCCGTCATGGTCGGGCGCAGATCGACATACTCGGTCGTCATGATGCTGCCCGCGGAATCCTCCGGATATTTGAGGATTTCATTGATCATGCGGCGCTTCTCCGGATCCGCCTGATTGAGGATCCGTTTCACGACGGAGGCGGGCATCTCCTCCACCAGGGCGACGGCGTCGTCCGTATAGAGCTCGCCGATAACTTCCTTGAGCTCGGAATCGGAGAATCCTTTAATCAGGAGCTCCTGATGATCCGGCTCCATTTCCGCAAAAGTCTCCGCCGCAAGCTCCTTGGGCAGCAGCCGGAACAGAAGCGGAAGGGGCTCCTCGGGCAGTTCCTCAAAAACCGCGGCGATATCGGAAGGATTCATCGTGATGAAGACATCTTTCAGGCTGGAGAAACGCTTGTTTTCCAGCAGGGAGAGGATGGTGCCCTCAAAAGTGGTCGTTTTTTCTTCCATTCGTCTTTCCTCCAATCATAAGATCATTGAGGCGGCGGACACGCCGCCCTCTTTGACAGGAGCAAGACACGAAACAAGGCCTTTTTTCGCCTTGCGTTAGGAAAAGCGCCGTAAACGAACGGGCGCTTTTTCAGAGCTGCGATCTCGGCCTACGTCTGTGCCGCTACTACTGCCAGCGTCCATTTCGTTCACCTCACAATTCAAAAATAAAAATCCCGCACGGCCCAAAAAGACGGTGCGGGACATAAATCTACTGCCGCACCATACGGGCTTTAGCATCCGCGAGGCGGTGAAACTGCATTATGCTGTGCCTTGTGCTTCGACGCAGCCTGTTCAAACCCTCTCATGGTGTCTCCACCACTCCGCGGCAGCAGTCCATATCCTCACGGCAGCCTTACCTACCGGATCGGTTTCATTGTATCTCATCGTCCGCCAAATGGCAAGCCCTTTTTCCGAAAAAGAAGCTTTTTCCCCACCTTTCCGGAAAACTCCTCCCGCGCTTCTCCGCCCCGCATTGTATTGAGGAAAAAGGGATTTTATGATATAATAGCTCCGCAAAATTTCTTTCGAATCGGAGGCGAACTATGGGCGTTTCAAGAAGATCCCTGCAGGACGGAAAAGTTCTTACCCTTTTGCTTACCAGAAACCAGACGGAGCGCAGTGTGGAGAGCCTCTCGGGCGTCTTTCGCTGCCTGCGAAATTCGCAGGTCTGGCTCGCGCTGGAACCTCCGGAAAAAGGGACACTGCCCCCTTCTCCGGGAAACGACAGGCCCCATCTCATTCAGGACGGCGCCGGCACCCGGTATCTGCCGGTCTTTTCCGAGCCCGGCCAGATGCCGGAGGGCTACAAGGAGCGCTTCACGGCGGCGCGGTTTTCTTTCCTGCGCTGCATCGATCTCGCGTCGGAGCTCCCCGGCGTCGGGCAGATCGCGGTCAACCCCTTCGGCGCGAATCTGATCCTGAATCCGCTGCAGCTCAAAACGATTGAGGACCTCCCCTCGGAAATTGAGGACTGACGCCGATGAATTACGAATTCGCGCCGCTTGAAGGCGTCACCGACCATATTTACCGCAACCTGCACCGCCGATATTTTCCGGGCGTCGGCCGCTACTACGCGCCGTTTATCGCGCCGACCGAGACCCGCCGCTTTGCGCCGCGGGATAAAAGGGAGATCCTCCCCGAAAACAACGAGGTCCCGCTCGTGCCGCAGTTGCTGGCCAAGGATGCGGAGAACTTTCTCTGGGCGGCGCGGGAGCTTAGGCAGATGGGCTACCGGGAGATCAACCTCAACCTCGGCTGCCCCTCCGGCACCGTCGTCGCGAAGCGGAAGGGCGCCGGATTCCTCTCCGAGCCGGAGCGGCTGGACGCCTTCTTTGACCGGATTTTTTCCGCGGAAGGAATCCCGGCGGTCTCCGTCAAGACGCGCCTCGGCGTCGGAAGCCCGGATGAGTTCATGGGGCTTCTGCGGATCTACAACCGGTACCCGATCTCCGGGCTGATCGTCCACGCCCGGACACTGGAGGAGCTCTATAAAGGCCCCACCCACCCGGAAATTTTCGCCGCCGCCCTCGCGGAGACGAAGATTCCGCTGTGCTACAACGGGAACCTCTTTCGCAGGGAGGATCTCCTTGCGTTTTCGGAGCGGTTTCCGACGGTGGAGACCGTGATGATCGGCCGAGGGCTCGTGGCAAATCCGGCGCTCGTCTCGCCGGAGCTCATCTCCACGGAGACGAGCGAAAAAGAGCGGCTTCACGCATTTCTCGAATCCCTGTGCGAAGACTATCTGGAGGCTTTCGGCAACCGGCAGAACACGATGATGCGGATGAAGGCGATCTGGTTTTACCTGATCCGCCTCTTTGCGGAGAGCGGTGACTATGCCGCAAAGCTCGCCCGGGCGAAGGACTGGTCCGAATTCTTTATGCTGACGGACCGGGTCTTCCGGGAGCTTCGGATCGACCCTTCCGGCGTCACCGGCTTCTGAGCAAGCCGGAATTCGGCCCCGGTCGGCCCCGCTTCAAGGCGGGCGCCGCCCCGGAATTTTGTTTTTTCTCATGCTCATGAGGTTTGTAAAAGCATTTTTATGACATTTATCGAATTGGGAGGCAGATCATGAATCAGGAAAACCTTGCCGTCACAAGAGAGCTGATCGAATTTATCCGCAGAAGCCCGACCGCTTTTCAGGCGGCGGAGACGATTTCGGCCATGCTGGAGGAGGCCGGCTTCGTCCGCCTCTCCGAGGGTGGGCCGTGGAATCTCAAGCCCGGCGGCCGCTACTTCCTCACCCGCAACCTCTCCTCGGTCGCGGCGTTCCGCATCCCGGAGGAGGGCGCCGATTCCTTCATGATCGCCGCCAGCCACACCGACTCGCCGACCTTCAAGCTCAAAAACAACTGCGAGGACGAGGCCTGCGGCAAATACCTGCGCCTCAACACCGAGCGCTACGGCGGGATGATCCTTTCCACCTGGTTCGATCGCCCGCTCTCCCTCGCCGGCCGCGTGATCCTCAGGGACGGCGGCCGCTTCACGGCAAAATCCGTCGTCGTCGACCGGGATCTCCTGCTGATCCCCAGCGTCGCCATCCATTTCAACCGCCAGGCCAACGACGGCATGAAGATCGACCCCTCGGTCGACACGGTGCCGCTGTTTTCCACGCCGGAGGGGAAGGGCGCGCTGCGGAAAATCATCGCGGAGGCATCCGGAGCATCGGAGGACCAGCTTGCCGGTATGGATCTCTTCCTCTATAACCGCACGCCGGGGAGCATCTGGGGTGCGGGCGAGGAATTCTTCTCCGCCCCGCGCATCGATAATCTGATGTGCGCCTTCGGCACGCTTAGGGGTTTTCTCTCCGCGGAGCCGGGCCGCGCCGTGCAGGTCTACGCCGCCTTCGACAACGAGGAGACCGGCAGCGACACCAAACAGGGCGCCGGCTCGATGCTGCTGCGCGATACGCTCGACCGCATCGCGGAGTCGCTCGGCAAAGACCTGCGCAGGATGCTCGCGGCCTCCTTCATGCTCTCGGCGGATAACGGCCACGCCCGCCATCCGAATCACCCGGAGCTCTCCGACGCCGAAAACGCGCCCTACATGAACGAGGGCGTCGTCATCAAGACGAATGCGGCGCAGAAATACACGACCGACGGCCTCTCCTCCGCCCTTTTCGCCGAGATCTGCCGCAGGGCCGGCGTGCCGGTGCAGCAGTTTGCGAACCGCAGCGACCTCGCGGGCGGCTCCACGCTCGGCGGCATCTCCAACACGAAGGTCCCGCTCAACACCGTGGATATCGGGCTCGCCCAGCTTGCGATGCATTCGAGCTACGAGACCGCGGGCTGCGCCGACGCCGCTTATCTGATCCGCGCGGCCGGGGAATTTTACCGCTCCGCCATCGAAACTGCCGGCGACGGCACGTACACGCTGTTCTGAAAGCGGAGGCCGCTCCTGAAACTCCCGGCGACGGCACATACACGCCGCTTTGAGAGTGGGCGCCCCGGATTTGAGCGGGAATCTTCCGCGCCCCCGTTTTTTGCGTCTGTGAGCCGGCGCGCTGCTGTTTCCGCTCTCTCCGCGCAAAAACAGGAAAGCTTTTTTCGCCGGGTATGGGCAGCCGCCCTCTCCGGATCAAAAAGCGGCAAAATCCGCCCGGTCTCCGGGAATCTTCCGTATCATAAAACAGGAGGCCGATCCCTTTGTGGACCGGCCTTCTGTTTCTTTATATAATAGACCTATGCGCTCTCCTTGAGGGAGTGGAAGCTCTTTTCCGCCGGGTGATGGCCGCCGCCTTCTCCGGGCCAAGAAACGGCAAAATCCGCCCGGTCTCCGGGAATCTTCCGTATCATAAAACAGGAGGCCGA
>CAYMNV010000025.1:18340-24158 GCA_964391915.1 uncultured Oscillospiraceae bacterium
TTTGTGGACCGGCCTTCTGTTTCTTTATACAATAGACCTATGCGCTCTCCTTGAGGGAGTGGAACTTGTTTTCGCGGCGGTGGAGCACCTCTTCGCTCTTCGGCTGGATGTCGCCGGCCTTCGTCAGCGCGATCTTGGTCATCATCGGGCCTACCAGCTCGTAGATCAGCACGCCGAATAGCACGATGTTGCGAATCAGCCCGCCCTCGTATTCCCCAAGGGTGGAGGCCGTCATGCACATGCCGAGCGCGACGCCGGCCTGCGGCAGCAGCGTGACGCCGAGATATTTCTGAACATTCGGCGCGCACTTCATCATCTTCGCGCTGCCGAACGCGCCCAGATATTTGCCGAGGGAACGGGCAAGGATATAAACGGCGCCGATGCCGATCACGGCCGGATTTTTAAAGACGCCCAGTTCCAGCTCCGCGCCGCTGAGCACGAAAAACAGGCAAAAGAGCGGCGCCGTCCAGCGGTCCGCGCGCTCCATCAAATCGGAGGAGAGCGGGCAGAGGTTGCAGAAGACCGTGCCGAGCATCATACAGACCAGCAGCGACGAAAACGAGATCAGCACCGGGCCGATCCGGAATTCCTGCATCGAGACCGCAACGGTCAGCATCACAAATGCGATTGTCAGCGACAGGCGGTTGGAGTTGGAGTAAAAATATTTTTCGAGAACCGTCAGAATCACGCCGAAAACCGAGCCGAGCACGAGCGAGAGCACAATCTCCAGCAGCGGATTCACAAAGACGGAGATCGCATCCAGCTCGCCGTCCCGCAGCGCGCGGGCAACGCCGAAGGAGATGGCAAAGACCGCCAGGCCGACCGCATCGTCGAGGGCGACGATCGGCAGCAGCAGGTCGGTCAGCGGGCCCTTCGCCTTATACTGGCGCACGACCATCAGCGTGGCGGCTGGGGCGGTTGCTGCGGCGATGGCGCCGAGCGTGATGGCGACCGGGATCGAAATCGCATCCGGGAAAAGAAGATGCAGGCCGATTAACGAGGCGTCGACCAGAACGGTCGCGGTCAGCGCCTGAATGATGCCGATGGCAGCGGCCTGTTTGCCGGTGGAGCGAAGCTGCGTCAGGCGGAACTCGTTGCCGATGGCGAAGGCGATAAAGCCGAGCGCCGTGGAGGAGAGAATATTCAGTTCTTCCACGGATGTGAAGGAGGCGAAACCGAGACCGGAAACGCCGAGCCTCCCGAGAAAATACGGGCCGATCAGCACGCCGGCCACCAAATAGGCGGTGACATCCGGGAAATGCAGTTTCGTCAGTTTGACGAGGCGGGTCATCATCAGGCCCGCGGTGATTGCGATGGCTACGGAGAAAAGCTGCGTCATAAAGATAGATCCTTTTGTGAAATTTTCGCATGACAGGGCGAACAGCTTCTTATTGTACGCCTCCGCCGCGCGGAACACAAGTACCGTGGCGGAGAAAAAACTATGCAGAATATACAATCCGTATTGGATTTTGTTGTCTGAAATGTCTTGTCTATTTTGCTTGAGTCCCCGTGCAGGACGGGTTCCCCTGCCGCCTCGCCGCGGATCGGGTAAAAGCGCTTTCTCTATTCGTGCGCCGTTCTCCGGGCGTTCTCCCGGCTCCAATGGAGCTTCTCTCCGGTGTCGGCGGGGAGCGGCCCGCCGTATCTGCCGCAGCCTTCCCGGAGACGGTGTTCTTTTACTCTTTCGCTCTTTCCGCCCGGTTTCGCTTGGCTCCGCTGAAATTATGAATTTTTTCAAAATTGTTAGCACTCTATATTGACGAGTGCCAAGCCGCGCTATATAATACCTTTGTAAACGAAATCATCCCGGCATCATCCGGAGGCGTTCTCCCGGAAGGAATCAAAGCCGGAACATACAAGAGAAGGGTGTGATACCATGAACGCTCAGAAATTTACTCAGAAATCGCTGACGGCCGTCCAGTCCGCGCAGGAGCTGGCGCTTGCCCGCGGCAGCATGCAGATTGAGGAGGCCCATTTGCTTTCGGCCCTGTTGGAGGAGCAAAACGGCCTGATCTTTCAGATGCTGACCCGTATGGGCGTCGATACCGAATCTTTTGCCCAAACGCTCGAACAGGAACTTAACCGCATTCCCGCCGTTTCCGGCGCCGGGCGCGAGCCCGATAAAATCTACGTCTCGCAGGATGTCGATCAAGTGCTCATTAAGGCCGAGCAGCTTGCCGATTCCATGAAGGACGAGTATGTCTCTGTGGAGCATCTCTTCCTTGCGCTGCTCGAGCGGCCGGACGCCGTGCTGAAGCGTCTGTTCCGCGATTACGGCATCGACAAGGAAAAATTCCTCGCGGCGCTCGCCGCCGTCCGCGGCAACCAGAAGGTGACCTCCGATACGCCGGAGGATACCTACGAGGCTCTCAAGAAGTACGGGCAGGATCTCGTGGAGCTTGCGAAAAACCACAAGCTCGACCCGGTGATCGGCCGCGACGCCGAGATCCGCAACATCATGATGATTCTCTCCCGCAAGACGAAAAACAACCCCGTGCTCATCGGCGAGCCGGGCGTCGGCAAGACCGCCGTCGTGGAGGGGCTCGCCCAGAGAATCGTCGCCGGGGACGTGCCGGCGAACCTCAAGGACCACCACATCTTCTCGCTGGATCTGGGCTCCCTGATCGCCGGCGCAAAATTCCGCGGCGATTTTGAGGAAAGGCTCAAGGCCGTGCTCGCCGAGATCAAAAAGAGCGAGGGGCAGACCTTGCTCTTCATCGACGAGCTGCACAACATCGTCGGCGCCGGCAAGACCGAGGGCTCTATGGACGCCGGCAACCTGCTCAAGCCGATGCTCGCGCGCGGCGAGCTGCACTGCATCGGTGCGACCACGCTCGACGAATACCGCAAATACATCGAAAAGGACGCCGCCCTCGAGCGCCGCTTTCAGCCGGTTCTGGTCGATCCGCCGACGGTGGAGGACACCATCTCCATCCTCCGCGGGCTCAAGGAGCGGTACGAGGTCTTCCACGGCGTCAAGATCGCCGATCAGGCCCTGATCACCGCCGCCGTGCTCTCCGACCGCTACATCAGCGACCGCTTTCTGCCGGATAAGGCCATCGACCTCGTCGACGAGGCCTGCGCGATGGTTCGCACCGAGATGGATTCCCAGCCTGCCGAGCTTGACGAGATCTCCCGCAAGATCATGCAGCACGAGATCGAGGAGGCCGCCCTCAAAAAGGAGGACGACCGCCAGTCGAGCCAGCACCTGCAGGAGATTCAGAAGGAACTCGCCGACATGCGCGCCCAGTACAAAGAGATGAAGGCCAAATGGGAGAACGAGAAATCCTCGATCACCGCCGTGCAGCATCTGCGCGAGGAGATCGAGCAGACCGAAGCCGATATCGAGCAGGCACAGCACATTTATGATCTCAACAAGGCCGCCGAGCTCAAATACGGCAAGCTGCCGGAGCTTAAAAAGCAGCTCCGCGAGCAGGAGGAACAGGCCGAACGCACGCAGGGCGCCTCCCGTTACCTGCACGACAAGGTCACCGACGAGGAGATCGCCGAGATCGTCGCCCGCTGGACGCATATCCCGGTCTCGAAGCTGATGGAGGGCGAGCGCGGCAAGCTGCTGCGCCTCGGCGATACGCTGCATGAGCGCGTCGTCGGGCAGGATGAGGCCGTGCAAAAAGTATCGGAGGCTATCCTTCGCTCCCGCGCGGGCATTCAGGATCCGGGGCGGCCGATCGGTTCGTTCCTGTTCCTCGGCCCGACGGGCGTCGGCAAGACCGAGCTCGCAAAGACGCTTGCGCAGGCGCTGTTTGACGATGAAAAGAATCTTGTGCGCATCGACATGACGGAATACATGGAGAAATACTCCGTGAGCCGCCTGATCGGAGCGCCGCCCGGCTACGTCGGCTATGAGGAGGGCGGCCAGCTCACCGAGGCCGTCCGC
Organism: uncultured Oscillospiraceae bacterium; assembly: GCA_964391915.1. Classification (GTDB taxonomy): domain Bacteria; phylum Bacillota; class Clostridia; order Oscillospirales; family Ruminococcaceae; genus UMGS1668. The sequence continues at coordinate 22,239 of CAYMNV010000025.1, forward strand.
CGGAAGCCGTATTCCGTCGTGCTCTTCGATGAAGTGGAAAAGGCCCACCCCGACGTCTTCAACGTCCTGCTTCAGGTCTTGGACGACGGCCGCATCACCGACAGCCAGGGCCGCACCGTGGATTTCAAAAACACGATCCTGATCCTGACCTCCAACCTCGGCTCGGACGTCATCCTCGAGGGCATCCATCCGGACAGCGGCGAGATCGCGCCGGAAGCGAGAGCGAAGGTCGACGCGCTGCTCAAGCGCAGTTTCCGTCCGGAATTTCTCAACCGTCTCGACGAGATCGTCTACTTCAAGCCCCTGACCAAAGCGGAGATCCGCTCGGTCGTCGGTCTGATGATCCGGGATCTTGGCCGCCGGCTGGAGGAGAAGGAGCTCCGGCTCGAGCTGACCGACGAGGCCAAGGATTTCATCGTCAACGAGGGCTACGACCCGATCTACGGCGCGCGCCCGCTGAAGCGGTATATCCAGCGTACCGTCGAGACGCTGGTCGCAAGGCTCATCATCGCCGAAGACCCGGCGCCCGGCTCCACGCTCCGCGTCTTTGTTGAGAACGGAGAACTGAAGGTCACGCCGGTGCTCAAACCGGAATCCGTCCAATAAGTTTCCTTTATAAAAGCAGGGCATCCGCGTGATACGGATGCCCTGCTTTTTTGTTTGTTTTTGGGGAAAGCTCGTTCCTTCTTTATGCGAATGCCGCTCTGCCGGAACGACCGCCTGTTTCCCGTCTTTTTCGGAACAAGAGCCCCCGTCCCGCGGACTCATCTGATGATCCGAAGGCCCCCCGGGATTTTCTCTTGAAAAACGGCCGCCCCGTGCCGCAGGCCGATCCCGCCGTCTCATTTGCCGAATACGGCGGCGAGCTTCGGATAGCTCGGTGAAAAATCAATCCGCTTTTCCAGCTCCCTGCTGAAGCGGCCGATCACAGGGCCGTTGAGAACGGCGGCGATCACCGTCCCCGCGCCGATGCCGTTGAGCCTCCCGAAGAAGAGCAGGCTCATCCCGATGCCGACGACGAGGCTTGTGCAGTCGTAAAAGATCTTGAAACGGTTGATATCCCTGCCGAAGCGGGCCGAGACCATCATGACAAAAAGCTCGTAAACCGCCGGCGGAAAATAGGTATGGAACATCAGTGACACGCCGAGCGACGTCAGCGGAAGGCCGATCAGGTAGCAGGCGACCCGCAGCGGAAGGCTTTCCGGGAGCAGGCCAAAGAGCCGCACCCACCCGTCGAGCGCCGCGCCGTAGAGCAAAACGGTGAGGAACGTGAAGCAGTAGCTCAGACGGAATTTTCCGATGATGAGGCACATGGCCGTGAAAAGCGCCGCCTGCAGGCAGTATTCCGCTGTCCCAAAGGTGAGCGCGTCAACCTTCAGCGAGAGAAGATACGCCGGCGCCACCACCATCGATACGCCGAAATCGGATTTTGCCATCAGCGCCGTGCCCATCGAGAGGAGAAACAGCCCCAAAACATAGGCGCCCTCCGCAAAGTGAGAAATCTTCTTCATACAGCCTCCGGTTTTACAAAAATAAAAAATGCGGGCCGCGCCGTTTGGTTTTGTAGAAACGGCGAAAGCTCGCAACGGTATGGATTATAGCATATTCCCCAGGTGGCGTCAACCGCCGGGGATTTTTTTCCGGCCCTCCGCCCTGCCGGTCCGCGCGGGCGGCCGCTTCGGGTGCCGGGGTCGGTTTCCGCCTTAAGGGCCTCCGGGAATCCCCGGAAGCCCCGATCACGTCTCTTCGGAAATCGCCAGCCGTCAGGCATGTTTCCCCAGTTCATAGGCCTGCATGGGATATCCGGTTCCCCCGGCTCTGTTTTATGGGAACGACGCCGTCAGGCATGTTTCCCCAGTTCATAAGCCTGCATGGGATATCCGGTTCCCCCGGCTCTGTTTTATGGGAACGACGCCGTCA
>CAYMNV010000025.1:24258-30377 GCA_964391915.1 uncultured Oscillospiraceae bacterium
TATGGGAACGACGCCGTCAGGCATGTTTCCCCAGTTCATAAGCCTGCATGGGATAATCGGTGCCTTCGATCTCTCCTTTATGGAAGACGCCGCCCGCCTTGAGCACGCCGATAAGCCGTGCATCCGGAAGGCAGCGCAGGAATGCACCGAAGCAGGCGACCGTCTCATCGAAGGTATCCGCGCCCGTCTCCTCGGCGGTCATGAGGAGGTAATAGTCCTTGCCGCCGAGCATGCGGTAGGAGGGGCAGCAGCGATCGATCAGCGTCTTGAGCTGGCCGCACATGCAGTAGAAATAGACCGGCGTCGCCATGACGATCACGTCGGCCTCCAGCATTTTGGCGATCACGGCCGGGGCGTCGTCGTGAAGCACACAGCGCCCGTGGTCCATACAGAATTCACAGCCCGTACAAAAGCTGATCTTCTGTTCGCGCAGGACAATTTTTTCCGTCTCGCTCCCGGCCTCCGCGGCCCCGCGCAGAAATGCGTCACAGAGCGTGTCGGAGTTGCCGTGCCGCCTTGGGCTCGCCGAGATGGCGAGCACTTTTTTGCCCACGAGAAAGCCCCCTTATCCAAAAAATCCCGGCCGCCCACAGGGAGATATCCCCCCGCCGGCCCAATCTGTTTTGCACGAAACGCCCTTGCCTCGAATGAGCACCGGTTCCCCCCACCCGGTTTGCGGCATGGGAATCGGCGGACGCCGGCAGCCGGGCGCGGTATCCGAACGCCGGCCGACGGGGCCGCTCTCCAAAAGCCGAGCCTGTGGATTCCGGAAGCGGTACGGGAAGCCCCGCCCGCCTCTGCCTCAAAAGGAATGCCGGCGGCGGGATGTCGTTTCGGCCGCCCATGCATCTTCACCCAACCCGGTTTTTGCCACAAAACGGATGCGAATCATCTACCCGGATTCGGTCGTTGTTTCGGCAAAAAATATCCGTTTCGTATTTTATCCGCATATTTTCCCTTTTGTAATTGCTTTGATGCTCCGGCCTCGTCTGAAACCGGGCATCCGCCGCGCCGAATCGCGCCTGAGAGAGCTTGCGGATTCCCGGAGCGCCGTGTTCCTTCTATCATTTATATTTCCTTATTCTATTGGCCGCATGGCCGTGCCTTTTCCCGAAATGCCGCCGTGCTCAGAGCGTTCCGCCCGGCGCTTCTGTTAAAGCGGAAGCAGGCGGATGCCCATCGCCCGGTAAAGCACCAGCGCCAGGATAAAAATGCCGGCGAAGACGCATCCGGCGATCAGCATCCAGCCACGGTCCCCGCCGCGGGCCCGTCCGGCGAAATATGCCGCAAGAAAGCCCACCGCCGCCAGAAAAGGCGTTCCGATCAGCATCCATGCGGCCAGATACGCAAAATGAAAAAGAGCCGTCATGTCGATTCTCCCCTCCCGGAGCGTTATTTCTTCCGCACCGGATGGCGGAGAATGGTCTTCCGCTTGCTCACCTCGGTCGTCCGCGGGTTGCCCAGATAGATCTCGTGGTGACGGCGGCCGTTTTCCATATCGTTTTCATAGCCGTTTTCGGCAAGGAAGGCGTCCATCGCCGCGACCGTTGCCGGCTCGTCGTCGTAGGCGCCGATGTGCATACACTGCACGCAGAGCCCCTCGTCGTAAATCATCAGTTTTCCCTTGCCGCAGTCGGCGCCCTTTTTGCGCTTTGCCTCGGCCTTCGCCCAGTCGAGGACCTCCTCCGTGACGAAATCCGGCTGGCGGATCATGGCGATCCAGCAGAATCCCGCCTTGTTTTGGAAATCGACGCCCGGCGCGCCGCCTTCCATCCACCAGAGCCCCTCCAGCGGCGGAACGGTGTAATCAAAAAAGCCGGGGAGCTCCGCCTCGCCCATCTTGCTCATCTTGATCGTATAGGAAAGCGTGTAGAGCGTCTGCACCGCCTCCGAATACGCGCCCTCCGGGTCGTTCGGATTCCCTTTCCCCTCAACCGCGAGGAACCGCATCGGCGGCACTGTGAGGAGCGACGGCTCCGCCTTCGGGTTATAGAGCGCCTTTTCTTCCTTTTTGAAATCGTAGGCCATCGAAATTCCCCCTTTATATAAATATTATACCATATTTTTCCCTTGCGGAAAAGAATCCGTGAAACGCTCGCGAACGCGCCGACGCCGGGCGTTCCTTTTTTCCCTCTTCGGAAGCGCCGGCTTCTCCGTCTATCCGGCGCACATAAACAGGGAGGGATCGGCAGCCAGGCGCCGGCAGCCGGGCGCCGCCTTTTCGGCATGCGTTCTCCACTCGCGGGCCCGCGCGGGATACCCCGCAGCCGCCCGATCCTGTTTTCACGGAAGAAGCCGCCCGGATTTGCCCGTTGGGGAGCCTTTTTTGCGGGAGCGGCTTCCGGCTCCGTCTCTTTTTCGGAAAAGTTCAGCCGTTTTCGATCGACGTAAAGCCCTCCCTATTCCTCCGAAGCCGTTTTTTCGTCTTTTCGCGGCCGCTTTTTGTGGAAACTGCGCGGTTTGTGAAAATTCCTCTTGAAAAATTCCGTCGTTTTTGCCTCTTTACTTTAGCTTGCTACCATGGTAATATACTACCATACTACAAAACGAAACAAAAACAGCGGAGGTACATACTATGAAAAAATTATTTGCTCTGGTCATGGCGATGCTGATGGTCGCCGTTCTGTTCGGCGGATGCAGCCAAGAGACGAAGGACCCGGCCAAAGACTGGGATTATGTGGAGAAGGCCGGCAAGCTGGTCATTGGCATCACCGATTATCCGCCGGTCAACTACTACGCCGAAGACGGCACCCTGATCGGCTTCGACACCGAATTTGCCCAGGCCGTCTGCGCCTACCTCGATATCGAGCCGGAGTTCGTCGAGATCGACTGGGACAACAAGGAGATCGAGCTTAACGGATACAGCATCGACTGCATCTGGAACGGCATGACCTACACCGAAGAGCGCGACGAGAACATGGACTTCTCCAAGAATTATCTGTATAATAACATCGTGGCGGTCATCCGCACGGCGGACGCCGACAAGTACAAGACGGCTGAAGATTTTGCCTCCGCCACCATCACGGCCGAGGGCGGCTCCACCGGCGAGGCGTGCGTCAACGAGTACTGCCCGGAGGCCACCTATGTCGCCGCCGACAGCCTCTCCTCCGCGATGATGGAGGTTGCCTCCTTCTCCGCGGATGCCACCTTCACCGATTCCCTGATCGCGCTGAGCCAGGCCGGAAACGGCGTCTATGCCGACCTGATGGTCGTGCCGGATCTGATCCTCTCTCAGGAGGAGCTGGGCATCGGCTTCCGCACCGGCAGCAGCCTGGTCGCGAAGATCAACGAAGCGATCGACGCGCTGGTCGCGGACGGCACCTATGCCGCCATCGCCGCGAAATACGGCCAGACCGGTAACCTGATTCTCGGCTGATTCTTCGGAATTCTAAAAAAATAAAGGCTCAGGACGGCGGGACCCCCTGCCGCCCTGATTCTGTTGTCAGGTGGAATGAATGATGCAGACTTTTGTGAATGTGACGGCGAATCTGATGGGCGGTTTCCGGGAGACGCTCATCCTGTTTTTCTACACGCTCGCCTTTTCCCTGCCGCTGGGGTTGGTGATCGCCTTCGGCTCCATGTCCAGATGGACGCCGCTGCGCCTTTTGACGAGGGCCTTCGTCTGGGTGATCCGCGGCACGCCGCTGATGCTCCAGCTGATCATCGTCTACTACGGGCCGGGCCTCATGTGGGACAAGGCCTTCTGGGGCTCCTCGATCGGGGCCAGAATGACCGCCGCGGTGGCCGCTTTCGTGATCAACTACGCCTGCTATTTTTCGGAGATCTACCGCGGCGGCATCGAATCCATTGCGAAAGGGCAGTACGAGGCCGGGCAGGTGCTCGGCATGACGAAAGCGCAGATCTTCTTCCGCGTGATTCTGCTGCAGGTCGTCCGCAGGATCCTCGCCCCGATGTCGAACGAGGTCATCACGCTCGTCAAGGATACGGCGCTCGCAAGGATTATCGGCGTGATCGAGCTGATCTACATCGGGCAGAAGTACATCACCGCCTCCGCGCTGCTCTGGCCGCTCTTCTACACCGGCGTCTTCTACCTGCTCTTCAGCGGGCTGCTGACGCTGCTGTTCCGCCGGTGGGAAAACCGGCTCCGCTACTTTGCGGTCTGAGGGAGGAATGCATATGGCAATTCTGGAAGCGCAAAATATCAGCAAGAGTTTCGACGGCAGCACGGTGCTCCGGGACATCAATTTTTCCCTTGAAAAAGGCCGCACGCTCTCCATCATCGGCTCCTCCGGCAGCGGCAAGACCACCCTGCTGCGCTGCCTCAACTTTCTTGAGACACCGGATACGGGCGTCATCTCCGTAAGCGGCGAGACGCTCTTCGACGCCGAACTTCCGCAGTCCGCGAGCGAATCTGCCATCCGGCAGAAGCGGCTGCATTTCGGCCTCGTGTTTCAGCAATTTAACCTTTTCCCGCAGTACACGGTGCTCGGGAACGTGATGCTCGCGGTGCAGCTCTTTGCCCGCCGGCGCCCGGATTATAAAGAAAATAAAAAACAGATTCTCTCGGAAATCGAGCGGGATGCCCGGGAAATCATCGCAAGCGTCGGCCTCTCGGAGAAGCTGCAGAGCTACCCGCACCAGCTCTCCGGCGGCCAGCAGCAGCGCGTGGCGATCGCCCGCGCCCTCGCGATGCACCCGGATATTCTCTGCTTCGACGAGCCGACCTCCGCCCTCGACCCGGAGCTGACCGGCGAGGTGCTCAAGGTCATCCGGGGCCTTGCGGAAAAGGAGACGACGATGATCATCGTCACCCACGAGATGCAGTTCGCGCGGGACGTCTCCGATACGGTGCTTTTCATGGACGAGGGCGTGGTCGTCGAGGCCGGGCCGCCGGAGGAAGTCTTCGGCAGTCCAAAAGAGGAGCGTACCCGCAAATTCCTCGAACGCTACAACGAAAACTGACCGCAGAAAAATCCCCGGTGAAAAAAGCGCCCGAAAGGAGCCTGTCATGGAACTTCGGTATTGGATCGCGGATCCGAGCGGCAACACGACCGCTCTGGTAAAGGAAGGCTTCCCGGAAGAGCTTCGCCGGGAGGCCGCGGCTCTGCTGATGGAGACGGGCGAGGTCGAGCAGGTCGGCTTCCTCTCGGCGCCCTGTTCCGAAGAGGCGAAGGGCCGGCTTGAGATGGCGGGCGGTGAATTCTGCGGGAACGCGACGCTCTCCGTCGCCGTATGGAAGGCAGAAGATCGCATGCTCATCAGCCCGAACCGGGAAGAGCTGAGGATTGAGTGCTCCGGCGCGGAGACTCCGCTTCGCTGTGCCGCCTGGAACATCGACGGCATCGATTACGGCGCCGTGGAGATGCCGCTGCCCTCCCGCGTCTATGCGCGCGCCTTTTCCGCGGATGGCCGCACCGAGATCTTCTCCGTCGTCGAGGCGCCCGGCATCACCCACCTGCTTTTGCCGGTGGATACCTTCGAAGGGGAGGAACGGGCGTATGCGCTCTCCGGCATCAAAAGCTGGTGCGCGGAGCTGGACGCGGAGGCTCTCGGCGTCATTCTTTGCAGCCGGGAGTTTGACCGCATCGCGCCTCTTGTGTTTGTGCCGGAATCGGACACCCTCGTCTGGGAACAGGGATGCGGAAGCGGCACCGCAGCGCTCGGCGCTTTTCTTGCGCAGGCGGGCGGCTCTCTGGAAAAAGAAGTGCGGCAGCCCGGCGGCGTCATCCGGGTCCGTGCGGAGTGCCGGAAAGGCGTTTTATCCCTCCTCCAGATCTCCGAGGCCATCACGTTCTCGGAAGAAAAAATCCTGCAGATCTAAACGCATATAACAAAGGCCGGGGCGGAAATGAAATCCGTCCCGGCCTTTTTGTATCTGTTTTTTGTCCGGCGGTTTTTCCCGGAATGATTCAAAAGCTCCGTGCTCATGGGTATCCGGTTCCTTCTCCGGTGCAAAAGCGCGAGCACCGGAACGGCCGCAGACGGGCAGAATGCATCGGTGGTTACCGTTCTCGCCGCAGAAACAAAGACGCCCGTGCCGTCGAAACTGGAATGCGCTTTATCACACAAAAAAAGATCCCGCCCATTGCTGAGCGGGATCCTGTGGCTCCTCCTGTCCGGCTCGAACGGACGACCCTGCGGTTAACAGCCGCATGCTC
>CAYMNV010000026.1:0-2563 GCA_964391915.1 uncultured Oscillospiraceae bacterium
CGCCGGTATCGGGGAGCGGAAGAATCGGTTCGCCGGGCCTCTCAAGAAAACGGTTCGGTATTTTTGGGGGAATCCGATTGAACGTGCCGAAGGCGCGCCCGACGATCAGTCCCCGAACACGCCGCAGGAGAAATAGCGGTCGCCGGTGTCGGGAAAAAGCGTCACGATCCGTTTGCCGCGGTTTTCCGGCCGCTTTGCGAGCTCCACCGCGGCGGCGGCCGCCGCGCCGGAGGAGATGCCCGCGAGGATGCCCTCCCTGCGGGCGAGCAGCGACGTGAAGAGGTAGGCGTCCTCGTCGGTGACGTCGAGGATCTCGTCGATCAGCGAGAGATCGAGGATCGACGGGACAAAATTCGGCCCGATGCCCTGAATTTTATGTTTGCCGGGCGTGCCTTTGGTCAGCAGCGGCGAGGAGGCCGGCTGAAATCCGACGATTCGGATCTCCGGGAGCCGCTCCCTGAGATACCGGGCCGTGCCGGTGATCGTGCCGCCGGTGCCGATGCCGGTGACGAAAATATCGATTTTACCGTCGGTCTGGCGGAAGATCTCCGGCCCTGTGGTGCGGTAATGCGCCTCCGGGTTGGCGGGATTCGTGAACTGGGAGGGCATGAAGCTCTCCGGCAACGAGGAGAGCAGCTCCTCGGCCTTTTTGACGCAGCCGGCCATGCCGAGCGCACCGTCGGTGAGGACGCACTCGGCGCCGAAAGCCTTCATCACGGCCATGCGCTCCGGGCTCATGTTGTCCGGCATGACGATGATGGTGCGGTAGCCCTTCGCCGCCGCCACCGCCGCAAGCCCGATGCCGGTGTTGCCGCTCGTCGGCTCAATGATCGTGGAATTCGGCTTGAGCATCCCTCTTTTTTCTGCGTCCGCGATCATGTTCGCGGCGACGCGGTCCTTGATGCTCCCGGCGGGATTCCATTTTTCAAGCTTGGCGGCCACGGTCGCCTCCAGCCCGTACAGGGATTCGATGTTGCACAGTTCCAACATCGGCGTGTTGCCGATGAGCTCGGTAATACTTTTTTTGATCTCCATGATTCCGGCCTCTTTTCTGTGAAGCCATTATATCACATGCGGGAACGCATTGACAATCGGCGTGTTTTAAATTATATTATATAAGTATTAGTTTGCCCTGAAAAGGAGGAAACGTCATGAATACCAATCCCTTTTTGGAACTGTCGCCGGAGGTAGAAAGCGCGCTGCGAAGCGGAAAACCCGTCGTCGCACTGGAATCCTCCACGATCTGCCATACCATGCCGTATCCGCGCGGTGCCGAAACCGTCAAAAAGGCGCAGGAGCTGATCCGCGGCGAAGGCGTCACGCCGGCCGCGATCGCCATCCTTGAAGGCAAAATGCGGGTCGGCCTCTCCGACAAGGAGATCGACTACCTCGGGCGCTGCGGCACCTCCGTGGCAAAGGTCTCGGTGAAGGATCTGCCGGTCTTTGCCGCAAAGAGCATGGACGGCGCCACCGACCTCGCGGCCACGATGAAGATCGCAAAGATGGCCGGCATCAAACTGCTGGCGGCCGGCGGCATCGGCGGCGTGCATGTGTTCCCGGGCGAGGCACCCGACATCCCGGCCGAGATCGAGGAGCTGGGCCGCACCGACATGCTGGTCGTCTGCTCCGGCTGCATCCAGGATCAGGACCGCACGCTCGAATACCTCGAGGGCAAAGGCGTCACCGTCGTCGGCTTCGGTACGGGGAGCTTTCCGGCCTTTTATCTGGCCGAGAGCGACACCTCTCTGGAATACCGGCTCGACAGCGCGCCGGAGGTCGCGAAGGCCTTCCGCGCGAAGGAGACCCTCGGCATCGAGAGCAGCGTGCTGGTACTGAATCCCGTCCCGGCGGGCGACGCCATGGGCAAGAGCGTCATCGACCGCGCCCTGAGCATCGTCGTGCCGAAAGCGGACGAGCTGGGCCTCCGCGGCAAGGACCGAATGCCGTTCCTGCTCGCGCTCATCAAGGAAATGACCGGCGGCATGGGGCTCGATACGAACGCCGCCCTGCTGTTAAATAACGCGCGCGCCGCCGCCCAGATCGGATATCTGCTTTCCGCCATCGCCGAGATCGACGGCGCCGGAGCCGGAAAAGGCTTCGATCCCGCCGCCATGCTGCGCATCCGCAACGACATCGCCGAGGAGATCGGCACGAGCGTGGCGAAGGATTTCGAGACCTTCCGCAGCGAGTTCCGCGCCGAGATTGAGGAGATGCTCTCCGCCTTCGAGCCGGCCTCGCCGGAATCGGCCTCGCAGGGACCTGCCTCGCCGGAGTCCTCCGGGCCGGAGATTTCGCAGCCTGCCTCCTATCGGCCGGCCTACACGCCCTCTCCCGCACTCAGCCGCGCGCCTTCCTATACGCCGCCGGAGCCCGAGCCGGAGCCGCAGCCCGTCGTCTATTCCGAAGTGCCGCACGCGCCGACTCCCTCGGAGATCGCAAACTTCAAGCCGCAGGGACTGATGGTGGAGCAGAGGGAGAAAGAGACCGAGCTGAACGGCGACTACCGGCCGACCGAATATAACCCGAAGAATTTCGGCAAGAATAAGGAATTCGCCGCGGAGGA
>CAYMNV010000026.1:2663-10223 GCA_964391915.1 uncultured Oscillospiraceae bacterium
CCGCGGAGGAATCCGCGGAAGAGCCTGCCGCGCAGGAACCTGCGATGCAGGAGCCGGAAATTCCGTCTATTCCTGAGAAGAAGCCTGCCCGGGCGAAGAAGCCCGCCGCGCAGGAGCCCGCCGCCGAAGAGCCTGCCGTGCAGGAACCTGCGGAACAGAATTTTCCTGAGGAGGAGCCTGCCGTGACGGAGCCCGAAGCGGCCGCCTCGGAGGAATCCGCGGAGGAGCCTTCCGGTTCTTCCGGAGAGGATTACCAGACGACCGAGTACAACCCGGCCAACTTCGGCAAGCATAAGGAAGAAAACGAGGAACAGCCCGACAAAGAAGAGGTCGGCACAACCGCCTACGACCCGGAATTCTACCGCAAGCGCGCCGAGGATCGGAAACACCGCCTCGCCGAGGCCGCCGGAGAAGAGCGGCATAAAGAGGAAGAAAAGGGCGCCGAGCCGGAGTACGTCGACTGCAAGGGCCCGCTGGAATTCACCGGTGAGCATCCGTGGGCGTGGAAATGCACGCGCTGCGGGCAGCTCTTCCAGACGCACGAGATCCCGCATAAGCGCGTCAAGCTTCCGGAAGAATGACGCGGCAGGATGCCGGAGGGCACGGCGACCGGCTGTTTATCGCCCTGCTGTTTGACGAGGAAACCAAGGACCGCCTCTGCGGCGCGGCGGAGTACCTCGCAGCCCATATGCGCGGCGGCCACACCACCGGCCGGGAGAATCTGCACCTGACGCTCGCCTTTTTGGGCGAAACGGAGCGGGGGGCGGAGGTTCGCGGGGCGATGAAGGAGGCCGAAGGCCCTGCCTTTGATTACAAAATCAGGGGCAGCGGGCGCTTCCTGCGCGGGGACGGCTCCGTCTTCTGGGCGGGGATCGCGGCCCCCGAGGAGCTGTACCGGCTTTACGGCCGGCTCTGCGCGGCGCTCGCCGAGCACGGCTTCCGGCCGGAGGAACGGCCCTTCAAGCCGCATCTGACGCTCGGGCGCGAGGTCGTCACGGACGAAACCTTCGACCCGAAGGAGATGGAGAAGCTCCTGCCGGAGAAACCCCTCCATGCCGGAAAAATCAGCCTGATGAAATCCGAGCGCATCGCCGGAAAACTGACCTATACCGAAATTTATTCTGTGAGCCTTGAGGAAAAGGAGGGCTGACTTTGGAGGAGACATTTACCGAGGGAATCCGCCCGGGCGGCCTCACCGACAACCGCGAGGTGCGGATCCTGATCTGCCATATCTTAGCCGCGGCGGGGGAGCCTCTGAGCTTCGACGAGCTCACCGAGGCCGTCCTTGCCGACGGCACGGCCAACTATTTTGAATTTGCGGACGCGGCATCCGAGCTCAAAAATCTCGAGTGCGTCGACACGTTCCGCAGTGAACACGGCGTCTGCGAATACCGCCTGACCGCAAAAGGCAAGGACGTCGCCGAAAAACTCTCGGGCGACCTGCCCGCCTCCATCCGCGAGAAGGCCGCCGCAAACGCAAAATCCATGATCCTGCGCCGCAGGAGGGAGGAGGAAAACCTCGTCTCCATCGCCCGGACCGAAGACGGCTTCATGCTGCATATCGAGATGAAGGACATCGGCACCGACCTGATGGAGCTTTCCCTTTTCCTGCCCACCATGGAGCAGGCGATGGAGGCGAAGGAGCGGTTCCTCGAGGACCCGACCGCCTCCTATAAAAAAGTTCTGGAAGCGCTGGCAGGAGAGATCTGACCGGCGCATATCCTTGACGGAACATAAGTTACGGCGCGGTGCCCATCCGAAGGAGGTCATCTTATGAAAATCAACGTAGCTCTGCTGTTCGGCGGAGTTTCCAGCGAACATGAAGTTTCCTGCAAATCCGTCGCATCCGTTGCGGAGAACATCAACAGGGAAAAATACAACGTCCACATGATCGGCATCACCCAGGAGGGACGCTGGCAGTATTATAACGGGCCGATCGGCCTTGTGAAAGAAAACCGCTGGGAGGATACGGCCTTTACCTGCCCGGCGTTCCTTTCCCCGGACCGTTCCACCCACGGCATTATTTTTAATCACGACGGCAAGCTGACCAGCCGCCGGATCGACGTGGCCTTCCCCGTGCTGCACGGCAAAAACGGCGAGGACGGCACGATGCAGGGCCTTTTGGAGATCGCCGGCATCCCGTATGTCGGCTGCGGCGTGCTCGCTTCCGCGGTCTGCATGGATAAGGATATCTGCCACACCGTGCTCGCGAACGCCGGCGTGCCGCAGGTGAAGTGGCTGACCTATTTCTCCGGCTGCGACTGTGCCGCGGCCGCCGAAGAAGTGGACCGCGAGCTCGGCTGGCCGGTCTTTGTCAAGCCCGCGAATGCCGGATCCTCGGTCGGCATCACCAAAGTGAAAAAACAGGCGGACCTCAAGGCCGCCTTTGATCTCGCCTTCAAACATGACCGCAAGATCCTCGTCGAGGAGGCGGTCAAAAACCCCATCGAGATCGAGTGCTCCGTGCTCGGCAACGACGAAGTGATCGTCGCGGGCCCGGGCGAGATCGTTCCGGCCGAGGAATTCTATACCTACGACGCGAAGTACAACAACGCCGCGAGCCTGCTCTACATTCCGGCGAGAATCCCGGAGGAGACCGCCGCGGAGGTGCGCGAGATCGCCAAAAAGGCCTACCACGTCCTTGGCTGCCGTGGGATGGCGCGGGTGGATTTCCTGATCGACGGCGACACGAAGAAGATCTACCTCAACGAGCCGAATACGCTGCCGGGCTTCACGGATATCTCTATGTATCCGAAGATGCTGGTCGCATCGGGTATGAAGTATTCGGAGATCATCGACCGGCTGCTGGAGCTTGCCCTGGAGCCGTGATCCCGCCCAAACGGGCGCTTAGAACGTGTTTTTATCCGGAACGGAGCCGGCCGGCGGAAATTTGAAATTTTGTCCGGCACGGGTCTGCCCATGAGTCTTTCTCAGCGCCGGCCGGGCGCGGCAAGACGGGCCTTCGCTTTCGGAATTATGTAATTTGGAGGAACTGCTTACGGATACACGAGCCATCGGCGTCTTTGATACCGGGTTGGGCGGCCTCACCGCCGTCCGGGAGCTCCGGCGCATCCTTCCCGGCGAGAATATCTGTTATTTTGGAGATACCGCGAGAGTGCCCTACGGCAGCCGCGGCAGGGAGACGATCCGCAGGTTCGCCTCGGAGTGCCTTGATTTCCTCGAGCGGCAGGAGGTCAAGCTGATTGTCGTCGCCTGCGGCACGGTAAGTTCCGTGCTCGCCGACGAGATGCAAAGCCGCCCCGTGCCCTGCATCGGCGTCGTCGGCCCGACCGCGAAGGCTGCGACCGACGCGACCAAAAACGGGAAGATCGGCCTTATCGCCACCGCGGCCACTGTCGCCAGCCGCTCCTTCGAAAAAACGGTGAAGGCGATTTCCCCGGCTGCGGAATTTGAGGGCGTGGCGTGCCCGCTGCTCGTGCCGCTCGTCGAGAACGGCTATACCGATTTTCACAACGAAGTCACGCGGAAGGTGCTCTCCAGTTATTTTGAGAAATTTCGCCTGACCGACATGGATACCCTGATCCTCGGCTGCACCCACTACCCGTTGCTCTACACGATGATTGACGAGATGACCGGGAGACGGCTCTTTCTGATCGATTCCGGCAGGGAGACCGCCCTCGCCGCGGCGCGGTACTTAAAAGAAAACGGTCTGCTGAACGAAAGCGGAGAGGCGGGGAGAATGCGTTTCTTCCTCACCGACGCCGCCGGCAGCTTTGCGGATCTCGGCAGGGAATTTTTGGGGGAGGAGCTGACCGCGGTCGAAGAGATCTCCCCCGACGACTTGATATAGAGGAAACTGCGATGAAAAAAGATGTGTTTATATTTATAAAAGGCATTCAGGATATCGACGGCGAAAAAGACACCATCGAGATGCTGACCAGAGGAAAATACTATAAGAAAAAGGGCAGCTGGTTCATCGATTACGACGAGGCCGAGGAAGAGGACGCCGCGCCCACGATCAAAACCAAGCTGCAGGTGGACGGCACCGAGAAGGTGACGATGACCCGCCGCGGCAAGCGCCGCAGCCAGCTCATCATCGAGAACGGCAGGCGCCACCAGTGCCTCTATGATAACGGCTTCACGGACTGGATCATGGGAGTCCAGGGAGGCGAGATCAGAAACGATCTGAAGGAAAACGGCGGGATGCTGAATTTCCGCTATTCCCTGGATATCAACACGGCTCTCTCGAGTGAGAACGAAGTCAATATCGTAGTGAAGGAGTGCGAACATCACGATGCATAATCCCGTCGCGGAAGCGAAACAGGAATTCAGGAGCAGGATTGAGGCGGCGTTCCGGGCCGCATTTGCCGCCGGCGAGCTGCCGGAGGCCGAGCTGCCCGATTTCATCGTCGAGATCCCGGCCGATTCCAAAAACGGAGACCTTGCCACCAACGCCGCCTTGGTATCCGCCCGCGCGCTG
The DNA here is from genome assembly GCA_964391915.1 of uncultured Oscillospiraceae bacterium. Lineage (GTDB taxonomy): Bacteria > Bacillota > Clostridia > Oscillospirales > Ruminococcaceae > UMGS1668. Next base: position 7,105 of record CAYMNV010000026.1, read on the forward strand.
CACACGGCGCCGAAAAAAATCGCGGAGACCCTTGTTTCCCATCTGGGGGAGGGCGGAATCTTTACGAAGGCGGAGGTCGCCGGCCCCGGATTCCTCAACGTGTTCTACGCGCCGGAATGGTATGCGGATACCGTTTCCGCCGTTCTGGAGGAGGATGCGGCATACGGCCGCAGCGACATCGGGAAGGGCAAAAAGATCATGGTGGAGTTCGTCTCGGCGAACCCGACCGGCCCGATGCACATGGGCAATGCCCGCGGCGGCGCGATCGGCGACGGCATTGCCGCCTCCCTCGCTGCATGCGGCTGCGACGTGACCCGCGAATTCTACATCAATGACGCGGGCAACCAGATCGCCAAATTCGGCTGCTCGCTCGAGGCAAGGTATCTTCAGATTTACATGGGCGAGGAGGCCGTCGAGTTCCCGGAGGACGGCTACCACGGCGAGGATATCAAAACGCGCGCAAAGGAATTTGCGGATCTCTACGGCGGCAGATACGTCGAAAGCGATCCGGAGGAGCGCCGGGAGGCTCTGATCGCCTATGCGCTGCCGAAAAATGTCGAAGGCCTGCAGCGCGACCTCGCCAAATACCGCATCGACTACGACGTCTGGTTCCGCGAGAGCTCGCTCTATCGGGATGGCACCGTCGACAAAATCGTGAAAATTCTGACCGACAAGGGCCTCACCTACGAGAAGGACGGAGCCCTCTGGTATAAAAACGCGCAGGTGCTGGCCGACCGGCTCCGCAAAGAGGGCAAAACCGAGGAGCAGATCGAGGCGCTGGAGCTCAAGGACGACGTCCTGATCCGCGCAAACGGCAACCCGACCTACTTCGCCGGGGATATCGCCTACCACTACAACAAATTTGCGCTCCGCGGCTTCGACCGCGTGATCAACGTCTGGGGCGCCGACCATCACGGCCACGTCGCGCGGCTCAAGGGTGCAATGGATGCCGTGGGCTGCGACGGGGACCGGCTCGACATCGTGCTGATGCAGCTCGTCGAGCTCATGCGGGACGGCGAACCCGTCCGCATGAGCAAGCGCACCGGCAAGGCCATCACGCTGACCGACCTGCTCGAGGAGGTGCCGATCGACGCCGCGCGCTTCTTCTTCAACCTGCGCGAGCCGAGCACACACCTGATTTTCGACCTCGGCCTTGCCGTGCAGCAGGACAGCCAGAATCCGGTTTATTATGTGCAGTACGCGCACGCGCGCATCTGCTCCATCCTCAAGAATCTGGCGGCGGAGGGCGTCGAGTTTAATCCCGAATACGCCGGCCGTACCTATTCCGCGCCGGAGGAGCTGGCGCTGATCGGCGGGCTTGCGCGCTTCCCGGGTGAGATCGTCGAGGCGGCAAACGCCTACGATCCGGCCCGCCTCACCAAATACGCGATCGATGTCGCCACGCTGTTCCACAAATTCTACAACAGCTGCCGCGTCAAGGGCGAGGAGGAACAGGTGCTTCAATCAAGGCTCGCCCTCTGCGTCGCCGTGAAGACGGTTATCCGCAACGTGCTCACGATGCTCAAGATCACCGTGCCGGAATATATGTGAGCACGGAGCCTCTGCTCTCTCCAAACGCCGCCGAAGCCGCTTTGAGGATTCGCCGAAGACCGGGGGCCATGTGAAAGATATGGGCCCGGAGGGGCTTGCCCTTGAGGCCCGGAAGCCGCCCGGGCGTTTACCGGAATACCGCGTCCGCCGGAACGTTTTTCAAAGCGTCCGCGCGGACGCTTTTTCGAATCCGTGAAAAAAAGGAAGGGATGTCGGAATGGAGAAACTCCCAAACCGCCCGCTGCTGCTCGACGGCGCCACCGGTACGAGGCTCATGGCCGCGGGCATGCCGTGGGGCGTCTGCCCGGAGGCATGGATCCTCGATCACCCGGAGGTCATCCGGGAGATCCAGAGGGGCTACGCGGAGGCCGGTTCGGAGGTCCTTTATGCCCCGACCTTCGGTGCAAACCCGATCCGCCTCGCCGCTTTCGGTCTGGAATCTCAGATGGAGCGGATGAACCGGGATCTCGTCTCGCTCGCGAAGGAGGCTTCCGGCGGGAGGGCGCTGGTCGCCGGGGATATCTCCCAGACCGGTCTGCTGCCAGAGCCCTTCGGCGAGCTCTCCTATGCGGATTTGGTCTCCTGCTACGAGGCGCAGGCCGCCGTACTCAAGGAGGCCGGGGCCGATCTGCTGGTCTGTGAGACGTTCACCTCGCTGCCGGATGCGCGGGCCGCGCTGCTCGGCGCAAGGAAGACCGACCTTCCGGTGATGGTCAGCGTCTCCGCCGACGAGACCGGCCGCACCATGATGGGTTCGGAGGCGCTCGCTTGCCTGATCGTGCTGCAGTCCCTCGGCGCCGCCGCCTTCGGCCTCAACTGCGGCGAAGGCCCGGGGAAGATGCTCCCGGCCATGAGGCCCCTTGCCGCCCATGCGAAAATCCCGCTCCTCGCAAAACCCAACGCCGGCATCCCGACCGGAAGGCCGCCGCGCTACGACCTCTCGCCGGAGGAATTTACCGCCGGAATGGAGGCGCTTTTCGGCACCGGCGTGTCCGTCGCGGGCGGCTGCTGCGGCACGGACGACCGCCACATCACGCTGCTTCGCCGGCTCATGGACCGCTATGATTTTTCCAGAGGGGAGAAGCCAGGAGAGGACGGGAAAATTTTTGCCCAGGATGGAAAGATTCCCGTCTCGGATGGAAATCGCGCCTATCTTCTCGATGAGAATTTCCGCTTTTCGGAGGAGATCGCGTGCGGGGAGGATATGGACGATGCGCTCATCGCCGCCGCGGAGGAGCCCGGAGACGCCGCCCTGATCCGCGTCGCCTCGCCGGAGGACGCCCGCCTCTTTGCCCGGAACGCCCATCTGCTGCACAGGCCCGCCGCGTTTGTCTCGGACGATGCGGAAGCGCTTGCGGAGGCTTTGTTTTTGTATCCGGGCCGGGCGGTTCTCGACTCGCGGAGCCGGATCGGCGGAGAGCGGCTCGCGGCGCTTGCCGCGGAATACGGCGCGGTCGTCCGCTGAGATTTCGTAAACAAAAAAATCCCCTGCCGCCGGATGCGAAGTGCTTCCGGAGACAGGGGTGTTTTTTATGAAGAGATGATTTGCGATGGGGCCGGATGCCTGC
>CAYMNV010000026.1:10323-26975 GCA_964391915.1 uncultured Oscillospiraceae bacterium
AGAATGGCCGGCAGGACGAAGCAGATGAGCGCGAGGCCCAGCCAATCCAGCGCGGTGACGGCCCGCGGATAGCCGTTTTCGGGATCGAACCAGCCCAGAATCAGGCCGATCGGCCCGAGCAGGCCGCAGGTGCCCATGCCGGAGTTGATGGCCGCGCCGTACATCTCAAGCCGGAAGGCGCAGACCGCGAGCGGCCCGGTGACGGCGGAGGCGAGCGTCGGCGCGACCCAGATCTGCGGATGGAGCAGAATATTCGGCATCTGGAGCATCGAGGTGCCGATCCCCTGGGAGACAAGGCCGTTCCAGCCGTTCTCCCGGAAGCTGATGACCGCGAAGCCGACCATTTGTGCGCAGCATCCGGCGACGGCGGCCGCTCCGGCGATGGCAAGCCCTTCCGAGCTGCCCTCCGCGGCGGCGCTGCCGGTCAGCACGAGCCCGGCGCAGATCGCGGCGCTGGAGATCGGCAGGGTGAGCACCATGCCGATGACGACGGAGACCACAAGCCCGGTGATAAAGGGCGCCTGCAGGGCCGCCCAGCCGATGAAGGCGCTGATGTATCCGGTGAGCACGCCGATCGGGGGCGCGAGGAAAACGGAGAGCAGGCCGCCCGTGAGCAGCGTGACGAACGGCGTGACCAGAATATCCACGCGCGTCTTTTTGGAGACGGCGCGCCCGGCCTCCGCGGCGGCGATGGCGATGAAAAAGACCGCCAGAGGGCCGCCCGCCCCGCCGAGTGTGTTGGCCGCGTACCCGACCGCGGCGGAGGAGAAGATGACGAGCGGCGCCGCGCCGAGCGAGTAAGCGATCGCGGCCGCCATCGCGGGGCCGGCCATCGCCTGCGCGTAGCCGCCGATCTGGGTGAGCAGCCCAAGTCCGGGGATCATGCCGATCGCCTTAAAAATCGTACCGATCAGCAGGGAGGCAAAAAGTCCCTGCGCCATGGAGCCCATCGCGTCGATGAAATACCGTTTTCCGAGCTTTTTCCAGACGCTCATTCCGTCCGCACCTCGATCTCTGTCCGGCCCGGTTCCGCAGCGGCGGAGGGGCCCGTTTTTTTCCATTATATCAGCCGCGGCGCCGCATACAAGCCGGGCGTATGGGAAAATTTTAAAGAAGGGGCAAAGAATCACAAAATGCGGACGCCGCACAGGCTGCCTTTTCCTGCCGAGGGCGGATTTTTCTCTTGAACTGGGTATTTATTCGTGTTATGATAATACCAGAGTATGCTTTGTTCCGATTGGAGAAGAAAAAATGAAACATGAGAAGTCCTGCGGCGGACTGATCTATCGTGAGCAGGAAGGGGAGACTCAGCTTCTTCTGATTAAGCACCGCAGCGGAGGCCACTGGTCCTTTCCCAAGGGACACATGGAGGCGGGCGAAACGGAAATGATGACCGCCCTCCGTGAGATCCGGGAGGAAACCGGACTTCAGGTCTTTTTGCGGGAGGGATTCCGGGAGGCCGTCGAGTATTCCCCGAAGCCCAACGTCAAAAAGCAGGTGATTTATTTTATAGGGTTTACGCTGAATGAAAACGTCCTCCGCCCGCAGGAGGAGGAAGTCAGCGAGATTGCATGGATGGAAATCCATACCGCTTATGAGATGGTCACGTTCCGCAACGACAAAAACCTGATCTCCCGTGCGATGGAGTATCTCGAACGCCGTGGTATCTGAACCGAAAAAAGCTCCGGAACAGGAATGTTCCGGAGCTTTTTTATGTAAATACCGCGGGAAAAGCCGCCGGATACCCGGAAGAGATCTCCGCATGGGGCCGGAAGCTCAGGTAAAACGAACCGCGGCCGCCCTTTGCGGGAGATCTCCGCGCGGAGGCGAACGCAAAAACACGCGAAAGAAAAAAAGTCCGGCACCCGGCGGCGTGCTCAAGACGACCGGGCGCCTGCGCGCTCAGTTCTTTTTCCGCGAGAGGTTCCAGATCGACAGGCCGTAGAAGACCGCCGCCGTCGCGATCAGGACCGCGATGCTCAAAATCGGAGGCACGGCCGTATCGCCGAATCGATAGGTGACGCCCATCATTTCCTCAAATTCGCGGACCGACTCCGCGGGCGCACCCGCAAAAGTGGCCGAGAGCGGATCCGCCATCATCACCTGCCTGAAGAGTACCGCGGAATGGGAGACGGGGAACAGCTTGACCATCCACTGAACCGCCTCCGGGAGTTGCCCGATCGGGAGGTAGATGCCCGTCAGGAAGCCGATAAGGGTGCCGAGGATCGTGCTCGCCGTGCTGAAGGCATTGGCGCTGTTAAAGAAGGAGACCATGAAGAGAACGAGGGATGTGTTGGAGAGGGTGGAGAGCAGGATCAGCCCCGCCACCTTGACCATCGCGGCAGGCTCCAGCAGTTCGCCCCCGTTCATGACGACGTAGATTTCGGCCAGCACGAGCGTGACGAAGCTCATGATGCAGCCGATCAGGTACGAGCTGAGGATGTATCCGCCCGCGATCCGGCTGCGCTTGAGCGGCGAGGAGGTGAGATCCTTGACGATCTTTTTGGTCTTGTCTTCCACCATGATGCCGAAGGCGCCCATCGTGGTGGTGACGGAGGTCACGGCCAGAAGCCCGGCCATGATCCAGCTGTCCATCAGGTAGCGCACGCCGCTCATGCCCGTGAAGCTGTTTACCCAGACATCGCCGAGAAACAGGGCGTACAGCCCGATGATGAGAAAGACGGCCAGAAGCGAGAAAAAGACCGCCGCTTTGTCGCGGAAGAAAATCAGGAGGTTTCTCTTTGCAAATCCGATCATTCCCGAATCTCCTTTCCCGTAATGGCGATAAACGCGTCGTCCATGGTGCCGGTGCTCACCTCAAAGCCCGAGAGGGAATCCCCGACCTTTTGAAGAATCGGCAGGGCCGACAGGGTCGTGGGGATCGGCACAAGGATCTGGTCGGCCTTCTGCGTATAGGGGACGGCCTCCGCCTCCAAAAGCGCGCCCACCTTCTGCGGGTCCGTGCAGAAGAGGGAGAGCTTGTCGGTCGTGTAGGTCTCCTTGAGATAGGAGGGCGTGCCCTTCGCGGCGATCAGGCCGTCGTCGATGACGATCACGTAGTCGGCCCCGGCGGCTTCCTCCATGTAATGGGTCGTGAGAAAAACGGTCATCCCGGTATTCCTCTGCAGCGCGGTGACGGTCTCCCACACGCTCCTGCGCGTCTGCGGGTCGAGGCCGGTCGTCGGCTCGTCGAGAAAGAGGATCTTCGGCGTATTGACGAGTGCCCGCGCGATGTCGCATCTTCTGCGCTGCCCGCCCGAGAGCTTGCCGTAGGGCCGCTTCAGAATCTCGGTGATGCCGGTGACCCGCGCGACATTCTCCACGGTTTCGCGGAGTTTCTGCCCGCCGAGCCCGTAAAATCCGCCGCGGATCTCCAGATTCTCCTGCACGGTCAGCAGGTTGTCGAGCAGGCTGTCCTGAAACACCGCCCCGATGACGGAGCGGATCGCGTCGTCCTCCTCGCCGAGCACATGCCCGTCCACGACGACTCTGCCGGCGTCTGGCTTCAGAAACGTGCAGATGATATCGATCGTCGTGGATTTCCCGGCGCCGTTCGGCCCGAGAAAGGCGAAGATCTTGCCGCTTTCGATGTAAAAATCCAGCCCCTTTACCGCCCGGACATCCCCGTAGGACTTCCGCAGGCCGGAAACCTCGATGATTTTGCTCAAAAAACATACCTCCCATGCGCAAAACCTTCCATATAATGTAAGAATCATACCATATTCTCTGCGGAAACACAAGAGAGCGGGCGCGGCTTTCCGTGCGGGCTGTCCTTTTGCGGAAAAAACAGCGCGGCTCTTGGCACTCCGGAAAAGATATATTATAATAAAAATAACCTTATAAAATATAAAAACGGAGAGGAGCGGAACCGCATGGAAATCAAACGTGCGGGCGAACTCGGGGAGGGCGTCCGGCAAGAGATCAGCGATATTTTCGTAGGCGGTTTCTTCCAGTGGCTGCGGTATTTTTCAAAGGATCCCAAAAAGCTCTCCCGCGCGCTGGCCCATATGTTTCGCCTGGAAGCCTTTTACGCCGCGGCGGAGGACGGAGAGATTTTGGGCATCGCCGCCTGTACGGACGGGAAGACCTCCTCCGTGCATATCCAAACAGGGGAACTGCGCCGCCATCTGGGCTTTATTATGGGCAGCTTCGCGGGGCTTCAGCTCAAAAGGGAGCTTGAAAACCACCCGTATCCCTTCCCGCTCGAGCCCGGCACCGGCTCCATCGAATTTGTCGCGACCAATCCGAAACACCTCGGGCGTGGCGTCGCCTCGGCGCTCCTCCGGCATATCTTTTCGGAGACCCCGTACCGCGCCTACGTGCTGGAGGTCGCGGATACCAACACGCCCGCGGTCCGGCTTTATGAGAAGCTCGGCTTCCGGGAATTCCTGCGCGTACCCAACAAGTACAGCAAGCAGAGCGGAATCAACGCCTTTATTTACATGAGATACGAAAAAGAGGACGACAGCCGGCCCTGAAGAGGCATCCGTGAAAAAAACGAAGGGGCTCCCTCCGTGGCCGACGGGGCATTTTGCCTGCTTGGCCCACGGGCGCTTCTTTTCAGGAACCGGGTTTTCCTCCGGCGGTTTGGGCGGGCAGAAAAGGACATACCCTCCTATTTATGGAAGAAGGGCCCGCCGCATGCCCGCGGCCCGTTTGGCGGACAAATCCCGGTACGGGCATAAACAAAACGGCTCCCCACATCGTGAGGAGCACGCATTGCATACAGGCGCGGCCTGTTGGCGTCCCCGGAGGGATTCGAACCCTCGGCCTTCCGCTTAGGAGGCGGACGCTCTATCCAGCTGAGCTACGGGGACAGAAGGCTTTCTCAAAAAAGCGCCTTGTTTATTTTAATCTTCCGAGGCGGGTTTGTCAATCGGCTCCGGATGAAGCCGGAGAATTTGCCGCCAGCGGCGGAAACCGATCCGGGAGTCCCACATACGGCATGCCGGTGCGCTTTTTACCTTCTCCGCGGATCATTATGCGCCGGGCCGTTTTTGGGCACGGTTTTGTGCCTTCCGTTTGACTTGACGCAGGGATGGGGGTACAATATTCCGTATAACAGGCCCGGGGGGTGTATGGGAATGAAGGATGTGTCCGCCGCCGTCATCGGGGATGGAGAGGGCCGGATGCTGGTCTGCAGGCGGCGCGAGGGCGGGAGCTGCGCCCACCTCTGGGAGTTTGCGGGCGGCAAGCGCGAGGAGGGCGAGACCGATGAGGAGTGCCTGATCCGCGAGTGCCGCGAGGAGCTCGATGTCGGAATCGCCGTCGGGGAGCTGCTGTTTGAGACCGTGTACCGCTATCCGGAGTACGACGTCGACATCAAGTTTTTCCGCGCCGGGATCGTCTCCGGCGAGCCGAAGCTGCTCGCGCACGAGACGATGCGCTGGGTGGAGCCGGCGGAACTCGGCGGGCTGGAATTCTGCCCCGCGGACCGGGAGATTCTGAAGCTCCTCTCCGCAAAACAAGGATAAAGCGCATGGAATCGTTCGTCTGGAACCCGTGGCACGGCTGCCATAAATATTCGGAGGGCTGCCTGCACTGCTACGTCTACCGCCGGGATGAATCCGTCGGGCGGGACGCCTCCGTTGTGGCGAGGACGGCCTCGTTTTCCGACGCGGTGAAAAAGGATCGCCGGGGGGAATGGAAATGGCCCTCCGGCAGCGAGATCTGGCTTTGCCTCTCCTCGGATTTCTTCCTCGAAGAGGCCGACCCGTGGCGGGATGAAGTTTGGGATATGGTGCGGCAGAGGCCGGATCTCTTTTTCCGCATCATCACGAAGCGGATCACCCGCTTCATGGATTGCGTGCCGGAGGACTGGGGCGGCGGCTGGGAGAACGTCTCCGTCGGCTGCACGGCCGAGAATCAGCGGCGCTGTGCGGAGCGGCTTTCGCTGTTTCTCTCGCTGCCGATCAAAAACCGCATTCTCGTCTGCGAGCCGCTTCTGGAGAAAATCGATCTCGGAGTGATTCCGAAAGGAACCTTGGGGAGCGTGATCGCCGGCGGGGAGAGCGGGCCGGGGGCGCGCACCTGCGACTACGCATGGATATTGGATCTGCGGCGGCAGTGCGTGGAAAACGGCGTCCGCTTTCATTTCAAACAGACCGGCGCCAACTTCGTCAAGGAAGGGAAACGCTACGCGATCCCGCGGAAGGATCAGATCCCGCAGGCGGGAAAGGCCTGCATCGACTATGAGCCGGAGGGAGGCAATGCGGAATGATTCAGTCGACGCTCTGTTACATTGAGCACGGAGAGGATTACCTGATGCTCCACCGGACCAAAAAGGAACACGACGCCAACAAAGATAAATGGATCGGCGTCGGCGGGAAATTTGAGGAAAAGGAGAGCCCCGAGGAGTGCATGCTCCGCGAGGTGCGCGAGGAGACCGGCCTCGTGCTCAAAGAATACCGCTACAGGGGGCTCGTCACCTTCGTCTCCGACGAGTGGGAGACCGAGTATATGCACCTCTTCACCGCGCCGGCGCCGGAAGAGGGTCTGCCGCAGGGCTGCGGGGGCGCTCTCCTCTGCGACGAGGGCGACCTCGAATGGGTGCCGAAGCAGAAAATTTCAGAGCTTCCGATCTGGGAGGGCGACCGGATTTTTCTGCGGCTGCTGGCCGAAGAGCATCCGTTTTTTTCGCTGAAGCTCGAATACCGGGGAGAACGGCTGGTTTCCGCTGTATTGGACGGAAAACCACTGATAACGTAGAAAAGATTCGTAAAAATTGCCTGTACCAATGATTGACAGAACGCAAAATTGGAAGTATACTGAACGCGGAAAGGAAGCGGCAGCCATGAATGATGTCATCAAAAAACTTGCCGAGGACCTCGGCTTCGATTCCAAGGTCGGAGAACTCCCCGCAAGGCTGGTTCCCTGCGACGCAACTCTCCGGAGATTCTGCGTTCAGAACGCGTGCGGGCAGTATAAACGGTGCTGGCAGTGTCCGCCGGCCGTGGGCGCCGCGGAGACGCTGATCGCCCAGTTACATAACTATAAAGACGCCCTTGTTTTTACCAACGAGTATCCCTGCACGGATTATAAGGACAAGGAGCAGGTCGAGAAGATGCACGTCGCCCATGAGCGCCGCAGCCAGCTGCTCTGGATGTCGATGCAGAAGCTCGGATATTCCAAGAAAAACGCCCGTGTGCTGACCGTCGGCGGCTGCCATCTGTGCCCCGAGTGCGCCTGCATCACCGGCGAATCCTGCCGCCATCCGGATATCGCCTGCCCGTCGCTGAGCGCCTACTGCGTCAGCTGCACCGAGCTCGGCAAGCTGACCGGCCAGAATTTTGCCGGCGAGCACGGCGGCTGCGTCTTCATTGCGATCGTTTTGCTGAAGTAAAAGATCAAAAACAAAAAGAGCCCTCCCGGAGAAATACCGGGAGGGTTTTTCTTTTTCGCCAAGAAAAAAGGCCCGCCGGGCGAAAAGCCGCCGCAGAAAGCTTTCCTTTTGCTTTTCCCGCACGCCGGGCAGGCCGGCCACGAAAAACGCTTGCCGCTCCGGGCCCGCGCGTACGGCGCATGGGGCGGAAAAGATCCGCTCCAATTTGGAGGCGCATGCGGCGGAAACGGCGCCCCACCTGAGCAAACGGCGCAGGGAAAGGCCGTGGGGATTTCATTTTCCCCGGCGCATCAACGCGGGGACCGCAAAAATGAGGGCGGCCGGAATGGGCCGCGCTCCATCGTGAGCATGAAATTTCGAAGGAGGCCGCTCCGTTTTTCTTTTTTGAAGGAAGATTTTTGATAGAGCAGTTGTTTCAGTCATCCCGCGGTTTCATTTTCCCCGCCGCATCAGCATGAGGGTTGCGGAAACGAGCGGTACCGCCCCGGAGTAGAGCAGCACCCTGCCGGCGTCCGCCCAGCCCAGCGGCACGGTGCCGAAGACTTCCGCGAGCGCCGGGATATAGATGCAGGCGAGGACGATCGAGAGCGAGACGAGCGACGCCCCGATGAGTTTCCAGTTGTTGAGCAGCCGGATGGTGAAGAGGGATCGGCTCTCGCTCTTGCACTCGAAGGAATGGACGAGCTGCGTCAGCACGAGCGAAGCGAAGGCGCAGGTCCGCGCCGCGGTAAGGCTCCCGCCGACGCGCAGCACCGCGGTGAACGCCAGCAGCACGGAGAGGCCGATCAGGAGCCCGCGTGTGACGATGGTGAAGCCGAGCCCGCGCGAGAAGACGGATTCGTTCTTTGGCCGGGGCGGCAGGGCCATCGGGTCGCCCTGCGGCGGGTCGAAGCCGAGGGCAATGGCGGGCAGGCCGTCCGTGACGAGGTTGATCATCAGAATCTGGATGGGCAGCAGCACGACCGGCAGCCCGATCAGCATCCCGGCGAACATGGTAAATACCTCGCCGATGTTGCAGGAGAGCAGGTACCGGATGAATTTGCGGATATTCTCATAGATGATGCGCCCTTCCTCGGCCGCGCTGACGAGGGTGGCGAAGTTGTCGTCAAGCAGCACGATGCCGGAGGCCTCCCGCGTCACGTCGGTGCCGCCTTTGCCCATCGAGACGCCGATATCCGCCGCGCGCACCGCCGGCGCGTCGTTGACGCCGTCCCCGGTCATGGCGACCGTGTGGCCGGAAGCCTTGAGCGCCCGCACGATCCGCATCTTGTGCGCCGGCGTCACGCGGGCGAAAACGCGAATACCCTCCGCCCGCTCCGCGAAGCGGCTGTCGGAGAGCGCGTCGATCTCCGCTCCGGTCATCACGGCGCCGTCGTCGGCCGGAATGCCGATCTCCTTCGCCACCGCGACGGCCGTGTCCCGGTGGTCGCCGGTGATCATCACGGTGCGGATGCCGGCGCTTTGGCATTTGAGCACGGCGGGCCTCGCCTCGGGCCGCGGCGGGTCGGCAAGCCCGGCCATGCCGATAAACGTGAGGCCGCTTTCGGAGATCGGCCCGCCGGAGCAGGGCTTATAGGCAAACGCGATCACCCGGAGCGCCCCGGAGGCCATCTCGGAGAGCAGGCTCTCGGCCCGGCGCCGCTCCTCCGGGCCGAAGGGTACGGTGCGGTCTCCCGCCATGCAGGAAGTGCAGCAGCGCATGAGCACATCCGGCGCGCCCTTCATAAAAACGAAGCGTTCCCCGCCCCGGCTCCGCACGGAGACGGACATCCGCTTTCGGGAGGAGTCGAACGGGATCTCCGCCTCGCGCGTGTAGCAGGAGAGGATCGCCCCGACATCCGCGCCGGAATTCTTCGCCATCTCCAGAACGGCGAGCTCGGTGGGGCTTGAGGAGAAATCGTCCGCCGCGTTGTTGCAGAGCACCGCGGCGAGATTCATTTTTTCCCGTACCGCGGGGCAGCCGTCGGCCGGGCCGGAGAGGGAAACCGTCCTGCGCACGGTCATTTTATTCTGCGTCAGCGTACCGGTCTTATCGGAGCAGATGATATCCGCACAGCCGAGGGCCTCGACCGCGTGCAGCCTGCGGATCAGCGCATTCTTTTTGAGCATCCGGGAGACGGCGAGCCCCAGCGAGATCGTGATGACGGCGGTCAGGCCCTCCGGCACCGCCGCGACCGCGAGCGAGAGCCCGGTCAGAAACATGTTGAAGAGGGCTTCGCCGCGCAGCACGCCGGTCAGCGTCACAATCCCGCAGACGGCGAGGCATCCGGCGCCGATCCAGACCGAGAGCCGAGCGAGCCGCCGCTGCAGGGGAGTCTGCTCCTGCCCGGCCTCCTTGAGAAGCCCCGCGATGCCGCCCATTTTGGTATGCATGCCCGTCTCGGTGACGAGCTCCCTGCCGTGGCCGGAGGCGACGGTCGTGCCCATATAAACGAAGCCGGGCTCGCCGGGCAGGACCTCCTTCCCGATCGGAACGGATTCCCCGGTCAGCAGCGATTCGTCGGCGGAGAGCGCGGAGGCCTCCAGCAATTTGCCGTCCGCGGGCACCCGGCATCCGGCGGAGAGCAGAACGACGTCGCCCGGAACGACCTGCGACGCCGGAATTTCACAGAGCTTCCCATCCCGGAGCGTCTTTGCGGTCGGTGCGGAGAGCGCCTGCAGCGCCTCGAGAGTCCGCTCCGTGCGGAACTCCTGCAAAAAGCCCAGCAGGGCGTTGAGCAGCACGATGGCGAGAATCGTGACGGCCTCGACATACTCGCCCATCAGCACGGAGACCGCGGTGGAGGCGATCAGGATCAGCGTCAGCGCGTCTTTAAATTGCGAGGCCAGCATCTTTGCGGCGCTGACATTCCGCTTTCCCTCGAGCACGTTTTCCCCATATTTCAAAAGCCGCCCGGCCGCCTCCGCCGAGGAGAGCCCCTTCTTTTCCGGCAGGGTAAGTATCTTCAAATCCGCCGCCTCCGCCTGTCTCTTATTCGTATAAACCTATGCCGGAAACGGACAGGTTATGTTGCCTTTTTCGCCCGGATTTTCCGGCAAATTCCGCGAAAAAGAGGGGCCGCCGTCCTCCCGAAGCCCGGAGGAAAAAACGCTTTCGCCTTTTCCGGAGGGCTGCGGGGGCAGACAAGCGGCCGATTCCGTGATAAAATGGAAGCATCAAGAGAAAGGGGGCGGCGAAAACGGATCTCAGCAAGCTGCCGGAGCTGCTGCTCCCATGGTACGAGCAAAACAAGCGGGACCTGCCGTGGCGCCGGGACCGGGAGCCCTATCACGTCTGGCTCTCGGAGATCATGCTGCAGCAGACGCGCGCCGAGACGGTGAAAGCCTATTATCTTCGCTTTCTGGAGCGGCTGCCGGCCCTCGCCGATCTCGCGGTCTGCCCCGACGACGAGCTGAATAAACTCTGGGAAGGGCTCGGCTATTACTCCCGCGCGCGGAACCTCAAAAAGGCCGCGCAGGTGGTCATGGAGCGGTACGGAGGGCGTTTTCCGGAGGACTATGTTTCGGTCCGCGCGCTGCCCGGGGTCGGGGATTACACCGCCGGGGCAATCTCATCCATCTGCTTTGAGCAGAGGACGCCCGCGGTCGACGGGAACGTGCTGCGCGTCTGGTCGCGGCTCTGCGCCTCCTATGAGGATATCCTGAAGCCGGAGACGAAGCGCGCCGTTTCGGCAGCCCTCGCGGAGGTCTATCCCGCGGGGCGGTGCGGCAATTTCACGCAGGCGCTGATGGAGCTCGGCGCCTCGGTCTGCCGGCCAAACGGCGAGCCGGACTGCGCCGCCTGCCCGCTTCGGGGCATCTGCCGCGCCGCGGCGGAGGGGCTCTGGGCGGAGCTGCCGGTCCGGGCGAAAAAGCGCCCGCGCCGGGAGGAGGAGCGGACGGTCTTTCTTCTCGAATGCGGGGGAGCATATGCGATCCGGAAGCGGCCCGCCGAGGGGCTGCTCGCCGGCCTCTGGGAATTCCCGAATATCGGAGGAAAACGGACGCTGGAGGAGGCGCTCGCCCAGGCGGAGGCATGGGGGTGCCGGCCGCAGATGGTGCGAAAAAGCGCGGAGCGAACCCACATCTTCACCCACATCACCTGGAAAATGGCCGGCTACGACATCGTCTGCGAGGCAAAGCCGGACCGCTTCGTCTGGGCGGACGAAGCGGCGCTGCGGAAAACCTATTCGCTGCCCACGGCGTTCCGGAAATTCTGCGGGCTGCAAAAAGAAAAAGACGAATAACAGCGGAATATAGGAGAGACCGGCTTCCCGCCGTAATCCCGGTTCCGGATGCGGGGCAAAAAGGGATTCCGGGGATGCCCGGGCGGATCCGGCGGCGCCGGGGGGAAGCCCGGCTGCCGGCGTACAGGAAATTCTGCAAATTTCAGCCGGAGGGATATGAAGGCAAAGCGCTTCCGGAAAAAAGGGCCGGCTCCGGTTTATATTTTAATTTTATAAAAGATGCGGCTTCCGGTACCTTTCTTGCTTCGGGCGGGGCGGCCGGGAATTTCGCGGATACGAGAGGAAGGGACAGAATGAACTATCACGACTTTCACGGCGAAAAGATCTCCGCCCTCGGCATGGGCACGATGCGCCTGCCGACCCAGGATGGGCGGATCGACGAGGCGGAGACGTTCGCGATCATCGACTACGCCTATGAAAACGGCGTCAACTACTTCGATACGGCGTGGTCCTACCACGGAGGAGAATCGGAGCCCGTGACCGGCCGCGCGCTCGCGAGGTACCCGCGGGAGAGCTGGAATCTCGCATCGAAACTGCCGGGCCACGAGACGAATCCGGATTTCCGCCCGGCCGCGACCTTCGAAAAACAGCTCCGGAAATGCGGCGTGGACTATTTCGATTTCTACCTGCTTCATAACGTCTGCGAAAATTCGATGCAGACCTACCTCGACAAGGACCTCCGCATCGTCGATTACCTGCTGGAGCAGAAGGAAAAAGGCCGCATCCGGCACTTCGGATTCTCTTCGCACGCCCGGCCGGATACGCTGCGGGAATTCCTCGATCGGTATCCGGGCTGTTTCGAATTCGCCCAGATCCAGCTCAACTACCTCGACTGGACGCTGCAGGACGCAAAGAGCAAATACGAGCTGCTGCGGGAGCGGGATCTGCCGGTCGTCGTGATGGAGCCGTGCCGCGGAGGCAGGCTCGCAAAGCCGGGAGAGGAGACGGAATCCCTGCTGAAGGCCGCCCGCCCGGAAGAATCCGCCGCAGCGTGGGCGTTCCGGTACCTGCAGCCGCTGCCGGGCGTGCTCACGATCCTGAGCGGCATGAGCACGATGGGGCAGGTGCAGGAGAATATCCGCACCTTTTCCGAGGATAAGCCGCTTTCGCAGGAGGAACGGTCGCTGCTTGAGCGGGCGGCGGCGGGCATGCTGAATCTGCTGCCCTGCACCGGCTGCCGCTACTGCTGCGGGGGGTGCCCTGCCGGGCTCGATATCCCGCTGCTGCTCTCGATCTACAACGACTGCAGCTTCGGCGTCTCCTTCACGCCGGCGATGGCGGTGGATGCCCTGCCGGAGGAAAAAAGACCCTCCGCCTGCATCGGCTGCGGAGCCTGCGAGCACGTCTGCCCGCAGGGGATCCCCGTGCCGGAAATTCTGAAAAAGCTCGACAGCCTGCTGCAAAAATTCCCTCACTGGAAGGAAATCTGCGCCGAGCGCGCAAAACAGAAAATCTGAATGGACTTGGATTAAAGAGCCCGTTTTCCGCAGCAGTCGGCGGAAAACAGGCTCTTTTTTATTTTCCGCGGAAACAGGGCTGGACAAAACAGTCTCAACAGGTAAAATCAGGAAAAAAATCTCTTCCCCTTATCAAAAAACATGTTATAATCATAACAAATGCGGCGGATATTCCCAAATTTTGTATATATTGAGAGAAAAATGCCGTGCGCAGGGGCAGATCCAGGCGGACGGCCAAGTTTCGCGCGCTTCGAAAGTACACGGTTTATGCGGCCGGGCCGGCCGACACATATATATCCTCCGTCTGCATGCGGGAATGCGGCTGTCCGGCGGGGCTCTGTCATGATGAGAGAAAAGCCCCGCAGCCACGGCGGCAAGATTTGCTTTCAGACGGGGGAATAATTTCGCATGCGCCACAGAACGGGGCCTTTTTCGATTTTTGTTTGCTGCGGAAGCGGCGGGCGGAGGTTTTCGTGGATATGATGGCAAAGCTGAAAGATAAGGCTCTGAGAACGCCCCCGATCTGGGTTTTGATCTGCTCCGGGAGCCCGGTGCGCCGATCCCGCATGGGAACCGGTATAACAAAAAAATCGGCGTGATCTTGGAAAAAAGCCTGAAAATGCAAATGAACCGATCTAGGAATCATTCTTGGGAGGGAGGAAGCAACATCATGGAACAGGAAAACAGCGTCTCGCTGCGGGTATGGGGCAGAAAAGCGCTTTTCACGGATCCGCGGACAACGAAGTTCGGAGAAAAGAAATTTTCTTATTCCCTTCCGACATACGAGACGCTGAGGGAAATCCTTGAGAGCTGCTGCGGGAAACCTGCCCTCCGGTGGGTAATCGATAAGGTGCGGATCCTGAAACCGATTCGGATTCAGTCGGAAGGAATGCACTCCGCCGGCCCCGGAGGCGGCCCGCTTTCGATCTGCACGTACCTTGCCGACGTGGCCTACCAGATCAAGGCGCATTTTGAATGGAATGAAAATTGCCCGGAACTTGCGGAGGACCGCGGCGAAAACGAGCACTTTTTTATTGCGGAGCGGATGATCGAGCGCGGCGGCCGCTGGAATGTATTTTTGGGCGCCCGGGAATGCCAGGGCTACGTCGAGCCTTGTACCTTCGGGGAGGGGGAGGGCGCCTACGACAATCTGAACGAAATGGATTTCGGCCTGATGGTTCACAGCGTCGGATACCCGGATGAGACCGGCCGGGATGCTTTGGAGGTACGTCTCTGGCAGCCGAAAATGTTTTTCGGCGTCGTCACGTTTCCGCGGCCGGAGGACTGCACGGTCGTCAAGCCTATCCGGGAGATGCGGGCGAAGCCGTTTGCTCCCGGGGCGAACTACAGCGGCTGCAGGGATTTCTGCGGGACGCCGGCTGCGGAAGAAGAGGACGGCGGTAAGCCATGAGCCGGATCGGAAAGCGGTACGGGACTTGCGCCTCCGAAATCGGGGAGGATCCCGGCCGCAAAGATAAGACGCCGCTCTGCCGGGCCGCGCAACCCTCGCAGAACGCCCATTTGGAGGCCCGCATCGACGGGGACGGCAATCACATAAAAGGGCCTCTCCGGGTGCTCATGGATACAGCGGAGCAAACGAAAAAATCCTCCGATTCCATGGGCACGAAACACCGCGTAAACCACGGAATTTATGTCACCTACGGCGGCATCAACCGCCAGCTTGTCGAAAAAAACCCGCTTTACGGTGGAAGATGCCGGGAAAATCAAGAAAGCGCAGGTTTCCTTGTTTGAAAACGATGCCTCTTTTGCCAGACCCGACGGCGGCATGGAGGTTCTGAAAGTATACTGGTGGAAGCATACCTGCGCCGCCGGGCAATATTCCTCCGCAAAAGCGCATCATCCCTTACATATTGAGGAGAACGACACCGGTTTCACCGAGAATCTTGAGGGCCTTGTCCCGGAAGTGATCGATGGAAGATGACGAATTTCTCCAGCTCTCGGGCATCCGGCATTTCGCTTACTGCCGAAGGCAGTGGGCACTGATTCATGTTGAAGGGCAGTGGGAGGAAAATACTCTCACGGCAAAAGAACGGCCGATGCTCGAGTGCGCTTATGACGTGCCCGGACGAGAAAAACGGGAGAATATTTTGATGATCCGGCAGCTGCCGGTCTTCTCCAGAAGGCTGGGGGTCAACGGAGTCTGCGATGCGGTGGAATTTCTCCGCTCCGAAGAAGGCGTGCCGATCATTGGGGCGGAGGGCAAATGGCTTCCCCGCCCAGTGGAATACAAACGCGGCTCGCCGAAGGAAAATCCGGCGGACCGTCAGTTGCTTTGCTGTCAGGCGATCTGCCTGGAGGAAATGCTCCGCTGCCCGCCCATCCCCAAGGCGTATCTCTGCTATGGAGAGACCTCCCGCCGTACGGAAGTGGAACTCACCCCCGAACTTCGGAAGCAGGTGGAGGAAATGCTCAGGGAGATGCATGCCTACATGAAGCGGGGCTATACGCCGAAGGCCAAAAAACGTGAAATGCACATCCTGTTCCTTGAAAAAGATCTGCCTGCCGGAGTTGGAAGGCCGCTCTGCGAAAAAGTATCTTTCGGAAAGGCTGTGTGAGCCGGAATGAAAAAAGTTGGAAACACGCTCTATGTGATCAGTCCGGGCACATATCTTTCGCTCGAGGGCGAAACTGTTTTGATCGATCGGGAGAAACAAGAAACCTGCAGAATCCCTCTGCCGAATCTGAAGCGAATCGTCGCATCCGGCTGCGGCGGGGCAAGCCCGGCGTTGATACGGGCATGTGCGCAACGCAGGATCGAAATCAGCTTTACAAACGGAAGCCGGCGTTTTCTTGCGAGAGGGTACGGCGATTTAAAAGGAAACATTCTTCTCCGGAAAGAGCAGTACCGCCACTCGGATGATCTTTCGACAAGCATGGAGCTGGCGCGTCTCTTTCTCTCAGGAAAACTGTACAATTCCCGTCAGGCCGTCGAGCGGGCAATCCGGGAGGATCCGTTTTGCCGGAATACGAAGGCGCTGTCCGCAGCCGCCCGCGGCATGGCCGAATGCCTTTCCGCCGTAAAACAGGCGAATTCGCCGGATGAGCTGCTCGGGCTGAAGGAAAAAGCGGAAGACTGTTATTTTTCCATATTCGGCGATCTGATCCTGCAGCAGAAGGAGGATTTTCGGTTTACAGGAAGAAACCGGCGCCCTCCGCAGGACCGCGTCAATGCGCTGCTCTCCTTTCTCTACACGCTGCTCGCACATGATGTGTGTGCCGCCCTGAACACCGCGGGTCTGGATCCTTATGTCGGCTTTCTGCACCGGGATCACCCGGGCAGGATTTCTCTGGCGCTGGATCTCATGGAGGAACTGCGCAGCGTGCTGGCAGACCGGCTTGCCCTCTTCCTGATCAATACCCGCCGCGTGACCGAAGCGTCGTTTGTGCTCAAGGAAAACGGCACGGTGCTCATAACGGATGAGGGGAAACAGGTGATTCTGACCGCTTGGCAGGAAAAGAAAAAGGAAATCCTCATGCATCCTTTTTTGGAAGAAAAGATGGAATGGGGAATGGTGCCGTTTACGCAAAGCCTGCTTCTTGCACGATATCTGCGCGGGGAGTTGGATGCCTATCCGCCGTTTTTGTGGAAGTGAGGTTTTATGCCGG
>CAYMNV010000027.1:0-24243 GCA_964391915.1 uncultured Oscillospiraceae bacterium
CGACTCGCAGCACTTATCGCCAGATAAGTGCGAAACCCCGCCCGGCGCAAATGCATCCGAACGGGGTTCCGCACTTTGGAAGGAGAAAAAGATTAAGAGGATGTACGCAAATCAGATGGCTTTCCGGAACCCGGTGACAAGCAGGATGATTCCGAGCCAGGCAAGCTGATATCCGACGATCCAGTGCACGCCGAGGCTGTCGATGTGCCCGGTAAAGAGGAAGAAGACGACGAGCACGAAGCCGAGCACGATGCCGATGATCTCGAGCAGCGCGGCCAGGAAGGAAGTTGCCCGGATGGAACCGCAGGAGGCCAGCAGATCGGAGAGCGCGCTGAGGCTGCCGTCATAGACCGCGGCGGCCGGAGCCTTCTCCCGTTCTTTGGTCAGCTCGGAGCATTTCGCCTGATATTTGGAGGAGAGCAGCTGAATCTGATCGGCCGGATAGCCGTACAGCGCGGTGATTTTATCTATCGTGACGTTCGGGTCGCTGCAGTTGACTACAAGGCGGATCCCGCGTTTTGCGAGCAGGCCGAGCGACCTTGCGACCTCCGGATCGGCCTGATAGCTCAGGACGAACATGGCGGTCAGTTCCCCGCTGTTGGAGAGATACAGGATATCCCTGCCGCCGCCGACGTATTTGTCTTCATAATCGTGGGAGGGGATGTCGACGCCGTGATTGAGCATCAGTTCCCGGTTGCCGATCAGCACGCGCTTGGAATTCACCCAGGCGGAGAGGCCCATGCCGTCCTCATAGACGATGCTGTCCACCGGCTTGAGCAGGTTGTGGTCCCCCTGAACGACGTTGATGAAGATTCCGGAGAGCGTGCTTCTGGTCGAGCAGATCACGGAGGCTGCGTCAAGAATGGCCTCGTCGATGCGTCCCTGCGCGAAGGTCTTGATCCCGTGCAGGACAATGCTGCCGCTCGGGAAAAGCTCGTCGATATCGAGCAGGACCGAATCCGCCTCGGCGAAGGTCTCCGCCGTATAGCCCCCGGCGATCATCGTGCCCTGCTTGTTAAGCTCCCTGCAGGTGCGCATGACCGGCACCGTGCCGGCGATCATCGCGGAGAGCGGGCTTGCAATGCAGAGGATCGCCGCGAAGCCGTTGATCGCGGTCTGAATGTTTCCGGTAAAGAAGAAGGAGCCCACCGCCGCAACCAACGCGGCAAAAAAGACGATCGGCGCGACCGTTTTGGCGATGCCCTCCGTCGCGTCGTCGCGGTAGGAGAGCTCCAGGAATCCGCTAAAGAATTTGGCCTTTGCGCCGCAGCAGAAGCGCGGCACCTCGTCGGTCTGGCCGGTCAGTTCCCGGGCAAGATCCCGGTTATGGACCGGCAACAGGGCGTGCTTGCCCTCCCCCTCGGTCAGCGATTTGAAGTTGCGGATGATGCGGGTGCTGGAAAACATTTTCCCGACGGTGTTGAAAAGGAGCGACAGGATCGCGAGCGGGAAATACAGGTTCATCCCGCCGGCGAGGATATTTTCCGGATGGATGACCAGGGAAACGCCCAGCACGACCGCGCCGATGACGGCACCGGCGGCGAAACTGTCGTTGGTGGCGCGGAATTTGAGCATGCCGAGGATGCCGCTGCCCACCGCGTTGTTGCAGATGAGCGCCGCGATGCAGACGACGGCGAGCTCCGCGGCCGGAAAGACGACGCTGCCGGAGGTGTAGCTGAACGGATCGGGCAGCGTCAGCCCGAGCATCGGCGCGAAGGACAGGACCGAGGAAAAGACGAGCATCAGGCCCGTCAGCACCAGCCGGATAAACAATACCGTCCGCTCCATGGAGAGCTCCTTCTGAACGGCGTCCTTCTGTATCGGGTCACAGTAATCCTCGGCCTCGGCCTCGTCTTCCTCCGCCTCCTCCCCGGAAGCGGCAGCGGACATGATTTCCCGCGCCACATCCCGGTTGCTGGATTCGGAGAATTTGATCTTATTCGGGGATTTCAGCGCCGGGATATCCTGCTCGGTCGGCTCTTTGGCCTGCGACATGAATTCCTGAACCTTGCTCTTGCGCTTCTCGACATATTCATTATAAAGTTCCTTGTTTTTAGAGACGGTCACCGGCCCGTCCGCGGCGGTCGGGACATCCGGCTCCTCAAAGAAATTGTCTTCCGGAATATTGACCTGAAACGCCGTTTTCCCGGTACCGGGGGCCGGAATCTCCTGTACGTGGAGCTGATCCGGCGCCGTGACCGCCGCATGGACGGCGGGGGCCTGTGGGGCAGGAGTCGGGGGCACGGCAATTTTTGCGGGTTCGGCAGGCTTTTCCGCCACCTCCTTCTCCGGCACAAACGCGGCGCGCTCGAAGCCCCTCTCCGGGCGCGGCACCGCATCCTCCGGATTTTCCCTTCTGCGGCGGACAGGCTCCATCGGCGGGACATAATCCCCCTGCGGCCCGGCGCTTTTCGCGGGTTCCGCCGTTTTCGGCAGTCTCTGTACCTCCGCCGGGGCTGTCTCTTGCGACCGCTCCATGAATCTCGGTTTTCTGCCGTTTTTCCATTCCGTCGGCCCGAAGTACTGGGAGAGCGTGTCGTCCACCTGGATGGTCCGGGTGGTCATCGGCTCCGAGCTGTACCGTTGGGTGTAGGCGGGCACGGCGGGCGTCTGCTGGGGCCGGTTCTGCCCCGCCCCGGTCTGCCGCTGCTCGAAGAAATCACCGCCCGTATGGGATTCCTCCCGGCGCGGGCTGTAATACCCGTCCTGGGTCGCCTGTTTTTCCTTTTTGCGCTTGATTTCTTCCAGAATATCGTCAACAGAATATTTCTCAGACATCACGATCCCCTTCCGCATATCTGCATGATGTTTTCCGTATGTCAGCGCGCCGGGATTCCCAGTCTCTGGCGCGCCGCCTCGTACATTACGACCGAAGCCGCAACCGAGGCGTTAAGCGAACCGATCTTTCCCCGCATCGGCAGGGATACGACGAAATCGCAGGTTTCCTTCACCAGGCGGCCGACGCCTTCTCCCTCCGCGCCGACCACCAGCCCGATCGGGCCGCGCATATCCGCCTGCCACAGAGGCTGGCCGTCCATATCCGCGCAGAAGATCCAGAGCCCCCGCTTTTTCAGCGCTTCGATCTCGTCCGTCAGGTTGGTCACCCGCGCGACGGGGACATATTCGAGAGCTCCGGCGCTTGTCTTGGATACCGTATAGCTGAGGCCGACGCTTCGCCGCTTTGGAATGATGACGCCGTGCGCGCCGCAGCACTCCGCGGTACGGATCAGCGCGCCGAGATTGTGCGGATCCTCCAGCCCGTCGGCAAGCAGTATAAACGGCGGTTCCCCGCGCTCTTCGGCGAGCTTGAAAATTTCCTCAACCTCCGCATAGCGGTGCGCCGCGGCAAAGGCCATCACGCCCTGCGCATTGGCTCCGGCGGATTCCTCCTCGATCTTGACCGGGGAGACCTCCTTGACCGGCACGCCGGCCTCCTTTGCCATCGCATAAAGTCTGCCGAGCCCCTCCGCGCCCTTGGCGACAAGGATGCGGTCGATATTCCGCCCGGCTTTCAGCGCCTCGATGACCGGGTTCCGGCCGACAATTTTTTCGTTCTCCTGATTATCTTCTTCCGCGGTGCCGCGGATACGTTCCGGCATAGGCAGGTTCCTCCATCAGATTTTATTGGCGCTCAGTCGCCTTTCATCAAATCGGAAATCGACACGACGGTCTCGATCCAGTAGTCGCGGAGCTTCATGCAGACATCCCGCCCTCGCGGCGTGCGGACGTAATACTTCCGCGGCTTGGAGCCGTTCATCTCCCACTCGCTCCGGAGCAGGCCCTGTTTTTCGAGCCGGCGCAGCAGCGGATACAGCGTATTGCCGTCCACCGGAACGCCTTTCTCCGATAATTCCTGTACTAAAGAATAGCCGTATTTCGGTCGGTCGAGCTGGTTGAGCACTCCGAGGACCACAGTACCTCTGCGAAGTTCCGACGCGAGGTTTTCGATGATCTCGTCGTTGTTCAAGCAGCCCGCCCCCTTTCGAAAGAAAGAATTCCCCGTAACAAAACCATTTTTCGCGCAGATTTTCTCTCCCGGAAAGTCTGCGCCGATCCACCTGAAATTATACTGTATATGGTAATTTATTGTCAAGTAAAAATTGATATTTTTATTAATTTATTTTCAAAAACATTTGTTTGAAATTTCATTTATTTTCATTTTGATTATATTTTATTATTGTTAATAATGTGTTTAAAACTTTGCTGTGTATGATTTGATTAAATATAAAAAAATAGCAGGAACAAGCGTTTTGTTCCTGCTCATCTTTTTGTTTTTGCGTCAGTGCACCTGCGGCTCCTGTTCCGGCACAAATTTTCCGCCGCCGGAGCGAAGTACATGGCCGTTTTCTGCGGCGAGCTCTCCGCCAAGGAAGACCGCACGCGGCCTCCCGCTGAGCCCGAGGCCCGCATACGGCGTGAAACCGTAAGCGGAAAAATCCGGTTTTTCCGCATCGTCATAGCATTTCCACGTTTCATCCCAGACGACGATGTCGGCGTCTGCTCCCTCGGCCAAAACGCCTTTCCCCGGCAGAAGGCCGAACAGCCGCGCGGGATTCTCACAAAGGAGGCCGCACATGCGCTCCGGACTGAATTTGTTCGCGGCGACGCCGTACCCCCAGATGAGGCTCGCAAGCAGCCCGGTGCCCGGCAGCCCGACCGGCAGCGAACGGAAATCCTCCGAATCCCGCTGTGCCGCCGTCCAGCCGAAATGGTCGGATGAGACCGCCATCAGCTGACCGCCTCCCACCGCCCCCCAGAGCATGGCCCGGTCCCGGCCCGAGCGGAGCGGCGGATCGCAGAGCAGCTTCGCACCATCCGGATCGCTGTACGCCGCCTCGTCGAGCAGCAGGTACTGCGGGCAGGTCTCGGCAAAGACGCCCTTGTTTTTTCCGCGGGCGCGGGTGATCTCACCGAGGCTCCGGACGTTGCTGACATCCAGCAGGTTGACCGGTGTGCCGGCCATCTCCGCGGTCATGCAGGCCTTGACGACGGCCTCGGTCTCGCAGAGCTCCGGCCGGGACTTTGCGAACCAGAAGGGCTCCGTCCGCCCCGCCTCCACGCAGGCATCCTCCATCGCTTTGGTGACCGAGCCGCTGCCGCAGCGGCAGCTCAGAATGCCGCCGGCCTCGTCGACGGACTTGAAAAGGTGGTAGAGATCCCCTTCGGAGATACTGTCCTCCGCGGCAAGGTTGGCCAGAAAACTGCAGACTCCGCCGCCGTGCAGCTCATAGATTTCGGTATCCGTGCCGTCGTTCCAGCGGCCGGCCTGCAGATGGACGGCATAGTTGCAGCCGCTGCCTGCCATGCCGGCTTTCCAGCGCGCAAAAGCTTCCGTCAGGCTCTCGCCCTGCTCCGGAACCGCGCAGTCCACGACCGTGGTGACGCCGCCCGCCAGAGCGAACGTGGTGCCTCTCGGGAGCTCGTCGCCGGAGAGGGTCGTCAGGCTGTCGATGAAGCCCGGAAAGACCAGCGCGCCGGCCGCGTCATAGGTCTCCGCGGCTTCGGGGTAGCCGCTTCCGATTGCAGCGATCGTGCCGTCCTGAATATAAATATCGCCCTCCGTGATGCCGGTCGGCGTCACGATGCGGCAGTTGATGATGCGTTTTTCCATCTGTCTCTCCTTGTTTTATGCGGATTTTTCCATTTTTTCCGTCTCCGCAGGGTTCAAAGTGCCGTGGAATCAGCCCGGGCCGCACCCCGCTCCGGCCACATGCCGGGTGGATTTTGCGGCGGCCGGGAGGCTTCCCTCCGGCGGAATTCCGGCACAGCTTCCCGCTTTCGTTCACGGGCCTCACCCCGGATCCGTAATTGACGCACGTTTCGCGGGGATCCTCTTACCGCTCCTCCGGCTCCTCCGGCGTTTGCCCATCTTTCTCTGCGGTTTCCGCGGAAGGGGTTTTTTCCTCCTGCGGAAGGCCGGCCGGGGCTTCCGGCTCTCTCTCCCGGATGCCGATCCGAATCCTCGGATTCACACACTTTCTGCAGCGGCGGCAGTGTCCCATCTTATTGTTCCTCCGGCTTCACGAGCACCGCATACTTTTTGAGAATCTCCACGGCCAGATCCCGGAGTTCATCTGGCAGCATGCCCGAGGGGCCGCCGACCGGATCGTACTTGAAGACGCTGCCTCCAAACCGGAAGCGGCAGTTGTTGCCTTCCCCGGTCACAAAGAAGCCTTCGTTTTTGCCGGTGCGGAAATCCTCCTCATCGAGATAGAGGGTGAATTTTTCTTCATAGGGTTTGCCGTCGTACGGGCAATAGCAGGCGCAGGCCCCGCACTCGTCGCAGAATTCGGCAATATGTAAAATCGAGCGGGAGCCGTCCGGCAGCGTGATGCGGAGGTTGGCGCGGTTCGGGCAACACTCCACGCAGGATTCGCAGACCGTCTCGCACTCAAGGCAGAGGCCGCTCTCCGGGCATTTGGAGCAGTCGGGCGCCATCCTGCTGCGCTTCGGCAGAAAACCGAGGTCCGGCGCTTCGTTGAAGGGCAGCCAGCGGTCCCCGTGAAAGCGGATCAATTTTGAGGCGAATTTCTGCGCGTCGGCAACCGTCTCGGCAACCGAGGTTCGGCCGTGCGCCGCGTCGCCGATCACGGAGACATCCTTGTCGGCCTCATCGAAAAGCGGAGACGCGGGACGCTCCCCCAAGGCGGCGATGACGCAGTCCGCCGGAACCTTATCCTTCTCGCCGGTATCCGCCATCGGGACGGTGCCGTCCTTCTGCGGCTCGCCCGGCGCGGCCTTGTGGCAGAGCAGCCACCCGCCGCGGAGCCCGGTCGGCAGAAGAAGTTCCCGGAACTGGATGCCTTCGCTCTTTGCGGCGGCGATCATCTCCGGGCGCACGTCCATCCGCCCCATCGGGCAGTCCGCCACGACGGTAACGGTATCGACCGAGGTCAGACGCTTGACGGAGCGGGCGGCATCCACGGCCTCCATGCCGCTGCCGACGACCGCCACGTTTCCGGCGTAGGTTTCCGCGAGAGAATCCGGATTCTTCTTGTAGGTTTCGAGAAATTCCAGAGCGCCGGTGCTCTTTCCGAAGGCGAGCTTCAGCGGCACAGGCTCCTCCGCGCCGACGGCGAGCACGATATGCTCATAACCGAGATCCCGGAGTTCCTGCAGGGACGTGATCTCGTGATCGAGCTCCAGCTCGACGCCGAGGGCCTGCATCAGCGTGACATCCCACTCGATATCCGAATCCGGGATGCGGAATTTCGGGATATATTTCTGCACGGCGCCGCCCGGACGGGCAGATTTATCAAACACGGTGACAAGGCAGCCCCTCCTCGCGAGGAAGGCGCCCGCGGCGATCCCGGCGGGGCCGCATCCGACGACGGCCACCCGCAAGCTGTCCTTTTTCGTCTCCGAGAGCGCGTCGAGAACGTCGAAGCAGGCGTCCTTTGCCACGCGGTAGCGCTCGCCCCGGATGTCGATCGGGCACTCGTAGAAGCGGCGGGTGCAGGCATCCATGCACGGATGCGGGCAGACCGCGCCGGTCGTGAAAGGCAGGGGGTTGCGCTCAAGGATAACGCCGAGCGCCTCCTTCTTCTTCCCTTCTTTGATCAGACGGAGCAGGTAGGGAATATCCTGCCCCAGCGGGCAGGCGTCTCGGCAGGGGGAAATCCGGCAGGTTCCGGTCGGAATCGGGCCGGGCGTTTTTTTTGCGGGCAGCAGGTAGCGGCTCTTATATCTTCCGCTTTCGTAGACTTCCTTTTCGATATCCGGCAGGTTGCTTGTAAAGATGCCGGAAAACTGCGCATAATCGCAGTGGGAGACCGCGTCGGCGATTTGTTTGAGGCGGATATGGGCACCGGGCTTCATCAGCTCGGAGGCAAACGTGACCGGCCAGACCCCGGCTTCAAAGAGTTTTGCCGCGGTGGAGATATCGGCCCCGCCGGAATAGGAGATGCGCAGGCCGCCGCCGTACTCGTTGGCAATCTTTTCGGCCAGCGCGAAGGTGACCGGGAACAGCGCCTTTCCGGTGAGAAGCATCTCGCCGCCGGGCAGATTTCCCTCTCTCCGGACGGGCAGGCCGCCGCCGACCTTGACGCCGAATTCGAGGCGGTAGGAGTCGGCAAGAGACTGCAGCCGCAGGAACATGGCCTTCGCGTCGTCAAACGAGACATCCCGGTCGAAGCGCTCCTTATCGAGCTCCAGGTCGCCGTAACCGTTGATATCCAGAATGCCGCGGACGCTGTAATAGCCGAGCATCGTCGGATCGATCCGGACGAAGGTATGGAGTTTTTTCTCCTCGATGAGCCAGGCGGCCGCGGCCTCGATCTCCTCTGCGGTCGCTCCGGGCGCCGGCACATAGGTGACGGAATCGCTGACCCGAGCGCTGATGTCGGAGATGTAGGAGCCGTCCACGCCGTCCAGAAGATCCATATGGGCGCGGGCCCAGTTCTCGCATTCGCGCCAGATCGGCGTGTATTCGGCGCTCCGGAGACCCTCGATGAAGCTGTCGATGTTGCGGGATTTAAGCTCCTCAAGGCTGCCGCCGAGCGACATGTTGAAGATGAAGCCCTCCTGCACGCCGAGGTCGTAGCCGGAGGAGATCAGCTTGACTGCGTACCACGCCTTGACATACTCGTTAAAGGCCTGCTCCGCGGAAAGCTCCGTCGCGTTTCCGATGTGAAACATCTCGCCGGGCACGTCCATATAGGGCTTCGGCACCCGCTCCCCTTCTGAGAGAGTGCGAAGTTCGATGTACCGGGCCCCCGCCGCGTAGGCCGCGACGATGCCCTGCGCGAGCTGCGTGACCGGGCCTGCGGCGGCGCCGACCGGGTTTTCGATCCGCTGGCCGAAGACGGGGATTCTGGCTTTCCCCGCGTGATAGAGATCCGAAACGCCGAAGATGCTCCCCCGGTCGTTATGCTCGGCAATGATCATGCCCATCAGCTTTTGAAAAGATAATGGCTTTAAAATCCCCATCTTATGGCCTCCGTACCTCGTTTTATCCCGGCGGCGGTTCCGTTCCGAAGCGGAATCCGCCGCAGAGGGCAGATATACTTATACAAAATAATAATAGCATGAACGCCTCACGATTACAAGCCGCGCACCGGCGGTTTTTCGCTCTCCCGCCTGTGGGAGAGTTTCATCTGCGGAAGGTTCCTCCGGCCGGAGCACCGCCCGAAAAATTTTTGCGGAAGCGGTTTCCGTAAACGGAAAACAAAAAGACAGGAACCGAGAGCCGCTGCATCTGAAGAATTTCTCAAGAACAAGCCTCCCCTTGCCAAAACAAAAAAAGTGCCGTCCTCACGCGGGAGGAAACGGCATTTACAACGACAGACGCCTGAGGTATAATAAAATATTAGTTTGTATGGACGGAGGACACCGATGAAGGCCGCATTTTATACCCTTGGATGCAAGGTCAACCAATATGAGACGCAGATTATGGAGCAGGAATTCCGCAAGGCCGGGTTTGAGGTCGTGGACTGTGAGGAGGAGGCGGACGCCTATATCGTTAACTCCTGCACCGTCACCGGCACCGGCGACCGGAAATCCCGCCAGATGGTGCACCGCTTTCGCCGGGAACACCCCGGCGCCGTCGTCGCGCTGACCGGCTGCTTCCCGCAGGCCTTCCCGGAGGAGGCGGCCTCCGTGCTCGAGGCGGACATCATCCTCGGCGCGGCCGACCGGAGCGAGCTTCTGCCGGCCGTGCTCGATGCGCTGGACGGCAAGCGCGTCGTCCATATCACGCCGCACACGCCCGGGGAGCCTTTTGAGCCGATGATGGCCGAGGGCATGCTGGACCGCACCCGTGCCTTCGTCAAGATCGAGGACGGCTGCGACAACCGCTGCGCCTACTGCATCATTCCGAAGGCAAGGGGCTATGTTCGCTCGAAACCGCTCCGCGACCTCGAACGGGAGCTGGAATTTCTCTCTTCAAAAGGCTATCAGGAAGCCGTGCTCTCGGGCATCAACCTGCCGTTTTACGGCAAGGACCTCGGCCTCCGGCTCGCCGACGCCGTGGAACTCGCCTGCGAAATCATGCCGCGGGTCCGCCTCTCCTCGCTCGAGCCGGAACTCCTGACGCGGGAGGATATCGAGCGCTTCGCCGGCATGGAGAGCTTCTGCCCGTCGTTCCATCTCTCGCTCCAGAGCGGCTGCGACCGCACCCTCGCCGCGATGCGCCGCAGATACGACACCGATCTCTACCGCAACGTGGTGACGAATATCCGGGAGGTCTTTGAAAATCCGGCGCTCACCACGGACCTGATGGTCGGCTTTCCCGGTGAGACGGAGGAGGACTTTGAGGAGAGCCTCGCTTTCATCAAAGAAATCGCCTTTTCCAAGGTGCACGTCTTCGCCTATTCCAGAAGGCCCGGCACCGACGCCGCCGCCATGCCCGGCCAGATCTCCAATGCGGAAAAGGCCCGCCGCTCCGACCGCATCTCCGAGGCGGCCGCCGAAACCCGGAAGGCGTTTCTGCAGAATATGATCGGCCGAACCGAGCCGGTGCTCATTGAATCGGAGATCCGGAACGGCCTGATGCAGGGCTATACCAAAAACTATGTGCCGGTCACGATTCCTGCAGTCAAGAGCCTGCTCTGTACGGTGCAGGACATCCTGATCACCGGAACGGACGGCGACGTCTGCACCGGAATTATCAAGAATCCACCGGTCGGATACCAGCCGGGCGGCATGTTTGGAGAAGAAAAATGACCACGTATTATCAGCTTTTTGCTTCCTTTTTCAAAATCGGCTCGATCATGTTCGGCGGCGGATACGCCATGCTGCCGGTGCTTGAGCATGAGGTCGTCGACCGGCGCGGCTGGCTGACCGGCGAGGAGCTGATTGATCTTTTTGCTTTGGCTCAGTGCACACCGGGCGTCATCGCCGTCAACGTGGCCACCCATACCGGCTACAAAAAGCGCGGCGTTGTTGGCGCGGCCTTCTCGACGCTGGGCGTTATCACCCCTTCCCTTATTATCATTACTATTATCGCCGCCGTGCTGAACAATGTCGCGGATATCCCCGCGGTCCAGTCGGCGCTCGCCGGCATCCGGGTTGCCGCCTGCGCCCTGATGATCAACACGATGGTGAAAATGTGGAAAAACGGTATCAAGGATTGGCTCGGTATTGTGATTTTTGCGGTCATATCCCTGCTTGCGGTCTTTACGGATGTTTCCACCGTCTGGCTGGTTCTTGGGGCGCTCCTGACCGGCATCCTCTCCTTCCACAGTAAGAGGGAGGCGGAAAAATGAGCGACCTTTTCCTTCTTTGCTGGGAGTTCTTCAAGGCGGGCCTCTTCGCGGTCGGCGGCGGCCTTGCCACGCTACCTTTTATCCATGAAATGGCACGTAACTACGACTGGTTCACCGAGGCGGATGTGGCAAACATGATCGCCGTCTCCGAATCCACACCGGGGCCGATGGGCGTCAATATGGCGACCTTCGCCGGATATAAGACCTACGGGATTCCCGGGGCCCTTGCCACCACATTTTCGGTTGTGCTGCCATCTTATATTGTCATCATTGTCATTGCGAAATTTCTCGATAAATTCAGCGAGAACCCGCATGTGATCGACGCATTTTATGGCCTGCGCCCTGCGGTCTGCGGCGTGGTTCTCTCGGCATGGCTCTCCATCTTTCGGATCGCGGTGCTGACGCTACCTCGTTTTCAGGAGACCGGCGCCTGGGCCGATCTCGTGAACCCCGCCGCCGCCGTAATCTTCGTGTTGCTGTTCGTTCTTTCTTCCCGCTTCAAACGAGTTCCTCCTGTGGCGTTTATCGCCTCGGGTGCGCTGTTAGGGATTCTTTTCTTATAAAAAAGCCTTCCCTCTCCGCCCGAATATTCACGAAAAAAGACGAAAAAAAGCTCTTGACAAGAGCGGTCTTCTTATGTATAATAATCAACGTTGACCGTTAAAACGGTCACATGTGGCCTGGTAGTTCAGCTGGTTAGAACGCTAGCCTGTCACGCTAGAGGTCGTGGGTTCGATCCCCATCCAGGTCGCCACTTGCTGATGTAGCTCAGTAGGTAGAGCACATCCTTGGTAAGGATGAGGTCACGCGTTCGAATCGCGTCATCAGCTCCATCAAGCCTCCGAAAAAATGGCTTAAACAAGCCATGATGCGGAGGTTTTTTGTTAGGCTGATTTTTGACGGAGCAGCAATAAAACGCACAAATCCGCCTCGTTTGACATGGTCATCGTGTCAAAATCGTGTCAGCTTTTCACCCCGATTTACATGAAAAAAAGCCGTTCGGAATCACACCGGACGGCTTTTTCTTGTACTGATTTCGGCTGTTATTATGCTTCTATAACCGGCATTTTCGGTCTGAACACTCAAAAATGAAGCGCAACTCAATAGGTACCGAGGATGCTTGACGGGCCGGTGGGAGCGGCGGATCAGGTCCGCTGGCGGTCGCCCTACATACTGATGCCGTGATCAGATTCCTGTGTTGGTCAAAGCATTCCAGCATGGCCGGGGTGAAAAGCGTTCTGTTTGTGTATACGGATCAGTCTGTCTTAACCTGCCGCACCCAGAGGATGCCGATTGCCCGGGCCTATTGAGATTATTTTGGTGAAATCCGCGCAAAATAGACATATCTTGATTCTATCCGTCTAAATAACGAAAAAAAGATAAGGAGGAGCAGTTATGAAAAAGCTGAACTTCATTCTATCGTTGGTTTTTATTCTCGCGCTGGCGGCATGCAATAAAACAGGTGGCAGCGTACCGTCGCCGTCATCGTCGGAAAGCTCTAATCAGGCGCTTGCGTACAACGAATTGACCTTTGAAGTCCTTGAAAACGACCAGGGCTTGCCGGAAAATATGACTGAAAGTATAGGCAGTATCAGGGTATACGAAGGGTTCGCCTATTTCAAAGCGGAAGACGAATACGTCGTTTTTATCGGCATGGGCAAGAAGCCTACCGGCGGGTATGGAATTGAAGTAAAGACCGTTGAAGATATTGAAGGGTTGACGAAAATAACTGTGGAGGAAAAGTCCCCGCAAAATGGCGATGTCGTAACGCAAGCCTTAACTTACCCTTATGTGCTGGTTAAAATAAAAGGCTGCGCGGAGAATTTTGAAGTAGCAACCGTTACGCAGGAAAAATTACCCCTGATTGAAATAAAAACCGATTCCGGCAGGTATCAAGGCTTGGCGGATAATAATTTTATTGAGATTAAAATTAGCGGGGTACCCGATGAAAAAGGCTCCAGAGTATTTCAATTATCTGAAGAATTAAAAGAAAACTTTGAGCAGCTGAAACTTAAAAAAGACGATGATATCAAATTTCGCTATATGGAAAACGCCGGTGCAAATCCGGTGATTATTGAAATACAGCCTCTGGCCATTCAGACGATGGAGGTCGCCGTTTATTATTTGAAAAGCAATGAAAATGAGGTTTATCTGGTAAGAGAAGTACACCAGGTCGAAAAAAGTGAAAGAGTAGCGCTGGCCGCTTTAAACGAATTGATTCAAGGCGTTCCTGTAACTCCGGGAGCTTATCGGGTACTCCCGGCGGAGACCGAGATACTGGGCATCAGCATTGACCGCGGCCTTGCCACCGTTGATTTCTCAGGTGATGTGCTGAAGGCTAACGTCGGAGCCACGGGTGAAGCTTTGGGCATAAGCAGCATCGTCAATACGCTGACCGAGTTTCCGACTATTCAAAGGGTGCGATTCATCGTCGACGGGCAGGCTGACAAGGGAATGGACTGGTGGGGACACGTCGGGTTGTATGATCAGCCTTTTGAGCGAAATCTCAGCTTGGTTTACGAACCGGTTATATGGGTCACTGCCCCGGCGATCGGACAGGCCATAACGAGCCCGGTCAAGATTACCGGTAACGCTCGCATATTTGAAGCTGTTGTGAATTTCCGCTTGAAAGACGCCGATGGCAATATTTTAGCGGAGGGGTATGCCCAAGCTTCGGCAGGCGCTCCCGACAGGGGGGATTTTACTTCGGAACTGGCCTTTCCCGTTGAGGCAGCGGGGAAAGGGCAACTGGAAGTGTTCGAAGTGAGCATGAAAGACGGGAGCGATCAAAACCTTGTGGTGATTCCGGTCGAACTCAGATGAATTGAAATCTGAAATCAATACTGCAAAAGCAGCCGCAAGCGTCGCCATGGTTCCCAATATGGATCCGATCATGCTTGACGGGCCGGCGGGAGCGGCGGATCAGGTCTGCTCTGCCAGCAGCTTCTCGATCTCCGCCTTTTGAGGAAACAGCGCACAGCCGCCGGTATGATCCTGAGCTTCAAAGTGATTCTCTCTTATTTTCCGGAATAAATCGGAATCGAGAGCGTCCCGAAGGCTGCCGTTTTTGAGGCTGATATCCGAATAAGGAGAAAACGGGCAGGGCTCGGCGCCTCCGGAAGCGTTGATATGAAAGAAGCCGCGTCCGGCAGCCAGACAGCCACCCAGCTTCTTTTCATCTCCGGGAAAGGAGAGAAGAATCATATCCGGGCAGCGCGCTTTTAGCTCGCCTTGGCGGGCTTCAAGGACCGCCCGGTCTTTTTCGTCCAGAGCCGGTTCTGCGTTGCCGTCGGCGGGAACGTATTCCACGAAAAAGACGAGGCGGCAGCCGGCTTCCTTCAAAGATAAAATGAACGCGTCGTCCAGCACCGTATCCAGATTGTCTTTCGTCACCGTGATGGATACGCCGTAGAACATGCCAAGGCCCGCCATGTTCTTCATCGTCCGCCGGATCACTTCAAAAATGCCTTCCCCGCGTCTTTGGTCGGTCTGTTGGCGGTCGCCTTCCATGCTGATCACCGGAATCAGATTCCTGTGCCGGTCAAAGCGTTCCAGCATGGCCGGGGTGAAAAGCGTTCCGTTTGTGAAAACGGGAAAGATCAGCTCCGGCGTCTTTGCCGCTTCTTCCAGCACGTCTTCCCTCTCAAGCGGCTCTCCTCCCGCCAGCAGAACAAAGGATACGCCCAGAGCACGGGCTTCTCTGAAAAGCTCTCCCCATCGTTCCGCGCTCATTTCCTCTTTCGACGACTGATCTATGCAAGTATGGTTTGCCCGCGCATAACACCCTACACAATGCAGGTTGCACCTGGTTGCAATACTTGCGATCAGAAACGGAGGCACGGAAACTCCGAGCGCGTCGGACTCCCGCCGTCTCTGCGCGGCTTCCTTTTGTATTTTTGCGGCCCGGTGTAGGAACCGGAGCTCCTTTATATTAAATTGAGAGGACCGTATCGCCTCCCGGAAAATATGTACGACGGATTCATTCAAGTATTCTGTGAGTTCCAATATTCGCTGTCCTTTCTGCCGGCAGGCATAACTTGTTCCCGTTGCCAGTTTCTAAGCATAATAACCGCACTCGTTTTTGTCAAGCCAATCCCGAAATATCGCAGAAAAGCAAGAATCCGGACGAAAAAAGGTGCTTTTTGCCTCAATTTCCGCTCCTTTTATGGTTTGGAATTTCGAATATCCAATCCCCATCTGCAAATACTTCCTTTGAGGTGATTCCATGGCAAAGGACAGCCAGCTCGATCCAAAAGCGGTACGCAAACAAAAATCCAAAGGCGGCCCCACATTTGCCGAAAGCGCTCTTGACGGCGAGAGCCGAAACAACAAGAAGCAATCCGGCAGCCGCCACAAACCGGGAAACGATAGATAGCGGAGGTTATGTACATGGCTAAAGCAGGCATGCGCCGCCCCGACCCTGAAGAACCGCACGGGACCGAAAGCAACCACAAGTCGCATTTCCCCAAAAACGACGTGCCCCCTGTGCCGGAACTTCAAGGGAAAGCCAAGTTGGCCGGCAAAAAAGCAAAGCCAATCACAGAATGACGGCCTTAATAATATGA
Organism: uncultured Oscillospiraceae bacterium; assembly: GCA_964391915.1. GTDB lineage: Bacteria > Bacillota > Clostridia > Oscillospirales > Ruminococcaceae > UMGS1668. Next base: position 15,770 of record CAYMNV010000027.1, read on the forward strand.
GATTGTGGGTATCCTATATCCGAGGTGAATCATATGGAACCAAAGAAAAAACGGTCTATCGCAGACGGAAAAATCGAGAAGCCTATCCGGGATGATGTGTATCCGGAACTCAATACCGACCTTGCCCGGGATAACGTGGAAAACGATATTCCCGCCGCCGACCTGCAGGATTTATGAGGCCCCGCCGTCCGGATGGGCGGCTTTTTTATGCCCTGTTCTTCCCGGCCGGCAAAAAGAGCCGGAGCGTTCACATGCCCCGGCTCTTTTTTTGTGCTGTGCTTTACTCTTGAGGGTTTTTGAGGCGTCTGCCATGCCTTGGACAGCCAAAGCCATTCCAAAACGGGGCGGTTTGCTTTCAGGGAGTATTTTCCCCTGCCTCATTCAGTAAGATGTCGTCTTTATGAAGAAGATATCCGCTGAATTTGATATACGCAATATTATATACAATATTTCTTTCTTTGCAGTGGTTGACGCACTTGATTTTCATGAAGCATTTCGTGCTCTGGCATTTATATTTGCATGTTGACGGGTAGCACAAGGAGACCACCTTCGTAAAATGTTCAAATTCCTTCTCCTGATTCAGTTTGTAAACAAGGTTCTTTTCCAGCACAAATCTCAGCCGCAGCTTGGATTCGCAGATGGTTGTGCAGGAATAGCTGTCGATCACATCGGTCAGAGATTCCACCGTGGCCGCACTGTTTAAGCAGACAAAACTGCTGTATACGATCTCCGCATCGATTTTTTCGCATACGATTTCGGAGAAGATATCCATATCGGGGTTGGCTTCCTTTATGGTGCTCAAAGAGACGGTGGAGACTTTGGGGGCCATATTTACATCGGCGATGATATCCATATCGGATTGTAAGATCAATGTCAGGAATTTTTTGAGGTATCCTTCTTTTTCAAATGCTACCGAATAAATGCCAGCGGGTAACTCAAGGCAATAATGCGCATCAAATAAATACCGGTTGATTTCTCTGCAGTTGCTGTCATAGACGATCGCCAAAACATCATTCAATAACTCGCCCGTTTTGCAGTCAATGATATCTCCGCAGACCTTAATTTTTTTTGTGATAGTCACCGGTAGAATATCGATGCCCGCATCATGAAACACCGTCGTTTGTCCGCACCGTTCTTCAATAAAACCGGTATCGAAAATGATATGGCCTTCGTCGGAGAAGAATCCCGTTACCGAAATGAGCAGCGTTTCGGAAGAATTATGCATCAGATTATTGATGGTCCAGTCGATCTCATTCCCGAAGAAACTTGCGTTTCCTGCACTGGGAGTCAGCTGCGGGCCGGATTCTATGGTGAAAGAATTGCTAATATGGTCTATGACTTCCACATTCGGAATATCCGTGACTCCCGTGTTTGTCACCGTAATTCTGAATGTCCATGTCGCTATCTGACATTTTTCAACGGATACCGGGCCCGAGATCAGCTGCTTATCAGCAGTCAGTTGGTCCTGCCCATATACAAGGATGCCGTGATCGGCGAAGATCGTGGGGGGCAGGTCGGTTCCGTTTACGACTCCGGAATCAAGAACGTAGTGGCCAGCAGCCGTGAAATATCCGGCGAGATTGATCGTCAAAGCAACAATGGCACCGGGATTGATCGTGCCAATGTTCCAAGTAACCGTACGGGTTCCGGAGTTATAGGAGATGCCTGTATTTGGAATAAATACCGGCGGCGCCGCCAATACCATGATGGTGTTCAGCACATCAATCAGTACCACATTGTTTACAGGCACCGTACCACAGTTATAAACGGTAACAAGCAGCGTCCATGAATATGGGTCATTTGTGCAGATCGCAGTTGGGCCGGATACGATTTGTTTGGATACGCACAGGACGGGAGTGCCTACCGGCGGGTTGATGATTGCACCGCAGACGTATTCTTTGTTTATGACATTATCTTGGGTTGAAGTAAAGTAACACAGCCGATAGGTAGAGGATACAAAATTGAACGCGCCGAAGACACCGGTGGGAAGCGTAAAATCGAGGAAATAATCTTCATCGGGAACGATCGGGCTTGCGCAGGGAAAATGTACTCCCGCGCTGGTCACTCTCACGTTATCTGTCGGTTGAGAAGGATTGTTTAAAGTTATCGGAGGATTATAAATTAAAGCTGAAGAAGAATCCCTGACTTGCAGGTTATAGGTACTTCCGCTGGCATTTACAGAGATCGTAAACAGTACCGCGTTGGAACTGTTTCTTATTTCAACGCCCCATACAAATTCTTTAAGTGCATATAGATTGGGGTTATTGCTGAGCGGGTCTCCGTTCAGTCTCATCCTGAACGCCACTTCTGTAGGGGTTGGGCTTGGAGTGGGGAACAAATAATAGTATGCGGCAGGATCTTGCATGTCACCTACTATATCAACCCAACAGGGGTTTTCATTATTTGGAACAGCGTCCTGAATATACATGATCCAGTCGCTGTCATTTGGTGGAAACATAATCGGCCTCCTAATTTTCGTGTTGTGCTCCCTATAATTTTTATTCAGCAAGGGAATTTCGTGCCAAAATTTTGTAGGGTTTCAAGCTGCATTCCCATTATATGTAATTTTTGCACAACTGACTTCAAGAGGCCCGATAAGGCTTGACGTACCCATTTTGAAGACAATAACAACCGCAGCGGAACATAATCCGGCAAAATGCCAATGGCCAACTGAGGCGGCTCCGTACAGCCGGCTATCCGTCAAGCCACACGCACGCTTCTCCAATATAATCCACGGATTGCTTCCATGAATCGATACTCGTTTTTTGAACCATTAAAATAAAACGGCAAAAGGGAATCATTTGGTTTCTTTTATGAGCGGAGCACAAAAAATAGGGCCGGATCATCAAAGCGTAAAAAACTTTAAAAATAAATAAAAAGCGGAGAGTAAAGATGGATGGGAACTTCGTTCATTATTTGGAGTGGCTTTTATTCAGGCCCCGTTTCGCTGCCGAAAAATTGACAACGCGGAAAAAGAGGGCTATGATACTTGAGGAAAATTGGATAAAGGAGGAATCGTCATGGCAAAAACCGAAGAAGTCAGAAAGCAGATGATGGCCGCGATGAAGGCCGGCGACAGACCGCGGAAGGACGCCCTATCCTCCCTTCTCGCCGCCCTCAAGGCAAAACAGATCGATAAGCAGGCGGAACTCACCGAGGCGGAGGAAAACGCCGTGGTCGCCAAAGAGCTCAAGGAACTCCACGAGACGCTCGACACCACGCCCGCCGACCGCACGGAGGCGATCGCCGAAGCGAAAGCCCGGATCGCCGTCTTTGAGGAGTTTATGCCGAAACTCATGGAAGAAAAAGAGATCGGCGCGGCGATTGACGAAACATTTGCGGAGCTCGGCATCGGCACGCCCGCGCCTTCCGACAAGGGCAGGATCATGAAAGCCCTTATGCCGAAAGTCGCCGGAAAGGCCGACGGCAGGCTCGTAAACGAGCTGGTCTCCAAACGTTTCGCCTGAAAAAAACGTCCTTTCGGAATCCGGGGTCTCCCCCGGATTCTTTTTTTGTCCCGGTACAGCGGGTTCCGGCATGGGCGGACGGCGCCGGAACAAAAAGCGGCTGCTCCGCCCTGATCCTGCGGGGAAATGGAGAGGCCCGCCTACGGACGGCGCCTTTTCCTGCACCGTTCCGGGAAATCTTTTCAGAATTCCTCATGCTCATAGCGTTTTCCCGGATTACGGGCGGGCGCGGCCGGGAGAAAACTTCGGAGGCCGCGGATGCGCCGTTCTTTCCCCTGGAAAAGAATCCATTGAATTGTTGCCTGATAAATGATAATATAATAGGAGAAAAATGGCGGCAGAATCGGCAAAGGAGGGGTCATATGAAACGAGGGATCGTTCTCGCAGGCGGCGGTTCCAGAGGTGCCTACGAGATCGGATTTTGGCAGGCGATCCGCGAGCTCGGCATCACCTATCAGATCGTCACCGGCTCTTCGGTCGGCGCGCTGAACGGCGCCATGATGGCTGCGGGAAATTTCGACCGTGCAAAAGAGATGTGGCTCGGCCTTCGCACGGAGGACGTGATCCTGCGTTCCGGAAGAAGGCCCGCGCTGATCCCGGATATGAAGCTTCTTCCGGAATCCATGAAGGCGGTCTTTCTTGATTTTCTGGGCGAGGCCATCTCCGTAAAGATGGACCCCTCCCCGCTCAAGGCGCTGATGGGCGTCTGGTTCGACGAGGCGCAGATGCGGCAGAGCGGCGTCGATTACGGCATGATGACGACGGAATATCCGTCGATGAAGCCGGCGTCTTTCCTGCTTTCGGAGATTCCGGAGGGCATGCTGCCGGAATATATGATGGCCTCCTCCGCCGTCTTCCCCTCTATGCAGCCGAGGGAAATCAATGGGAAAAAATATATCGACGGCGGATACAGCGACAACCTGCCGGTCAACCTGGCGCTCGACATGGGCGCAGATGAAATCATTGCCGTGGATCTCAAGGCCGCCGGTTTGGAGCGCAGCTATGAGACCGACCTGCCGGTGCGCGTCATCCGGCCGCAGTGGCCCCTTGGCAAGAGCATGGAGTGGGACACCGCTCTTTCCGCGAAGAACCTGATCATGGGCTACAACGACACCATGAAGAGCTTTGGATATATGGACGGCTTCCGTTACAGCTTCATTCCGGGGACGGCCGGCTCGCTGACACAGGCGTGCATGGAGGCGTTCCCGGCGCTGCTGGTCGGAACGGGAATCTATGCTGAAGCCGCGGCGAAGGACTTTACCCACACCAAGCTCGTAAGGACCGTTGCGGAGAACCGGCGCCTGCGCCCGGGAAGAATGCCCGCCTTGTTTGGCCTCGTCTGCGCGGAGATCGCCGGCGAATGTTTTGAGATCGATCCGACCCCCGTTTACAGCGGCACCGACTTCACAACGGAAATCGCCAATACATTCCTGCCCTATTGGAATCAGGGTGCGGCACGAGTGGAGCTTGCGCTCGGCGCCGAAAGGGATCTCCGCCACCGCTCCGCCCTGCTGCGGAAACTTGAGCGCCGGGACATCGTCTCGTTCATCTATGCGCAGATCGCGCCCTCCATGACCGGGGCGAAGCTCCCTCAAGAATACCGGCTGCTGGCCGGATTTGTACCTCAGGAGCTCTGGGCCGCCCTGTGGCTTTACAGCGTCACCAATCTGACACCCGGGAAGTGATGGATTTCATGCTAAAAAAAAGTTTTGCCCTGCTGTTGGCGGCGATTCTCCTGTTCTGCGGCTGTTCCAAAACGCAGGACGCGGGAAAACAGTACCGGTTCGCCACCGGCGGCGCATCCGGCACCTATTACACCCTCGGCAACTATATGGCCGCCATCTGGGATAAATACGCCGGCTGTGACACGGAGATCCTCTCCACGACCGGATCCGTTGAGAATCTCGGTATGCTGGCAGGCGGCGATGCGGATTTCGGCATCGTGCAGAACGATATTTTATATTACGCCCTGAACGGCAAGGAGATGTTTGCGGAAAACAAACTCAAGGGCGTCTCCGTCGCCGCCGCGCTCTATGCCAAGACGGTGCAGGTTGTCGTGCCGGCGGAGAGCGAGGTCACCACGATCGGCGGCCTTGCCGGAAAGATCGTGGCCGTCGGGGCATCCGGCACCGCGACCGAAGCCGCCGCCAGAGTGATCCTCGAGGCGCATGGCATCTCCTACGACGACATCACCGTCAAGTACCAGAATTTTTCCGAAGCCTCGGAGGCCATGGCAAAGGGCACCGTGGATGCGGCGTTCGTCGTCTCCGCCCTGCCGAGCGCCGGCGTGCTCGATTACATCAAGACGCACGACATCCGGCTGCTGAGCATGACCTCGGTGGCCTCCGCGAAACTGACCGAAGCCTACCCGTTCTTCTCCTACGCCACCGTCACCGCGGACGTCTACAGCACGGATATTTCCTGCGCCACCCTCTCGGTTGAAACGCTTTTGGTCTGCCGCTCCGACCTCTCCGCCGACGAGGTGGAGAAGGTGCTCACCGGCCTCTTTGAAAACCTGGATGAACTCGCCTCCGCCCATGTGAAAGGCTCGGAGATCAGTGCCGAAACTGCCTATTCCTCGAAGGTCGGCACCTACCACAACGGCGCAAAGCGGTACTTTGGATAATGCACTTCGCTAATGCGAAGTGCTGCGAGTTTTTCTTCGCGGCCATGAAGGATGGCCGCGATTTCCTTTGGAAACCGAAAAATTCGTTGGAAACTGAAACCAAGTGCTGCGAGTTTGCCTTGCCCGCCTTGTAGAATGGCGGGTATTTGCTTCGCAAACCGGCGAACTCGTCGGATACCGAAATCAAATGCTGCGAGTTTTTCTTCGCGGCCATGAAGAATGGCCGCGATTTCCTTTGGAAGCCGAAAAATTCGTTGGAAACCGAAACCAAGTGCTGCAAGCTTGTTTATGCGCTCCAATACAGGAGCACGATCTTGGCCTCGCCAAAACCGGCGGACCACACCTTTGGTGCTTTAAATTTGTTTCTGCAGATTCCCCCATTTCTTATATTTTTATTATAAAAAAGCCCTGCCGCAACTTTTCGCGCGGCAGGGCTTTTCTTATGATTTTAGCCGGAGGTCATATGCTCCCTCAGGAGCGGGCATCCTCATGGCTCTCTTTTTTTCTGCGCACCGCCAGCAGGAAGACGGCGACCAGCACCGCCAATCCGGCCGCGGAGCAGGCAATCCAGATCCACGGGCTCGGTGCCTCGGTCTCGGCCTCGGCGGCCGCTCCCTCCACGCTGACGACCTGGAACCGGCTGAACCCGTCGATCTCAAACCGGATGCCGACAGGTACATTGTCCGCATAGACGAGCGTCCCTTCCGCCAGCTCCGTCGAGCCGCTTTCGTGCTCCACATAGACGCAGAGCGTCTGGAGGAACGCCTCGTCGGCCGTCTGCTCCTCGCTCAGGCCCTTCACCGGCAGCGTGACAGTGGCACTGAGATCCTCCATGTTGGTTTCGATCCTCTTGGGCACACCGAAGACTTTGCCCGTCATATCCGGAGCGGAGAAAACCGACGTATCGCCGAGGAAGGCCGCCTCTGCCTCTTCCGTTTCGCCCGTTGCCTGCGCGATGCGGAAGCAGATCAATGTGCCGCTTTGGGCCGCCCGTTCGACTTCCTCCGCGGGAATTGCTATGGTTCCCGCAGGGGATGCGAGCGTCAGGCCGAGTCCGTTCTGCGAAAGCGCCGTAATCGCCTCCAACGGCGCCTCAAAGGTATATTCGTTTGCCGGATCCGCCGCAAAGTCGCCGATCGTCACCACAACGGAATCCGATACGCCGCCCTGCTCAACCAATTTCCGCACCGTATCGGCGGTCAGGATGATAGAATCGATCTTCGTACCGTCATCCAGCGTCGAGCGGTAGATGGGCTCGCTCCCGACGCTGTTTCCGACCTGTGCGGATGCGGTGCGCTCCGTCTCCGCGTACGTCTCCTCTCTCGACACGCCCTCCCGCCTGACAATCAGCAGGGACGTCATGGAAACCGTTTGGTCGCCTTCCGTTGCCGTGACCGTGAGCACGACGCTCGCGTCATGATCCTGCGGACGTGTGACGATGCCGATCATGCCGTCGTCGCCCTGCTCCATGCGGATCACGTCCGGATCGGAGGAGGCCCAAGTGATCTGTATGCCCTCGCTGCTGATGCCGCGTACCGTAAAGTTCGTGGTCACGCATTCCCAGCTATCACCCGGCGCGAAGGTAAATTCCGTTTCCAGCGGCAGAGCCGTTGCGCCGTTTCCGAACCATTTGGCATAAAGCGTCAAGTTCCCCGTAACGGCCGCGCTGAAATTATAGTTCCGGCTCAGGCCGTCGTCCGTGTACCAGCCGCCAAAGGTATAGCCATCCCGCACCGGATCGTCCGGCTCTCTGACGTTGCCGCCGTACGGAATACTCTGGCTCTCCACGATACTGCCGCCGTTGGAATCGAAGGAGACGGTATAAGTTCCGTCCGCATAGGAATTGGCTGTGTATTTAGCCGTCAGCGTCGTGTTTCCGGTAGACTCATCATAAACCTCTTCCCAACCGACGAAGGTATAGCCTTCGCGCTGCGGATTCTCCGGCAGAGTGGCCTCCTTGCCGTCTTCCACAATCCGAATCTTGAGCACCGTGCCGTCCCAATCCCGGAAGGTCACGGCATGGGTACCCGTCTCATCCGCCGGGCCGCTGTCGTTGGAGTTCATTCTGGCATAGGTATATCTGTCGTTCAGGTTCTCGGTGCTTGTGCCGCCTTTCGTCGTGACCGTCACATATACGGTACCGGCGCTGCCGGCAGGAGAAAACGCGACGATCTTGGTATCCGAAACGATCACGTAGGAAGTGGCGTCCACTTCTCCGAAGCGAACCGTAAGCACCTTTGTGAAATTCTTTCCACGGATCGTGACCCTCGTGCCGCCCGAAACCCGGCCTCTGTTCGGAGAGACCAAGGCAACCATCGGCGCAGGTTCGACCAATGCCGTGATCGTCAGCTCATTGGAGGTGAGATCTTCGCCCTCGGTGA
>CAYMNV010000028.1:0-22246 GCA_964391915.1 uncultured Oscillospiraceae bacterium
AGGAGCGCGAGTTGCATGCAGGCTCAGCCTGCTGGAGCGGATAACGGGAATCGAACCCGCCTATCCGGCTTGGGAAGCCGGTGTTCTACCAATGAACTATATCCGCGGTTTCCCGTATATTATGCACGAAGAAGGCGGAAATGTCAAGGTCAAACCCCGGCAAAATCTTCGGCGGTTTTGCGGCAGGAGAGCGCGCCGTCCCAGTCGCAGAAGACCCGGTCGCCGCGGGAAAGCCCGCCGGAAAGGATCTGTTCCGAGAGCGGATCCTCCACGTTGTCGCGCAGGAATTTTTTCATCGGGCGGGCGCCGTTTTCCTTTTCCGAGCAGAGCTTTGCCATCGCCTCGACAAGGTTGGGCGAAAAGGCGGCGTCGATGCCGGAGGCGGAGAGCCGCTCACGGAGGCCGGAAAGCATTCTGTGCGCGATCTGCTCCGCGACACGGTAGCCGAGTTTTTCAAACGGCACGACCTCGTCGAGACGGTTGAGAAACTCCGGACGAAACGCGGCCCTGAGCTCGGTCATCACGGCCGGTTTGACGGAATCCGGAACCGTACCGGCCTTGTTCGTCACGGAAAATCCCATGCTGCCGGAGCAGAGGATCGCCTTCGCGCCGACATTGGAGGTCATAATGATCACGCAGTTGCGGAAATCCACCTTCCGTCCGTGGGAATCGGTGAGGCGCCCCTCGTCGAGCAGCTGAAGCAGCAGGTTGAGCACATCCGGGTGCGCCTTCTCGATCTCGTCGAAGAGAACGACCGAATAGGGCCGCCGACGGATCTTCTCCGTCAGGCCGCCTGCGTCGTCGTAGCCGACGTATCCCGGCGGCGAGCCGATCAGCTTCGCCACCGAGCCCGGCTCCGCATACTCCGTCATGTCGAGCGAGATCAGGGATTCTTCCGTCCCGAAGAGCGCCTCCGCAAGCGCCTTCGTCAGCTCCGTCTTTCCGACCCCGGCCGGACCGACAAAGAGGAACGAGCCGATCGGGCGTTTCGGCTCGCGCAGGCCCGCGCGGTTTCTGCGGATGGCCCTTGCCACGGCGGAGACGGCCCTCTCCTGCCCGGCCACACGGCGGTGCAGCGTCTCTTCCAGCCTCATGAGCATCGCGCTCTCGTTCTCGGTGAAGCGGCCGGCGTCGATCCCCGTGCTCAAGGAAAGCACCGCCGCGATATCCTCCGCGGTCACCTCCGGGAGGCAGCCGGTCTCCTCGCGGCAGGGCTTCATCCCCGCGCGGGAGCAGGCCTCATCCATCAAATCGATGGCCTTATCCGGGAGCCGGTGCTCGGGCAGGTAGCGGATGGAAAGCCGTACCGCCGCCTCCACCGCCTCCCGCGTGACGCAGACATGGTGAAAATTCTCATACCGCTCTTTCAGTCCGCTGAGAATCGAGACTGCGGTCGCCTCGTCCGGCTCCGGGATCATCACGCTCTGAAACCGCCGCTCGAGAGCCTGATCTTTTTCAATAAAGCGGCGGTATTCCTCCGTGGTGGTGGCCCCGATCACCTGAAATTCCCCGCGCGCAAGCTGCGGCTTGAGCAGGTTGGAGGCATCCACCGCCCCTTCCGCCGCGCCGGTCCCGATCAGCGTGTGAATCTCGTCGATAAAGATGACGATGTTCCCCGCATGGGAGACTTCATCCATCACGGATTTCATGCGCTCCTCAAAATCGCCGCGGTACTTCGCGCCCGCGACCATCAGCGGCAGATCGAGCGCGATCACCCGCTTCTGGCGGAGAACCTCCGGCACATCCCCGGCGGCGATCCTCTGCGCGAGCCCCTCCGCGATTGCGGTTTTGCCGACGCCGGCGTCACCGATCAGGCAGGGGTTATTCTTGATCCGCCGGGCAAGAATCTGGATCACGCGGGCGAGCTCCTTCTCCCTGCCGATCACCGGATCAAGCCTGCGTTCCTTCGCGAGCCTCGTGAGATCCCGGCCGAATTTGTCGAGATTCGGCGTGCGGGTCTGCTTCTGCTGCTTTTTGGTCTGATATTCCGTGATCTCCGTCGTAATGCCGCTGAGCTCCCGCAGAAGCCCCTCCAGATCGCAGTCGGTCTGCTTCAGAAAACGGAAGGCATAACTGTCCTGCTCCTTGAGGATGGAGAGAAGGATCTGCTCCGTATCCGCCTGCAAAAGGCCGGAGAGCTTCGCCTCCATCAGCGCGTTCTCCAGGATGCGGCGCGCCTTCGGGGTAAAATTCTCCGGGGTCAGCTCGGTCCGGGAACCCCGGCCGACCGTCTCCAGCAGCTTCGCGGTGATGATCTCACAGCTTGCGCCGCTTTTCCGCATCTGGGCGTAGGCCATGACGCTGCCCTCCCGCAGAAGGCCGCAGAGCAGGTGCTCGCTGCCGACATAGGTGTGGCCCAGCGAGCATGCCTGCGCGATGGCCGCGTTGACGGCGTTGTTGGCTTTTTGGGTAAATCCGGTAAATTTAAACATGAGATCCTCCGCACGCAATTCCTGTTTCTGCACTTAATATTGGTTCGACACCGTTCATTATACGACAACGTGCTGCCTACTTTTTGGAAATGACGGAGAAAAATGAAAAAAGGCAGCTTCTCCGCTGCCTCTCTCGTTTTTGCGCGTCCTATTCCGGAAGGCTCGCAAGAACCTTTTTGAGCATTCGCCCGACTTTCTCAAAATCCATAGCCGGGATATAATACTGCTCCAGACGGTCGTGCTCATCCCGTGCTTCCTTCATGCAGGCGGAGGCCTCGCGGATCAGCTCCGTGGCGGCCCGCAGGGTGAAGCGGATCCGGAATTTGTGCGCGGCAAGGCGCTCCTTATTGGTAAAACGCCGCGCGTGGATCACGCGGTAGGGCGTGATCTCCGGCTGGTGGCGTTTGTTGGAGGTCAAAAAGGCAAGGCCCAGCTCCGGGATCAGGATATGTTCATATTTACTATCCGGGAAAAGCGTGCAGCGGCAGGAAATGATGTTGAGGCCGGCATCCAGCGCAAGCCTGCGCACCGCCGCCATAAAGAGCTTCGAAACCGCGCCGCAGTCATCCTCGATGACATAGATCTTTCGGCAGAGCAGGCGCACGGTGCTGCTCCAGAACCAGACGCCCTCCGCCGTTACGGCGCTGAGGAAACGCTGCTCTTCTTTCCCCGGGCCGGGACGCTTCTTGCGCGCAAATTCAGCGGCGCAGATCCTTGCCGCACAGGCAAGCACCTTTTCCTGCGAGATACAGGGATTCGCAATGGTGAGGACCTCGTTCAGCAGATCCCCGGCCGCCGCCAGATAGCTGATCGCCCGCATCTGCAGCGCATGGCACGCCCGGAATTCGCCGATGATCTCCGCCCGGGATGCTTTCAGTGCGGATTCATCCCAGCAGTTGCCCAGCGGAATCAGCGTTTCGCAGGCGCCGGGATACTGCGGCTCCATCACATGCGGCGGCGTGGCATCCAGCATGGAGACGCCGAGCTCCGGCGCCAGGACTCCGTCCAGAGAGCGCAGATCCGAGGAACAGTAGATCAATTCCGGTCTTGCTCCCCTTCGGACCAGCTCCGCAGCGAACGCTTTCATAAATGTAGACTTGCCGGAACCCGGCCCACCTTTTAATAAATAACAGGCCCGGTCGTTTTCATAATCCGGGACCTGATCGAATCTGGAAACAAAACCTCGGGGCGTATTGGCTCCGAGGAAAAAGCGCGGTAGTTTTTCCGTTTCTGTCACAGGAATTCCTCCTTCCGTCAGTTCAGCTTATGCGAAAACCGCTTCGGGCGACACTTCCCTGATGACAAAACGGGCAAAACATGATACAATGGCCGTATCAGAAATCTGTATTTGCCGGCGGTGAGGAAGATGAAAAGATGTGCGGCGCTGATTCTGCTCCTGTGCGTTCTGCTCTCCGGCTGTTTTGGCCGGAAAGCCACCGTGGAAGGGCTGAATGAGCTCGGAAAAGACGATCCCGGGGATGTTGTGATCACGCCGGATTCCGGTACGGTGGAAGCCTCCGGATCCGCTGCCGGGGAGGAATCCGCCGCGGAATCTTCCGTCTCGGAACCGGCCTTCGAAGGCAGCTACGAAGAGACTTCCGTGCCGGAATCCGTTTCGGAGCCGGCATCCTCCGCGCCGCAGACCTCCGCCGCCGCGGAGAGCTCCTCCGCCGCGGAAAGCGCAGCCTCCTCCGGCTGGGAGACAGCCGACGCCACCGGCTCTGCGAAGGACTTCGGCACGCTGATCAACGACCTGCGCACGAGCAACGGCCTCTCTTCGCTCGACTATGTGACGGATCTGGAGGACCCCGCTTTCGCACGGCTGGCCGAGATCGAGCAGTCCTTCAGCCATACGAGGCCCGACGGCAGAAACTGTTACACGGTCATGGACGACTATGGCGTCTCCTACCAGGCTTTCGGGGAAAACCTCGCGCTCAACTATTCCACCGCGCAGGATGTCTTCGACGCATGGATGAGCTCTCCCGGTCATTATGCGAACATGGTCCGCGCGGATTTCACCGGGTATTATCTCATCACCGGAAGCACCGGCGGCTCACAGTACTGGGTGCTTCTGCTGATCGCTTAAAAAAATATAAAGAAAAGAGCTTCCCCATCCGGGAAAGCTCTTTTTTGCTTTGGTCAGAAGGTTTCCTTTCGGCCAGTCTCGGAATCCCGCATCGACGCGACGAAATCCTGCATTTCCCTTTTGGAGCCGATGCTGTGCACCATCGTGATCATGCGTTCCCGTTCTGCATCGGAAAGGGAGGCGAAATGCTTGAGCGCCTTCTGATCCTGTGCCAAAGCCATGCCGAGGCCGAGCGGTACATCTCCCGCTCCTTGATTTTCGCTCATTCTATCTTCACCTCGCCCATAGTTTTGCCGGGCCGGAATTGATTATGCACCCGGCAGGGTTTTCCGGCGGCCGGCGCGCTCCGTCAGAAAGGCGATCGGGACGCAGAGCAGGCACCAAAAAGCGGAGTAAAGCGGGCAGATCTGGCCGAGAAAATTCCCCGGCACGGCGGAATAATCCCAGACGTGCAGGCGCAGCGCCCGGTTGAAAACCAGCCCGAACAGGAGCTCCACGCCGGTGACGACGCCTCCGCCCGCCGCGGAACGCACGAGCAGCGAGAATCCCCTGAGCCTATGAAACAGGCCGGTCAGCAGGAGCAGCGAAATGCCGCCCGCCGCGGCCATGCTCCAGTGTGTCCTGCCGCGCCACATGAGCTCCAGCAGGCAGTATCCTGCCGCACCGGAGCAAAAAAGAAGAGATCGTTTTCCGATTTTTTTCATATTCAACACCGGGATTAGTTTTTCCGCCAAAGCGCCGGTTATTAAAAAAAGAGCCGATCATGGAGGAAACTTCAACTTACAAAGAATTTACAGAAATTTCATTGCAGATTTTTCATTTTTCCATTATAATGAGAAGATTGATATAATAAGGAGATGATATCATGGAAGTAGATATCACGGCGCTGCAGGCGAAAAAAGTTTTTATCATCGATATGGACGGCGTCATCTATCATGGCAACCGCATTATTCCGCACGTGGCGGAATTCGTCGAGTGGCTGCAGACCAACAAGAAAGAATTTTTATTCATGACCAACAGCTCGGAGCGCTCCCCGCGGGAGCTTTCTCAGAAGCTGGACCGGATGGGGCTTCGCGTCGACGAAAAGCACTTTTACACCAGCGCGCTCGCGACGGCCGCCTTCCTCAAAAGCCAGTGCGACCACGGCTCCGTCTATGTGATCGGCGAGCCGGGCCTGACCTTCGCGCTCTATGAGGCGGGCTTCAGCATGAACGACGTCAATCCGGACTATGTGGTGTTCGGAGAGACCAAATCCGTCAACTACGAAAAGATTGAGCGCGCCGTCAAGCTCGTGCAGAACGGCGCAAAGCTCATCGGCACCAACAGCGACCTCACCTCCCCGACGGAGAACGGCTTTGTCCCCGCCTGCCGCGCCCTGGTCGCGCCCATCGAACTGACCACCCAGAAACAGGCCTATTTCATCGGCAAGCCGAATCCTTTGATGATGCGGCACGCGCTCAACAAACTCGACAGCCGGGAGGAGGACGCCGTCATCATCGGCGACCGGATGGATACCGACATCATCGCCGGCATCGAGAGCGAGATGGACACCGTGCTCGTCCTCTCCGGCGTCAGCACGATGGAGACGATCAACGAATTCGCCTACCGCCCCAAGTATATTTTGCCGGATGTGGGCGCCATCGCCGGCATCACCGAATAACAAAAACGGGGATCATGCAAATCCGGATCCCCCCGCCTGCCGCGGCATTATGGAGCACCCGAGAATTTACAGAAATTTCATTGCGGATTTTCCGGTTTCCTCCTATAATGAAGAGGCAATAAAGTAAGGAGAGGATATCATGGAAGTGGATATCGAAGCGCTGCAGGCAAAAAAGGCCTTTATCAGCGATATGGACGGCGTCATCTATCACGGCAACCGCATCATTCCGCATGTGGCGGAATTCGTCGAGTGGCTGCAGGCAAACAAAAAGGATTTTTTATTTCTGACCAACAGCTCGGAGCGCTCCCCAAGGGAGCTTTCTCAGAAGCTCGAGCGGATGGGGCTCTGTGTCGACGAGAAGCATTTTTACACCAGCGCGCTCGCGACGGCCGCCTTCCTCAAGAGCCAACACGACCACTGCTCCGTCTATGTGATCGGCGAGCCGGGCCTGACCTTTGCGCTCTATGAGGCGGGCTTCAGCATGAACGACGTCAACCCGGATTATGTGGTGTTTGGCGAGACCCGCTCTCTCAACTACGAGAAGATTGAGCGCGCCGTCAAGCTCGTGCAAAAAGGCGCGAAGCTCATCGGCACCAACAGCGACCTCACCGCGCCGAGCGAAAACGGCATCGTTCCCGACTGCCGCGCCCTGATCGCGCCCATCGAGCTGACCACCCAAAAACAAGCCTATTTCGTCGGCAAGCCGAACCCCCTGATGATGCGGCACGGACTCAATAAGCTCGGCCGCCGTGAGGAAGACGCCGTCATCATCGGCGACCGGATGGATACGGACATCATCGCCGGCATCGAGAGCGAGATGGATACCGTGCTCGTCCTCTCCGGCGTCAGTACGATGGAGACGGTCAACCAGTTCGCCTACCGCCCCAAGTATATTCTGCCGGACGTGGGCGCCATCATCGGTCTCACCGAATAATGGAAGAGAGAATTTTATGCCGAAACAAATCTGGAAACCCTCCACTCTGCTGACCCCGACCCCCGCCGCTCTCGTCACCTGCGGCACCATGGAACACCCGAACGTGTTGACGGTCGCGTGGACGGGCATCGTCTGCTCCTCGCCGGCCATGACTTATGTCTCGATCCGGCCGGAGCGGTTTTCCCACCACCTGATTCAAGAATCCGGCGAATTCGTCATCAACGTCACCACCGCCGAGCTCGTGCGCGCCGCGGATTTCTGCGGCTGCCGCTCCGGCGCGGATACCGACAAATTTGCCGAGGCCGGGCTGACCCCGGTTCCCGCCTCGCAGGTCGCGCCGCCGCTGATCGAGGAGAGCCCCGTCTCCCTCGAATGCCGGGTCGTCGAGGTGAAGCACCTCGGCTCCCACGACCTGTTTCTCGCGGAGATCGTCGCCGTGGACGTGGACGACACCTGCGTCGAGAGCGACGGAAAACTGAACCTGCGGAAATGCGGCATCGTCTTTTATTCCCACGGGGAATACTTCGGCCAGGGCAAAAAGCTCGGCCAGATGGGCTATTCCGTGCGCAAAAAGCGCCCGAAAAACCCGATCCGGGATTCCTCGGAACGTCCGAAAAACCCGATCCGGGATTCCTCGGAACGTCCGCAGAAACCCGCAAAAGTGAAAAAAGAAGAAAAGAACCGCTTCCCGACCGAATTCCGGAACGGCAAACCGGTTTTCAAAAAGCGGGAACCTCGTAAATAAAACAGAAAGCCGGAGCGCGCGTATGGAATACGGGCCTCCGGCTTTTTTGATGCGGAATTTGAACGGATGCGCCCGGGAGAAGAACAGATCTCCGGTTTTCTTCGCTGGAAATAATCAAAAACCGTTCGCGGCGCCCCCGAGAGAAAAACAGGACCGTTTTTTTCGCCGGCGGGCGGAGCCTGCCGACCCGGTCTGCGGGATGGGCGGGCGTTTTTTGTTTTGCCCGACCCCGGCCTGCTCCGGGGAAAGGTGCCTGCCGGGCAAAAACGAAACGGCAAGGCATGAAACCCGCATCCCCTCTCATACCTTTTTCTGCGGAAACGCGGCGCTTCGCCAAAGCGTTCCGGCAAAAAAGGAGGCCGTACCATGAAAGAAAATGGCTGGTTCCGGAGTATCTTCTGCGCCGTGCTCACCGTCGCGGCGGCATCCGTGCTCATCCTGCGTTCCTCGGAAGCCGCGGCGGGCGCGAGGTACGGCCTCTCCCTCTGCGCGGGTACGGTGATCCCGGCCGTATTTCCTTTTATGGCGCTGTGCGTATTCGCCTGCGAAAGCCCGGCCGCCTCGTTTTTCTCCCGGCTGCTCTCCCTGCCGGCGAAGCTCTTTCGCCTGCCGGGGAACTGCGGGGGCATCCTGCTCGCCTCGCTGATCGGCGGATACCCTTCCGCCGCGAAATGCGCCGGCGACTACTATAAATCCGGGCTGATCGGCCGGGAGACCGCTGAGCGCCTGCTGACCTTCTGCGTCAACGCAGGGCCCCCTTTTCTGCTCTTTGCCGTCGGGAAGGCGGTCTTCGGTAGCGTCCGTACCGGGGCGTTTCTCTGGGTCTCCCAGCTCGCCTCCTCCATGGTGATCGGCCTCCTCGGCGCGCTTTTCGCAAAGAAGCCGGAGAAAGCCCCGGATGCCTGCCCGTTTTCCGGCAGAGGGGCGGCATCCTCCGCGACGCACGCCGTGATCGCCGCCGCGGACGCCTGTTTCACGATGTGCGCATTCATTACGGCCGCCTGCGCGCTGACGGAGCTTTTCGACGCGGGGGTGCTCGCCGGCTTTTTTCAGAAATATCCTATCTCCCGCGTGCTGTTCGACGGGCTGTTTGAGGTCACCTCCGGCTGCACAGAGGCCGGCAGGCTCGGCGGGGCCGCAGGCATCCTCGCGGCGGCCGGGATCGCTTCCTTCTCCGGCATCTCCGTCATCCTGCAGGTGGCAGGCATTCTCGAAGGCAGTGGCATCCGGCTCGGAAAGTTTCTGCTCTCCCGGCCGCTCCATGGGCTGCTGACCGCGGCGTTCTGCGGGGTACTGCTCCGGATGTTCCCGGAGGCGGTCGAGAGCGCCGTCTCTTTCGACGGCGTCACGGAGGCGGCCATCTCGGCCTCGGCGCCCGCGGCGGTGAGCCTGCTGTGCATGACGGCGCTGTTTCTCGTGGCTGCCGTACCAGAAAGAAAACTGGAAAAAGAACCGGGAAAACCTGTCTTCGTCTCTTTTCTGGCGAAATATTCAAAAAAACGACATGGAAATCCGGGCCGTTCTCTGCTATAATGGAAGACGTCAGGAGAAAGGGGTCAGCCCCCGGAAAGGCCGGTGAACCGATGAAAACTTTTTTTGATAAAGAGATCGAGCACCGCTGCGAATACTGCACGGAGGGATGGCTCTCCTCCGACGGCAAAAACGTGCTCTGCAGGAAGAAGGGCGTGGTCGCCCCGGGATATTCCTGCTCCGCATTCCGGTATGACCCGCTTCTCCGCGTGCCGAAAATCCCCGCGCCGCCGCGGGAGACCTACCGCCCGGAGGATTTTCAGCTCTGAAGGGGAGGAATCCCCTCTTTTTTATAAAAACCCGGAGGACGTCTATGAAACATGGTCTGATCGCTTTAGCTGCGGCAATCCTGCTGCTGACCGCCCTTGCCGTACCCTCTTTCGCGGAGACGAACGCCGTGGAGAACCTGTTTCTCCTAAAGTACGACGAGGCTGTCTCCGAAAAGGAGGCTCTCGCCTACGCCGTGGAAAACGGCTTTTCGTATGTCGTTCTGGAGGATTTCCCTGCCGGCGCCACGGGTGATTTCTGCGACGCCGCCGCTCAGGTGGGTGTCGGCGTCTTCATCCGGCAGGACGGCGATACCGAAATCAAGACGAGCACCGCGGAATCCCCGGCCTTCGCCGGCGTATTGATCGGCTGGACCGGGGACGCCTTTGAGACGATGACCGCGCTCTCCTCCGCCGCCGGCGAATACGGCGCGGCCGGAGTCTGGTTCTCCGAGCCGGTCTCCTCCCTGCCGGAGGATCTCGCCGCTTCGGTGGAACAGTGGCGGGAAAACGGCGTCTGCGGCTGGCTCTTTGCGGAGATCGACCGCTCGGTCTATTCCGAAGCCGGATATGCGGAGGAACTGGCCGCGTGGATCTCGGTTGCCGGAGAGACGCCGCTCGCCACGGTGAACGACCTCGGGCGCATCCTGTCTCCGGTCGTCTCCGGCGATTTTTACGGGGACGAGGCCGAGCTCTGCTATCAGTACACCGCCGACCGGATGTTGGGCGCCTGGGGCTTTGCCGTCGACGACTATGCCGCCCTGAAGCGGAACGCGTATGGCAGCGCCTCCTCCCTGATCGCGGAATTCGGCTCCGAGACGCTCTTCGACGTCAGCGAATGCCTCGCGATCTCCTCCGATTTCGACATCACCCGCCCGGCTGCTTATGACCTGACCTTCAGCGGCTCGTCCTACACCATCATGGGCACCTCCGATCCGGACCAGCCGCTTTATATGGACGGAGCGGAGATCGAACGGATCAGCACGACGGGGCTCTTCACGGTCAACGTGCCGCTCGACTATAAGACAAACACCTTCGTCTTCTCGCAGGGCGGAAAAAGCATCACCGTGACGATCCGGAAGCCCTCCTCCGACACGGTCTCCACCATCAGCAAAATCACCTCCTGCCAGCCCTCCGCCGATCTGATCGTGACCGAGGGACAGGAGATCACTCTCTCCTGCATCGCGCCGAGCGGAGGTTCCGTCACCGCGACCGTCGACGGCCAGACCGTTTCGCTCAAGCAGGCCGCTGCGACCGCCTACAACGGCGTTCCGGCGACCTTCAAAAAGACCTTTACGTTTACCGGGCGTGGTGATTATCCGGCCGGAGAGACCTCCGAGGCGGGCACGGTCGTCTTTGCGCTCACCTATAACGGCAGCACCTCCACCAGAGAGAGCGCCGGAAAAGTCTACGTCGGCGACGGCAGCACGCCGGTCCTTGTCCGCACGATCAACAACAACGCCGGCATCGAACCGGAGGCGCAGGATTCCGGCGCCTACCTCACCACGCTGCGGAAGGGCTGCACCGACGAAGTGCTGGATTCCACCGACAGCTGGTACCTGCTCTCCTGCGGCGGATATGTGAAAAAGACGCACGTCGAAGTTGTGACCGGCGCTTCGGAACTCGACAACTCTGTCTCCTCCGCCGCCTATACCGACGGCGGCAACTACGAGGCGGTCACGCTCTCCTGCTCCGTACTTCCGGCCTACGAGGCGGAATTCTGCGGCCGCTATCTGAAAGTAAAACTCTATCACACCTCGATGGACTGCGACGTGACGGCACTCAACGACTCCAGCCGCCTGTTCTTCCGCCTCCGCACGGAGGCCGACGAGACGGACGGCAGCGTCACGCTGTTTCTTTACTCGAGGGACCCGATCTGGGGATACGACGTCAGCACGGACGAGGAAGCGAACACCCTCCGAATCGCGTTGAAGTCGTACCCAAAGCTCTCCGACAGCCTGTCGAAGCCGCTTGAGGGCGTGACGATCGCCGTCGCCGCCGGTCACGGAGGCCCTGACCCCGGCGCGCTGAGCGTCATGGGCGAAAAGGGCGTCTACGAATCGGAGATCAACTACGCGACCTGCGCCGTTCTGGTGGATAAGCTCATGAATCTCGGCGCCGACGTAACCTTCATCTACACGGGCGACGAGAAGTTGGACGCCGAGAGCAGAATGTCCCCGGCGCACGACGTGATGGCGGATTTCTACATCTGCATCCACGCCAACGCCATCGCGGAGAGCGCGGACGCCAACCTCTACTGCGGCACGGAAGTTTACTTCCACGAGGAGACTTCCCGGCGCTTCGCCGAGCTGCTCGCCGCCTACATCAGCACCGCCACCGGACGCGACAACGAAGAAGCGCATCAGGACTATTACACCGTCACGCGGATGACCTACTGCCCCTCCGTGATGATCGAAACGGGCTATCTCTCCAACCCGGCGGAACTCGAGAATTTAACCGACCCGATGATGATCGAGCGCACCGCCTGGGCCATCGTCCGCGCGGTAACGGAGATGCTGGAATAAGGCCGCAGAGATCCTGCGGAGAAAATAAAAAACGGTCCGGGGATGCTCTCCGGGCCGTGTTTTTTATAAAGAGAGAATCGGGCGCGGGAAAAAGCACCTTGGTGACAATGGAATCGGAGGTTTTGCAGGCAGGCCCCGCCTCCCCTCAAAAAAAGCTCGGCCTGCGGAATTTTTCCTTCCACAGGCCGTGTTTTCCTATATTGGTTTCCTTCGCCGGCCCAAACGGGTTTCCTGTAAATGCGGCTCCCATCCCGGAAATTCAAGATCTCCGCCGAAGGAGGATTTTCCGCCTCCGGTACCCAATTCATCGTCCAAACAAACGCGAAACCTGTGCTGCCGGGGAATTCCCTCTTTCCCGTCAAAACCGATTCCCGGAGAGCGCCCGGCTGCGGATTCTCATTTAAAATACATATAGAGCTGGCATTTGATCATGCCGTTGTAGAGCTTGCGGCGACGGTCCGCCTTTTGGCCGAAAAGCCGCTCAAATTCCTCGTCCGGCGAGATGACCGCGACACTCGCGCCTTCCCCCGCATGGAGAACGGTGCCGAGCGCCTTGTAAAGCTCCTCGGCGGCCTGGATATCCAGGAGGCGCTCGCCGTAGGGCGGGTTGCAGAGGACGATCAGCCGACCCTGTTCCGGCGGCTCCGGCTGGCGGAACTCATGGATGTCGCCCTGGCGCGCCCGGATCTTCCCGGCGACGCCCGCGTTTTCGGCGTTCTCCAGTGTGAGGGCGATGGCCGCAGGATCAATATCCCAGCCGTAACCCATAAACGGGGCGTCCTGATGTACCTCCTCAAGACAGAGGCCGCGCTGCTCCGCCCAGATCTCCGGCGGGAAACAGCCCCACTGCTCCGCGGCGAAATGCCGGCGGATGCCCGGGGCGATATTGAGCGCCTTCAACGCCGACTCGATCAGCAGCGTCCCCGAACCGCACATCGGGTCGCAGACAACGCTGTCCGGATAGACGTGCGCGAGGTCCGCGATGCCGGCGGCGATCGTCTCCTTGATCGGCGCCTCGACCGAATTGAGCCTATAACCGCGCTTGTGCAGGCCGGTGCCGCTGGTATCAAGCATCAGCATCACGCGGTCCTTCAGCATCATGAACTGCACCTGCAGCACCGGGCCGGTCTCCTCGAACCAGCTCTGGTGGTAAACGCCCTCCAGCCGCTTTACGATGGCACGCTTGATGATGGCCTGGCAGTCCGACATGCTGTAAAGCTGGCTCTTGACCGTGCGTCCCTTGACCGGGAAGGCGTCCTTGCAGGAGAGGAATTCCTCCCACGGAACCGCAAGCGTGCCCTGAAACAGCTCCTCATAGCTCCTCGCCTCGAACGTGGAGAGGATGATCTGCACGCGCTCGGCCGTGCGGAGACGCAGGTTCGCCCGGGCAACGTCCGCAAAGCTGCCGGTAAAGGAGACGCGGCCGTCCTCGGAGACGATGTTTTCGGCACCCATGCGCTTCATTTCGCCGGAGAGCACGCTCTCAAGGCCAAACAGACACGGGCAGGATATGGTCAGCTGATCCATGGATGATTCCCTTTCCGGCTTTTTTGCCGAATTCAATATTGCGGCGGCTGCTTGATGCGGGCCATGAGGCAGGTATCCACATACTGCCCGTCCCGGAGGATCGCCATGCGCTTCCGGCCTTCGATTTCAAAACCAAATTTTTGATACAAATGAATCGCGCGGTCGTTGTCCACGTCGACTTCCAGCTCGATGCGCGTAAGACCCAGCCAGTTGTCCGCAAGGTCGATGATCTGTTTCATCAGTGCCGTGCCGACGCCCTGATTCTGATAGTCTTTGTGTACGCAGATGCCGAATTCCGCGGTGTGGGCGATGCGGGGGCGGCTGCCCTGCTCAAGGCCGGCCATGCCGATGACGCTCTCGCCGCCGCAGGCCTGCGGGATGACCGCAACGAATTCATAATTATTGGGCCTCAGATTGCCGATAAAATTCTCCGTCTGCTCGATGCGCTCGGAGGGCATCGCAAGCATGAAGCGCGCGGTCTCCGGCTGTCGGCGGATGATATTGATGTCGTCGGCATCCTCCGGACGAACCGGACGGATCAGAAAGTCCTGCACCATAAAACCTCCCTCATAAAAAGCGACAGACCGGCAAAGCACCGGCCCGTCTAAGAATTGTCTCTGCTGTGCGGATCAGCCGGTGATCTTCGCCTTCAGGTCGGCGATCTTCGCCGATACCTCCCCGGCGATCTCCTCACAGTGCTGCTCCACCTCGTCGTATTTCGCGGCCTGCTTCGCGGCGGGAATCTTGGCGCGCTCGGCGGCCTTGTCGATATAATCGAGCCGCTGACCGAGAACCGTCATCGAATCCTGCAGAAACTGCCGCGTCTTGCCGAGTTCCTCGCGGAAATGCTCAAGATCGGTGTTGACGCTCTCAACCGAGCCCTGCGCGTCGGCGATCATGCTCTGAGCACCGTTCTTTGCGCCCGTGAGCATGGATTTTGCGGAGGCCTCCATGCTGCTGAAGCCGTCGAGCCAGCGCTGCTTCTGCTCGCCGTGCTCACGGTTTTCCGCCTGGAAGGCATCCACCTTATCCTCAAGCTGGCGGTTCAGTTCCTTTGCGATGGTAAGCTCCTTCTCCGTGTCGCCGTTTTTCCTTTTTATAGCGTCCAGCTGGTCCTCAAGGTTTCCGCAGTGCTCCTTGAGAGACATATAATGCTCCCGAAGCTCCTCATATGCGGCGGAAAGTTCCTGAAAATTCTTCTCTCCCTGGGCGAGCGCGTCGCTTTTTTCTTTGAGCTGGGAATCCATCTGCCGGATCTCAAGATCCGCCTTCTCCTGGGCCGCCGTATGCTCCGCGTTGAGGTTGTCGATATACTTCAGCACTTCCTCTTTGTTGAAGCCGCCGAAGGTGGATTTTGAGAAAATAACCTGTTCGGACATGGAGGTCTCCCCTTCCGCATGAATGATGCTATCCCATCGCCGCAGGCGGGCCAATAAAATAACCATATAACAGCCGCCCTGCCGGTATTGCGGTTATTATAGCATAAATTGCCGCATTTTAACAGCTCATTTGGAAAAATTGTGTCAAATCCGGTTTTCAAGGATAGGTTTAAGGAATTGCCCGGTGTAGGATTCCGGGCACGCGGCGACTTCCTCGGGCGTGCCGCTGACGACCACGGCGCCGCCCCTGTCTCCGCCCTCCGGGCCGAGGTCGACCACATAATCCGCGACCTTGATGACGTCGAGGTTGTGCTCGATCAGGATGACCGTGTTGCCGACGTCGACCAGCCGCTGCAGCACGTCGATCAGCTGACGCACGTCGTCGGTGTGCAGGCCGGTGGTCGGCTCGTCGAGGATGTAGATGGTCCTGCCGGTCGGGCGGCGCGAGAGCTCCGACGCAAGCTTGACCCTCTGGGCTTCGCCGCCGGAGAGCGTGGTCGCGGACTGGCCGAGACGCACGTAGCCGAGGCCGACGTCGTAGAGCACTTCGAGACGCCGCCGAAGCTTCGGCAGATTCTCAAAGAACTGCATGGCCTCCTCCACCGTCATATCCAGCACGTCGGCAATGTTTTTGCCTTTATATTTGACTTCCAGCGTCTCGCGGTTGTAGCGCTTACCCTTGCAGACTTCGCAGGGCACATAGACGTTGGGCAGGAAATTCATTTCAATCTCGATGATGCCGTTGCCCTCGCAGGCCTCGCACCGCCCGCCACGGATGTTGAAGCTGAAGCGTCCGGTGCCGTAGCCGCGCGCCTTGGAATCGGCGGTGCTGGCAAAAAGATCGCGGATATCGGTGAAGAGGCCGGTGTAGGTCGCCGGATTGGAGCGCGGGGTGCGGCCGATCGGCGACTGGTCGATACAGATCACCTTGTCGAGATTCTCGATGCCCTGGATCCCCTCGCATTTTCCGGGAATGCCCTTCGCGCCGTTGAGGTCGCGCACCAGCGTCTTAAAGAGCACTTCGTTGACGAGGGAGCTCTTTCCGGAGCCGGAGACGCCGGTCACCGCCGTCATCACGCCCAGCGGGAACGTGACATCGATGTGTTTGAGGTTGTTTTCGTGCGCGCCGAGGACCTTGAGGAATTTTCCGTTCCCCTGGCGGCGCGCCTCCGGGATTTCGATTTTCTTTTTTCCGGAGAGGTACTGGCCGGTGATGGAATATTCGCAGGCCATGACCTCCTGCGGCGTGCCGGCGCAGACGATCTTCCCGCCGTGGATGCCCGCGCCCGGGCCGATATCCACGAGGTAATCCGCGGCGAGCATCGTATCCGTGTCGTGCTCGACGACGATCACGGTGTTGCCGAGGTCGCGCAGGCGCTTCAGGGTTGCGATCAGCTTGCCGTTGTCGCGCTGGTGCAGGCCGATGCTCGGCTCGTCAAGGATATACAGCACGCCCACCAGCGAGGAGCCGATCTGCGTGGCAAGGCGAATCCGCTGGCTCTCGCCGCCGGAAAGCGTCTGCGCCGCGCGCGAAAGCGTCAGATATTCGAGCCCGACGCTCTGCAGGAAGCCGAGGCGGGCCTTGATCTCCTTTAAAATCTGGTGCGCGATCAGCTCCTGCCGCGGCGTCAGACTTGCACCTTCAATGAAATCCAGCGCCTGCGAGACGGACATATTCGTGAAGCCGCTGATATTGATGCCGCCGACCGTGACGGCCAGCGAGACCTTCTTCAGCCGGTCTCCGTGGCACTCCGGGCACGGGACCGCGCGCATCAGGGTGGCGATCTCCTCGCGCATCCATTCGCTGTTCGTCTCGCGGAACCGGCGCTCCAGATTGTTGGCAATGCCCTCAAATTCCGTATGGTAGACGCCGTACATCGCGTCGCTCTCGCGCTGGACGGTCATCTTTTTCCCTTTGGAGCCGTACAGCAGCACATCGATGACCTCTTTCGGCAGTTCCCCGACCGGCACATCCAGCGAGAAATGGTATTCCTTCGCCAGCGCGTTGTAGTACATCTCCGCCATGCCGCCCTCGGCATAATACCAGCCGGATGCGCGGATGGCGCCTTCCCGGATGGAAAGGCGCTTGTTGGGCAGGATGAGATCGGGGTCGACGCGCATGAAGACGCCGAGGCCGGTGCATTTTTCACAGGCGCCGAAGGGGCTGTTGAACGAAAACATGCGCGGCGTCAGTTCCTCAACGGAGATTCCGTGCTCCGGGCAGGCGTAATTCTGCGAGAACAGCATGTCCTCGCCGTCCACGACGCCGACCACGGCCAGCCCGTCCCCGAGCCCGAAGGCGATCTCCAGCGAGTCGGTCAGGCGGGAGCGGATCTCCGGCTTGACGACCAGACGGTCGACGATGACGTCGATGCTGTGCTTGAGATTTTTGTCGAGCAGGATATCCTCGTTGAGATCGTAGATGCTGCCGTCGATGCGGGCGCGGACGTACCCGGCCTTGCGGGCACTGTCAAGCTCCTTGATATGCTCGCCCTTCTTCCCGCGGACGACCGGCGCCATGACCTGAATCTTCGTGCCGACCGCGAGCGCCATAACCTGATCGACCACCTGATCGACGGTCTGCTGCTGGATCTCGCGGCCGCAGATCGGGCAGTGCGGAGTGCCGATGCGCGCATAGAGCAGCCGGAGGTAGTCGTAGATCTCGGTGACCGTGCCGACGGTGGAACGCGGGTTCCGGCTCGTGTTCTTCTGGTCGATGGCGATGGCAGGAGAGAGACCCTCGATGCTGTCCACATCGGGCTTGTCCATCTGGCCGAGAAACATCCTCGCATAGGAGGAGAGGCTCTCGATATACCGGCGCTGACCGTCGGCAAAGATCGTGTCGAACGCCAGCGAGCTCTTCCCAGAACCGGACAGCCCCGTAAAAACAATCAGCTTGTCCCGCGGCAGTTCAAGATCGATGTTCTTCAGATTGTGCTCTCTGGCGCCTTTTATTGTGATGACGTTGCTTCCCATAAATCCGCTCCGTTTTCGTAAATTCCTTTATAGTTTCCGTCTCCGCTTCTCCATCTCTTCATGGAGCTTTTTGATGCGGTCGCGGAGATACGCGGCATGCTCAAATTCGAGGATCTTGGCGGCATTGTGCATCTCGGCGGTAAGCTTCTGCACCTCCGCCTCCATCTCCTTGTAGGTCTGCCGCTTCTTGCCGACAGCCTCGTCGTCCTTGTGCGAGGAGATCTCGATGATGTCGCGGACTTCTTTTTTGATCGTCTGCGGCGTGATGCCGTGCTCCTCGTTGTACTGCTGCTGGATCTTGCGGCGGCGCTCCGTCTCGGTGAGCGCCTGCTCCATGCTCGGCGTGACGGTATCGGCGTACATGATGACCTTGCCGTTTGCGTTTCGCGCCGCGCGGCCGATGGTCTGGATCAGCGAGGTGGCGCTGCGCAGGAATCCCTCTTTATCCGCGTCGAGGATCGCAACCAGTGAAACCTCCGGGATATCGAGCCCCTCGCGCAGCAGGTTGATGCCGCAGAGCACGTCGAATTCGCCGAGGCGCAGATCCCGGATGATCTCCATGCGCTCGATCGTATCGATATCGTGGTGCATATAGCGCACGCGGATGCCCATCGTGCCGAGATACTCGGTCAGGTTCTCCGCCATCTTCTTCGTCAGCGTCGTGATCAGGACGCGCTCTTTTTTCTCCACGCGCTGGTTGATCTCCGAGATCAGATCGTCGATCTGCCCCGCAACCGGGCGGACGCTGATCTCCGGGTCAAGCAGTCCGGTCGGGCGGATGACCTGTTCGACAAGCTGGGTGCTGTGCTCCCGCTCGTAGTCGCTCGGCGTCGCGCTCACATAGACGATCTGGTTGAGCTTCGTCTGGAACTCGTCGAAGCGGAGCGGCCGGTTATCCATCGCGGAGGGCAGCCGGAAGCCGAAATCCACGAGGCACTTCTTTCTCGAATAATCGCCGCCGCTCATCCCGCGGACCTGCGGCAGTGTGACGTGGCACTCGTCGATGAAGAGCAGGAAATCCCTCGGGAAATAATCGAGCAGCGTGGTCGGGCAGGAGCCAGGCTCCCTGCCGGAAAGAACCCGCGAATAGTTTTCGATGCCCTTGCAGAAACCGACCTCGGTCAGCATCTCGACGTCGTACCGGGTGCGCTCCTCGATGCGCTGGGCCTCGATCAGCTTGCCCGTATTCTTAAAATATTCCACCCGCTCGTCACACTCGCGCTCGATCTCATCGATCGCGCGCTCCATCTTCTCCTTCGGCACGATGTAGTGGGAGGCCGGATAGATGGCGATATGGCTGACGACATCCTTGAGCTCGCCCGTTACGGCGTTGATCTCGGAGATGCGGTCCACCTCGTCGCCGAACCACTCGATGCGCACGACCGTATCTGTAGAATACGACGGGAAGACCTCCAGCACGTCGCCGTGGACGCGGAACTTGTTGCGCACAAGATTCATGTCGTTGCGCTCATACTGCATGCTGACGAGCTGCGAGACGACCTCGTCCCGGTTTTTCGTCATGCCCGGGCGCAGGGAAACCACCATCGTGCGGTAATCGATCGGGTCGCCGAGGGAGTAGATGCTCGAAACCGACGAGACGATCAGCACGTCCCGCCGCTCGGAGAGCGCCGCCGTCGCGGAGTGGCGCAGCTTCTCGATCTCATCGTTGATGGCGCTGTCCTTCTCGATATAGGTGTCCGTGCTGGGGATGTAGGCCTCCGGCTGGTAATAATCGTAATAGGAGACAAAATACTCGACGGCGTTCTTTGGGAAGAACTCCCTGAATTCCGAGCAGAGCTGCGCGGCCAGCGTCTTGTTGTGGGAGAGAACGAGCGTCGGCCGGTTGACGGCTTCGATGACTTTCGCCATCGTGAAGGTCTTGCCGCTGCCGGTGATGCCGAGGAGCGTCTGCTCCCGGTCGCCGCGGCGGATTCCCTCGACCAGCTTCTCGATGGCCTGCGGCTGGTCGCCTGTCGCCCCAAAAGGCGCGTGCAGCTCAAAATCCACGGATTTGCCCCCTTTTTTCTCTTTCGGATTGCGTGAACATTTGTTCGTGCCCGTTCTTCTTATTGTAGCACAGATCAATTTTTATGTCAATCAGGGGACCCCCGGAAAAGAAAAAGGCACCGCCGCAAAAAACGCGGCCGTACCCCCTGCGGACCCATCTGTTCTGAAGCGTCGGCCGGCCCGGGAATCCCGCCCCCGGCTCACGGTGCCGCCGGCCTCACTCCGGACTCCGGCAGTCCCGGTTTTCACCAAAAAACAGGATCTCCCAGCCAACGTAAACGGGCAAAGAAACGCGTCGGACCCTGCCGTTCGTCGGACGGAAGGCGCCCCGCCTCCATGTTTCCGGCGTTTTCCATTACCGGAAGACGATCTCGAATTCCTCGCAGACGACGGGCGTATCGTCGGCAAACTCGATGCCGCAGTCTTTACAGTCGGCCCCGAAAGCCTCGGCGTGTACCCGGCGCCAGTGCGCGAGACTCTGGTCGCCCTCGCCCTCCTTCGCCGCAAACGCTTCACCAACGTCCTTAAAAGGCACGATATCGGCCTTCACGGTGCGCAGAATGCAGACGGCCTCGCCCGTGGAATCGAAGATCACGCTGTAATCTCCGGCCTCCGGGACCTTCTCCTCCCAGACCGCGTAGCAGGGCCAGGCCGAGCTTGTGGCGGTCTTGATCCCGGCCATGACGAGCGCGGCCAGCTTATCCGCCGTCCTTCCGCCGCCGCCGAAGGCCCAGCAGCTGTGATATGAAGTTTCGGGCGTCAGCTCGGCATTATGCCTGCAGAAGCTCTCCCAAAGCAGTTCCGGCTTCATTTTGCATTCCTCCCCGTCAGATTCTGACCTCCGAAGTGCCCTTTTCCGAGAGGTAGGTGGCCTCCAGATCGGAAATATGAAGCAGGACCGCCAGCGGGTACTGCTCGTAGGCGTGGCTGATGGTGTAGCCGCCGGCCTTGGCAGATTCGTCGAAGCCGCCCATGTGCCAGCGGATGGCCATGGCCTCCTCGTCGCTCAGCGTCATGTACTTGTTGATCAGGTAGACGGATTTTTCGCCGTGGCCCATCGGGAACTGGTCCTCGATGGTGTAATACGGCTTCTGCTCCCACTGGCCGTGCTCGTTTTTGACGTTGCGCAGGCCGATGGAATAGAAATTCGCCTTGCAGACGTCATGCAGCAGGCCGCAGACCGCCACCGTCTCCTCGGTATACCCGCCGAATTCCGCGGCATGTTTCTGCAGCAGATGATAGACGTTCAGGCTGTGGGTGACAAGGCCGGCGTCGCAGGCGCAGTGATAGCGCGTGGAAGCCGGCGCGATGAAAAAGTCCGTGCTCAAAAGCCAATCCAGAAGGCCGTCCGCACCGGGGCGGGTAACGGCCGCTTTATAAATATCAAGAAAATCCTGTTTGACGCTCATGTTGTCCTCCGTTTCAGTCCGGTCGATACCCCTCGGGCAGATTCCGCTTATGCTCCGTAACGCGATGGGCGTGCTCAATGACGGCCCGGGAACGCTCGTCGATCGGCTTTCCGGCAAGATAATCGTCGATGGCGGCATAAGTGACGCCCATCTCGCCCTCGTCCGTCTGGCCCTCATACAGCCCGGCGGAGGGCGCTTTTCCGATGATGTGGGGCGGCGCGCCCAGCCAGCGCAGGTATTCATACACCTCGGTCACCGTCAGGTCGTAGATCGGGTTGAAGTCGAAGGCGCCGTCGCCCCACTTCGTAAAATACCCCATATAGCGCTCGCTGCGGTTCCCGGTGCCGGCCACAAGGCAATTCTCCGTCTGGGCAATACTATAAAGAGTCGTCATCCGGAGCCGGGGCGCGATGTTTGCGAGGGCCATCGGCGCCAGCTCAAGGCCGATCGCCTCCGTCAGCGCGGTACGGGCATTGGTCAGATCGACCGTCCGCATGGGGATCCCGTACTGCTGCGCCAGCGCGGCGGCATCCTGCATATCCTCGGCGTAATTCCGCGCCGAGGCGCAGGGCATGGCGACCGCAATGACCTTTTCACAGGCCTTTTTGCACAGGATGCCGACAAGGGCGCTGTCCTTGCCGCCGCTGTTTCCGAATACGGCGCCGGAGGCGTGCGCCTCCTCCAGCTTCCGCCGGATAAACGCAACCCTATCTTCCGTTTCTTTTTGATAATCTCTCATGGTTCCTCGATTTTAATCCTGTTTGACGTTC
>CAYMNV010000029.1:0-19813 GCA_964391915.1 uncultured Oscillospiraceae bacterium
ATTCAGGCTGTTGTTGAGGTGCACCGCCCGGAGCTTCGGCAGCCCGACCACCCGGTCAAACTCCGTGAGCACGCCGTCAAGGTCGTTTTCGAGGTCGTAGCCCGCGTCCCAGACGTGGCAGGTGTCGAGGCACACGCCCATTTTTGCTTGGAGGTTCACCCGGTCGAGGATCTCCCGGAGTTCCTCAAACCGCCCGCCGACCTCGCTGCCCTTCCCGGCCATCGTCTCCAGCAAAACGGTGGTCGTCATCTCCGGGAACAGTGTTTCGCCCAGAAGTTCGGCAATTTTTTCAATGCCGGTTTCAATGCCCTGCCCAACGTGGCTGCCCGGATGAAAATTGTAAAACTCCCCGGGCGTCGCCTCCATTCGCTGCAGGTCGTCCGCAAAAACCATGCGCGCGAATTCCCGCACGTTTTCCTTATCCGCGCAGGGGTTCAGCGTGTAAGGCGCGTGGGCGACGATCCGGTCGATGCCGTGCTCCCGGCGGAAGTCCTGAAACGCCCGCACGTCGTCCGGGTCGATCGGCTTCGAGGCGCCGCCTCTCGGGTTCCGCGTAAAAAATGCAAACGTGTTGGCGCCGAGCGCGGCGGCACGCTCCCCCATGGCAAGGTATCCTCCCGCCGAAGAAATATGGCTCCCGATCCGGAACATCAACATTCCCCCTCCGTCGATTTCCTTTATTATACCTTCTACGGCGGCCGGAAAAAAGCCCGATTTATTAAAAAGAGCCGCTTTTGTCGCCAAAAGGCACTTGGTTAACTAAGAATTATTCTTATGTAGCTTTTGAAAGTGGAAATAAAACGTAAAATATTGTATCATTTGAGACAGAAAGAGGGGAATTCAATGCTGAAGCGCGACCGCGAGACGTTACGGACCTCGGAGCTCTTTGAGGGAGCGCCGCAGGAGGCACTCGACCGCTGGCTCTCCGACGAGGGATGCTGGACGGTTGGGGCCGGCAGCGGAGAGACGATCCTCGGCTGTATGGAATTCTGCCGCTGTCTGGGCGTACTGCTGCGGGGCAGGGCGACGGTGTATAAAGTTTGCCCCGGCGGGCGCAAGGTCATCCTGAGTGTGCTGGAGCAGGGGAAGACATTCGGGATGTCGACGCTGTTTTATGAAGCCGCCGCCTGCCCGACCGAGATCGTCGCCTCCGGCGCGTGCAGGATGGTCTTCTTTTCCAAGGAGCTGGTGGAGCGCGCCTTCGCCGAATCTCCGGAGTTCGCCCGTTCCTATGTCACTCTTCTCTCCCGGAAAATCCATTTTCTCAACCGCAGACTCGCGACCTTCGTGGAAGCGGACTGCCGGGATAAGCTGCTGAGCTATCTTTCCGGCATCTACGCCGGCGGGGAGAGTGTGCTGCTGCCCGGCAGCATGTCGGAGCTTGCGCAGACGCTCGGCGTCGGCAGGGCCTCGCTCTACCGCGCGTTCGACGCGCTGGAGGAGGAAGGTATCCTGTGCCGGGATGGAAGAAATATTCTCGTTAGGAATGCCGAAAGGCTTTCTATAGAATGAAAAAATCTATGAGGTGATTTTGATGAAAAAACTGTTTGCTGTCCTGATGAGCCTGCTGATGATCGCGGCGTTCTCCGCCTGCGCCGGCACGAAGAAGCCCGCGGAATCGGAAGCGCCCGAATCGGTGCCGGAGGTTTCCGAGCCGGAAACTTCCCAGGAGCCGGCCTATGAGGGAACAACGATCAATATCGGCATGCTGAAGGGCCCGACCGGCATGGGAGCCGCCTGGCTGATGGAGCAGGATTCCCTCGGCGCCACCGTCAACGACTATAACTTCACGATCGCCGGAGCCCCGGATGTGCTGACTTCCCAGCTCCTTTCCGGAGAGATGGATATCGCCGCCCTGCCGACCAACGTGATCTCGACGCTGTATAATAAAGCGAACGGCGAGGTTGAGATCCTCGGCGTCAACACGCTCGGCGTGCTCTATATCCTCGAAAACGGCGATACCGTCCAGTCCGTCGCGGATCTCAGCGGCAAGACCATTCTTGCCTCCGGACAGGGTTCCACCGCGGAATATATCCTGGACAATATCCTTGCGCAGAACGGCCTTACCGTCGGCGAGGATGTCGAGATCTTCTGGGCCACCGAGCACAGCGAAGCCGCGACGCTCGCCCTTGCCGGGGAGTATGACGTCGTCATGCTGCCGGAGCCTTTCGTCACCAGCGTGACCACTCAGTCCGACGACTTCCGCGTCGCCCTTGACCTGACCGCCGAATGGGAGGCGCTCGGCAACGGGGAGCTCACCATGGGCGGCATCGCGGTCCGTAAGGCGTTTGCCGAAGAGAATCCGGAGGCCGTCGCCGCTTTCCTTGAGGAATACGGTGAAAGCATCACCTATACGCAGGAAAACACGGCCGATGCCGCCGCGCTGATCGAGAAATATGAGATCGCAACGGCCGCCGTCGCACAGACCGCTCTGCCGCGCTGCAACATCGTGTGGTACACGGGCGAAGCGATGAAGGCCCCGCTTGAGAGCTTCTATCAGGTCCTTTACGACTACAATCCCGCCACGGTCGGCGGCACGCTGCCGGGCGAAGATTTCTACTATGAGGCATAAAGAGAATTGACACTTCCTTATGAGCACGGAAGGAGGGGGAAACCCGGATGAAAAAACTGCTGCGCGGTCTTCTGGTCATGGCGTTCTGGCTGCTCTGTTGGCAGGGCGTCGCAATGCTGGTCGGAAAAACCGTCCTGCTTCCCCCTCCGCTTTCCGTGCTCAAAGCGCTGCTCACTCTCGCCGGCACATGGGAGTTCTGGTTCTCCGCCGCGAATTCCGTGCTCAGAGTTCTGGAGGGCCTGCTTCTCGGCGTGCTGGCCGGGGTGCTGACCGCGGCCGGAACTGCGCGCTTTCCGGCGCTGCAGAGCCTGCTCTCGCCGGTCATGTCGGCGATCAAGGCGACGCCGATTGCCTCGTTCATCATTCTGGCGCTGGTCTGGTTCCGGGTGAGCTTTATCCCGGTCTTTACGGCGTTTCTGATCGTTTACCCGCTGGTCTGGGCCAACGTGGAGCAGGGCATCCGCAGCACCGACCCGGCGCTGCTCGAGATGGCCCATGCCTTCCGGATGCCGCGCAAAAACCTGCTGACAAAAATCTACGTGCCCTCCATCAAGCCGTATTTTCTGGCGGCCTTTAACTCCGGCATGGGCATGGCCTGGAAGGCAGGAATCGCCGCGGAGGTCATCTGCTCCGCCCGCACCTCCATCGGCGGCGCGCTGCACGACGCCAAAATCTATCTCGAGACGGAAAACCTGTTTGCGTGGACCTTTGCGGTCATTCTGCTGAGCATTTTGCTCGAGAAGCTGTTTTTCCGCCTCGCCGCATGGGAAGGGAGGCGCCGGGATGCCTGAATTTCGAGACGTAAGTCTCTCTTTTGACGGCCGCACCATTCTGGATCATTTCCAGTTCTCTTTGGAAGAAAAGACCCGCACCGCCGTTCTTGGGACCTCCGGCAGCGGCAAGACGACGATTCTACGCCTCGTTTCCGGCCTGCAGAAGCCGGATTCCGGCACTGTCGGATCGTTTTCCGGGAAGCCGTCCTTCCTGTTTCAGGACGACCGCCTGCTGCCGTGGAGCAGCGCGCTGGAAAATCTGACCGCGCTCGGCATTCCGCCGGAGCGCGCGAAGAAGTATCTCGCGAAGGTCGGGCTCGCCGGCGAGGAGGATAAGCTGCCGGAGGAGCTCTCCGGCGGGATGAAGCGCAGGCTTGCGATTGCCCGCTGCTTTGCCCACGGCGGCGACACGTTTTATCTGGACGAGCCGCTTCAGGGCCTCGACCTCAAGACCGCCGGCGACGTGCTGGCCTTCATGGCCGGGGAGCTGCGCGGGAAATCGGCCCTGCTGATTACGCACAACCCGGAGGAGGCGCTCACGCTTGCCGACCGCGTCGTGATTGTCTCCGGGCCGCCGCTGCAGGTGGTTTCGGACCGTCCGTCCGCCGATTTTTCGGATCCGGATGAGCTGAAAACGGCGCTTGCCGGAAAATAGATATCGAAACAATGCCGCCGCGGGAGATCTCCCACGGCGGCATTTCTTATAATAAGAATTCTGTTTTGTGCCGGTGAACGACGGCGCTCGGCGGCCATACCCGCATGGCGGCCTTCCGCGCGGCACAGGGGAGGTTTCGGACGAACGAAAATACCCGGCCCGGAGCTCTTATTTTTTATAAGATCTAAGAAAAAGTGGTTTCCCGTTTCGTAAGGGGATGACATCGCCGGCCCGGCCCCGACACGGGCGGGGGATAAGGGTCGCCCGCTCGTTTGCGGGACCATTTTATGGGATCGGAGAAGCGGGGAGTTCCCCGGCGGTTTCTCATTCTAAAAAAGGCGCCTTCCAAACGGAAGGCGCCTTTTATCGGAAAAATTACTTCGGCAGATTGCCGCGGTCGGTGTAAGTGGTGTGGAAGAGCTTGTGGGCAAGTCCCTCGCCGGGCTTGACATTGATGTCCTTGTAGAATTCCTGAATCGCCGGGTTCTTGTGGCTCTGACGGATCGGGCACTGCTGGGCATCGATGATGTATGTCGCGGCGTTCCGCTTTTCGACCTTCGTCCAGTCGCGGTACGGGTTGCCGCCGCCGCCGATGCAGCCGCCCGGGCAGGCCATGATCTCGATGAAGTGGTAGTCGGCCTTGCCGGCTCTGACGAGATCCATGATTGCTCTGGCGTTTGCAAGGCCGGAGGTGATGCAGACCTTGACGTCGAGATCGCCGATCGTGATGGTGGCTTCTCTGGTGTCGCGGAAACCGCGGACCTGCTTGAAGTCGATGTCTTCGAGCACTTTGCCCGTAACGATCTCGTGAACCGTGCGGAGGGCGGCCTCCATGACGCCGCCGGAGGCACCGAAGATGACGCCGGCTCCGGAGCCGAGGCCGAACGGAGCGTCAAACGGCGTATCGGGCAGCTTGCTGAAGTCGATGTTGGCGGAACGGATCATCTGAGCAAGTTCCTGAACGGTGATCACGCAGTCGACATCCTGATAGCCGTTGCGTCCAAGTTCGGGGCGCTTGGCCTCGTACTTTTTCGCCGTGCACGGCATGACGGAGAGGGAGAAAACATCCTGCGGACGTTTATTGATTTTCTTCGAAAAATATTCCTTGATGACCGCGCCGAACATTCCCTGCGGGGATTTGGCGGTGGAGAGGTGCGGCAGCTGATCGGGGTACCAGGTCTCGCAGAACTTGACCCAGCCGGGCGAGCAGGAGGTGATCAGCGGCAGGCATCCGCCGTCCGTCAGACGGTGCAGGAACTCCGTGCCCTCTTCCATGATGGTGAGGTCGGCGGTGAAGTCGGTATCGAACACGTAGTCGATGCCCATCATCTTCATGGCGGTGACCAGACGTCCGGTGGAAATCGTGCCGGGCGCCTCGCCGAGCGCCTCGGCGATGTTGACGCGGACGGCCGGAGCGACCTGCGCAACCACGGTGAGATTCTTGTCGGCGATGGCTTTCCAGGCGTTGACGGTGTCGTCATGAATGGTCAGGGCGGCAACCGGGCAGGCCTGAACGCACTGACCGCAGGTGGTGCAGGCGGTCTCAATGAACGGTCTGTCGTACTCGGTGGTGAGATAGGTTTCAAAGCCGCGGTTGGTCTTGGTCAGAATGTTGCAGCTCTGGAAATGCGTGCAGGCCCAGGCGCAGCGGTCGCAGACGATGCACTTGGCGGGGTCGCGGGTGATGGAAGGGCTGGAAAAATCCATGCCTTTTCCGCGCTCGTGATACGGATAACGAATATCGCGGGTGAAGCTCATATCCTCGACGATCTGCTGCAGTTCGCAGTTGTGATTGCGGATGCAGTGCAGGCAGTCGGCCGGATGGTGGGCAAGGATCAGCTCAAGGATGTTGTAGCGGGCCTTGCGGACGCGCTCGGAGTTGGTATGCACGACCATGCCGTCACTGACCGGAAAGGCGCAGGAGGGCTGCAGAAGGCGCTGGCCTTCGATTTCCACCACGCAGATGCGGCAGTTTCCCTTGATATCCTGATCGGGATGATAGCAGAGGCGCGGGATTTTGACGCCGGCTTTTTCGGCGGCTTTCAGGACGGTAGTCCCGTTTTCAACTTCAACGACAATTCCGTCGATGGTTACTTTCGCCATTAGTGGTTCCCCCTTTCGAGGAATTCATTGCGGAAATACTTGATCGCGGAGACCAGCGGGGTCGGGGAGGCCTGGCCAAGTCCGCAGAGAGAGGCGTCCATCATCGTGGAGGCAAGATCCTCGATGGTATCGAGGTCGGTTTCGGTGCCGGTGCCGTCCTTGAATTTGCGGACCAGCTCGAGCAGACGGAAGTTGCCTTCGCGGCAGGGCGTGCATTTGCCGCAGGATTCCTCTTCAAAGAACTCCATCAGGTTTTCGCAGAGATCCACGATATCCTGATCCTCGTCGATGAACATCAGGTCGCCGGCGCCGAAGTTGGCGCCCGCGGCGTTGCAGTCCTCGATGGACATTTTGGTATCAAGTTTATCGACGCCCACGATCGGGCCGGAAGCGCCGCCGCACTGAATGGCCTTGAGCTTTTTGCCGTTCGGGCAGCCGCCGCCGACTTCCTCGAACAGCTCACGCATGGTGATGCCGGTCTGGAACTCGTAGACGCCCGGATTCTTAATGTTGCCGCAGAGGGTGAAGAGCTTCGTACCGGTGGTCCCGGAGGTGCCGAGGGATTTGAAGAAGTCGGCGCCCATGCACAGGATCATCGGGATGTTGCAGAGGGTCTCCACGTTGTTGATGACGGTCGGTTTGCCCCAGAGGCCCTGGACGCCCGGGAACGGCGGTTTGTATCTCGGCTCGCCGCGCTTGCCCTCGATGGACTCGAGCAGGGCGGTCTCTTCGCCGCAGACATAGGCGCCTGCGCCGGAGCGGATCTCAATGTCGAAATCAACGCCGGAATCCATGACGTTCTTGCCGAGGAAGTGGCGGATTCTCGCGTCGTCGAGCGCCTTCAGCAGGATCTCTTTGATATAGGGATATTCGGCGCGGAGGTAAATGTAGCCCTTGGTCGCGCCGACAGCGACACCGGCGATCGCCATGCCTTCAAAGAGAAGGTTCGGCACCTCGGCCATCAGGATGCGGTCCTTGTTGGTTCCGGGTTCGCCTTCGTCGGCGTTGCAGACGATGTATTTCTGATCCGCATCGGTGTTGCGGACAAACGTCCACTTCATGCCGGTGGGGAAGCCGGCGCCGCCTCTGCCGCGGAGGCCGGAATCCTTGACGGTCGAGATAACCCCGGAGGGGTTGGCAAGCGCGATCTTCAGCCCGGTATAGCCGCCGACAGTGGCGTATTCCATGGCGCTTACGGGGTTGAGCTTGCCCACGTTATAAGTCAAAAATTTGTATTCTTCCATGTTTCTTTCACCCTCCTCAGCGATATTTGGCGAGGACGCCCTTGACATCCGCGGGAGTCAGCGGGCCATAGACCTCGTCGTCGATCATGACGGCAGGGGCCCGGTCGCAGACGCCGAGGCACTCGCAGGTTTCCAGGGTGAATCTGCCGTCAAGGGTGGTGTGGCCGCACTGAATGCCGAGCTCTTTTTCAAAAGCCTCAAGCAGCACTTTCGCACCTCTGACATGGCAGGGGGCGCTGTGGCACATCCGGACAATGTGTTCGCCGCGCTCCTCTTTGGAGAACATCGCATAAAAGGTAGCAACACCGTAAATCTTGGGGCGCGGAATATCCATCGCTTCCGAGACGACGGCGGCAACCTCTTCCGGAACGGCGTTTCCGGCGATCGGCTGAGCCTCGCGCAGCACCTCGATCAGCATGTCCTCACGGCCTCTGTAAGGCGCAGCGATGGCTGCGATCTTAGCGAGGACCAGCGGGTCGCTGGCTTTGGTGCAGCAATAAGAGTAATCGTTTGCCATAGGGAAAACTGACACCTCCGTAGTTGGATTTCGGATTCTTCAGCCCCGCGGCTTTTTTGAAAAGCAGCGGAAAACAGCATTTTTCCAATCTGCC
Organism: uncultured Oscillospiraceae bacterium; assembly: GCA_964391915.1. Lineage (GTDB taxonomy): Bacteria > Bacillota > Clostridia > Oscillospirales > Ruminococcaceae > UMGS1668. The sequence goes on from CAYMNV010000029.1 coordinate 7,959, forward strand.
GAAAAAATGCCGAATAACAGTATCCACCTAATTATATCTGAATACAGGGGGTTCCCGGCGTTTTCATTAAGTTCAAAAGAAGACCGCCGGGTTATTTTAAGTTACCAAACGAAAAGGAAGGAATATCCATAAAAAATACCGGACAGGCCCGCCGGAGAAGACCGTTTTCGCTGCAGGAATTACTGCATGATTCCTCAAAATTCTCTATTTTCCGACATAAGTATACATGGTGCAGGGGCGCCCGCCCGTGCCGTAATCCATGCCGGCCTCCACGCTGCTGCCGTTGACCAGATAGTTCATATAGCGGCGGAGCGTGACCCGGGAGAGGGGAATCTCCTTGGAAATATCTTCGATGGAGAGCGTCGCGCCTCTGCGTTTCCGGAGAAAGGAGCAGATCATTTCCAGCGTCGCGGGCTGAATGCCCTTGTCAATGTATTGGGAGGTCGGCTCCTGGATGCCTGCGACAAAGAACGAATCGATGGCCGCCTGTGTCAGCGTCTCGTAGGAATCCAGCGCCTCCTTCCTGGCGATGTATTTCGCCAGGGCGTCCTGGAAGCGGGCGTAGTCGAAGGGCTTGATCAGATAATCCACCAGACCGAAGCAGAAAAGCATGGCGACCGTGCGTGCATCCTTGACCGCCGTGACCATGATGATGTCCTGCAGCCCGCCGGACCTGCGCAGTTCCGAAAGAAATTCCGCGCCGGTCATGGAAGGCATGTTGTAATCCAGCAGGATCAGGTCGATGGAATGCGTTCTGAGGTAATCCAGCGCCTCCGTGCCGCTGGAAAATATGCCTGCGACGGTCAGCTTGGTATTGTGCTCCACATAATTCCGGTCGATTTCCGCAACCATGGGGTCGTCCTCCACTATGATGACGCGGTACATGGTCCCCATTTCCTTTCTTTTTCAGGTTGTAAAAACTTTAGAAACTTCAATTGAATATTTTAAACTTTTTTAAAGAAAAGTCAATAGTATAGAAACTTCGGAAGCAAGAAAAAAACGAAAGAAAGAATAATTTCGGAAGAAAAGGAAGAAAAAATGAAGATTTTGTGCAGATCGGAAAGCCTCTGCCGAACGTAAAAAAACTGCCGCCCCGGAGGACGGCAGGTCACTAACGGTCCGGCTTTCCGCGCCGGCGTTTTTTAAAGTGTATTTTTTCCAACCGGAGGCGGCGTTTCCGGCTCCGTCACCGGATCTGTCCGTTTCCGTAGATCACGTATTTCACGGAGGTCAGTTCCTCGAGCCCCATTGGCCCTCTGGCGTGGAGTTTCTGGGTGGAGATGCCGATCTCTGCGCCGAAGCCGAAGACGCCCCCGTCGGTGAAGCGGGTGGAGGCGTTGACATAGACGGCGGCGGCATCCACCAGCCGGATGAATTCCTGCGCGGCGGTGTAGTTTTCGGTCACGATGGCCTCGGAGTGTCTGGTGGAGTATTTGTAGATGTGGTCCGCCGCGTCCTCAAGGCAATCCACGACCCGGCAGGAGATGGCGTAATCCAAAAACTCCTTGGCATATTCCTCGTCGCCGGCCGGCAGCACCGATTCGCCCAGAATCCGGCGGGTCTCCTCGCAGCCGTACCAGACGACGCCCTTGGTATCGAGCTTCTGTTTGGCGAGGGGCAGAAAGCGCTCTGCGATCTCCCGGTGTACGAGCAGGCTCTCGGCCGCGTTGCACACCGAGGGGCGGGAGGTCTTGGCATTAAACAGGATCTCCACTCCTTTGGCGAGGTCCGCGTCCTTATCGATATACACATGGCAGTTGCCGGTCCCGGTTTCGATCACCGGCACGGTGGCGTTCTCCACCACCGATTGGATCAGCCCGGCCCCGCCGCGGGGGATCAGCACGTCGAGATAGCCGTTGAGCCGCATCATCTGCGCCGCGGATTCCCGGGAGGTATCCTCGACCAGGCAGATGAGGTTGGGGTCGAGGCCCTGTTTTTCGAGCACCTCCCGCAGGATATCCACAAGGCAGATGTTGGAGCGGACGGCTTCCTTTCCGCCCCGCAGCAGCACGGCGTTGCCCGATTTGAAGCAGAGCACGGCGGCGTCCACCGTGACGTTGGGCCTCGCCTCATAGATGATGCCGCAGACGCCGAGCGGGACCCGTACCTTATAAATCTGCAGACCGTTCGCCGTCACGAAGCCCCGGTCCACCTTGCCGATCGGGTCCTCAAGCGCCGCCACCTGCAGGATGGAGGAGGCCATGTCTTCGACGCGGCTTTCCGAAAGAGCAAGCCGGTCCAGCAGGCTTTCCGAAAGCCCCGCGGCTTTGCCCTCCCGGAGATCCTCCGCGTTGGCCGAGAGAATGCCCTGTTTTCTCTGCAAAAGCGCCTCCGCCATGGCCGCGAGCGCCGCGTTTTTCTGCGCCTGCGTCAGAACGGCGGCCTGACGGGATGCCTGTTTCACCGCTTTTCCAAGTTCCAGTACCGTTTTCACCGATCCTGCCTCCCTTCGCAACCATCAAAAGCTTACTTGCTTTCCGGGAAAAAATGTGTGCCGACCGTCCCTCCGTCAAAGACCTTGTAAAGGTCAAGAGGATCCGAGCCGTTCATGATCACCATATGGATGCCCGCCTCGCAGGCGATCTGTGCCGCGCGGATTTTGGTGATCATGCCGCCGGTTCCCCGGGAGGAGCCGGCCCCTCCGGCCAGGGCCAGAATATGGTCGTCCACAGTATATACTTCTTCAATCAGTTTTGCGGTCGGATTCTGTCTGGGGTCGCCGTCATAGAGCCCGTCGATATCCGACAGGATGATCAGCGCATCGGCCCCGCACAGCACCGCCACGATGGCGGAGAGGGTGTCGTTGTCGCCGAATTCGATCTCCTCCACGGCGGTAGTATCGTTCTCGTTGACGATGGGGATGGAATCGAATTCCAGAAGTTTCTGGAAGGTGTTGACCACGTTCCGCTTGCGTTCCTCCTCTTCAAGGATATCGCGGGTCAGAAGCACCTGCGAGACCACGTGGTTATATTCCCCGAAGAGCTTGTCGTAAAGATACATCAGCTCGCACTGCCCGATGGCTGCGGCCGCCTGCTTGGAGGGGGTATCGGAGGGCTTCCGCTGCAGATGCAGTTTGCCCACGCCCACGGCGATGGCTCCGGAGGATACCAGGATGACCTCCCGGCCGGAATTCCGGATATCCGCCAGCACCTGGACCAGCTTTTCGATCCGGCGGATGTTGATCTGGCCCGACTCATGGGTCAGCGTGGAGGTGCCCACTTTTACCACAACTCTTTTGGCGTTGACAAAAGCCTCCAAACCCATACACCTCTTCGCTCTGCGCGTAAAAAATTTTATAGGGCCCCGCCCGCATAAAAAGGCGGAAAAAAGGGGAACCCACATATTTGTGCTGATTATATCATAAAAGGATGGGATTCGCCAGTAGCGAAAAAGCGGAAAAATCGTTTTTTCGTTTTCCTTTGCCGTTTTCGGGTGCCGGATCCGCGGCCCGTTCTGCCGGAACGCCGAGGGCCGGGCGACGGAGGCCCTCCGCCGTAAAATAAGACTTGCCGCGGATGCCGGGTGAAAGGCCCCGACACGGTGCCGCCGCGGCTCCGGGATGCAAAAAAGAAAAAACGCCCGAAGGGAACCCCTCGGGCCTCTTTTTCGTAGGTTTAAGATAGAAAAACACCGACGGCGTGATCAGCTTGCCACGATTTTACCACGGCGGACAGAATGATAAACGCCCAAACATGCTCAATAATACTAAAACAATACCGGATGCATGGCAAACAAAAAGCCCGAAAATCCTGATAACATCAAGGATTTTCGGGCTTTTTTCAGGTGGCGCGCCACGGGGGACTCGAACCCTCGGCCTACTGGTTCGTAGCCAGTCACTCTATCCAGCTGAGCTAGTGGCGCATCGGCGGTCTTTGCAAACCGCTAAAACATAATAGCACAACGATTTTTGTCTGTCAAGAAAGATTTCCCGCCGGCAGGTACTTTTTTGAAGGAAATCAGAACAGGTTCCTGCGGAACTTCTTCCACTTTCTGCGGGAGACGACGCACAGCGCGGAAGCGGCCAGCGAGAGCGCCACCCAGATCGTCATCGTAAAGTCCCAGCCGACGTGCTCAACCATGATACCGGTCAGCAGGCTCATCGCGGCGGCGCTGAAATAGGCGCTCGCGTTGAGCACGCCCGTCACGCCCGCAACGCGCCCGATGTTGAGAAAATACATCGGGATCGTGCCGACGAGCAGCATATTCTGGCCGAGGGAGCAGGCGTAGGTCAGCGCGAGGCAGAATACGGCGATCCCCAGAGAATATTTGCCGAGCAGCACGAGCAGCGCCAGCGCGCCCGAGGAAATGATAAACAGCCAGAAGATGGAGGTGAGCTCGTCATTCACCCTGCGCATGATCCAGTTGGCCATATACGGGCCCAGCAGGCCGAAGACCGGCAGCAGCGTGCCGAAGAGGATCGAAGTCACGGAATCCAGCTGATAGGCGTCGGTCAGGAAGGTCGGTGCCCAGGTGGAGGTGCAGTCTTTGAGGATCGACTGCACGCCGGCAACGAGCGTCAGCGTCAGCAGGCCGGAGACGGCGAGCAGCGGGAAGAGCTTGGTCGGGACCTCGTCGTGCGGAACCTCTTCCCCGTCGTCCGTCGCCTCCCGGCAGGCGGGAAGCTCGTCGATGCCGGTTTTATCCGCATCCCGTTCGATTCTGGTCGTCAGGAAGATCCACAGAAACGCAATGACGGCGGCGATCACGGCGGGGACGTAGAAAGAGGCGTGCCAGCCGAATTCCTTGATCAGCGCGGCGCAGAGGAGGTAGGACATCAGCGTGCCGGCGGCCATCGTCGTCGCGAGGGCCGTGCAGGCCTTGCGGCGGCGCCCGGACGACACCCGGTCGGAAGTCATCTTAATCAAAGGCGCCCAGAGCAGCGAAAGGGAGAGGCCGTTCAGGCTCCAGAGCGTGGCCAGCAGCCAGAGCGGCGGCTCCAGGGAGATGCAGAAGTTGCAGGCTGCGGAGAGCAGAAGGCCGATAAAAATCAAAAAGCGCGGGCGGAATTTATCCCCCAGCCAGCCGCTGAGGAACTGCCCGCCGCCATAGCAGAGAAAATAACCGGTGGTGACGGCGCCGGCCTGTGATTTTAGGAATATGCCGTCCGCAACCATTTCGGACATGGAGGCGGAGAGATTCAGCCTTCCTATGTAGGAGCAGGAGTAGGTCAGCCAGCAGAGCATAATAAAGAGGACCGTCTCTTTTTTTCCGGCGATCTTCTTCTTGATGACCGTACCCATCGTGAACCTTCTTTCCGCATTCTCTTATTATAAAAATATATTATAGCATATCTTTCCATTTATTACAATGTTTCCGCCGGTTATGGAAAGATAAGAAAAAGGCCGGAAGAAACCTTTCTTCCGGCCTCAAAACCTTTTTATTCCGATCTATAGATGCTGGGGTAGGCGGGTTGGAGAGGCTCCAGATCCGGGTAGGCGTCCGGCAGGACCGTGGCGAGCATCGTCTGAAGCACCTCCAGCGAGCGCAGTGTCCCGCGGGAGAGCAGGTCCAGATCGACGGCGTAGACTTTGTCCCCTTTCACGGCGGTCTTCTTTTTATAAAGATCGCTCGTCTCGAGGTCGGCAATGTGGATACCCTCGTTTACAAACAGCACATCCGGATTGACGGCCGCGATGCCCTCCTCGCCGATATCCCAGCCGGTATATTCCGCGGCGGCATTCGAGAGGCCGGCGGCTTCGAGGTATTCGTCGGCCAGCGTGTCCCCGGTCGCATAAGTGGAGTTGAGAACGCGCAGGCAGGCGACGCTGAGCGAGGCGCCGTTCGTCCCAAGATAATCGGCGGCGGGGGAGGTCACGGCCTGAAGGCGGGATTCATAGTCCGCGGAGAAATCCGCTGCAGCCGCCGCGCCGCTCTCCTTTCCGAGGAAGAATACCGCCAGATCCCGAACCAGAGCTTCCTGTCCGGCCAGATCCTGCGGTGCGGAGAAGACGATCACTTCCGTATTCATCTGCTGCAAAGCAAGCAGATCGCTTTCGGAAAACTGCGCCATGGTGAGCACATAATCCGGTTTGATCTCCGCGACGGCGGTGAGATCCGGCAGCACGGCGGTGCCGACTTTCGGCAGGCCGGGGTCGCTTCCGCTTTCATCGGTGCAGTAATCGCTGGTCGCCGCGAGCTTTTCGCCGAGCCCCATGTCGTACAACAGTTCCGTCAGAACCGGCGACATGGAGATCACGGTTTCCGGCGCGGCTTCGAGCGTGACGCCGGAGACCTCCGCGGGCCAGTCCGGGTTGGGCTCCGATTCCGGTTCGGAGGAAATTTCGGGGGATTCCGCGCCGCTTTCCGTCTCCGCACCGAAGAATTCTTTGATTTTCTCCATGCCGGAGCAGCCGCTCAACATCAGAAGCGCCGCCAGCAGGAACGGCAGGATTTTTTTCATGGCCGAAGCCTCCTTCCCTTCCATAACAGGTATATCTTACTCAAAACCACGAAAACTGTCAAATGCAATATTTGCACGTCCTTCCGGGAGGATGCCGTGGCGAAGGATGCGCGGCCGGAAATTCCTCCTCCGACAGAGAAAAAAACGACCTCTTGCCCGCCGGTCTTCGGCTTGCCGCCGGCGGAAAGTTCCAAAGACGTGCAGAAAGCGGAAGAAGCGCGGTTTTTCTGTTGAAATTTCGCTGAAATTTAATTAAAAATGAAAAAGATATGGAAATGAAAATGAAATTCAAGTAGAATAACAGGTATATGAAATTTGGAGGTGCTGCCGTTGCGGACCGGAAACAAAACGAGACTGATTGCCGTGCAGGCGCTGATCGCGGCGGTCTACGCGGCGATGTCGCTCGCGCTGCCGATGCTTTCCTACGGCACGGTGCAGGTGCGCGTCTCCGAGGCGCTGACGCTGCTGCCGGTCTTTTCTCCGCAGTGCATCTGGGGCGTCGCAATGGGCTGCTTTCTTGCCAACCTGATCGGTGCGTTTCTGGGCGTCAACACCCTCGGCTTCCTTGATGTCGCGGTCGGCACCGCCGCCACCGTGATCGCCGCGTTCCTGACTTCCGCGCTGGGGCATGTCCGCTTCCGGAGACTGCCGGTACTGGCCTCCCTGCCGCCGGTCGTCGTCAACGGGCTGGTGATCGGCGCGGAGATCACGTACGTCACCGCCGGGGGCCTCGACCTGCGCGTGCTTCTTCTGTCCGGGCTTTCGGTCGCGGCGGGGGAGCTGGTCGCCTGCTGCGGCTTCGGCCTGACGATGGTCTGGTTCCTCGAAAAGCGCGGCCTTGCGGAAAAATTTGTCGTAAAATAACGCGGGAGTTCCGCGGAAGCAGAAATGGGGAGCCGGTTCCCGGTTCCCGGGAAGAGGAGGCAAACGATGTTTCCTGTGAGCATGATCGCGGGCGAGCCGGTCTGGGATTCCCTCCCGGCGGCCAAAATTATTCATTATCCGCTCGAGAAGGCGGATTACAAGCCTTACGCGCAGGCGAAGGTCTGCTTTTCTCCGGATGATCTCCATATCCGTATCTATTGTTTTGAGAATAATCCCTCCGAGCAGAGCCTTGCGGCGGCGGCGATCTCCCTGTTTCCGGAGGAGGACGGCGGAAAGCGCTATTTCTGGTTTTCCGCGAACCGTTCCGGGAAGGTCGCCTGCAAATTCATCGACGAGAGGAACGGTACGGAGAAAGATCTCTCCCGCCGCGCCTCCCACCGCATCTTTTCCGGAGAGGATCTGCAGGGCATCTACTGGTGCGTCGACTTCACGCTGCCGCTCGCCGCGGCCGAGAAGTTCTGCGGAAAGAGTTATATTGAAAAGGGGCACCGGATGAAAGGGAACTTCTATAAAATCAGCGACGACCCGGCGCGCCCGCATTACGGCAGCTATTATCCCGCGGATTTTACCGCGGAGAATCCTTACGGCAGCGCCTTCTTCGGCGATCTGGCCGCGGAGGAATACTGAATTTGAGCCGAAACGAGAGTGAGAACATGAAATTTATCCGGAATATCCTTGCCCCGGCGCTGGCGCTGCTGCTTCTGCTGGCAGGCTGCGGCGATCAGGAGGAATCTTCTTCCGGGGAAGGGGTGCTGAGCGGGGAGATGGAGATTTCCGAAACTTCGCCGGAGCTTTCTTCCGAAACCGTGATGCCGGAACCGGAATCCTCCTCCGGCGAAACGGAGCCGCAGAACTCCGCGCCGGAGGCATCCGAAGCGAGGAGCGAGGATACTGTCCCGGCTTCCACATCGGGCGATTCCGGTAACCTGCTGATCCTCGTCAACCCGTGGAACAGGATCCCGGACGACTATACGCTGGATCTTGAGACCGTGCAGGGCGATTACAAGATGAATAAGCTCGCCGCCGGGGCCGCGAAGGATCTGATCACCGCGGCTGCCGCGGACGGCTATTCCCTGCGCGTCTGCTCCGGCTACCGCACGGTCGAGAAATCCCGCATCCTTTATGAAAGAAAAGTGCAGCAGTACATTGACGCGGGTTACAGCGAGGCGGATGCGAAGGTCGAAGCGGCCAAATGGGTCGCACCTCCCGGCACGAGCGAGCACCACACCGGCCTTGCGATGGATATCGTCTCCGCGGACTATTTCGACTATTACTCCGATCTTGAGCACGACTTTGACAAATTCGACGAATTCAAATGGCTGATCGCCCACTGCGCGGAGTATGGCTTCATCCTTCGCTATCCGGAGGGCAAGGAGGATATCACCGGCATCACCTACGAGCCGTGGCACTACCGCTATGTCGGCGAAGAGGCCGCCGAGGTCATCATGTCGGAGGGCCTCTGCCTCGAGGAATATCTCGAGCAGTACGGCTCCTGAGTGCGAAGGCACCTTCCTTTACAGGAAACTTCTTGACACGGCTGGTGCCGGGAATTATACTTTATCCTATTCTAAATATCAGCGCGGGAAGGACTTTTCCGACACCGCGGCCGCCGTCTTGAGCACGACATTCCATTTTGAGCACAGGAGGAACAAACAGCATGAAAAACCAGTTGACACTGATCCTCGATTTCGGGGGCCAATACAAAGAGCTGATCGCGCGCAAGGTGCGGGAATGCGGCGTCTATTCCGAGATCTGGCCCTGCACCTCGAGCATCGAGGCGATCCGGGAGGCTGCCCCGATCGGCATCATCCTGACCGGAGGGCCGAACAGCGTCTATGCGCCGAACGCCCCGACCTGCGACAATGCGGTCTTTCAGCTCGGCATCCCGGTGCTCGGCATCTGCTACGGTGCGCAGTATCTCTGCAGGGTGCTCGGCGGCGAGGTCAATGCCGGAGAAAACGGCGAATTCGGCAAGGTGGGTATTCGCTTCGACGCCGCCTCCCCGATCTTTGAGGGGATCGGCGTCTGCGACACCGTTCTGATGAGCCACAACGACCGCATCATGAAGCTTCCGGAAGGATTCCGGACGATCGCCGAATCCGCCGACTGCCCATATGCGGCCGCTTCGGATGAAAAAAGAAAATTCTATTGCCTGCAGTTCCATCCGGAGACGGACGCCACCGATTCCGGCACCGAGATGATCCGAAACTTCCTCTTCGGCGTCTGCGGCGCTGCCGGCGATTATTCCATGGATGATTTCATTGAAAAACAGATCAGGGCCATCCGGGAGCAGGTCGGAAGCGAAAAAGTGCTGCTTGGCCTTTCCGGAGGCGTCGACTCCGCCGTAGCGGCCGCTCTTTTAAGCAAGGCCATTCCGGGGCAGGCCGTCTGCATCTTTGTCGACCACGGTCTGATGCGCAAGGACGAGGGTGACGAAGTCGAGGCCGCCTTTTGCGTGCGGGATCTGACGTTCGTCCGCGTCAACGCCGGGGAGCGGTTCCTCCGCGAGCTCAAAGGCGTCACCGAGCCGGAGGAGAAGCGCAAGATCATCGGCCGCTGCTTTGTGGAGGTCTTCGATGAGGAATCCGCCAAATTCGGCGACGTCAAGTACCTCGCGCAGGGCACAATCTATCCGGATATCGTCGAGTCGGGCGTCAACGGCTCCGCCAAAATCAAGAGCCATCACAACGTCGGCGGCCTGCCGGAGACTATGCGCTTCATCGGGCTGGTCGAGCCGCTCAGAAGCCTCTTTAAAGACGAAGTCCGCGCCGTCGGCAGAAAGCTTGGCCTGCCCTCCGTGTTGACCGAGCGCCAGCCGTTCCCGGGCCCGGGGCTCGGTGTGCGCTGCATTGGCGAGCTGACAGAAGAAAAGTTGGAGATCCTCCGCGGCGCCGACGCGATCTGGCGCGAGGAGGTCGAAAAATGCCCGGTCCGTCCGGCGCAGTATTTTGCCGTGCTGACCGACATGCGTTCCGTCGGCGTCATGGGAGACGAGCGTACCTACGATTACACGGTCGCCCTCCGCGCGGTCGTTACGCGGGATTTCATGACCGCCGAAGTCGCGCCGATCCCGATGGAGACGCTGCTCACCGCTTCCCGCCGCATCACCAACGAGATCAGGGGTATCAACCGCGTGGTCTACGATATCACGAGCAAACCGCCGGCAACCATCGAGTGGGAATGATCGGGCGGAATTTTCAGCAATCAAACAAGACGTCCGGTGAAACATACTGTTTCGCCGGACGTCTTTTGGTTTTGCCGTTCCCCGGCCGGGGCCCGGAGCTTTTTTCCGGCGGGCGGTTTTGCTATTTGAAAGCTTGCCGCGGGCGCGTTTGCCCGGTTTATGGCGGGCGGGAGGGTTATTTCACGGATTTCTTTTTAAAATTCGCCTTGGTCTGTTCGGCCAAAAGTGCCTTTATCTCCGCCTTCAGTTTTCTTTTCGTGTCCTCGTTCTGCGCTTTTAGTTGCTGATAACTTTCCCGGCTCAAAGCGATTTTTTCCCCGTTCATCATGACGGTCACGGTATCGGGTCCGGCTGGCACATTCTTGACGGAATGAATCCATTCTTCCGTATGGCCCACGATTTCCTGCGTCGCCGCCTGAATCAGATCGGACAGCTTTGCACTTTCAGATATATTAGACATAATCGTTTCCTCCATGCTCCGGCGTGTCACTGCGGCTGGTAGCTCAAAATTTTGCAGAGCGGAATCGCGTAAATCACGGTCGGGCAAACGAGATCATTCACCAGATAGACGATGCCGTCGCTGATTTTGAAGACGTATCCCGTAAAGGATGTGTCCGCAAGGCGGATGGAAAGCTGCGTCCCCAAAGTGCGGTAAATCTGAAGCTGCATCCGCAGGGTTTCAAGACAGCAGCGGTCCGGGTGGGTTTCGGCAGCTTTCTTCGGAACGAGATCGGTCAGCGCCCGCAGATAGGCCAGCAGGAGGGAGAATAGATTCGGCGTCGTCTCGGTGGGACTGAAGGACAGAGCCTCCAGCGAATCCGTCAAAACGGTGATCGTATTTCCATCCGATACGGGCACGATGGTGAATGCGCAGGACGAGACGGTTCCGAGATTTCCAACCGTCGGCAGCGTCTGAAGCCCCTGCGCGTAAAAACCGATCCGGGCGGCGCTTGGATCCGTCACCGCCGAGGACAGCGTACTGATCAGAGAGAGCAGCGACGCGGCGGTGTTTCTGCAGGCGGTCTGGCAGTCCTGAGATCTGCACGGATCGGATGTGCCGCACTTGTCGCGCTTGTCGTCCTTGTCGCATTTATCGCACTCGTCGCATGCATCGCACTCGTCGCATGCATCGCACACGTCGCATGTGTCGCACACACCGCACCCGCGGCAGCACGAGAGCCTGACGTTTACGTTTACACCGCTGACGTTGACCGGCGTCGAAATCGTCGGGCTGTTGGTCAGCGTCTGGTCGCCCATGGTCTGACCGCCGTGCCCGGTCATCGTCTGCGTTTGGCTTCCCTGGGCCTGGGACGGATTCCCCATCGTCTCGGTCTGATTTCCCTGGGTTTGGGTCTGAGTCTGATCGCCCTGAGTCTGCGACGGATC
>CAYMNV010000030.1:0-1722 GCA_964391915.1 uncultured Oscillospiraceae bacterium
GAAGGCCGTGCTCCTGCCGTTCCATGTTTTCGACCACGACGTCGAAGATATCCCCCAGGGAGGCGCAGTATTCCAGCACCTTCCACGGCGTGTTGGTGTGAAAATGGATCTTAATCAGATCCTCGTCGCCGACGGCGAGCAGGCAGTCGCCCTCGATATTTTTTGTGATGTAGTCGTGGATTCCGTCCTCGGAGAGGTCGTGGCCCTCGATCAGCAGCTGGGTGTCGAATTTGTAAGTAAGCATCCTCATTCTCCTTTACTTATTTATGATATATGGTCGTGCGGATTCCAAAATCTAAAATCTTCCGCCGCGCCGGCGGCCCTTTTTCCGATCATATCACACTTCTTTCCATAAGGGAAGGCCTGTTTTCCGCCGGACGGAAGGCGGGCTCCTCCGCACGGCCCTGCCTCCGGGCGCGGATTGCCACGGCATCTCATGGGTTTGCCCGCAGGATGTTTTTTTCCTTTTGACAGGCCGCCTTAAAAAATTTTCGGAACCGGTTGACAAATGGCAAACTACTGAATATAATTCAATAGTAGACAACGAATCGTATTTTTTTCGCTGCCGCGCAAGGAGGAGAACCATCATTGAATACACAATATAAAAAAGGCGTGCTGGAGCTGTGCGTGCTTTCGCTGCTCAAGCGGCGGGATCGCTACGGGTACGAGATTTCGGAATACCTGTCGAGGCATATCGACATCGCGGACGGTACGGTCTATCCGATTTTAAGAAAGCTGAAGAGCGACGGCCTCGTGGATACCTACCTGCAGGAGGAAAGCGGAGGGCCGCCGAGAAAATACTATTCCCTGACGCAGCTTGGGCGAAACATCTACCGGAACGACAAAGAGGAATACCTTGATTTTGCAAAAGCGATTGAAACGCTGCTGGAGGAGGATGAAGATGACCAAAAATGAATATTTGTCCCGGCTCGGGAGCGAGCTGAAAAAGAACCATGTGGCCGATTGGGAGGATATCGCCGGGGAATACGAACAGCATTTTGCCTTCAAGCTGGCGGACGGCTTCTCCGAGGAGGAGATCGCCGCGAAGCTCGGCTCCCCGGAGACGATCGCGGCGCAGTTCGCAAGTGAAAAGGGCGAGGGCGGGCAGGGTTCCGGCAGCAGGGTATTCGTCACGGCCGCCATGTCGTTTGTCGCTCTGTTTGAGGGGATGGCCTATCTCCTGTTTTTTGCCTGGGCGGTCGCGGTTTCCGCGTTCTCGCTGGCATCGGCGGGAATCGGCGCCGCCCTGATCGGCAATTTCAATACCGCGGGGCTGATTCCGGAAATGCCCTATCTGAGCGCGCTGATCTTCGGCGTCTGCTTTCTGGCCTTTGCCGTATTTCTTGCCGCCGGGTCGTACTATTTCTTTGTCTACGCCAAACAGATCGTAAAGGCCAGCATCCGTTGGCACAGAAACGTGACTTCCGGCAACACGCTGCCGCCCCTGCCGTGGAATCCGCAGTTTTCCGCAAAGACGGGAAGGAGACTGCGCACGGTGCTGCTGTGGTCGGTGACGGTGTTCGGGACGTCCTTTATTCTTGGAATGGTTGTATCTCAGCTGCTCGCCGGCGCGCTGGGATTCTGGCACGCCTGGAACTGGTTCGTCCGGTAAAGGAGACAAAACATGAAAACCATTGTGATCACCGGCGCCACTTCCGGCATCGGTCTGGAAACTGCACGCATTTTGACCCGGCAGGGCTTCTTTGTGATCGGCATCGGGCA
>CAYMNV010000030.1:1822-18265 GCA_964391915.1 uncultured Oscillospiraceae bacterium
TGGAAACTGCACGCATTTTGACCCGGCAGGGCTTCTTTGTGATCGGCATCGGGCACAGCGAAGAGACTTGCAGGCGGGCAGCGGAAGATCTTCTTTCGGAAAATCCGGATGCGAAAATCATCTATTTTTCGGCCGACCTGATGCAGCAGCGGGAAGTTCTGCGTGTGGCGGAGGAGATTGCCGCCCGCCTTTCCGCGGACTGCGGCGGCGAGCTGTACGCGCTGATCAACAACGCGGGCTGCGTCCGCAGCTGGTACAGCACGACCGACGAGGGGTATGAGCAGCAGTTTGCGCTCAACCATCTCGCGGGCTTTCTGCTGACCTACGAGCTGCTGCCGTTTCTCAAAAAAGCGGGCGGCAGGGTCATCATGACCGGCAGCCAGTCGCACAAGGGCATCAAGATGCACTGGGAGGACGTCATGCTGCACCGCCGCTATAATCCGCTGACCGCCTACAAGCAGTCGAAGCTGTGCAACCTGCTGTTTGCCAAGGGGCTCAACGACCGCTGCGCCGCATCCGGCGTCTGCGTCCGCGTCGTCGACTTTTACGGCGGCATCCACTTCCAGCGTCTTCCCGCCGCATCCGGCATCCGCGCCTATGTCGTCGACCCCGGCCTTGTGAATACCGACATCGGCAACAAAAAAACGGGCGCGCTCGTCAATTTCATCTGGACGCTCCGCAAACGTCACGGCGTGCCGCCCGCAGTGCCCGCGGAAACTTACGCGTTTCTGTGCGGGCAAGAGGAGGCGCCGACCGGGCTCTATTATCACCTTTGCAAGGAAAGTACCTACAGCAGGCAGGTGACGAGCGAAAACGCGGACCGGCTGTTTGCGCTCAGCGAGCGCCTGTGCGGCATCCGCTACGGCGGGGAGAAACCGACATGAACGTATTGATTACCGGCGCGGCCGGCGGCCTTGGGCGTGCCCTTGCCGCGGAATGCGGCCGCCGCGGATATCATCTTTTTCTGACCGACGTGAATGAGGAAGGGCTTCGCCGCATTCAGAGCGGTCTCGAGCGGCAGTTCGGCGTCACGGTCACGGCAAAGGCCTGCGACCTCACCAGCGCCGAGAGCGTGGACGAAATGCTGGCCGTCATTGACCGGCACGGCCTTCGCTTCGACATGCTGCTCAACGTCGCGGGGCTGGATTTTGAGGGCGGCTTCATGGAGCGCGAGCGGGAAAGTATCGTAAAGATCGTCTCGCTCAACGACGCCGCGACGCTGCGCATCACCCATGCCGTTCTGGAGCGCCGCCGGCCGGGCAGGCATTTTACCGTCGTCTTTGTTTCGAGCCTGGCCTCGATGTTTCCCATGCCGCTCAAGGCGACCTATGCCGCCTCCAAACGGTTTCTGCTGGATTTCGCCGTCTCCCTGCGTCAGGAGCTGAAAAATCAGGACGCAAACGTGCTGGTGCTCTGCCCCGGCGGCATGGTTACGACGAAAGAAGCGATGGAGGGCATCGCCGCGCAGGGCTTTTGGGGCGGCGCGACGACCAATCCGCTGGAGGTTGTCGCCCGCAAAACGCTCGACCGCGCCCTCAAAGGGAAGGGCGTCTATGTACCGGGCGCCCTCAACAGGGTGCTTTCCTTCTTTGGAAAAATCATTCCCTCCTCCTGCGCGGCGGCGGTGATTTACCGGAGGTGGAGCCGTGCGCAAAGCAAATGGCTGCCCCCGGCCGCCCCGCGCGGGGCCGGGTGACGGAGGACGGCAATCCGGCCCCTTCTATTTTCCCAAATATCGGTTATAATAAAAGAAAGGAATACACGTTTGTTTGGAGAAGTAAGGAGGTGCGGACATGAATGCTTTTTCCCGGTCGGTCTCGCGAATTTTTCAGGGAGCGGCAAAGGCGTTTCAGACCTTTCCCGCGACGATCGCCTGCGCGTTTGCGTTTGCGGTTGTCACGATGATCCGGATTCAACTGGACTGGCCCGAGCAGGAGGCCTACAATTTTCTGTTCAACTGTCTCCACTGGGCCTTCGCGCTGGGGGCCATTTTCAGCCTGGCGGCCACGACCGCTGCCCACAGCCGGTATCCCGGCGCCAAGGCGTTTTGGATCGCCAACCTGAGCGGTCTTGCGGCCGCGGCCGCGGCGTTTCTCGCGCTCTATCTTTCCGGAAATACGGAAACCATCGGCGCATCCCAATACCAAACGATCTCGTCTCTGGCAGCCGCCCGGGTCGGCGCGGCCATCTTCGTCAGCTTCCTCGCCTTTATTGTGCTGGCCGGCTGCCCGAAGGAACGGTCTGATTTTTCACGCTCGCTTTTCATGACCCAGAAGGCGTTCTTCATCGCCCTGATCTACGGCGCGGTGCTCATGGGCGGCTTCTCCGGAGTGGCGGGCGCCGTGCAGGCTCTGCTCTACCGGGATATGAGCGAAAAAGTCTATATGTATCTCGGCACGCTGGCGGGATTTCTGGCCTTTACCGTTTTTGTCGGGTATTTTCCCGATTTCCGTAAGGGAGAAACGGATGAGCACCGGGAATCCGCGCAGAAACAGCCGCGTTTTATCGAAATTCTCTTCGGCTACATCATGGTCCCGATCATGCTCGCCCTAACGGTCGTTTTGCTGCTCTGGGCGGGAAAAACCGTCTTGACCGGCACCTGGCCCGCGTTTGAGCAGCTTTCCGGCATCGCCGCCGGCTACGCCGCCGCCGGGATCTGGCTCCATGTGATGGTCACCCGCTACGAAACCGGGCTGGCCGGCTTCTACCGCCGGGTCTATCCGATCGCCGCCCTCGTGATCCTCGCGTTTGAAGCGTGGGCGCTGGCCGTCCAGCTGGGCAAGTGGGGCCTCAAGACGACCGAATATTTCTTCCTCCTGGTCTGGGCGGTGACGGTCGCGGCATCCGTTTTGCTGATACTCATCAAATCGAAGGCCCACACGGCCATTGCGGCGCTGCTCTGTGCCGCGGCCGTTTTCTCGGTTCTGCCGGCGGTGGGATACCACGCGCTGCCGGTCGCCGCGCAGGTCGGCCGGCTGGAAACGCTGCTGACGCGGAACGGGATGCTCGAGGACAACCAACTGATCCCCGCGGCCGCCGAGCCGGAGCGTTCCGTGCGCGAATCCGTCACCGACTCGGTCAACTTCCTGGCTTATGCCGAGGATGCGAAGCTGCCGGCATGGTTCGACCGGGATCTCGGCCAGAGTGACGTGTTCCGTGCAAAACTTGGCTTCGAGCAGACATGGCCGCAGGACGAAAACACCCCCGGCGGCGCGGATGAATACCTGTCGACCTACCTGACGCTGCCTTCCGGGGCCGTCGATATCGGCGGCTACCGCTGGGCCGTCAATCCGGAGGGATACAAGACGGAAACGGGACAGGACGCGGTCACGATCGACGGCGACCGGGGCACCTATCAGATCTATTGGACGCAGAATTCCGCGGACGGCACGCCGTATCTGAAAATCCTGCTGGACGACCGTGTGATTCTTGAGGAGGATATGAGCGCGTATATCGACCGGATCACCGCGAAATTCCCGCCGAGTGCGGGAGACAGCTCACCGGCGGCCCTTGCGGACATGAGCTTGCAGCTGGAAAGCCCGGAGGTCACCGTGCTGCTCGTTTTCAACAACGTCAGCATCAGCGTGAATACCCGCCTCGATGAGACCAATTATTGGCTCGGACTGAGCGCGCTGTATCTGAGCGAGAAACCGTAATTTCATTGACGGCCGGGCGTTTTCAGAGTGACCCCGCGCGGGGAGGACGCTCCCGCAAAAAGAATATAAAGAACCCCGAGCCCTTTTTACCGGAGGGTCTCGGGGCTTTTTTTGAAAAAGGGGCTTCTCCGGCAGGCGGTCAGAGCACGTACCGGAGGATGCAGACGGCGTGCAGAACGCACCCGATGTCGACAAACACATGGAAGACGGCGTGCAGATATTTTTTCTTCTTCCCCAGTCCGTACAAAACGGCGCCCAGCGTATAGGCGATCCCGCCGTACAGCAGCAGGAGCATCCCGGGCCGGGACAGGGCCTCGGCCGTGGGCTTCGCGGCCATGACGACCAGCCAGCCCATCGCCAGGTAGCAGATCATGGAGAACAGGGCGTATTTTTTTAAATCAATTGCCGTCAAAGTCACCGCCAACGCGGCAATGCCCCACTCCGCCCCAAAAATCCACCATGCGAGGGCGGGATGTTCGGGCCGGATGGCCGAGAGCAGGATGGGCGTGTAGGAGCCCGCGATCAGCAGATAGATCACGCAGTGGTCGATCGCCTGCATGACTTTTTTGGCCGTGCAGGGTTTCATCCCGTGGTAAACGCTCGATACCGTGAAGAGGCCGATCATCGAGAAGCCGTAGACCGCGCTTCCGACGATCGCCCACGGGTCCCGGTGCCAGGCGGAGATCACGATGGCGAGAACAAGGACCACCACGCCGAAAACGACGCCGAAGGCATGGGTCGCCATGTTGACCAGTTCTTCGGTCCGGGTGTAGTTCGGAAGCTCCCGCTCCCGTATCGGAATTCGTTTCATAGTGCTCACCGGTGGATGCCGTAGAAGAATACGGCGATCGCGCCGGGCCCGACATGCGATCCGGATACCGGCTCAAAGCAGGAGATCACAATTTCGCCCCGGCACCCAAGCTCCCGGAGCTGCCCGGCCAGATGCTCCGCATCCCCGATGCAGTCCGCGTGGGAAATCCCGACGGGCGCGTTCTTGTCGGAAACGAGGTTTTGATATGTTTTTACCAGCGCCTCAAGCGCTTTTTTCTTTCCCAAAGCCTTGCCGCGGAGGACGATCTTGCCCTCCTCGTTGCCCATCAGGATGGGCTTGATCTGAAGAATGTTGCCCAGCATCGCGGCGGCGCCCGAGATGCGTCCGCCCCTCTTCAGGTATACCAGATCCTCCACGGTGAAGTACTGGCAGATAAAGTCGCTTTTTTCCGCCGTCCGCGCGGCGGCGTCTTCAAGGGAGGCTCCGGTCTCTTTCAGCTGTGCCGCGTACCACACGAGAAGACCCTCCGCCAGCGAGGCGGCGCGGGTGTCGACCACGGCGATCTTCCGCTCCGGGTACCGCTCCCGCATCTCGTCCGCGGCGACGGCGGCGGAGTGGCAGGTGCCGCTGACCCCGCCGGATAGCCCGACGCAGAGCACGTCGATCCCGGCGGAGAGGCTCTCCTCGAATGCGTCGCAGAATGCGCTGACGTTGACCATGGAGGTCTGGACAATGGCGCCTTTTCTCATGCTGTCGTAAAAGGCTTTTCCGTCGAAGACGGTTCCGTTTTCTCCCGAGGCGGAGTACTCCCTGCCGTCGACCGTATAGTGCAGGGGAACCACGCCGAGATCGTATTTTGAAACCATTTCGGCCGGCAGATTTGCGGAACTATCGGTATAAATTTTAAACATGCCAAGTGATCCTTTCTGAGCACAGGAAAGCGAAACGGCGCCGGGCCCCGTGCGGCTTCCGGCGGATGTTTCGATGTCGGTTATAACATAGTTTTTCCCGTGCGTTTTTCTTTTCGCAAATTATTTTTTATTCGCGGGATCCGTCCGTGCGGGTACTGCCGGGTGCGCCCCGGTCTCTTGGTTCCTTCCGTTCCCGGCAGAGGGAGCGGATCAGGACAGAGTGCTCCATCGATGTCCTCCTTGTGTGGTGATGTGGGATGGGAATCGCTATGCCCCCTATTTTACCCAATGCGGGACTGCGGACGCAAGCTATTGTTCCCTTTTTCTATTCTCCTGAAAGAAATAGGGGAGTAGCGCGGAAAAGGCTCCGCTCTACTCCCCTGTTTTTTGATTCTACGATTCGGAGAACGCGCCGTGCCGCCCCCGGCGCCCAAAAAACCGGCAGGCAAAATCCTTTTGCAAAACGAAACCCTCCACTATAACACCAAAGTTTTGTGATATAATAAAATTAGGAAACAAAGGGGAGGCGGAGAGCGAATGAACACCTACCGTACGGCGGAGGTCGCGGGGATCATCGGCGTGCATCCGAATACGGTGCGCCTGTATGAGGAGCTGGGGCTTATCCCCAAACCGGAGCGCCGGGCAAACGGATACCGCGTCTTTACGGATTTTCATATCGACCAGTTCCGGGTCGCGCGGCTGGCCTTTGAGATCGAAGTGCTGCAGAACGGGCTGCGGAAAAAGATCGTCGAGATGGTCAAGACATCCGCCGCCGGTGATTTCGACGGGGCGCTTACGCTTGCCGGCGAGTATCTGCTGCAGGTTCGCAGAGAGAGCCGGAACGCGGAGGACGCCATAGAAATCGTCAGGCGGATTCTATGCGGCGAGCCGCAGGAGAACGGGGCGTCTTTAAAAAGGAAGGAAGTCTGCGGCCGCCTGAATCTTTCGCCGGATACCGTAAGAAACTGGGAAATGAACGGACTGCTGACCGTAAAGCGCCGGGAAAACGGATACCGCGTCTATACGGACGCCGATATCCGGCGATTAAAAATCATCCGCTCGCTTCGCTGCGCAAATTACTCGCTGGAGTCGATTTTGCGCATGCTCAACGGGTTGTCGTACCATCCGGAGGCCGATATCCGAGCACTGCTGGATACTCCGGGGGAGGAGGGCGGCATCCTCTCCGCGTGCGACAAGCTGATCAGCTCCCTGCAAAAGGCGGAGAGCAACGCCCAAATCATCCTCCGGATGCTCGAAGACATGAAAACAAAATATTCCTGAACCCTCCACTTTGCCACCAGCCCTTTCGCCGGTGGTATTCTTTTGGAAAAAAGGAGGCGTGAAGATGGAAGATGTTATCCGGGCGGAGCGGCTTTCAAAATCCTACGGCGGGCACCCCGCGGTGGAGAACGTGAGCATCACCGTAAAACGCGGCACGGTATTCGGCCTGCTGGGGGCCAACGGCGCCGGGAAAAGCACCACGATGGAATGCATGCTGGGCACGAAGACGCCCGACGGCGGAACCGTATCCATCTTGGGCATGAATCCCATTACCGCGAGAAAAAAGCTGTTTGAAAAAGTGGGCGTGCAGTTTCAGGAGGCAACCTATCAGGAAAAGATCACCGTGGAGGAACTCTGCGGGGTGACGCAGTCGCTTTATAAGGATGCGGCGGAGTATCACGACCTGCTGCAAAGATTCGGGATCGCCGATAAAATCAAAAGCCCGGTCAGGGAGCTCTCCGGAGGCCAGCGTCAGCGGCTGTTCGTGGTGCTCGCCCTTCTTCCCAACCCCGAGGTGGTTTTCCTCGACGAGCTGACGACCGGGTTGGATACAAAGGCGAGACGCGGGGTATGGAAGCTCCTTTCCGAGCTGAAGGCGAACGGACTTACGGTTTTTCTGACCTCCCACTTCATGGATGAGGTCGAAGCCCTGTGCGACCAAATCTGCATCCTGAAACAGGGCAGGATCGTATTTTCCGGGACGGTTCGAGAGGCGGTTGCCTCAAGCCCCTGCGAAAAATTTGAGGATGCCTATCTCTGGTATGCCGAGGAGGAGGAGACGCAGAATGAAAGCATTCCGCACGATGCTTAAAACCGAGTTGATCCTGTCCGTCCGGGGGATGGATATGCTCATTTTCGCCGTCTGCATGCCGGTCGTGATTCTGGTGATCCTCGGCGTGATTTACGGGGATAAGCCCGCGTATGAAGGGGCGGGCTATACGTTTTTGGAGCAGTCCTTCGGCGCCCTCGCGTCGATTTCCATCTGCGCGGGCGGCGTGATGGGGCTGCCGCTCGTCGTATCGGATTATCGGAGCCGGGGAATCCTGAAGCGGTTTAAGGTCACGCCCGTCAGCCCGGCCCTGATTTTAGGGGTACAGGTGGTCGTTTATCTGATTTATGCGGCGGTTTCCCTGCTGACCCTCTTTTTGGTCGGAGAAATCTTTTTTGAGTACCGCTTCGCCGGGTCGTGGCTTTCGTTCCTGGGCGGCTACCTTCTGGTGATGATCTCGATGTTCAGCATCGGCATGATGGCCGGCGGCATCGCCCCCGACACGAAGACGGCAGGCGTGATCGCAAGCATTCTATATTTTCCCATGCTGATTTTTTCGGGCGCGACGCTGCCGTATGAAGTCATGCCCGCCGGCCTTCAAAAAATCGCGGACGTTCTGCCGCTGACTCAGGGGATCAAGCTGCTGAAGGCGGCTTCGCTCGGGTTGCCGGCGGACGGCGTTCTGCTGCCGATTCTTGTGATGGCCGCGCTGGCGGTCGTCTGCATCGGCGTTTCCGTCAGATTCTTTCGGTGGGAATGACCGGTTTCGGGGCCGCGGGAGCGATTCCGGGCAGGCGCTTTTTCCGCCCAAAAGCATAAAAAGGCAGAGCAATCCGCCGAAAAACCGATGAAATCATAAGGCCGCCCTTGGCGCCGCATAAAAAACAATAAGGCAAACTGCTGCGAAAGCCTGCGGCAGTTTGCCTTATTTCATGGCGGAGACGGAGGGATCGAACCCTGTGGAGAGATTTGCCCGTCCCTTGATTTCGGGTCGGAGCCGGGATTCGGAACCCGGCAAAAATCAAGGGACGACGAGAGTACGCGCGGGGGATTGGAAATTTTGTATCGAATCAGACTTTTCCGGCTGCCGAACCTCTAAAAACGAGAAAACGCCCCCGGATCAGGGAGTTTTCTCGTTTTGGGAAGAATCTCGGGAGAACGACAAACCCAGTATCCGTGGAAGCATCGGCCGGCTTCGGTCGGATACCTTTTGCGGCATGCCCTTTTCCCTGAAAATAAGTCTGCGTCCTCCGCCCCATGCGGAAATATGCGAAACTATCGCGCTGCCACTGCCCCTCACTGACGGACCAGGGCGGTCACCGCGTGGAACGGCGATCGCCCTGGTCCCTGAGTATAGTTTGAGAAGAATGGCAATCCCTTTGCGGAAGGACAGCCATCAGGTCAGCCAATGAGAGTAAGATACCGTTCGAAATTCGGATTGGACATATATTCTTTGCCCAGAATGGCGCGGTCCAGACCGTACTGCCAATAAAGATCACGATCTTTGCCGTTTGCAATCTGAACCAAGGACCACACGGACCAATAAGTGCAATAGAGGAATTCGCTGACCAGGATGCGGGCACGCTGCTCTTCGGTCGGCTCGCCGCCGAAATACGCGCGCATAAAGATCTCGCCGGCTTCCTCGCTCAGCAGGTTTTCAGTGAAGATGCCGCTGGCATCATAATAGGGATCGCCCATGCCGCCGTATTCCCAGTCGATCAGTTTCATGGTTTTGCCGTCGTACATGAAGTTTTCGGCAAGTGTGTCGTTGTGGCACGGAGCAAGAGCCGGAGGATTCTTCGCGTATGCGTCGCGGACGCGGAGCACGGTCTTGTAGATGCTGTCCCAGCCCTCATAGCGGTCCTCAAATTTCTTTTGTTTCAGGATCTTTACATAATCCTCAATGCCGGCGACCGGATCGAAAGCTCCGAGGAACTTGATCCCGCTCGAATGGAGGGTATTCATGATCTGCGCGGAATTTTTCAGCACGTCCGGATTCTTCTGGAAGTCTTCAATATGCATCGTCGGCAGTTTTACGAATTCGACAAGCTGCGAACCGGTGTCGGGGTCAAAATAGTACACCTCAGGGGCAATACCCATACCGGAGGCCATGGTGCTGTTGTGTTTTTCCGCTTTGCGGCTGATGTATTCTCCGGTGCCTCTGCCTGCAATTCGCATGGCGACCGTCATACCATCCTCAAAAACAACCTTGAAACTCTTGTTGGTAAGGCCTCCCGCCAGAATCTGGATATTGGCGACCTTTCTCTTGAGTATCCTTTCCGCCAAACTCAGCAGGTCCATAAAATCACTGATTTCATCGGCCTTGAGGATGCTCCAAAAATTATTAACCGATTCATTGTCCATACTGATGTGCTCCTATCTGTTGATTATTGAGGTCTCCGCTCGTGTAAACACATGATACTCCTTTGTGTTAGACAAATGTCAACTCTAATTTTTTCGGAAGTATTGCATAGTTTCTGGGAGCGAAAATGGGCGTTTTTACGGCATGCATTTTGTCGAAGATCCGTATATAATTGTAAGAGAAGGCGGTGAGCTTTATGAACGATGATTATTTGTCGATTACGGAGCTGGCAAAGCTGAGAAAGGTTTCCAGCGAAACCCTGAGGTACTATGACAGGATCAACTTATTGAAGCCCGAGTACATAGATCCGGAGACAAGATACCGCTACTATTCGGTCCGCCAGAGTGAAAAACTCGGCGTGATCAGAGAGCTGAGAGAACTTGGCATGTCCGTGGAAGAGGTACAGGATTATTTTACAGATTGCAATCTGCGGAAATCCATACGAATGTTCTCCGAGTATTACTCCAAGCTGCAGGCCGATATCGAGAGAAAGCTGTTCCTGTGCCATACCATCGCGCGGAAGCTTTCGTTCCTGGGGGAGCTTACGTCGCTGAAGGAAATAGACCACCCGTGCATGCGATATATCCCGGAAAGGCACATCATCACCTTCGGAGAGCCTGCCGGAGGCTCAAAGGAGCATGTGTACGCGCTGACAAAGCTCGAATGGTACCTGAACGAAATCGCGCCGATCCTTGCCACGGACTGCGTCGGCGTTTACGCGGGAGAGGACCTGCTGGAAAAGAACGAAAACTATATTCATGCGATTCCTATGTTGTTTGTGGACAAGGATGCGGTTAAGGTAAAGTCGGAATTCATGCGCAGCGTTCCCGCCGGAGATTATCTGTGCGTGGCTTACCATGGCGGACGGCTTGAAAAATACGATCCGTGCTTTGAAAAAGCTAAGGAATATATAAGAGATCATAATTTAAGAATAAAGGGATATATCTATCAGATTTATAAAATCGACGTCACCCTGACCGACGACCGCAGCGAGACTCTTTTGGAAATACAGATTCCTGTTGCCCCCAAATCGTAGCGCCGTTCTCTTTCCCGGCGGGGGCCGGATTCCGAATCGGAAAAAGGCGGCATCCTTCCCGGTCCGCGGTGAACGGAAAGGATAGCAAAAGAGAAAAAGGACGCCGACTTATGGCCGGCGAGCGCGTGCGGGATTCCTGCGCGCAGGATTATTGAAAAAGAATGCCGATGGCCCTTTCCAGAACGGCAGACAGCCGTAGCACCGGGGGTTTAGACAAAAGGAAAGCCAGCGTCATTTAGGCGCTGGCTTTTATTACGCTCTGACGGGGCACCCGTCATGCCGCCTTTCCGGGAAAGGCTCACGACGGATCCATAAAGAATCGGGGTCTCGCGTCGGACGGCGGGGAATGCCGAGTCCGGAACAGAAAAAATTATTCTAAAAAGGGTATTGACATTTGTGTAACACAAGGGGATAAAGTTTGTCTCAGAAAACCTCGACAAACATCCGCGAAGATCACCGCCGCCCCTAATATGCTTAAATAGCTATAAAAGCGTGCAGCGATTTTTGCCTCAGGCAACACGTCAAAGAGGGTATCTATAAAATTTATTTTATTGCGCACAGGCGCACTTCGTCCGGCGTGGGCACGCGGACCTGCACAGATTGGTGAATCCAATGAAAGCATGCAGGCCGGCTCTCACGGCAGAGCGGAGACCGAGTCCGGGCATAAGGCCGGAGATGTGTCTCAGATGAGCACGCACCCCGGATCCGAGCCGGCAGCTCTCCTTCTGCGAATCCGCCGGCGGATGATCACGACAGTTTCTGCAAAGACAGCACCGGAACAGGCGCTGTTTGCATAGAAAACCAGCCGCTTTCAGCGGCGGAATTCGACAGTGCGCGGCCGTCGTGAACGGAAGCGCCTGTCACGGCAAGCCGGACACGGGAGAAGAAAAAAAGTCCGGTTGAAGCGGGGCCTACATACCGCCCCACAGATCCGATCGGAGCAGGCAGGGATGCCGGAAGCGGGACGCGAAACCGCTTTCCCTACGTCAACGAAAAAACCTGCTGCTCTTGGTAAGACTACGCAATCCGGGGACGCCCCGAACCATCCTTCGGGCGTTCGGCAGCCAGGCCTGCGGCGAGTTCGCCCATTCGGCCGCCGGCTGCTTGACCGGAACCTCCTCGACGGAGGAGCCTTTGGGGGATTGGCACCCGAACGAGGCCGCTGCGCCGTTCGTTCCGCGGCCGTTCCCGGGAGATCCCGCGGGCAGGCAAGGGGAACCCTCTGTGCTGCCTCATTCTACAACTGCCGCAACACCGGCAAGCTCCGAACCGCCGTCTGCCGAAACGGTTTGAAAGACTGCGGAGAATCGAGCGCCGTTTTCCCTGCGGAGCGCCGTCATGGCGTTCGGTGTCATCCGGACGCGGGGCGGCGCGGCACTCCGGCATCCATAAAGTCGATGGACCCTCCTGATTTTTTTCAGGTAGATATTCCATTCCCAGGCAAGCAAGGGCGAAGCGTTCTGCCCGAACCCGTGTTTGGAGGGATTCTGCCCCGGCAAAACGACAGGGCAGCAATCTCTGCCGCAAACCTGCGAAGCGGTTTGCGGCGAACCGTACAGCTTTCTTCGCGCTGCGAAGAGTGGGCTTTCGGCTTCCTGAGCACAGCAATCCGGTATACCGGCATTCCATCCCGGCCATGAAAATCCGTCCACGGCGCAAAACCCCGTCCCAAGGCCGCATCGGTCGGCCGCACGGGGAAATTCTATGGATTTTCAGCGGTCCGCATGGATATCCGGGAAAAGACGCAGAGGCCTTCCGATGAACCTACGGAAGTCCGTTCTCCTTTTCGGCGATGCGAAAGCAAGCCGGAAGAAGGCGGCGTTCCGGCATCGGCCGGTCTGTTTTTGCATATCCGGGTGTATTTTCTCTTTTGGCGCCTCTTGGCACGGCCGGGTTCACGATCGTTTTTGAGGATTTTCGCCTGAAATCGTGAGGCCGTTTCCATCCCTTTGGTTTTCCTTTTTCAAGTGTCCGACTTGATTTTACAGTCAGCCTTCTGCAGTCGTTTACCCCGTAAATTTTTACGTTGCTGATGCTCACCCCATTTCCTTTTTTGCCTGAGCATGGCGGCGTGATGATTTAATATAGCATGAGGAGGATATCAATGTTCAAAATTGTGGAGGACCACAGGAATGATTATGTGGAATTCATGAAAAAACTGGTTTCCATTAAATCATTAACCTGTCAGGAAGGAGCTCTTGCGCAGTTCCTTCTTGAGGAATTCCAAAAAATGGGTGTGGACGAAGCCTTTATTGACGGTGCCGGCAATATGGTTGCCATCGTCAGAGGCGAAGGAAAAGGCCCGAACATAATGCTGAATGGCCATCTGGATGCGGTTCCGGAAGGCAATTTGGACAACTGGGCCCCTTATGATCCATACAAGCCTGAGATCGTGGACGGTAACCTTATCGGAAGAGGTATCGACGATCTGAAAGGCGGTCTGGCTGCACAGATTTTTGCATTCAAGGCCATTCTTGAAAGAGTCGTTAAGTGTGGGAAAAAGCTCCCCGGCGATCTGATCTTTCTCGCCGTGGTTCAGGAAGAGCCCGCGGAAATGTTCGGTATGGAATATTTCTTCGATTACACCATGAAAGAAAAGAACATCAAAGCGGACGTCGTTTTCCTGGCCGAGCCTTCTTCCAACGACCTCGCCATCGGACAGAGAGGAAAAGTTGAGCTTGTCGTAAAAACTTTCGGCAGATGCGCTCACTCTTCCGCTCCGCAGGAAGGCATCAATGCTCTGGAATACATGGTTCCGATTCTTCAGGATATCTTCAGCCATACGGGCATCGAGCTCAAGACCGATTTCCTGGGGTCGCGGACTCCGATTACCGTGACGAACTGCATCGTCAAACCCGGCGGGACCCTGAGCGTGATCCCGGATGAGTGCGAGATTTCCATCGACAGAAGATATTCGACGGAACAGACGCTGGACGACCTCCTTGATGAGTTTAAAGCGATCTTCAAGCGTTTGAGCACCTCTTATCCTGAGTTCAAGGCGACCGTCGAACCCAGAATCTATGAGGAGACCTCTTATACCGGATACAAGCACAAAGTCAAGAAATTCCATCCGCCATGGTCCACGGACAGAAACAACGAATTTGTTGTGAAGTCCTTCAAAGCCCTCAGAAGCCTCGGACAGAATCCGGCCGAAAAGTATTGGAAGTTCGGAACGGACGGCGGCACGACCTGCGCCATTCATGGCATCCCCACCATCGGATATTCCGGAGCGGAAGAGAAATGGGCGCATCAGCCGAAAGAACAGGTCAGCATCGAAGAAATGATGAAGACCTACGAAGGCTATATCGCCATTCTCGCGGAGATTTACGGCATCGACGTATCAAATTTTAATTAACATTAAATTAAAAGGAGACTCAATTATGGAAAAATCTAGACCTAAAAGGCCTGTATTGGCATTCATCGGCATGATTGTTCTCGCTCTGGCCCTCTATGCATGCAGCTACATCCAGTTCCCGAATCTGAACATTCTTCCCGATTACATGACTTGGCTGCAGCAGGCTGCGGACGGCAATATCCTTGCAAGAATCATGTATGTGCTCAGCGACTGGGGCGACCCCACCTACCAGAAAACCGCCCTCGGCGGCCTGCTGATGATCGTGGGCTGCATCATCGCTATGTATACCGGCAAAAAATCCAAATGCACCTTCGGCGTCTGCTACGGCACCGGCCTCTTCTACAGAGTCCTGGTTGCACAGCTTGCGACCAGTGCCATCAGTGGTATCCTTTATCAGCACATCTGGAATACTCAGCAGATCGCGTTTGTCCCGACCTTTATCGCGATCGCCAGCTTTGTTCCTGCCATTATCTTCAAATATGGCGGCGAGTGGAGAAAAGTTCTCACGGCCATTGTTCTGGGCGTTTTCCTTGGCTGCCCGTTTGCCTACTTCATCAACCTGAACTTCTCCGGCGTATGGGGCCTCCCGGGCGCTGTTGCCTGGACGACTCCGATGATCGTCAGTGGATTCATTTCCCTTGAAGTCTGCCGCTTCCTCCCTTGGATGGCCAAGCAGGCCTCCGATCCCGAAGTTCCCGCAGTGGAAAAGAAGGACGTCAAAGCTCTTGGCGCAGCGAATATTCAGTCCATGAACGGTGAATGGTTTGTTAAGAGAGTCTTTGCCGATTTCACCGAGCCGGTCTTCTATGGCAACGAACTTGCCGGCTTCCTCTTCGTCGTCGGCGGCATCGTCTCTATCTTCCTGAACCCCGCCAACCCGGGTTACGGCAACGGCAACGTCTATCTGGTCATCCTTGCTTCCCAGATCCTTGCCGCCGCAATCGGCATCTTCCTTTATTGGCATCGTTGGTTTGAACTGGGCTGGTACAACACCTTCGTTCCGGTCGCTTCCCTGACCCCGGCCTTCGTTCTCTTCTATGGCACCGACCTCTATGTCGTCATCACCGGCGCGATCGTCGGCGCAGTGTTTATGCCGCCTGTCGCTGACTGGCTTGCAAGAACCATCTGCAAAGAGCATCACGGTTACATCGGCTCCGTCATTTCCATGTGGATCTGCTGCCTGATGTTCATCGCGATCTTCAACTTCGTCCCCGGTTTCGGATGCTAATTTCGCAATATTTCACCAACCGGCTGTCCTTCCCTGTTCAGGGGAATAAAAATTAAGTTAAAGGAGATTTGAAAATGGCGCTTGTTAAGACTAATATCGATGAAGCCATCGCCAGAGTCGCTGATTGGAAAGGCAAGAAAGTTTCGTATGCCCCGATTTCCGGCGGTATCACCAACCCTAACTTCAAAGTCAACGTCGACGGTAAGGATTTCTTCCTGAAGATCCCGGGCGCGGGAACCGATTTCATCGACAGACCGAACTGCCATGCCGCCAACGTCATCGCTGCCGAGAGCGGCGCGGGCCCGCAGGTTTATTACTACTTTGAAGACACCGGTGTCGAGATCTTTGAGTGGCTCGACGGCTACAGACAGGTCACCTTCGGCGATGTGTATACTGAGAAGATTTTCACTAAGATCTTCCAGAATATCTCCGCGTTCCATAATACTCCCGGCAAAACGCTGCCCTTGACCCAGAATGTTTTCGAGCAGGCATGGGATATGATCGACAGAGCCAAACAGGGCAACTATCTCCCGCCGTGGCACGACAAGATGGAGTACATCCTTCATACCACTGAAGATGCCTTCAACAACAACGGAATGGTCCTCAAACCCTGCCACAACGACTTCTGGACCAACAACCTGATGTACAATGAAGCCAAAGACGACCTGAAGATCATCGACTGGGAATATGCCTCCATGAACGATCCTTACTATGATCTTGGCCTGATCGCTACGACGAACTATCTCACCGAGGCCATGGATGTCGAGCTCTGCAAGGTCTATCACGGCGGAAACTTCGACGAAATGGGCTTTGCGAAGATGAAACTCTATAAGATCGTCGGCGATATTAAGTGGGCTTACTGGGCACTGCAGCAGTCCTTCAATTCCGACGTCGCTTTCGATTACATGAGCTGGTACGGCCAGAAGATCGCCCGTCTCCAGCATCTGTGGCTCGATCCTCGTCTTGATATGTGGCTCAATATGCTCAACGGCAAACCGGTTTTCAGAACTAAATAAAGTCACTCCGCATACTGGGAGCACATCCGGCGGGAGCCGGATGTGCTCCTTATGCGT
>CAYMNV010000031.1:0-9965 GCA_964391915.1 uncultured Oscillospiraceae bacterium
GATTTCGAGTCGAGGCCGTTATGACCACTTCGATACGTCTCCGTATGCTCCGGCGCCGGTCGGACCGGCCCAATTATCATAGCACGAAACCGCGTGCCGGTCAATCGTTTCTTGCATGAAAAAAGAAAAAGACGCTTGCCAATGCGGTTTTCGACCGGATGCTGTTGACAGGGGAAGTAAAAAAATGTATATTACTAATAATACCATTTGGTATGAATTTTATGTGTGTGAAAGAAGAGATCTATCCCTATGGATGACCCCGGTAGTACACGATACCTGCTTCTCCTGATATGCCTGATCGGCGCCGGCGGATTTTTTGCGATGAGCAAGGCGGCGCTGATTTCCCTCAACGATGCAAAATTGCATAAAGATGCGGACGATGGGGATAAAAGAGCCATAACCCTCTGCAGGATGGCGGATGAGCCGAACGATTTTCTGGCCATGATCCGGGCAACGGTCACGCTGTTTGGCTTTCTGGCCGCCGCGTTTGCGGCAAACGAGTACGCCGCGCCGGCCGCGGAATTCTTCGGGCGCTATGTCCCGCTCGCCCCGGAGACGCTGCTGGTGCTCACGCTGATTCTGCTGACGCTCGTGCTCACGTTCTTTATGCTGGTGTTCGGCGGAGTGGTGCCGAAACGGATCGGCATGCACAGGCCGGAGAAGATCGCCTACGGCGTTTCCGGGATCCTGTATTTCTTTTATCTGTTTTTCCGCCCGCTGGTGAAGCTCGTCGACGGCTCCGCCGCGGCCATCATGAAGCTCGCGGGCATTGCTTCGGTCGGCGAGCCGGAAGGGGCCACCGAGGAGAACATCCGGATGATGCTCGACGCCGGCAACGAGAACGGCACCATCGAGGAAAGCGAACGCGATATGATCAATAACATCTTCGAGTTCGACGACCGCACGGTGGGCGAGGTGATGACGCACCGCATCGACATGACCGCCGTGGAACAGGGAGACGGCATCGAAGATATCGTGGAGATCGCCATCGCCGACGGCTATTCCCGGATCCCGGTCTACGAGGAGACGATCGACAATATCTGCGGCGTCATCTACGCCAAGGACCTGCTCTCCCTGATCGGGGACCCGGATTTCCAGAGCCGGAAGGTGGAGGATTTCATCCGGCCGGTCAGCTTCGTGCCGGAATCCAACAGCTGCCGCGAGGTCTTTGCGGAATTCCAGCAGAAAAAGATCCAGCTCGCCATCGTCGTGGATGAGTACGGCGGCACCGCGGGCATCATCTCGATGGAGGACCTGCTTGAGGCCATCGTCGGCAACATTCAGGACGAGTACGACAACGAGGAGGAGGAAATCTCCAAGATCGACGAGGAGAATTTCGACTTCGACGGCACCGTCTTTCTCAAGGATATCGACAGCCTGCTCGACATCGAAGTGCCGGTGGATGCGGAGTACGATACACTCGGCGGATTGCTGACCGACCTGCTCGGCCGCATCCCGGAGGAGGATGAGCATCCCGTTGTTGAGTACGGCGGCGTGGAATTCACGGTTCTGCAGACGGAGGAGCACCACATCTCCAAGGTCCATGCGCACATCCTCTCGGAGGAGGAAATGGAAGCGCGCGGCGAGCAAAAGGAATAAACCTGCCGGAGCGGAAGCAACATCCGCTCCGCTTTTCAGAATAAAAAAAGAGGCGGCCGCATCGACGCGGGCGCCTCTTTTTATTTTGAGCACGGATGCCGGCTTTTCCGCCGCAGAGGCGGAGAAATGAACGCGGGCACAGAATACGCGCCCATGCCGCCTTTTTTCGAAAGCGGCTCCGGTACGGGCGCTGCAGCCGGGATAAAGACACGGATGCCGCCGCTCGGATTATTCCTCTTTGCGGTTGCGGATCGCGGCCTGCGCGGCGGCGAGGCGCGCGATCGGGACGCGGTACGGGGAGCAGGAGACGTAGGTAAGGCCGATCCGGTGGCAGAAATCGACGCTCGAAGGGTCGCCGCCGTGCTCGCCGCAGATGCCGAGCTTGATATCCGGGCGGGTCTTTCTGCCGAGGTCGCAGGCCATCTGCACAAGCTTGCCCACGCCCTCCTGATCGAGGCGGGCGAACGGGTCGGATTCGTAGATCTTTTTGTTGTAATAGGCGCCGAGGAACGCGCCGGCGTCGTCGCGGCTGAAGCCGAAGGTCATTTGGGTCAGGTCGTTGGTACCGAAGCTGAAGAATTCGGCCTCTTCGGCGATCTCGTCGGCCAGCAGCGCCGCGCGCGGGATCTCGATCATCGTGCCGACCTTGTATTTCATTGTGGAGCCGTTCCCTGCGATGATCGCGTCGGCGGTCGCGGTGACGATCTCCTTCACATAGCTAAGCTCTTTGCGTTCGCCGACCAGCGGGATCATGATCTCCGGCGTGATGTTCCATTCCGGGTGTATGGCGCCGACGTTGATCGCCGCCTGAATGACGGCCGTGGTCTGCATCTCGTAGATCTCCGGGTAGGTGACGGCGAGACGGCAGCCGCGGTGGCCCATCATCGGGTTGAATTCATGCAGCCCGGCGATCGTGGCCTTGAGGTCGCTCACATCCAGCTTCATTTCTTTGGCGAGCGCGGCGATGTCCTCCTCGTTGGTCGGGACGAACTCGTGAAGCGGCGGGTCGAGGAAACGGATCGTGACCGGGCGGCCCTCCATGGCCTCGTAGATGCCCTCGAAGTCGCTCTGCTGCATCGGCAGGAGCTTCGCGAGGGCGGCGCGGCGGTGCTCCTCGTCCTTGGAGACGATCATCTCGCGCATGGTCTGGATGCGGTCGGGGTTGAAGAACATGTGCTCGGTGCGGCACAGGCCGATGCCCTCCGCGCCGAAGAGGACGGCCTGCTTCGCGTCGGTCGGGGTGTCGGCGTTGGTGCGGACGCCCAGCGTGCGCTTGCGGTCGGCCCAGTCCATGAAGGTGCCGAAGTAGCCGGAGATCGTGGCCGGGACGGTCGGGATCGGGCCGGCGTAAATTTTGCCGGTGGTACCGTCGAGGGAGATGTAGTCGCCCTCGCGGAAGGTGTGCCCGCCCAACTCGAAATATTTTTCTTCCTCGTGCATCGTGATGGCGCCGCAGCCGGCGACGCAGCAGGTGCCCATGCCCCGCGCGACGACGGCGGCGTGGCTCGTCATTCCGCCGCGCACCGTCAGGATGCCCTCGGCGTGATGCATGCCCTCGATGTCCTCCGGAGAGGTCTCCAGGCGGCAGAGAATGACCTTTTCGCCCTTTTTCGCCCATGCGACGGCATCGGCTGCGTTGAACACAACTCTGCCGGAAGCGGCGCCCGGGCTCGCGGGGAGCGCCTCCCCGACGGGATCGGCCTTTTTGAGCGCCTTGGGGTCGAACTGCGGGTGGAGCAGCGCGTCGAGGGATTTCGGCTCGACGCTCATGATGGCGTCCTCCTTGGAGATCAGACCCTCGTCCACAAGGTCGCAGGCGATCTTGAGGGCGGCGGCGGCGGTGCGCTTGCCGTTGCGGGTCTGCAGCATGTAGAGCTTGCCGTTTTCGACGGTGAACTCCATATCCTGCATGTCGTGGTAGTGATTCTCGAGCTTCTTCGCGATGGCGAAGAATTCGTCGTAGAGGCCGGGGCGGATGTCGTCGAGGTGCTCGATCGGCTGCGGCGTACGGATGCCGGCCACGACATCCTCGCCCTGCGCGTTGATCAGAAATTCCCCGTAGAGCTTGTTTTCGCCGGTGGCGGGGTTGCGGGTGAAGGCGACGCCGGTGCCCGAAAAGCTGCCGGTGTTGCCGAAGACCATCGACTGCACGTTGACGGCGGTGCCCCAGGTATAGGGGATGTCGTTCATGCGGCGGTAGTAGTTGGCGCGGGGGTTGTCCCACGAACGAAAGACGGCCTTGACCGCGCCGATCAGCTGTTCCCGCGGGTCGGAGGGGAAGCTCTGGCCCTTGGATTCCACATAATACTGCTTGAATTTTTCGACCATCTCGCGCAGATCGCCGGCGTCGAGCTCCGTGTCGTGCACGACGCCGCGGGCGGCCTTGATCTCGTCGATGATCTCTTCAAAGCGGGCCTTCGGGATCTCCTCGACGACGTCGGCGTACATCTGGATGAAGCGGCGGTAGGAGTCGTAGGCGAAGCGCTCATTCTGGGTGAGCTTTGCGAGGCCCTCGACCACCTCGTCGTTGAGGCCGAGGTTGAGGATGGTATCCATCATGCCCGGCATCGAGGCCCTCGCGCCGGAGCGCACGGAGACAAGAAGCGGGTTCTCCGAGTCGCCGAGTTCCTTTCCGGTGCGGGTCTCGAGCTTGCCGAGGTATTCGAAGATCTGCGCCTGGATCTCATCGTTGATCTGGCG
This sequence comes from uncultured Oscillospiraceae bacterium, assembly GCA_964391915.1. GTDB lineage: Bacteria > Bacillota > Clostridia > Oscillospirales > Ruminococcaceae > UMGS1668. The sequence goes on from CAYMNV010000031.1 coordinate 4,300, forward strand.
GCCGTCCTCGTAATACTGCGTGCAGGCCCGGGTCGTGATCGTAAACCCGGGAGGGACGGGCATCCCCAGGTTGGTCATCTCTGCCAGATTGGCGCCTTTTCCGCCGAGCAGCGCGCGCATCGTGCCGTCGCCTTGGGAAAAGAGATAGACAAACTTCTTGCTCATGAATGAACCCCCTCTTTTTGTTTTCCGAAATGAAAGAAATGTCTCAATTTGAAAGAAATTATATCAGAAGACCTATTAGTTTTCTACATTTTAATGGTAAAATCTGCGATTTGGACGAAAATTCAAGCTTCTACGAAATATTTGAGTTAATACTTGCAAAAATGCGGGGAGCTTGGCATAATGTATATGAATGAAACTGCTTTCCGGGAGGTGTTATTCCGATGTCCGACGCCTGTGCAATCATCTGTACGACAGGGGAAGCCCGTATCCGGGAGGACCGGCCGGACGCCCTCTGCGACGTGTTGTTCGAGCCGATGATCGGTTGGATCAACGACGCGCTGGACGAAGCGGGGATCACGGACCGCTGCTATGTCTTCGCAAAAAACGCGGAGGCTTTTTCGGCCTACACCGGTGACGCGCCTGTTTTTGCCGGCGAGGAGGGGAGCAATCTTCCCTGCGCCGCAAAGGATTGGGTCGCCCAGCGCGGCGACAGGGACGTGCTTGTCCTGCGGGCGGAGAACCCGTTTCTCGGCGCGGAGACGATTTCCGCCTCGCGCACCTATCATATCAATAACGGCCAGAAACTGACCATCCTCGCTTCCGGCGGAAGGGAAGCCATTATCCGCGAACTCAATTCCAGCGCGTATTGGGTGAAGGCGGATTTTCTTTTTGAGCTTTTTGACCATACCGACCCGAAGGAAGAAAAATTTTTGGCCGCGGCGCTCGCCTATCTCTCCGACCGGGTGGAGACTGCGGCGACCTTTGTGGCCGCCAAAAAGGAACTGTATATGACGGCCTCCGATCCGGTGGGGCTGCTGACGCTCAACGCGGCGGCCCGTACGATCGTGCTCACGAAGCTATGCAAAGCGGGCGTGGAATTCCTCTGCACCGACGGCATCCTGATCGGCGCGTCGGTCAAAATCGGGAAAGGCACCGCGATCCTGCCGGGGACGATTCTCAAGGGCAGCACCGTGATCGGCAAAAACTGCGAGATCGGCCCCAACAGCTATATCGAGAACTGCACCGTCGGGGACGGGTGCAAAATTTTTGCGACCAAGATGGCCGACGCCGTCTTTAAGGACGGCGCGAAGATCGGCCCGTTCTCCCAGATCCGGCCGGGAACCGTGATCGGCGAGGACGTGAAGATCGGCGACTATGTGGAGATCAAGAATTCCGAAGTCGGCGCGAGGACCAGCGTCGCGCACCTGACCTATATCGGGGACGCGGATGTCGGCGAGGGCGTCAATTTCGGCTGCGGCGTCTGCATCGCCAACTTCGACGGGCAGAAAAAATACCGCACGGTGATCGGCGACAACGCCTTCATCGGCTGCAACACGAATCTGATCGCGCCGGTAAAGGTCGGTGCCTTCGCCTACACGGCGGCGGGAACCACGGTGACCGAGGATGTGCCGGACGAGGCCCTGTGCATCGGCCGCGCCCGCCAGGAAAACAAAGAGGAATGGGTCCGCCTTCACAATAAAGTCAGGAAAAATTAAAAGCAAACGACAGGGAGAGAGAAAAATGAACCTTCACGGCAAAGACATTAAGATTTTCGCCGGAAATGCCTGCCCCAGAGAAGCCGCAGACATCGCGAAAAATATCGGGATCCCGCTCGGCCAGTGCACGGTCAGGCATTTTGCGGATGGAGAGATTTCGGTTTCCCTTGAGGAATCCGTCCGCGGCTCCGACGTTTTCGTCGTGCAGTCCACCTGCAATCCGGTCAACGATAATCTGATGGAACTGCTGATCATGATCGACGCGCTGAAGCGTGCCTCCGCCGGCCGCATCAACGCCGTGATCCCGTATTTCGGCTATGCCCGCCAGGATAGAAAGGCGCGCCCCCGCGAGCCGATCTCCGCGAAGCTGGTTGCGAATATGATCACCGCCGCCGGCGCGGACCGGGTCCTCACGATGGACCTGCATGCCGCCCAGATTCAGGGCTTTTTCGACATCCCGGTCGACCACCTGCTCGGCGTGCCGATCCTCAGCCCTTATTTTCAGCCGCTGGTTCACGGCCACGAGGATGAGTATGTGGCCGTCTCTCCGGATTTCGGCTCCGTCACCAGAGCCCGCAAATTCGTCGAGAAGCTCGATATCCCGATCGCGATCATCGACAAGCGCCGCCCGAAGGCCAACGTCTCCGAGGTCATGAACATCATCGGCGATGTCCGGGGCAAGAAGTGCATCATCGTCGACGACATGGTCGATACCGCCGGCACCCTCTGCCACGCGGCCGAGGCGCTGCTCCAGATCGGCGGAGCCACCAAGATCGTGGCCTGCGCCACCCACGCCGTGCTCTCCGACCCCGCCATCGAGCGCCTGCAGGACAGCTGCATCGACGAGCTTGTCTTCCTTGATACGATCCCGCTTCCGCCGGAAAAACGGATCGACAAGATCACGGTGCTGCCGGTCGCGCCGATCTTCGCCGAGGCGATCGAGCGGATCTACGGCGAGCGCCCGGTCAGCCCGCTTTTTGAAAAGCAGCAGTAACCGCCCCGCTCACAGCATCAGAGAAAGAAACAACATTCCGAAGAGTTTTTTTCGGATGTCGACCAGATCTTCCGCCGGCAGGGGGTTTGTCCCTCTGCCGATTTCTATTGTAAAGCCCGGCAGACAGAAGCGCTGAATGAACCAGTCCTTGAAGCCGCCGAAGGAGGCGGTGCCCGTCGGGTCGCTGAGCCGGTAGCCAGAGGCCTCCGCCAGCAGCCGCGCGATCTCCCGCGAGGCGGCGGGCGTGTTGCTCCCGTAGCGCCAGTAGATCTCCTCCCCCTGCGAATGGAAGGCGTAGAGCCGCCTGACGCCGAAGGTGGTGCAGATCCCGCAGGCGGTGCGCGTTTCGGGCTCGGAGAAGGGCGCAGGGCCGCCGTATTTTCCCGGCGCGGGGCCGAAAATGCCGTGCTTTTGCTCCAGCACACGGAGCTCCTCCCAGCCCGCGGCAAAATTATGGTTGAGATCCACGCCGCGCGCGTTGGCGTTCCAATGAATATAGTCCACGCCGGAGAGGCGCTCGACCTTGTCGCGCAGGCAGAGCGCGGCTTCCGGCCCGCGGAGTGCGATCTCCACGCCGTCCGGGTTGAGCACCGGCACGACGAGCACGCCCCGCGCGAGGATAGCCCGGCGCACGTCGATCCCGTAAGGGCGGCTGTCGTGTTCGTACGCGTAACAGAGCTCGTCGAAAAACTCCAGCAGCAGCGAGGCGGTCAGCCACTCCGAGCCGTGAATGGCCCCGGCGTAGAGGATGCCCCCGCAGGGATTTCCCAGCGAGAGGGCGGTGATTTTTCGCCCGAGCACGCTTTTTCCGACGGAAAAGGATTTTGAGCACGGATGGCGGCCCAGAATACCGCCGATCGAGTAAGTTACGTTTTCCGCCGTCGGCGGAAGAAAGATGGATTCCACTGTCAATCACCTCCGGGCATACTACGCAAAGATATGCTCCGGAGAGAAAATATAGAAACCGGAAAGGAGCAATGCCATGAGACTTCAGGAAGAAAAAATTGCGTCCGAGAATATTTTTTCCGGGCACGTCCTCGACCTCCGGGTCGACCGGGTCCGGCTCCCTGACGGCAGCGAGGCCGCGCGGGAGGTCGTGCGGCATAAAGGCGCCGCGGCCATGCTCGCGCTCGACCGGGACGGCGGGGTATATTTTGTGCGCCAGTTCCGCTACCCGGTGGGAAAGGCGCTGCTGGAGCTCCCGGCCGGCAAGCTCGACGCGGGCGAGGAGCCGCTCGCCTGTGCGAAGCGCGAGCTGCTCGAGGAATGCGGCCTCTCCGCGGAGACGTGGATTCCGATGGGCTGCGTATGGTCCTCGCCGGGCTTCTGCGACGAAAAACTCTGGCTCTTTGCGGCAAAAGAGCTCTCCGACCTCGGCGCGCATCCGGACGACGGCGAATTCCTTGATATCGTGAAGATCCCGTTCGGCGAGGCGGTCGCCATGGCGCTCTCCGGCGAGATCGAGGATTCCAAATCCCAGATCCTGCTGATGAAGGCGAAGCTCATGGGGATCACGGAATAAAAACAGGAGAAGCTTCCGCTGGGCGGAACGCATCAAACGGAAAAAAGACCCCGCCGTGTCGGATTCGTGGGACAAAGACCGAAGGAATTTTTCTCCCGGTCTGTGGGGCAAAAACGATGTGAGCGTGGTTCACAGAGTGAGCCACAGAAAATTACGGAGCGGAAAGAACGGGAGAGAGGCGGCCGAAACGGGAGCCCCGTGCGGGCCGCGGAGCCGGTCAGGTGAAATATTTGAGCAGCCGCTCCCGGGATGTGTCGGTCAGATAGAGCTTTCCGTCCCGGAGCTCCGCCTCCATCGTGATGTGGCTCGAGACGGTCACGTCGAGCGAGGCCAGAAACGCGAGCCCGGGTTCCCGGAGCGCGTGTTCCTTCGCGCCAAACGAGGCCTCCGTGTTGTCCGCCACCACGTCGAAGTTGTTGCCGCCCTCTTTCGTCAGGCGGATAAGCCTGCGGCTGAGGAAAGCAGCGACCAGCTTTGAGATCCGGTCGCAGCGCTCCGTCTCGGTGAAATCCGGGAAGGAGATCACGTCGAAGGTCTTTTTGCCGTTCATGCGCTGCATGCCGGCGAGCAGGTGGATACTGCGCCCGCCGCCGGAATAAATGAGCGCACGCGGAAACGAGAGGTCGTAGCTGCCGAGCGTATCCACGATCGTCTCGCAGCCGGCGCGGCCGTAGCGGAGCCAGCCGTCGATGGGGATGCCGTATTCCGCCTCCAGCGCGGCGATCAGGGCCTCCGTTCCGGAGGAATTACAGAGGGTTCGCAGATCGGTCTCCTCGTTTTCATAAGAGATCGTGCAGGAGGCCGGGAACGTGAAAACCGGAATGCGCCCGGCCGGCATATCGAAGCGGACAAGCGTGAAATATTCCGCGCTTTTTCCGCCGTAACCCGTGCCGATCAGCAGCACGCTGAAATTATCCTCCTCCCGCGGGATGTAGCCGCCTCCGAAGGAGGATTCCTGGGGCGCCGGCATCCCGGCGCCCGCCTGCGAGAAAGAAAAAACGGCGTAGGCCGCGCCGCAGAACAGCAGCAGAAAGCTGGCCGTAAATGCCAAAAAAAACATCCGCACCCTCATTGCGCCGCCTCCTTCCGATACCGTTAGTTTGGCCGGGAGGAGAGGCAAAATATCGCCCCAAAGACGCAAAATAATACCGGACGGGTCTTTTGGAGGCCCGTCCGGTACTTTTTATTTGGCAGAATGGGTTTTCGCCGCGGCCGCGCGGCTGAAAAAGCCTTTTTCACATTCCTGAAGGGAAACCGCACCGCCGGGAGCGAACGCCCGAATTCAGACCTCCGAAACGCACCGCCGAGAAAGGCATGCGCGGGGTTTCCGGAAACGGGCGGAGATGGCCGGGATGGTTCTCCGGGGAAGAAAAGCGCATGAAAAACGGGCGCGTAAAATTCGGTCCCCGAACACGCCGCAGGAGAAACAGCGGTCGCCGGTATCGGGGAGCGGAAGAATCGGTTCGCCGGGCCTCTCAAGAAAACGGTT
>CAYMNV010000032.1:0-9837 GCA_964391915.1 uncultured Oscillospiraceae bacterium
TTCTTTACCGAAGACGAAATGCTCGTTGAAAATGGGATGCTCATCAAAGATGAGAAGCTCATCGAAGGCAAAATGCCCGCTGGAGACAAGGCATTCACCAAAGGCGGGGTGCGCACTCCTGCCGGAAAACCCGCCGGGGAATCCGCCCCCGCTGAGAAACATGCCGGAGATACGATCCTGAAGCGCCAGTTGAATTTTCAGTCTGCGGAGGCGGAGCGTGATCCCGCCGGATACGCCATGTTCCTGACCGCGCTTTCGGATTATTTCGAGCCGCCGCAGGAGATCACCGTGGTGCCGAAAGACCGGGACGATTTAAAAGAACTGCCCTTTGTCGTTTCACCGGAAAGCATGATTCGGGTCTTGAGCGGGCCCACGAAGGAGTATCCTCTCAAGGATGGGGAAACCACCTTTTATGTATGCCGGGGCCATAGCTGCATGCCTCCCGCTCATGATCTGAGCCGGATCGAATAAAAGAAATCGAAAAGTCAATGCTAAAAGAGAATCAATCGTTAGGGGGAATGCACAACGGATCGCGAAAACGATATTAAAATCACCACCAGGGACAGGCTTCTCCGGGCATGGCAGAATTCCATGGAACTTGTGAGGGATTTTGAATCCTATTCCAAGGAGACCGAGGACGACGAGGAGGCCGCAAAAACATTCGCGGATTATGCGGAGGAGGAGGGGCTCCACGCCTCAAGGTTTCGTGAAATCTTAGAGGGATATGAAGAAAAATAAGAAATAACGGCAGCCGAAACCGATCGGCTGCCGTTTGTTTATGAGGCGTTCGGATCTTTTTATTGGGCGGTTCCGGTCCGCCGGAGCGGCGCTTCAGAGCAGCCGGACATACGCAAAAACGCCGGCAAGCACCGAGCCGATCAGGTTCGAGAGCATGTCCATATCCGTATCCCGAAGCCCTTTTTGGCTTTTGATTTTATTTCTTGCGTCATGGCCCGCTTCAATTAATTCAAATAAGGCTCCGAGCGTGTTTCCGATCAAAAATACGGACAGCGCCAGAAAGATTTTCGAGCCGCCGACCTCCATGACGTCGTCAAGGAGGCAATAGGTGAAAAGCGCGAAGGAAAAGGACCCGTATACATGGAGGTAACGGTCGAACGTTTTGGAGCGCGTGTAATATCCGAGATAGTCCCCGAAAAAGCAGGCGAGCAAAACCGCCAGCATGGTCAGCAGAATGAGATAGGACGGAACGGTCAGCTTAAAAATCCATATGGCAAGAAAAACGAGCGTATAGGAAAGATATGCGGATAGCGCGGATTTCGCAATTTGTTTCTTTCGCTTTTCATACAGTCCCGCAATGGCAAAGATACACCCTGCGGAAACGATCACATAGCAAACGACGACCCATATGGGCATAAGAAACCACCTCTCCTCTTCTTTTTAGTATGCGTAATAAAAAATAGAAAATGAAGAGGAATTCCAAGGAAAGGGAAACTTTCTTAGCTCTCCGGCCGGCGGGGAGATTTGCTCTCCGTGCCGGAACGGGAATCCCACGGCTTTTGAGACGCGCAGGCAAAACTCCATCCTCTCCGGATCGTAAAATCAACAGGCCCCCCGGCAAAGCCGAGAGGCCTGTTGTCAAATTTTATTTTTTTAGAGTGAAATTCAGTCTTCGTTGAACAGCAGTTCGCCGTAGGAAGGGTACGGCCAGCAGTTCCGGTCGGTCAGGCGCTCCATCGCATCGACGGCGCCGCGCAGTTCCCGCGTCAGCGGAAGCACGGTTTCGAGCAGGCAGCGGGAACGCTCCTCGATCGTTTGCTTGGCATGGGCGGTCTCCAGCGCGGCGGAGAGGTCGTTGACGATGTTGTGAGCGGAATCCAGCAGCTCCGTGAGCAAGGAGACCGTATCGGTCTCATAGGCGCCGGCGCCGCCTCCGAGGAGAGCCTGTTTGGCGGCGGCATCCGAGGCGAGCTTCCCGGAGAAGGCGCTGACGGCCGGGAAAACTTCCTCCCACGCCATGCCGATCATCGTCTTGGCCTCGATCGAGACCACCTGGCAGTAACTCTGCAGCAGGATCTCGTAGCGGGCGCGGAGCTCCGTCTCGCTGAAGACCTTGTGGCGGGTGAAGAGCTGAATATTTTTTTCGCTGATATAATAGGGGGCGCAGTCCGGCGTGGCGGGCAGGTTCAGGAGCCCGCGGCGTGCGGCCTCCTCCTCCCAGGCTGCGCCGTAGCCGTTTCCGTTAAAGATGATGCGCTTGTTTTCCCGGATGACGTCCCGGATCAGCGCATGGAGCTCGCCGTCGAAGTTTTCCGCCTGCTCGAGGCGGTCCGCGAACCGGCACAGTTCCTCGGCCACGATCGTGTTGAGGATGGTGTTGACGCCGGAGATCGAGGCCGACGAGCCGACCATGCGGAATTCAAACTTGTTGCCGGTAAAAGCGAAGGGCGAAGTGCGGTTCCGGTCGTTCGTGTCCTTCGGGAAGCGCGGCAGGGCGAATACACCGAATTTAAACTGTTTTTTTTCTCCCGGATGATAGACGGTATCCTGCTCGATGGCCTCGAGGATGGCGGTCAGCTCCTCGCCGAGGTAGACCGAGAGGATGGCCGGCGGCGCCTCGCTGACGCCGAGACGCAGATCGTTTTCCGCGCTGGCAACGGAGACGCGCAGCAGATCCTGATAGTCGTCCACCGCCTTGAGCACGGCGCAGAGGAAGGTCAGGAACTGGGCGTTTTCCGCGGGGGTGTCGCCCGGCTCCAGCAGGTTCTCGCCGGTGTCGGTGGAGAGCGACCAGTTGTTGTGCTTGCCGCTGCCGTTGACGCCGGCAAACGGCTTTTCGTGCAGCAGGCAGACCATACCGTGTTTGTCGGCGGTCTTGCGCATAGTCTCCATCACAAGCTGATTCTGGTCGGCGGCGATGTTGACCGTCATGAAGACCGGAGCGAGCTCATATTGGGCGGGGGCGGCTTCGTTGTGCTGCGTCTTTGCGAGAACGCCGACCTTCCAGAGCTCGTCGTTGAGATCGCGCATGAAAGCGGCGATCCGGGGCTTGATGGCGCCGAAATAATGGCAGCCGATCTCCTGCCCCTTCGGCGGGCGGGCGCCCAGCAGCGTGCGGCCGGTGTAGATCAGGTCCCTGCGCTTTTCAAAGAGCTTGCGGTCGACGAGAAAATATTCCTGCTCTGCGCCGGCGGTCGGCCGCACGCAGGTGGCGGTCTGGTTCCCGAAGAGCCGCAGGATGCGCAAAGCCTGTGTGTTGATGGCCTGCATCGAGCGAAGCAGCGGGGTCTTTTTATCGAGCGCCTCGCCGCCGAACGAGCAGAACGCGGTCGGAATGCACAGCACGCCGTCCTTGAGGAAAGCGAAGGAGGTCGGGTCCCAGGCGGTGTAGCCGCGGGCCTCGAAGGTCGCGCGCAGGCCGCCGCTCGGGAAGCTCGAGGCGTCCGGTTCGCCGCGGATCAGTTCCTTGCCGGAAAACTCCATGATGGCGCTGCCGTCGTCCTGCGGCGAGACAAAGCTGTTCTGTTTCTCCGCGGTAAAGCCGGTCATCGGCTGAAACCAGTGGCAGTAATGCGTGGCGCCTTTCTCAAGCGCCCAGTCCTTCATCGCACCGGCAATGACATTGGCCGTGCCGGGCTGCAGGTTATTTCCCGTCAGGATGCACTCCTGAAGTTCTTGATAGGTCGTCTCAGGCAGCCGGGCCTTCATTACCCGGTCCGAAAATACCATCGATCCAAATAATTCCGCTGCGTTGCTCATACGATCCCTCCTGTCGGGCAAAAACGCCGCCCGTCTTTGCGTTATTCAAATATTTCGGAAGCTCCAGGTCTTCGCCGGAAAAGGCAAAGCCCTCCGCCGCGGTTCCGGGAACCTGTCTTTGCAGGTGAAAAGAGGCCCCTTCTTTTTTGGAGAGTCCCTTTCACCCGTCCGTTCCTGCGGAATTTCTATGCCGGCAGCCGGTCAGATATGGCTCTTTTTTCTGTTTTCGAGAGAAGCCCGGATGAATCCGTAAAAGATCGGATGCGGGCGGTTCGGGCGGCTCTTGAATTCCGGATGGAACTGGACGCCGACGAACCACGGGTGGTTGGGGTTCTCGATGATTTCCGCGAGCACGCCGTCCGGCGACTGCCCGGTGACCGCGAGGCCGGCCTCCTCCAGACGCTCACGGTACTCGCTGTTGAGCTCGTAGCGGTGGCGGTGGCGCTCGGAGACGGCATCCTTTTCATAGAGAGCGGCAGCCTTGCTTCCGGGCGCGAGCATGCAGGGATAGGCTCCGAGCCGCATGGTGCCGCCCTTGCCGAGACGCCGCTTCTGCTCCTCCATCAGGCTGATGACCGGGTCGGCGGCCTCCGCGTCAAATTCCGAGGAATTTGCCTCCGGCAGCCCGGCGCAATCCCGCGCAAACTCGATGACCGCGATCTGCAGGCCGAGGCAGATGCCGAAATAGGGCACGCCGTGCGTGCGCGCATACCTCGCGGTGCAGATCATGCCCTCCACGCCGCGGTCCCCAAAGCCGCCCGGCACCAGAATGCCGTCGCAGTCCCCAAGGATCTCCGGAGCGTTCTCGTCGGTGACGTCCTCGGATTCCACCCATTTGACCTCGAGCTTTGCGCCGTTCGCGGCGGAGGCGTGGCTCAGCGCCTCAAAGACGCTCAGATAAGCGTCGTGCAGATCCATATATTTTCCGACCATGGCGATCGTGACCGGCGAGGAGGCCGTCTTGATGCGTTCCACCATGGCGCTCCACTGCGTGAGATCCGTCTCCTCACAGCCGACGCCGAGCTTCCGGCAGACGATGTCGTCAAGGCCCTCCCGGTGCAGATAGAGCGGAACTTCGTAGAGCGTCGGGGCGGTGAGGTTCGGGATCACGCACTCCGGCTCGACGTTGCAGAAGAGGGAAATCTTGCGCCGCATATGGTCGGGAATCGGCTCGCCGGAGCGGCAGACCAGGATATCCGGCTGAATGCCCGTGCCGAGCAGCACCTTGACGGAGTGCTGGACGGGCTTGGATTTGAGCTCGCCGGTGCCGGGGATCTCGACGATCAGCGCGACGTGGATGAAGATGGTGTTCCCGTGGCCGCGCTCGTTCCCGACCTGACGGATCGCCTCGAGGAAAGGCTGGCTCTCAATGTCGCCGACGGTGCCGCCGATCTCTGCGATGGCCACGTCGACGTCTTCGGAGGCCATTGCGTAAATATGAGATTTGATTTCGTTCGTAATATGCGGGATGATCTGCACGGTGCCGCCGAGATAGCCGCCCATGCGCTCCCGCTCAATGACATCCTTATACACAAGGCCGGAGCTGACGCTGGAGGCCCGGCTCAGGTTCTCGTCGATGAAGCGTTCGTAATGGCCGAGGTCGAGGTCGGTCTCGGCATCGTCTTCGGTGACGAACACCTCGCCGTGCTGGAAGGGGCTCATCGTGCCGGGATCCGCATTTATATAAGGATCAAACTTCTGCATGGTCACACGGAGTCCCCGTTCCTTGAGCAGCCTGCCGAGGGAGGCGGCGCAGATGCCTTTTCCCAGCCCGGAGACGACACCGCCCGTCACAAAGATAAATTTCGTATGCATATGGAAATCCCCACTTTCGGTTCGTTTTCAGGATCATATCGCTCTTCGGATTCTTTAAAGGGCACTACCCGTCCGGGCAGGAGCCCGTTCCCGCGTGCGAATCTGCGGAACTGCTTAAAAGAAAAGGCGGCAACGCCGTCTTGTGTGGGCGCGTTGCCGTCTGATGAAGAGTGACTGCCACAGACGGGATGTTTCCGGTACATCCCGAGAGCGTTCCTGTGTTCGGTTCGTTCCGCATTCGCAGCATCGAAAGCCTCCAAACCAAAGAAAAAGATTCAAAATCATAAAAAAGAATACCACAAAAAGACCGGCCGCGTCAAGAATTCTTCCATAAGAATTTTGACACGGCGAAAAAATCTTCATTACCGCCTTATACCGGCAGCGATTCCGCGAGCACGAGGCCGGGATTTTTTTTGAGCATGTAGTCGAGGGACCAGATTCCGCCGAAGGCCAGCACCTTGTGCCCGCGGAAATCCTCAAGCACATTTGCGCCGACGGAGAGCACAAGATCCCTCGGGTCGGAAGGGCCGGAAAGGATGAATCGCAGGTGCTCGTAGGGCAGGCTCGTCATCACGAGCTCCACGCCGTACTCACTGAGCATCCGGTACTGGAACACGTCGAACTGCAGCGTGCCGACCACGCCGACGATGACCTCCTCCATGCCCGTGCGGGGCGTCTTGAAGATCTGGATGGCGCCCTCCTGCGCGATCTGCTCGGTGCCTTTGATGAACTGCTTGCGCTTCATCGTGTCCTTCGGCCGCACCCGCATGAAATGCTCCGGCTCAAAGGTCGGGATGCCGGAATAGCGGAAGGACCTGCCCGGCACGGTGACGGTGTCGCCGATGGAGAAGATGCCGGGATCGAATACGCCGATGATGTCGCCCGCGTAGGCCTCGTCGATAATCTCACGCTCGGAGGCCATCAGGTGCTGCGGCTGGGAGAGGCGCATTTTTTTGCCGCTCTGCATATGGTAGACCTCGGCCTCGCGCTCGTATTTTCCGGAGCAGATCCGCATAAAGGCGAGGCGGTCGCGGTGGGCCTTATTCATGTTGGCTTGAATCTTAAAGACAAAGGCGGAAAAATCGGGGGAGAAGGCATCGATCTCGCCGCAGTCCGCGACGCGCGGCAGGGGAGGCGTCGTCATGCGGAGAAAGGCCTCGAGAAACGGCTCGACGCCAAAATTCGTCAGAGCGGAACCGAAGAAGACGGGGCTGAGTTTGCCGGCCCGGACCTCCTCCAGATCGAATTCGCGGCCCGCGCCGAGCAGCTCCACGTCCTCCCGGAGCTGAGCCCAGCGCTTTTCGCCGATCATCTTGCCGACCTTCGGATCGTCAAGCTCCGTTTCCACGATCGGGGCTTTATTCCCATGGCCCTCGTCCTGAAAAAAGAGGATGCACTTCTTCTCCCGGTCGTAGACGCCCTGAAACTCCTTTCCGGAGCCGATGGGCCAGTTGACCGCGCAGGTTTCGATGCCGAGCTCGCGCTCCACCTCCTCGCAGAGATCAAAGGGGTCTTTGGTCTCGCGGTCCATTTTATTGATAAAGGTAAAAATCGGGATGTGACGCATCGCACAGACCTTGAAGAGCTTGCGGGTCTGCGGCTCCACGCCCTTGCTCCCGTCGATGACCATCACGGCGGAATCCGCGGCGGTCAGCGTGCGGTAGGTATCCTCAGAGAAATCCTGGTGTCCCGGGGTGTCGAGGATGTTAATGCAGAAGCCGTCGTGCTGAAACTGCATGACGGAGGAAGTGACAGAGATTCCGCGCTGTTTCTCAATTTCCATCCAGTCCGAAGCCGCGGCTTTGGCTTTCCGGCTCTTGACCTCTCCGGCCTGCGCGATGGCGCCGCCGTAGAGCAAAAACTTCTCGGTCAGCGTCGTTTTTCCGGCGTCAGGGTGGGAGATGATGGCAAACGTACGTCGCCGGAAAATCTCGTCTTTCAGGGTGGGCATGGCTTCGCCTCCAACAAAACAATCAGATGTAAAACAAAATTATACCATGCAAAAAAAGGTTTTGCAAGATTTCCCCCAAACATTTATTAGGGAATTTCTTGTGCAAAATAACCAAAAAAGTTGTTGCTCAAGGAATGCCCGATCTCAAAAACCGGCATGAGGGAGGCTCAGACCCTCCATTTTTTCCAGAAGAATTCGGAAAGATTCTTCGGCGGAGCATCCCGAAGCGGAGAAAAATGCAGCCGAAACCGGCATGCGCGGAAAGAAAGCCGTACCCCGCCCGCACACATTTTTTTTACGAAGTATCTTTACGCGGAGGGGTATAATACCTTATGATAAAAGAAACAAACGCCCTTTCGGCCGGGGACCTGCGGGTTCCGCACACCGGCCCCGTGCGGCGGAAGGAGGAAGCGGATGGCGGACGGCCTGCGATACCGGTGTCTGGTTCTCGACCATGACGATACCGTGATGGACAGCACACGGGAGATTCATTATCCGGCGTTTCTTAAGGCCATGGAGGTTCTGCGCCCCGGTATCACCATGACGCTGGAGGATTATTACCGCCTCAACTTTCATCCCGGCCTCCCGGTTTACTACCGCGACGTGGTCTGCCTGACGGAACAGGAGCTCGATCTGGAATACCGGATCTGGCAAAACTATGTGCAGCAGCATATCCCGGAGGTCTATCCGGCGATGCGCCGCATCATCGGGCGGCAGAAGGCGGCGGGCGGTTCCGTCTGCGTCGCCTCCTATTCGGTCGGCTGCAATATCCTGCGGGATTACCGGGAGAACGGCCTGCCGGAGCCGGATCTCGTCTATGGCTGGGAACTGCCGGAGGAGCAGAAAAAACCGTCGCCGTTTCCGCTCGAAGACATCATGCGGCGGCTTCGGCTTCAGCCGTCGGATATTCTGGTCGTGGACGATCAGAAATCCGGCGCGGAGATGGCCTGCTGCTGCGGCGTGGAGTTCGCGGCCGCCGGATGGGCGTATGAGGTTCCGGAGATCCGGGATTCCATGCGCAGGGCCGGCAAGTATTATTTTGCTTCGGAGGAAGCGCTCGAAACATTTCTTTTTGGCGGGGAGTGAAAAAACAGACCCGATTTCATCTCCGCCCGATTCGCTGCCGGCTCCGCCGGACAGCCTGACAGGAGGCTTTTATGAATTACACATCTCTGATCCTCTGCATCACGGTTTCCGCCCTGCTCTCCATTGGGCTGCCGGTTGCGCTGCTCATCTTCTGGAGAAAAAAGACGCACGCCCGCCTGTTTCCGGCGGTGATCGGCGCGGCGACGTTCGTCCTGTTCGCGCTGGTGCTGGAGCGGCTGCTGCACAGCGTGGTCCTGAAGCTGCCGGCGGTCACGGGGAACACGGTGGTCTATGTGCTGTACGCCGGTTTTGCGGCGGGCATCTTTGAGGAGACCGGCCGCTGGTTTGCCTTCCGCTTCCTGCTGAAAAAATACCGCGGGCGCGAAACTTCGGTCACCTACGGAATCGGCCACGGCGGGATCGAGGCAATCCTGATCACCGGCACCACCATGCTCTCCAATCTGGCGCTGGCAATCCTTCTGGCGACGGAAGGGGAAGCCGGGCTTACGGCGATCGTCGGCAGCGACACCGCGGCGACGCTGATCTCTGCCTATCGCTCAACCGCCCCCGGCCTCTATTTGGTCGGCGGGTTGGAGCGCGTAACGGCCATCGCGCTGCACATCGCGCTCTCCGTCCTCGTTTTCCGCGCGGTCCGGGAGCGCAGGATCGGCCGCTGGCTGCTGGCGGTCCTGTTCCATGCGCTGGTGGATTGCTTCGCCGTTCTCTACTCCGTCGGCGTGATCGGCAATATCTGGGTGATCGAACTCGGGGTCTTCCTGATGACGGTGGGCATCGCGCTCCTTGCACTGCAGGATTACCGGGTGATGGGAGAAACGGAGCCCCCTTCTTCCGACGGCGAAGAACCGATTTACGGGCCGGAGGAGGGTCCTCTTCCGGAGGAGAACGAGCAGGCCTACGAGCCGGAGGAGCTTTTCCCGGCGGGAGAGCAGTCGGCGGGGCCGGAGGAGCTTTTCCCGACTGAGGAAGCTTCCGCCGAGGAGCCTTCTGCGGAAGGGCCGGATCAGGACGCGCCGTCGGAGGATTCTGCCGATCCGGAAGAAAACGCATGAGCATGAGATAAGACGCAAAAATGTGACCGAAAATCCGCCCGCCGCCGATTCCCGCAGCAGGGAACGCCGGTTTGCCGGGTACGGCTCTGAAACGGAGGCCCTCCGGGTACGGCTTTAAAACGGAGGCTCTGCGGATATGACTTTGAAACGGAGGCCCTCCGGGTACGGCTTTAAAACGGAGGCTCTGCGGATATGACT
>CAYMNV010000033.1:0-9533 GCA_964391915.1 uncultured Oscillospiraceae bacterium
TTACTCTTGAGAATTCAAGGGTTTCCTATGCTGTTCAATTTTCAAGGTCCTGGGCCGATTTCTTTCGGCCTGCTCTCGCTTTTTCCGCGACAGCCTTGTTAGTATACCATCGAAAAAACATCTTGTCAATACTTTTTTCTACACGAAAATCTGTTGATTTTTCCGTAATTTCCGATATAATATAGGTTGTATTTGCGCCTGTAGCTCAGTGGATAGAGCACCGGCCTCCGGAGCCGGGTGCGTGGGTTCGATTCCCGTCAGGCGTACCACTAAAAAGACCGAGAACCGCATTGTCAAGCGATTCACGGCCTTTTTATTTTTTGAGCGACACCTCGGCCGACACAGTTTTTTCATACTGTTGATTTACAATGTCGCCGATTTCCTTCATTTTTTCCGTGAATGTGTGCTGGTATATGCCTTGCAGCGTGGCCGCAGATCCCCAGCCGCCGCGTTCCATGATGTACTTGTCCGGAACGCCCAGCGCGTGAAGCATGGACGCGTGGTAGTGCCGCAGATCATGGAAACGACACCGGAAACCGACGCTCCGGCGCGGCTGTTGAATCTCCATCTCGGATATGGTAAAATGAGAACGTTTCTTTTATTCCTTTATTCTATTGAGAAAAGAAGGTGCCGTATGAATCGGAGAAGCCATGCAGGAAAGGAACTTTGGCGGTTTGTCAAATTCGGGCTTTTTTCCGCCTCCGCCGGGCTGATCGAGACGGGCGTATTTTATCTGCTGGGGCTGATCCCCTCCTTCGGCTACTGGGCCTGCTACCTGCCGGCGCTCGTGCTCTCCGTCGTGTGGAACTTCACGCTGAACCGCCGGTACACCTTCCAGTCGGCCGCAAACATCCCCGCCGCGATGCTCAAGACCTTTGCCTATTATGCCGTATTCACTCCGCTCTCCACCATTCTGGGCGATTGGCTCGCGGAAGTGCGCTTCGCCGCCTACCCCGCCGCCTACGACATCGTCTATTTCGCCACGCTGCTCGTGAATTTCATCACCGAGTTCCTGTATCAGCGCTATTACGTCTTCCGCGGAAAAATAGACAACCGGAAATAGCCTCTCCGCGGACAACCGGCACCGGGCGGGAAAAGGATGAGGCCGGGGCCGTTCTCCGGAGGGCGGAGAAATCGCCCCGTAAAAAATCGTTCTATGCGGAAAAGGCACGGCTCTATCGAAAAGCCGTGCTCGCACCGCTTGGGCATGGTCTCCCTCAAAAGAGGCCGTGCTTTTTTTATTTGTAAATTTTTTGATTCTCATATTGACAAAAATAGATCTGGCGAATATGCTTTTATCATATCTAATATTATAAATTTGAGAAGGAAAGACAACGATGGAGTATCAGAATTATGCAGACATCTTCCGTGCCCTTAGCGATGAAAAGCGGCTTCAGATTCTGGAGGTTCTTCACGAGGGGGAGCAGTGCGCCAACGACCTGCTGACGCGGCTGGATATCGGCCAGTCGACGCTCTCCTACCACATGAAGATCCTCTGCCGCTCCGGGATCGTTGCGGGCCGGGAGGACGGAAAATGGACCTACTACCGCATCAACGAAGAAGGTAGCGCCAACGCATGCCGGATCCTGCACTCGCTGACGATCCTGTGCCCGGAGGAGAAAAAGACTCCTGCGGATGCCGCAGACGGCTGCGGAACGTCAAAGATTTTACGCGAATAAGAAAGGAGTGTCTCTCCCTTGAATCAAAACAAAGTATGGAAACTGCTGCCGGTGCTGGCCATCGTCCTCGTGCTGGCCGGAATCTGGGCCATCAAAAACGCAGGCTCGCTGAAAACCGCCGGCCTGCCGGAAAGCCCGGAGGCCTCGCTGAGCACGGAAAGCTCATCGGAGCCGGAGGAAGTGCCGGAAACGGAAAACGCATCTGGCACGGAGAACTCCGCAGATGCCGAGAGCCTCACGGGTACCGAGAGCTCCGCGGGTGCGGAGAGCTCCGCGGGCACGGAGAGCTCCGCGGGTGCGGAGAGCTCCGCGGGTACGGAGAGCTCCACGGGTACGGAGAGCTCCGCGGGTGCGAAGAGCTCCGCGGGTACGAAGAGCTCCACTGGTGCGGAGAGCTCCGCGGGTGCGAAGAGCTCCGCGAGTACGGAGAGCTCCACTGGTGCGGAGAACCCCACTGACGTAGAGAACCCGGATTTTGCGCTGGAGGCGGAGGCGATCGATCTGGAACAGCTGGCCAGTTACGGGCTGCCGATCGTCATCGATTTCGGCGCCGACTGGTGCGGGCCCTGCCTGAAGTTCGCGCCCATTCTCGAATCCGTTCATGACAGCATGCTCGGCTCGGCGATCATCAAATATGTGGATGTGGATAAAAGCGGCAGTCTCGCCGCCGAATACCCGATCCGCGTCATCCCCACGCAGGTCTTCTTCCTCGCGGACGGCACTCCTTATGTGCCGGGCGAGGAGATCGATACGGAATTCCTCGCCTACAACGACAAGACGACCGGAGAGCGCCTGTTCACCGTCCATGAGGGCGCGCTGACCAAGGAGGAACTGAACGCCATCCTCGCGGATATGGGGGTGGCGCAGTGACCGAGCTGCTCGAACGGTTCGCGGATCTGATGGCGCAAACCCCCGCCCTCGCCCCGTTCTTGGCGCTGGCCGCGGGGATCGTCGCCTCCTTTCTGCCGTGCTCCCTTTCCACGGTACCGCTGATCATCGGCTATGTGGGCGGAACCGGAGAGCGGGATACCAAACGCTCCTTCCTGCTGTCGCTGACCTTCGCGGCGGGCTCCGCCGTCACCTTTACGGCTCTCGGAGTCGCGGCCTCCTTCGCCGGGCGCATGATCGGCTCCGGCTCCTCATGGTGGTACCTCGTGCTCGGCGTGCTCATGGTGCTCATGGCCCTTCAGGTCTGGGGGATCTTTACGTTTATCCCATCGAGCTACCTCGTCTCCATGAATACGAAGCGCGGCTTCCTCGGCGCCTTTCTCGCCGGGGTTCTGGGCGGCGTCTTCTCTTCCCCATGCTCCACGCCGATTTTGGTCGTTCTGCTGGCGGTCGTCGCCGGCAGGGGCAGCGCCCTGTGGGGAACCCTGCTGCTGTTTCTCTACTCGGTGGGGCACGGCGCCCTCGCGGTGATTGCCGGGACCTCGGTCGGCTTCGTGCAGAAGCTCTCGCGCAGCGGGGCCTACGGAAAACTGAGCAAGGTTTTTACGGCCGTGATGGGCGCGCTGATCCTGCTGATCGGCTTTTACATGTTTTATCTGGGGTTCTGAACGGGTGAAGCAGAAGGCGCCCGCAGCGCTGTCCGACCGGTTGAGGAGGGTTCCTTCTTCGCGGAGATGCCTTTGATTTTTTGGAGGTGCCGGCCCCGTGCCGCTCTTTTCTATTTAAAAAAGCCGCCCTGCGCATGGCAGGACGGCTTTTTTCTTATGGCGCCTCTTATTCCAGAAGGCCGATTTCTTTGTAATAGCGGGCGGCGCCGTCGTGGATCGGGAGGCCGGCCAGATCGGTGACCGCATCCTCCGCCGTCACCGCGGAGAGCGCGCCGTTGGTAGCCTTGACCGTATCGAGATTTTCCCAAAAGGTCTTCGTCAGTTCGTAGACGATGTCGTCGTCGAGATCGGCGGAGCAGAAGAGGCAGAGCTTGATGGCGGTCGTGGTGACGTCGGCATCCTGCCCGGCATAGGTGCCCGCCGGAATCGTATACCTCGCGTACCACGGATACTGCTCCATCAGGGATTCGATCACGTCCTCGTCGATGGAGATCAGCCTGCCGCCGGATGTGGCGGTGATCTCGGTGACCGCGGCGTTCGGCACGCCGGCCATGATCCAGGCGGCGTCAAGCTGGCGGTTGCGGATCAGGTCGATGGCCTCGGTGAAACCGACATAGCTCGGTGTGAAGCCGTCCGGATAGGCGACGCCGGCAGCCTCCAGATGCAGCTCGGATTCCACGAGCGTCGTGCTGCCGGGCGCACCGGGCGCAAAGCGCTTTCCGGCGATATCCGCAAGGCTCCCGATGCCGGAATCCTTGGCCGCGACGAGCTGGTTCGGGTTGTAATAGAGCCCGGCAACCACGCGGAGCTTATCGTTAGCACGGCCTTCAAAGCTGCCGGTGCCGTTGTAGGACTCGTACATGATGCTGGTGACGGCAAAGCCGAGGTCCGCCTCCCCGTCGTAAAGGAAATTCAGGTTGTCGAGCCCGCCGCCGGAAGCCTCGGAGGTAACGCTGACATCCGTCAAGGTTTCATTCCAGAGATTCGCGAGCGTGGCGCCCAGCGGATAGAGGGCGCCGGTGGTCGCCGCGGTCGAGAAGCTGAGCGCGGTCTTTTGACCGGCGGAACAGCCGGAGGCGGCGGCGCAGAGGCAAAGGGCAAGCATCAAAGCAATCAGTTTTTTCATCGGGGCAATCTTCTCCTCCAACAAATTTTTATATAAGAGAAACGCGCAAGGCAAAGGGTATGCTTTCCGGAAGAATATCCGCTTCCGGCCATAGAAAAGCGGGCGGCCAAAGAGAAAGGCGCGGGACGGAAGGCCATGCTTTTTCGGCAGGCAAGCGGCGCTCCATACCAAGGAAACCGGTCGGGCAAAGGCGGCCTGGATGCCCAAGGCCGCTTTTCATCCCGAAGATTTTGCCCGGGAGAAAACATCCTCATGCCGAATCCCGGAATGCGCTTTTCCTCCGGCACGGCATCCGCACAAAGGCAGACGACGGGAGAAAAAACGGCGGTCCGCCGCTATCTTTCCGCGTTCCCGCGCGGATTTTTCGCTTCCCGAAAATATTGACAGGCAAAAACTCCGGCAAAAATCAGGATCCCCGCCAGATCGGAAATCGGCTCCGCCGCCATGCAGCAGACCGCCGCCACGGCCAGCGCGAAGCGCTCCGGCACCGTGCAGCGCCGGTAAAGCATGCCCTCGAAGGCCGCGGCGAGGCAAATCACGCCGCAGCTTGCGGTCAGAAGCGCGAGCACGGTTTTCCATACGGGGATGCCCGCCGAGCCGATCAGCAGCGCGTCGTTATAGATAAAGAAAAACGGAAACAGGAAGCCGGCGGCCGCAATCTTCACGGCGCAGAGGCCGGTCTTCCACTGATTTGATTTGGCGATCCCGGCGGCGACATAGCAGCTGACGGCAACCGGCGGGGTGATGTTGGCGAGGCAGGCATAGATCAGGCAAAACATATGCGCCGCCATCGCACTGGCGCCGGCCTCCATCAGCGCGGGCACCGAAATGGTGCTGACGATGACATAGGCGGCGACGCCGGGCACGCCCATGCCGAGGATGCTACACAGCAGCATGACCAGCACCGCGCAGAGCACGGCCTTTCCCTCCCCGGCAAGGCCGAGAATCAGGTTCCCAAGCGTCAGGCCCGCGCCGGTCAGGGAAACGGTGCCGATGATGATGCCGATCAGGATGCAGCAGACGCCGACGCTCACCGAATCCGCAGCGCCCGCCATCAATGCCTCCGCGGCCGAGCGCAGGCTCAGGCCGGATTCCTTGTGCTTCACCGCGCAGACGGCAAACAGGGCGAGGATCGCGGCCGTACAGGCGTAAAGCGGCGTGTAGCCGAAGGCCATGACCGCGACCAGCACCGCCACCGGAATCAGCAGCCACCAGTTTTTCTGAAGCACGGCCTTTGCTTCCGGCAGGTTTTCCTTTGCAAGCCCGCGCAGCCCCAGGCGCTTCGCCTCAAAATGCACCGAAAAATATAAGGATAAATAATAGAGGAACGCCGGCGCGGCGGCTGCGAGCATGACCTGCGGATAGGGCACGCCGAGGAATTCCGCCATGACGAAGCCCACCGCGCCCATGACCGGCGGCGTGAACTGGCCCCCGGTCGATGCGGCGGCCTCCACCGCGGCGGCATATTCCGGGCTGTACCCGGCTTTTTTCATCAGAGGGATCGTCACGCAGCCGTCCGTGGCGACGTTGGCGACCGCGCTGCCGTTGATCATGCCGAACAGCGCGCTCGAAAAGACCGAGATCTTCGCCGTACCGCCCGTCGTTCCGCCCACAAGGGCAAGCGCGAAGTCGTTGAGGAAAGCGGAAAAGCCGAACCTCTGCAGCAGCGCGCCGAACAGTACGAACATGAAGATATAGGTGCTGGAGACGCCGACCCCGACGCCGAAAATGCCGTTGCTGCCCCAGAAAAGATGGGCAAGCACCCGGCGGAGGGTAAATCCTCCGTGGCCGAACGCGCCCGGCAGATACGCGCCGAAAAAGTTATAAGCAAAAAAGATTGCCGCAAGCACGGCCAGGCTGCGGCTGCGGAGAAATCCGGCCGCAAAGACCAGCGCAATCGCGGCTCCGGCGACCGCAATATGGAGCGCCCCCGGATAGCCGCCGGAGAGCGCGAAGGAGCGGTAGGCATACGCGAACCAGCCAAAGATGCCGGCGGAGAGAACCGCCGCCGAGATGAGCAGAATCCGAAGCAGCCGGTTTTTCGTCTCCGTCAGGGTAAAGGCAAAGAAGAGCAGGAACAGGCAGTGGACGGCGCGGAAGGTCACGGCATCCATGCTGCCGAACGTGACCTCCCAGATTTGGAACGCTACCCAGACGAGCAGCAGCGCCTTCTGAAGAGAGCCTGCCTTCAGCTTGTTTTCCATGTTCTCCCCCCTGACGATTGACAAATTTATAAATCCGGATACACTTTTATCATATGGAAAGGCGGCGATGTTTTGAAGAAGATCGCGGGGCTGCTGGCGCTGCTGCTCGTGCTCACGGGCTGCGCGCCGGCCGAAAAACACCAGAAGGATTTTTTTGCGATGGATACGTTTTTTGAGCTGACGGCCTACGGCGAACACGCGCCGGAAGCTCTGGAGGCCGCCGAAGCGCTCTCGATGAAGCTCGACGCGGAACTATCCGCGGTGAATCCGGAGAGTACGCTGTATGCGCTCAACGAAGCCGGAGGCGGGCCCGTGGACAGCGACTGCGCGGAGCTTTTGGAGACGGCGCTCCCCTTATGCGAATCGACCGGCGGCGCGTTTGACATCACGCTGCTCCGGCTCTCGCAGGCATGGGGCTTCTCCGGCGGCGAAGAGCGAGTGCCCGAAGTTTCCGAGATTGCCGAGCTGCTCAGGTACGCGGGCTGGGAGAAGGTCGTCTATGAAGACCATACTGTCACGATCCCGGAGGGGGCCGGGCTCGATTTCGGCGCGATCGCCAAGGGCTACGCCGGGCAGAAAATCTCGGAACTGCTCGCCTCTTACGGCGTGGAATCCGCCATGCTCTCGCTGGGGGGAAATGTGCAGGTTCTTGGCAAAAAGCCGGACGGAAGCCTCTGGAATGTCGGAATTGCGGATCCCTCCGATGAGGCGCGGATCGCCGGCAGCGTTGCCGCGGAAAATGCCGCGGTCGTGACTTCCGGCGCCTACAAACGCTATTTTGAGCAAAACGGCGTCCGCTATCACCACATCCTCGACCCCGAGACCGGTGCCCCGGCGGAGAGCGGTCTCCTCTCCGTGACGATCATCGCGGAGAACGGCGCGCTCGCGGATGCGCTCTCCACCGCCCTTTTCGTAATGGGCGAGGAGAAGGCGCTGGATTACTGGCGTGAGCACGGTGGATTTGAAACGGTGCTCATCACAGAGGACGGCCGCGTGCTCGCAACCGATGGGGCAGCCTTTACGCCCGCCGAGGACTCCGATTATTCGTATTCCGTCGTCGGGTAATCCGGCAGCTTCCCGCGGCCGTTTTACCTGCGGCGCGGGGACCGGGCCGGCGGACGGCACAGGTTTCCGGCAGATGAGGCTCCTCCGCTCCGAAAGCACGGCGCGGATATGGAACCGCCTTCCCCTTTTTCCTTAAAACGAGGATCTTTTCACAAAACAGACCAACCGAAAGTCTCCCTTCCGGTTGGCCTTTTCTTTTTGTCTCTATTTTTTATTTGAAGAAACCGGCCGCGTCCACCAGGCGGAGCTTCGTGTTCTCCAAATTCTTAAGCTCGCGCGGATACTCCCGGATGGAAAAAAGCGTCTCGAAGCGCTCCCAGAAATCCGGGAAGAGCCTGTCGTCCGCAGAGACGAGCCGTTTGAGCGCGGAGTCATCCGCCGGCGCATTCTTCCAGCAGCAGTGGCCGAACAGGATCTGCCGGCTGCGGGGATTTGCGACGACCAGTTGGGAATCGGCGTACTCCTTGAGGGAACTCCAGTAGCCGCCGACCGATGCGCCCAGAAACGGCAGCGTTCCGCGGCGGTTGCTGCGCTGGAGATACTGCCCGCAGATCTTGCGGAACGGGCGGTCGGACAGGTATGCGTCGATCTGCTCCTGCAGATTTCCGCCGCCGACCGTCTCCCCTCTCCGGATAGCCGTCATATTCGGCATCACGAAGCGGAACCAGAATGCCAGCGACTCCTCGGAGATCGCATAGACTCCCTTGCGGCTGACTTTGTTTTCTTCCCCGAACGGGGTTTCCCTCGTCACCGCCTGCATCTGCAGCAGCGTCAGCAGGTATTTGTTGACCTTCGTGCTGCTCTCCCCGGCTGAGGCGACGATCTCGTTGATCCGGCAGGCGCCGTCCGCGATCGCAGAGAGGATCGAGTGATAAAACTCGGGCTCGCGCAGCTCGTCGAGGAACAGGCGCGGCGGCTCGTTAAGCAGCGGCGCACCCTCCGTCAGGAAGATCCTCCGGATATTCTCCTCAAAACTCTGCCCCTCCCGGACCAGAGAGAGATATTCCGGAATCCCGCCCAGACAGCCGTAGAAACGCAGCCGGTCTGCCGGAGAGAAGCTCTTCGGCAGCAGTTTTGCGGCATCGAAATAATCCAGGGAGTCGAGCTTCGACACCACCGGCCGGCGCACCGAAGCCCCGGCATCCGGATCCTCGGCAATGATCTCGCTCTCGGTAAAGAAGACGCGGCCGCAGGAGGCCAGCACATAGAGGCCCGTCCCCTTCCACTCCCGGTTCATCACGGCGCGGAAGCTCTGAAAAATTTCCCCGTCGCTGAACACGAGATCGGCAAAGTCGTCGATCACCAGCAGAAAGCGGCCTTTTTTTGCAAAATCCGTGATGCGGGAGAACGCCTCTTTCCAACTGCCGAAATGCTCCTCCTCTGCGGAATACGCCGAAACCGCCCGCTCAAACAGGCGGAGATTCATATAGGAATTGAGCTCTTGGGCGGAAAAAAAGACGGCCGGCTTCTCTTTTGCAAAAGCGGCACAGACCGCGGATTTCCCGGTCTTGGGCCCGCCGTACAGAACCATGAAATGAAACTCTCCGGTCTTCCAGTACTTTTCCATCGAGTCCAGCTTGCTCTCCCTGCCGATCAGCACCGGTTCCGCCCCCTTGGTTTTATATATTTATGGGTATTATATTTACGTGGATTTTCATTTTATCAAAGGAACCCGGCGATGTCAAGGGAAAAGTATCGGATTTGCGGGAATTTTTGGAGAATCCGGCGTTTTTGCGAAAATATCCCGCTTTCTTTTTGCCGAAAGCTCCGGGAAACCGCCTTTTTCCGCCGGGCCTCTCCGTCCTCAAAATAGTTATAAAAAAGCCGCCCGGGTGGAGAGAGCCCGGACGGTTTTATCAGGTATCAGGTATGTTGTTGTTCCGGAAGGAAATCAGAGACTCCG
>CAYMNV010000034.1:0-9388 GCA_964391915.1 uncultured Oscillospiraceae bacterium
GCTTCCTCCGCCGGAGAATTCGGAGAGATGCTGCCGTTTTTCGCGGGGTGTCGGGTGCGGTGCGTCCGTGCGGAGCATGCGGATATCTCCGAAGAGGCCCGGCGGAACGGCGGCGCCCCATCCGGAAAGGCCGGGGCGCATTCGCCGGAGGGCGCTTCTTTTTCTGCCGAAGATGCCCGGCAAAACGGCATTTTTCCTGCGGGCGGGTACGGTGCGTCCCTGCGGAGCGTGCGGATATATCCGGAGAGGTCCGGTGAAACGGCGGCGCCCCATCCGGAAAGGCCGGGGCGCATTCGCCGGAGGGCGCTTCCTCCGCCGGAGAATTCGGAGAGATGCTGCCGTTTTTCGCGGGGTGTCGGGCGCGGACGCCCTGCAGGAAGCGCCCCCGCAAAGGGCGAAATGTTTTTCGGCATATTTGCGGAAAGGTCTTTCGACATATTCGCCGGGAGGCCCGCCGGCATAAAAAAGGCCCCGTCCTGTGAGGCGGAGCTTTTTTTATAATCTTTTTTTGCGGAGGGCGCTCAGCGGGATTCCCCGGCGGTTTCGCGGAGCAGCGCCACGATCTCCCGCTCATTTTCGACATCGGAGGAGTAGGGATAGCGCTTCGCCGTCTCTTCAAAGGCGCGCAGGGCGCCCGCGGCGGAGACGGGGTTCCGGTTCACCAGCAGCTCGTAGGCGTAAAACAGCCGCTTCCGGGAGACGTAGGAGCCGGTCGCCTTGATATATTTCTGCAGATCCGGCGTCAGCACCGCGTCGGCCTCCGCCTTGGAGCAGCCGCCGAAGATCTTCAGGAACAGCAGCTCGCAGGAGAGCTCGTTCCGGTGAACGCCCAGCATGCCGCGCCCGTTTCGGAGCATATATTCACAGGTTTCCCGCGCGCCGGCGAAGTCGTGCCGGTCGAACTGCCGGTCGTAGCGCAGCACGCCGACCGTACAGGTCAGCGGATTTTCAAGCGCGGCCTCCTCCGGCAGAGGGAACCATTCCTCCGGCAGCTCTCCGATGCGCTTTCCGGAGGCGATCCAGCCGTTCGCATAGAGCTGAAGGCGGAAGGCCCTGCGCACCCCGGCGCTTTTTCCGAGCAGGAGGGTGTTGAGGCCGTCGTTTGCGATGCCGTTCGTGTTCATCGGGACGAGATTCATCAAAGCGGTGAGAAAGCCCGTTGCGGCGAGCGCGAGGAAGAGCGCTTTTGCCGCCGGGGAGGAAAGCCCCGCCGACAGCATGAGAAAGAGCGCGGAGAACGCAAGGTTGGAAAGACAGCCGCCCAGCAGGTAGAGCCGGTAGGGCGTATCCTTTTCGATCTCGGCAGGCGGCTGCATCAGGCACTGCCCGCCGGTACCGGAGATCGCGAACATGCGAAGCACGAACCGTCCGCTCTCACGCAGCAGCATGAAATTCCCGATGCGGAACGAGATAAACCGGTAGCCGGACAGCAGCCCGCAGACGAGGTGACCGAGCTCATGCAGCACGGTCTGGACAAAAAACGACGCGAGGAAGCAGGCCATGACGTAGAGCGCCGCAAAGACCGGCGGGTACCCCTCCAGGATGCCGAATGCGGAGAGCGCCGCGCCAAAACCGATCACCAGCGACAGGATGGTCACGGCAAGCGGCAGATAATCCGCCGCCCGGCGCCGCCGGGCTTCTTTTTCCATGGGACCGCCTCCTTTTATATGAGAGCATTGTAGCACGCAATCGTTGCCGGAAAAAGAAGGAAGCGTGAATATTTTGTGAGCATCCGCAAAAAAAAACGGAGCCCGCGCCCGTACGGTTTCCGGCGTCCGCCCGGCACTCATGCGGCGTCCGCACGGGGGCAAAAAAACTCCGCCCGGAGGCGGAGCATGGTTTTTTATGCGTCAGGTCGGACGCGCTTTTCTCCCCGGAAGAAGAGGGCGACGGTGCCGGTGCCGGTATGGCTGCCGATCCCTGCCGACGCAGCG
The DNA here is from genome assembly GCA_964391915.1 of uncultured Oscillospiraceae bacterium. Lineage (GTDB taxonomy): Bacteria > Bacillota > Clostridia > Oscillospirales > Ruminococcaceae > UMGS1668. The sequence continues at coordinate 1,935 of CAYMNV010000034.1, forward strand.
CCCGCGGGGGCAAAAAAACTCCGCCCGGAGGCGGAGCGTAGTTTTTATGCGTCAGGTCGGACGCGCTTTTCTCCCCGGAAGAAGAGGGCGCCGGTGCCGGTGCCGGTGTGGCTGCCGATCCCTGCCGACGTGGTACCCGCCCGGCACTCATGCGGCGTCCGCACGGGGGCAAAAAAACTCCGCCCGGAGGCGGAGCATGGTTTTTTATGCGTCAGGTCAGACGCGCTTTTCTCCCCAGAAGAAGAGGGCGACGGTGCCGGTGCCGGTGTGGCTGCCGATCGTGGTGCCGACATAATTAATCAGCACCTTGCCGTCCAGATGCGGGAAGCGGGCCTCGATCAGATCGGCGACGGCGCGGGCGTCTTCATAGCAGGCAGAATGGGAGATATAACACTTCCCGGAGTAGTTGGTGCCGCCCTGCGCGTATTTTTCCATACGGGCGACGATCTCCTGGATGACCTTCTGCTTCGTGCGGACCTTGCTGCGAGGGATCAGGCGGCCGGTGATGTCCATGTCGAGCAGCGGGCAGATGCTGAGCAGCCCGCCGATGACGCCCGCCGTTTTGGAGATGCGCCCTCCGCGGATGTAGTACGTGAGGTCGGTCGAGAAGAACCAGTGGTGCACCTCAAGCTTATGCGTCTCCGCCCAGTCGCGCAGGTCGTCAATCGCCATGCCGGAGTCGCGCAGGTCGGCGAGCTTATCCATCAGCAGGCCGTAGCCCGAGGAAGCGCCCAGCGAGTCGACAATATAGATCTTGCGGTCCGGAAAACGCTCCCTTGCGATCAGCGCGGCGTTGCAGGCGGAGCCGTAGCTGCCGGAGATGCCTGAGGAGAGCGTGATGTGAAGAATATCCTTTCCTTCCTCGAGGAAGCGGGTGAAGTAGTCGAGATACTCCGTGATGTTGACCTGGGAAGTCCGGGTCTCCGCGCCTCCGGCGATCAGGCGGTAGAATTCGTCAAACGGGATCGAGGCGCCGAGGTCGTCCTCATACTCCACTCCATTGATGAAGTAGTGGAAGCAGATAAAGGGAATGCCGCGGCGTTCCAGGTGCTCGCGCGAAAGGTCGGCGGTGGAGCAGCAGCTCAAAACATAATCGGACAAGGCAGGATTCCTCCTTCAGATTGGATGGTTTCATTCTCCCGCGGCCGTGCCCCGAAGGCAAGGAATTTTTCCGCCGCGGCGCTCTACAGATAGCAAAAAGGAGTAGAACCGCCCCGAAACGGCTCTCCCCCTTTTGGAAAAGACTCTACGAATCGTGGAATTGGCCTATTCTCCGGACCTTTTGATGCGGAAGCTTAAGAATACGATCAGGGCGCCCGGGATCGCCAGCAGCAGAAGCTGCCACCAGTTGTATCTCAGAAACGTCAGATAGACCGTCGCAATCAGGCTCAGCACGAGAAAAAGAACGATGTACATGTTGTATTTCCCCTCGTACCATACCGAGTTGAGCACGAGCACCGTGACGAGCGAGACCGGCACCGCGTAAACAAAGATGATCCAGTACAGCTCGCCGAGGATCCAGAAGAGGATAAACAGGAGGAGCGCCGCCGTCCAGATCCCGGCGACGGAGAGGGTCGTGATCATCGAGCGGCGGTAAGGCAAAAACGGCTGCGCGTTCTGCGCGGTGACGGTATCCTTCTCGCCGGTCATCGAGTCGATCGTGACGCCGAAGATCTCCGACATCTGCTTCAAGACGTAGATGTCCGGCACGGCCTCGGCGCGCTCCCATTTGGAGACGGATTTATCGGAATAATTCAGTTTTTCACCGAGCTCGGCCTGCGTCATCCCGGCGGCGGTGCGCAGCCGGATGATATTGCTGGCGATGACGGTTTTGAGTTCATCCATCATATGGGGGTCCTCCTCGGGGTTAATACTATCATTATCGCTGCAGCAGATGGGAAAATCAAGAACGAATTTGTGAATTTGACGCCTCGCGGGGGAAAAACGCCCGCTCCTTTGCCGTTTTCCGCCCGGAATGCCCCCCGCCGGAGCCGAAAAGGGCGCCCGGGCCGGGGTTCCGGAAAAGCGGCGCGAAAAACCTCTGCGGATATCGTACCCTGCGCGGGCGGCGCCTTCTGCCGGGAGCAAAAGGAAATCTCTCCGGCGGGCGCGGCGGGCTCCGGAAAAGCGGCGCGGCAGAAGCAAAAAAACGCTCCCCGTCTCCGGGGAGCGAAAGGCCGGATTCGGTTTCCGGGGACGAAGCGCGCCGTGGCCTTACTGCAGGATTTTGCTGAGGAAATCCTGTAGACGCGGGCTCTCCGGATGCTCAAAGATCTTTTTGGGGGTGCCCTCCTCGATCAGGCGGCCGGATTCCATAAAGAGCACCCGGCTGCCGACCTCCTTGGCGAAGCCCATCTCGTGCGTGACGACCACCATCGTCATGCCGCCGAGGGCGAGCTCCTTCATGACTTCAAGCACCTCGCCCACCATTTCGGGGTCAAGGGCGGAGGTCGGCTCGTCGAAAAGCATCACCTGCGGCTCCATCATCAGTGCGCGCACGATGGCGACGCGCTGCTTCTGCCCGCCGGAGAGCTGGATCGGATAGGCGTTCCAGCGGTCGTCGAGGCCGACACGTTTCAAAAGCTCGTGGGCCTTCTCCTCGGCCTCTTTTTTGGACATGTGCTTCACATGCACCGGAGCGATCGTCATGTTCTCCAGAATCGTCTTGTGCGGGAACAGATTGAAGTGCTGAAACACCATGCCCATCTTCTGGCGGTGGAGGTTGATGTCGCAGTGCCTGTCGGTGATCTCCACGCCGTCGAAGACGATCGTGCCTTCGGTCGGCGGCTCGAGCAGGTTGAGGCTGCGCAGGAAGGTCGACTTCCCGGAGCCGGAGGGCCCGATCACGACGACGACTTCGCCCGGGAGAATCTCCGCGTCGATGCCGTCGAGCGCCTTGATTTTTCCCTTATTGTAGTATTTTTTGAGGCCGGATACCGAGATCAGGGCCTCTTTCTCCGCAAGGTTATCTGATATCGCCACGGCGCATCCTCCTCTCAAAATAGCCGATCAGCTTCGAGGTCGGGAAGGTCAGCACAAAATACAGCGCCGCCGCGATCAGCAGAGGCTCGGCGATGATGAAGGTCGCGGATTGGGCGGCCTTGACGCCGTACATGATCTCCTGCACGCCGATGGTGTAGCAGATCGAGGATTCCTTGATGATCGTGACGAATTCGTTGCCGATGGCCGGCAGGATGTTCTTGATGGCCTGCGGCAGCACAATCAGGCGCATGTTCTGGAACTGGGTAAGCCCCAGGCTGCGCGCGGCTTCGGTCTGGCCGATATCGATGCTCTGGATGCCGGCGCGGATGATCTCGGAGGTGTAGGCGCCGGAGTTGAGCGCGAGCGCCACGACGCCCGGGAAGAAGCGGTCGAACTTGATGAAGCCGAAGATCGTCATATCCGGCAGCTTGATGCCGGAGAAGACGACTAAGTAGACGATGAAGAGCTGCACGAGCATCGGCGTCGCGCGGATGACCTCGACATAGGTGGCGGCGACGAACTTAAAAATGCGCACCTTGCTCAGGCGCATAATCGCGAGCAGCAGCGCAAGGAAAAAACCGAAAAAGACGGTCAGTGCGGAGATCGAGACGGTGCAGATCATACCCTGCCTGAAGAGCTCCGCATAGCGGAGCACCTTCTCAAAGCCTTCGGCGGAGATGGACATAAAAAGCTCCTTTCAAAAAGGATTTCAAAACACAAGCATACTCCTCCCGGGCGTATGATCCGGGAGGAGTATGGGACCGATTGAGAGAGGGAAACCGGTCAGGCTTGATAATCCGCGGGCTGGCCTTCGTAAATGTTGCCGGCGGCAAGCTCGTTGGCATCGGCGACATATTCGTTCATCGTGCCGTCCGCAAGCAGCCCGGCGATGACCTCGTTGACGGAGGCGAGCAGGGCCTCGTTGCCCTTCTGGAGGGCGACGGCGGAACCGGCCACGTCATATTCGACGTCCATGACAAGCTCGAGCTCAGGATAGTTCAGTTTGTAGCACTCTGCGACGGCGGTCTCAATGAAGGCGGCCTGCAGTTTTCCGGCCAGCAGCTCGGAGATGATGTCGGTGACCTTGGAGAGGCCGACGATGTTGGCGTCCGGGGTGTACTGCTCGGCGAGATCCATCTGAATGGAGCCGGTCTGGGCGCCGACGCTCTTGCCGGTCAGAGATTCATAGGTGTTGTAGACGTCCTTGTTCTCGGAAAGGGTGACCAGGGACTGCCCGCCCATGTAGTAGATATCCGAGAAATCGAAGGTTTCGGCACGCTCCGGGTCCGGAGAGAAGCCCGCGATGCCGAGGTCGACGTTGCCGGCCTGAAGCTCAAGCAGGATGCTGTCGAAATCCATCGGGACGACTTCGAGCTCAAGGCCCAGGTGATCGGCGATGGCCTGCGCCAGGGCGATGTCGAAGCCGGAGAGGTTCAGGTTGCCGGCGTCGTCGACGGAATAAAATTCATACGGGGCGAAATCCGGGCTGGTGGCCACGGTCAGTTTGCCGGCGGTGACCGTCGTGATTTCGGCGGGCGCTTCGGAGACGGCTTCGCTTTCGGAAGGGGCGGCGGATTCCTCCGGCACGGATTCGGGAGCGGAAGACTCCGGCTCGGTCTGCGAGCAGGCGGCAAAGGAGAGGCAAAGGATCAGCGCAAGAACCAGCGCAAGAACTTTTTTCATGTGTATTTCCTCCAGATCAATTTGTATAATTTGTTTGCTTTGCGGAATATACATGCATTATATCCCCGGACTATTTGAATGTCAATACATAATTATAAATTTTTTTGGATATTAACAGAAAATTTCTGCATATATACCGTATAACGTGAATGCTGCACAAAAAATAAACAAACCGGGCGCATAGTTATTATATTTGTATGATACCAACCCGAAACTCTGCCGAGAGCCGTCCGCGCTGCCGCAAAAAGACAGAAAAGTCCGGGTGGGCAAAGAAAGCAGAGAAGCAGAGTCTCCGGTATCGGCATAAAACAAAGAAGCCGGATATCGCTTGATAAAACGATATCCGGCTTCTTTGGGGGCAATGGCGCAGGATTTTTTGTCACAATGTGTAGCGCATGATTTGTGATACGGCTTTAAATTCCTCATGATTATAAAACCGGATTCCTATTTCATTTTCAGCAAGGACATTCAGCTCAAGGTAATCCAATTTTCGTGCTTTCGCCCATTGTTTCGCCGCTTCAAAAAGCTGGTCTCCCACGCCTTTGCCGCGGAAGTTATCCTTTACAAACAAGTCCACAACCACGGCGAATTTGTGCGGTACAAAGCAATCGTAGGGCGGCGTTTTTTCTTCGGCTATATGAATGAAACCGATGACGGCATGATCCTCCATGGCGACGTAAATATCTTCCGTCTGGCTGTCGATCACGCTTTTGGGGTATTTTCCTGTTTCTGCTGCCGGTTTATAGTATTGCGGCTGTTGGCCCGCATTATAAATAAAGAAATCGTTGTATAATCCGCATAAGTCAGGAATATCGTTAGGTTCTGCCAATCTGATTTCCATCTGTTTCATAACCTCCCATTGGATAAATACATATAAGGATTCGTCCTTATTATAACATATGGATAAATAAAAGATCGGTAAATTTCATGCCGAAATTTACCGATCTTTGGTGCGGATGATGGGAGTTGAACCCACAGGATATTGCTATCACTAGAACCTGAATCTAGCGCGTCTGCCAATTCCGCCACATCCGCATTTGCGTGGTTTATTCTAACATTTCCCGGACGTTCTGTCAAGACGCCGGAAAAATTTTTAATGAGGGATTTCTTTTTTCCATCAATAAGCACCGCCGCAATGCAAAGAATAATAAAAAACCATGAAAGGATGATTGTTTTGTCTGCAAGACGCTTTTTGCGGGCGGCGGCGGTGCTGCTCGCCCTGCTGACGCTGTTTTCCGGCTGCTGGAAAAAGAATAACCAGACTCCGGAAAGCTCGAATTCAAGCGGAACCGGAGAGAGCGGGTACGACCTTGTGATCTACCACAGCCGGGACAGCCTGCGCGCTTCGTTACGGACCCTTGCCTCCGCCTATGAGACAGCGACCGGAAAGAAGATCAGCTTCACCTATGCGGAAACCGACCTCGGCGGAAAGATCGGCACGGAAAAACCCGCGCTCTATCTTGTCTCCGACTATGATATGGTGACGGATCTGAAAACCAACATGAAGGATTATTCCACCGGAGGGGCGCTGGCCGCCGTCTACACCACCATGCCGTCCGGACTTGCGCTGGATGTCTCCAGCAAGGGAAGCTACGGCCTGCCTTTTGAAATCGAAGGGCGCGGCTATATCGTGGATCCGCAGATGCTGAAGAACCTGTTCCCTGCGGCCGATTCCGCCGCGCTGATCGAGGATCTCCAGACCTGCGACTATACCGAATTTAAGGCGCTCGTCAAAGCGGTCGCCGGCTGGATCAAAACGCCCACGGCCGCAAAGGCGCTCCTGAACGGCCACACCTACACCATGGCGACCACGAAGACCGGCACCGCCGCGAATCTGGAAGCAGTGTTCGCCCAGACCGCCGAAGCCGGAGAAACGTCCTCCTGGCTGCTGGATGCGGCCGCCGCCTACGGTTACCAGAGCGGCAATACGTTCGCCGGAGATCTCACCGCCAACACCGACGGATTCCGCGATTACGCGGAAGCTGCGGCCAGCGCCGCCGAGCTCCACTTCTCCAACGCCGTGACGAAAACCTATTCCGACGACGACCTCGCCGCCGGAAAAGCGCTCTTCATCGCCGGCACCACCTCTTTCGCCGACAACCTGAGCACGGCATCCGACGCCGCCGACCGGCTGCTGCTGATTCCGTTCAAGATCCCGCATACCGCCGGCACCGGCACCACCACCACCTCCGGAACAACTTCCGGAAGCGCGGCGGCCTCCGGAAAAGCCAATACCTCCGGCAGCGTGACCTCCGGAAAAGCCAATACCTCCGGCAGCACGGCCTCCGGAACCACTTCCGGAAAGGCAAATACTTCCGGAAAAGCCACAGCCTCCGGGAAGAGCAACACCTCCGGGACCTCTGCGGCTTCCGGAAATTCCAACACAACCGGAAACGTCGCCACGACCCCTAAGACCGCCGAGGAGCTGGACCGCTGCATCACCGTGGATGTCCTCTCCTGGTTTGTGATCAACCCCAACGCGGATGCCGCGAAGATCACCGAGGCGGAAAATTTCCTGAAATGGCTTTATACGAATAACGCCGGCATCGGCTATCTGACCGGGACCTTCGGCACCGACTGGGCAGCCCTCACCGGCACCGGCACGACCGGAGGCACCGGCACCACCAGCGGAAACGCCGCAACCTCCGGCAACAGCGCCGCCGGCACGAGCAAAGCCGCCGCGAGCGGAAACGCCGCCGGCACAAGCAAGGCCAACACCACGAGCGGAACCGCTTCGGGCGGGGCCGCAAACAGCGCCTCGAGCGCAAAAGCCGCCGCGAGCGCGGCCG
>CAYMNV010000035.1:0-8291 GCA_964391915.1 uncultured Oscillospiraceae bacterium
CAAAGAAAGACCTTGAAATCATTGGATTTCAAGGTCTTTTCTTTTTATCCAAAGAGAAGACCGCCGGGAGGGCATGTCTCCGGTGCCGCCCCGACGGTTCCCCACTATGAAAAGGAGGTTCATCCTTCCGTGATAATTGTCCGCCGGCGCCTGCTTCGGTGGGAGCGGCGGGAATTCGGTTATCCCTGCAGATAGGTATCCATTGTCAGCCCGTAACGGGAAAGCGGCGTCTCTTCGCGCTCGCAGGTGAAGCCGCAGGCACACATCATCCGGATCGAGCGGCGGTTGTCCACATGGATCTTGGCGATCACCTTGCGGGCGCGCCATTCCAGAAAGGCCCTGTTCAGGGCCATGCGGACGGCACCGGCGCCGTATCCCTTTCCCCAAAGATCCTCTTCCCCGATCACAATGACGATCTCGTAGGTACCCGGCTCCTGCAGTTCCTTCAGCTTGACAAAACCGATGGCCCGGTCCTCCGTGTTGCAGACCAGAGTGAATTTTCCCTGGCAGTTGAGATGGAACGTCAGCATCGGCGCGGGCACGGTCAGCAGCATCTGCCGGAGCTCATCCGCCACCCGGTCGTCCTCATTCAGATAACGCGTGACGTCCGGGTTTTCCATCCATCCGATCAGCCGTTCCAAGTCGCGCGGATGAATTTCCGTGCGCAGAGAAATCGAATCGACTTTTTTCATACGCTTACCTCGCAGTAAAAATACTAAAAAAGCCTTTCCTGCATGTTGCACAGACGGTTCTTTTTTATATGGTTGTATCAGGGATGACGGAGCATCCTTCGGTTCTCCCTTTGCAAAAAAAGAAGGGCTTTTCATACAACGCCGCGCGGCGCAATACCAAAAGCCCTTCTAATAGACGGTTCTTTTTTTGTATTCGGTTTTCTACACCATACCATAAGCCGCCGGAAAAAGCAAGACCCATGGCGCGCGGGCCCGCCGATGGCTCTTTTATGGCGGGCCGGTTCCTTGGGAAGGTGGAACGGCTATGCTCCGTTCTCCGTATGTTTTTATCAAAAAAGGCATAAAAATTTCATAAAATTTCAAAAACCCCTTTTCTTCCTCATTTTAATATGATAAAATAATGGCACATATCGAATATATGGAAACGAGATACAAACCGATTTTTCTCTGTGCGCTCCGGAGGGCGGCGCCGCCGCTTTCAGGGCCGGAGCAAACCGAAAATTTGATATCAGGGCAAAATCATTAAAAGATGATGACGCAAAGCTAAAGGGGCTTCGGCGGATCTCCGCCATGCCAGCCAGTTGCAGGTGATGGATCACACAGGATCAACTGAGCTCTCTTTAGCCGTCTTAAGCTGAAGGGAGTTTTTTTATGCCGTTTAAAAAGCTGATTGCGTCTTTCTGCGCGGCCGCTTTACTTTTCTCTCAGGGGACCGCGGCGCTGGCATCCCAGCCGACCGGCAGCATCTATGATATCGGCGTCAACACGGATTCCGCCGAAGAGGAGAGCGGCGAGCGGATCATCGTAAAATTTATGGACGGCACCTCCACCACGACGGAGTGCAGGGTCAACGACCAGTTCGAGACGGCGGATACCGAAAAAATCGATTCCGACGCCTATGTCGTTGTTCCGGAGGAAGACGTCTCCCCGGAGGAGCTGGCCGAGCAGTATCTGAGCGACAGCCATGTCGAATATGCCGAGCCGGATTATCCGGTCGTCATGTCCGCGGCGCCCAACGACTCCTACTACGAAACCTATCAGTCCGCCGTCTTCGACCAGATGAATATTGTGGAAGCATGGGATATTTCGGAGGGCAGCTCCGGAATCATCGTCGCGGTGCTCGACACGGGCGTCGATCTGAGCCATCCCGATCTGGCGGGGCAGGTGCTTTCCACGGGATACGATTATGTCAACAACGACGACGATCCCTCGGACGACAACGGGCACGGCACGATGTGCGCGGGGATCATTGCGGCCTGCACCAACAATGGGACAGGCATCGCCGGGGCCGTCGACTGCTCCATTCTCCCGGTCAAGGTTCTGGATTCCAACGGCGCGGGCTATATCAGCACGATCGCTAAAGGAATCCAGTACGCCGTTGACCAGGGCGCGGATGTCATCAGCATGAGCCTCGGCTCGCTCAGCGCTTCCGAAACGCTTCAGGAAGCCGTAAGCGACGCCTATGAGGCGGGCATCGTGGTCGTCGCGGCTTCGGGCAACTCGGCCTCTTCCGTCAACTACCCGGCGGCCTGCGAAAATGCCGTCGCCGTCGGCGCGGTGACCTCCTCCGGCAAAATCGCTTCCTATTCCTGCTATGGTAGTGAGCTTGACCTCGCGGCGGTCGGCAGCGACGTCTTCAGCACGTACTGCTACCGCGGAACATCCACCTATGCCACGGGTTCCGGGACCTCCTTCGCCACTCCTTATGTGTCGGCGCTGGCCGCCCTGGTGCTGAGTGCCGATTCCTCTCTGTCACCGGATGAGGTTGAGGAAATTATGGAAAATACCGCAGCGGATCTCGGCGAACCGGGCTGGGATTCCTATTATGGATACGGCTGTGTCGATTACGGCGCGGCGCTGGAAGAACTGGGCGGCGGGAACGAAGACCCCGAGCCCGAAGAAGACGGGGAGGCCGACGGAGAGATCGACATGACGCCCCCGGTCATCACGCTCAACGGAAGCAGCTCCGTAAGGGTGGTTGTCGGCAGCACCTATACCGACGCGGGCGCCGCGGCGTATGACGACGAGGACGGCGACCTGACCTCCTCCATCGTCACGAAAAGCACCGTGAACACCGCAAGAATCGGAACGTATGCCGTAACCTACTCGGTATCGGATGCCGCGGGCAATGCGGCGGCGGAGACCAGAACCGTCGTGGTCGCGGCGAATACCAAGCCGGTCATCACGCTCAACGGCTCGTCGCCGGTCAAGATCGTTGTCGGCTCGGCCTATGTCGATGCCGGAGCGACCGCCATGGATGCCGAGGACGGCGATCTGACTTCCTCCATCGTCGTGACGAGTACCGTCAAAACGACGAGAGTCGGAAGCTATCGGGTCACCTACAGCGTCACCGATTCCAACGGCGGGACGGCCAGGGTCACGCGCATCGTCACCGTCAAGGCCAACACGAGGCCGGTCATCAAGCTGAACGGCTCGACGGTTCGGGTTGTCGTCGGCACGGCCTATGTCGATGCCGGGGCGACCGCCACGGATGCCGAGGACGGCGATCTGACTTCCTCCATCGTTGTGACGAGCACTGTCAATACGGAGAAGATCGGGACCTACAAGGTCACCTACAGCGTCACCGATTCCCACGGCGCGACATCCAAAATCACCCGGACCGTGATCGTCCGGGCCAACACGAAGCCGGTCATCAAAATCAAAGGCAGAACGACCGTCACAATCAAAGTGGGTTCGGCCTATACGGATGCCGGGGCGACCGCCACGGATGCCGAGGACGGGAACCTGACGGCCTCCATCGTCACGACGAGCACCGTCGACACTCTGGTCGCCGGCAGATACAAGGTGACATATACCGTGACCGACAGCCACGGCGGCACCGCGACGGCAACCAGAACCGTCGTCGTAAGATAAGTTGGAAATGGCATCCGCCGCTTGATCCCCTGCCGTTAAAGAGGAACTTCCGCCCGGCTTCCCCAGACCGTGCGGAAGAATGAGACAGGGGCAGAAAAAACGTCGGAGCGCCCTTCCATATTCCGGAGCAAGAGCCGGTACGTTTCATTTCCTCAAAGCATGCATACGATACCCCCGGTTCTTCGGAACCGGGGGTATCGTATTTACGGGAAAAACTCCGCGGGGCTCCGGGACCTTGCTGTCCGCTGTGCGGACGACAATATCTTCTTTTCAGGAGAAAGGGGTTTGTTTTTTGCCGGGGAATTCTGTATGATAGAGATAAAGCGGCTTCATGGCACATTTGCAACCGAAAGTTGCGAAAATGCAAGACAAATTTGGTGGTCTTCCACCCGATTTTCCGGTACGATATTTCCGAGGTGAGCATACATGGAATTTTATCAAAAACTAAAAAAAATCCGAAAAGAGAACGGCATGTCTCAGGAGGAGCTGGCCGACCAGCTGAGCGTCTCCCGTCAGGCCGTCAGCAAATGGGAGAACGGGCAGGGCTTCCCGGAAACGGAGAAGCTCATGCAGATCAGCAGCCTGTTTAACGTATCCCTGGATTATCTTCTGAAGGAAGAGCGCAGCGAAACCGCCGCGGAGGAGGAATCGGGCTACTATGCCAGCCGGGAGATGGTGGAGGGATTTCTCCTTTCCAAACGGCAGGGGGCGCTCCGCATCGGCATCGGCGTGGCGGTCATCATTTCCTCCCTGATCTTTACTTCTATTTCCGACGGGAGCTTCGGCGATGTCCTGTTTCTGCTGGGAGTGGCGGTGGGGGTCGGCATTCTGGTCGCGCAGGGATTCCGCCCGAAGCGCTATGAGGAGCTGGAGACGCAGCCGCTGGTATTCGACTCCGCCTTTCTTAAAGAATTTCGCAACGCCAATGCGGTGCGCCGCAAGCGCTACGGCCTGCTGATCGTCTTCGGCATCGCGGTCATCATTGCGAGCTTTGCCGCGAAAGTGCTGGTCGACAGCCTGCCCGTGGCCTCTGCGGCATGGGCGGAGGCGTTTCTTCCCCCGGTATGGGCATTTTCCGTTTTTCTGTTTATCTATGCCGGCTCGGCGCTGAACGCCGAGGGGATCATCGCCGACAATGCCTCCCATCTCAAGGAGGTGGAGGACGACAAGCGGAACGGCTGGATCTGGGCCGCCGTCATGCCGCTGACCGCGATGGCCTATCTGGCGATCGGGTTTCTCTGGGATGCGTGGCACCCGGGCTGGCTGGTTTTCCCGGTCGCGGTGATGATCTGCGTGGGGATCACCGAATGGCGGAACTCAAAAAAATAACGGAATTTTATAAAAAGGGAAAAAAGCTTTCGCTACCGGAAGGCGGTACGTTTTGCTTTTATCCCAAGAACCTCAGAGCTGTTTCGGCTTTGAGGTTCTTCTTTTTACGGGAAATTTCGGCCTCGGCTCCGGTACTTTTCCGGCCTTCCCGGTGCTCATCCATAAAAACGTCCGATCGGATGCCGACGGGATTCGCCTGCCGAAAATATCCAAACAGAGGAAATACGCCGGAGGCCGCCCTGCCGCCCGGATAACCGAGCCGTTCCGGTTTTCAAAATATTCTGAAGAAAATCCGGGCATAGTTTCCGGCATGAGGCTGCCCGGTTCCGTCCGATCAAAAAAGAATATGCCCGCAGGATCCAGATAACTTTGCCGAAATCAGGCATACTACATCATGGTGGTGATGATATGATTTCCATATGGTCGGATACATCGGAGCTTCCGGGCTTTGAGCACCTGAATGGAGAAATAAAGACAGACGTCCTGATTATCGGCGGGGGAATGGCCGGCGTTCTCTGCGCGTACATGCTGGCGCAGGCCGGCGTGGATTATGCGCTTGTGGAAGCCGATACAATCTGCGGCGGAATTACGAAAAATACGACGGCAAAGATCACTTCTCAGCACGGTCTGCTCTATGACAAGCTGATCCGTGAATTCGGCGTGGAGAGGGCCCGGATGTATCTGGAGGCGAACGAAGCCGCGCTGGAAAAATACCGCGGATTTTGCCGGGAGATCGACTGCAATTTTGAAACCAAAGATGCGTTCGTCTACTCCCTCCGTGATGAAAACAAGATTGAGAAGGAGCTCGCCGCGCTCGGTAAAATCGGCTTCCCCGCGGAATTCGCGGATCGGCTTCCGCTTCCGTTTTTTGTCGCCGGGGCGGTCAAATTCAAAAACCAGGCGCAGTTCCATCCCCTGAAATTTGTTTCGGCCGTCGCGCAGGGGCTGAAGATTTACGAGCATACCACCGTCCGCGAATTGACCGAGCATACGGCGCGCACGGATCACGGGTTGATCACCGCAAACAAGATCATCGTGGCGACACATTTTCCCTTTATCAACAAGCACGGCAGCTATTTTTTGAAGATGTACCAGCACCGCTCCTATGTGCTGGCGCTCGAGGGCGCGCCGGATGTCGGCGGGATGTATGTCGACGAAGCCGAAAAGGGGATGTCCTTCCGCAATTATGAAAATATGCTGCTGATCGGCGGCGGGGATCACCGCACCGGAAAGCAGGGCGGAAACTGGCGGGAGCTTTCGGATTTTGCCGGGCGGCAGTATCCCGGCTCCCATGAAGCGTACCGCTGGGCGACGCAGGACTGCATGACGCTGGACAGCGTTCCCTATATCGGGCATTACTCAAAAAATACCCCGGATTTTTATGTGGCGACGGGCTTCAACAAATGGGGCATGACCTCCTCGATGGTGTCGGCGATGCTTCTTGCGGATCTGGTAACGGGAAAAGAAAATCCCTATGCGCCGGTGTTCTCACCGTCGAGAACGATTCTGCGCCCGCAGCTCGCCGTCAACGCGTTTGAAGCCGTGACAAACCTGCTGACGATTTCAAAAAAGCGCTGCCCACATCTGGGCTGCGCGCTGAAATGGAATCCGCAGGAGCATTCGTGGGATTGCCCCTGCCACGGCTCGCGCTTTACGGAAACCGGAAAACTGATCGATAACCCCGCGACCGGGGACTTGAAATAAAACAAGCGGAGGGCAGTGATTTGAGCAACCATCTGAAAGACCAAACAAGTCCCTATCTGCTGCAGCATGCGGAAAACCCCGTCGACTGGTATCCGTGGTGCGGCGAAGCTTTTCAAAAGGCAAAGGCCGAGGAGAAACCGGTCTTTTTGAGCATCGGCTACAGCACCTGCCACTGGTGCCATGTGATGGCGCACGAGAGCTTTGAGGATGCGGAAATTGCGGATCTCCTGAATCGGGATTTCGTCCCGATCAAGGTGGATAAAGAGGAGCGCCCCGATATTGACAGCGTTTACATGACGGTCTGTCAGCAGTTCACCGGGAGCGGCGGCTGGCCGACCACCATCTTTATGACGGCGGAACAGAAGCCGTTTTTTGCCGGAACCTATTTCCCCAAAACCGCGCGCGGCGGCATGATCGGCCTCAAGGAGCTGCTTACGGCCGTCCACGAGGAGTGGGAGAACGACCGGGCGACCCTGCTTGAATCCGCGGACAGGATCACGGACCTTCTCAACAGGGCGAAATCGGTTCGGGCGGAGGCAAACGGCAGCCTGATCGAACGGGCCGTCGAATTTTACAAGAGCGACTATGATAAGGAATTCGGCGGGTTCGGAGAAGCCCCAAAGTTTCCGGCTCCCCATATTCTTCTGTTTTTACTGGCGTACTATAAAAAAAGCGGCGACCGCGGCGCTCTGGAAATGGCGGAAACGACGCTTTTGCAGATGTACCGCGGCGGGCTCTTCGACCACATCGGATACGGATTTTGCCGGTATTCCACCGACCGATATTTTCTGGTGCCTCATTTTGAAAAAATGCTGTATGACAACGCCCTGCTGATTCTCGCCTACTGCGGGGCGTATTGGGTCACGAAAAAGACGTTTTACCGGGATGTCGCGGAGAAAACCGCTTCGTATATCCTCCGCGAGATGACCTCCCCCGAAGGTGGCTTTTACAGTGCGCAGGATGCGGACAGCGAGGGCGAAGAAGGCAAATACTATGTGTTCGAGCCCTCCGAGATCGCGAGCCTTCTCGGCGGGGAGACCGGCGAAGCCTTCAGCCGGTATTACGGGATTACGGAGGAAGGGAATTTCGGAGGAAAGAGCATCCCGAATCTTTTGCAGAGCGATCCTTTCCGCGGGGAGTTTGACCGGTATCTGCCGATCCTCTATGACTACCGCCGGCAGCGCCGCAGGCTGCATCTGGACGACAAAATCCTCACCTCCTGGAATTCGCTGATGATCGCGGCCATGTGCCATTTATACCGCGCCTGCGGAAAGGCCGAATATCTGGATGCGGCAAAGAAAGCACAGCGGTTTATTGAGGAAAAGCTATGCCAAAAGGATACGCTGTTTACCGGCTTCCGGGCCGGAAAACACGGTGAAAAGGGATTTCTTGACGATTATGCCAATTATATCTTTGCGCTGCTGGCGCTGTACGGCGCGACGCTGGATCCGGCTTTTCTCAAAAAGGCGCGGCAGTTCTGCCAAAAGGTCGTGTCCGATTTCTATGACGAAGAACTGGGCGGCTTTTATTTGTACGGAAGGGATGCCGAGTCGCTGATCGCGCGGCCGAAAGAGACCTACGACGGCGCGGCGCCCAGCGGCAATTCCATGATGGCATATAACCTTGTGCGCCTGTCTTTCTTTACCGAAGACGAAATGCTCGTTGAAAATGGGATGCTCATCAAAGATGAGA
>CAYMNV010000036.1:0-7716 GCA_964391915.1 uncultured Oscillospiraceae bacterium
GTCTCAACGTGCACCGTGTGCGGGAACATATCCACCGGCTGCGCCTTTTCCACCGTGTAGCCACCTTCCGTGAGGGTCTGCAGGTCGCGGGCGAGCGACTCCGGCCCGCAGGAGATATAGACGATCCGTTTCGGCCGCACGGCGAGCAGGGAAGAGAGAAACTTCCGGTCGCTGCCGTCCCGCGGCGGATCGAGAAAGACCACGTCGAGGGATTCGTGTTCCTTTGCCATGCCGTACAGGAAGTCGCCGGCGTCGCCCTGCGTGAACCAGCAGTTTTGGATGCCGTTGCGCTTCGCGTTGGCGATGGCGTCCCGGACGGCGTCGCGGTTGAGCTCGACGCCGAGCACCTCGCCCGCCTGCCGGCTTGCGATCATGCCGATTGTGCCGATGCCGCAGTAGGCGTCGAGCACGCGCTCCTTCCCCGTCAGCGCGGCGTACCGCATGGCGGCGGCATAAAGGTTCTCGGCCTGAACCGGGTTGATCTGGTAGAACGACTTCGCCGAGATGCGGAAGGTGAGCCCGCAGAGCGTATCTTCAATATAGCCCTTGCCGTAGATCACCTTCTCCTGATCGCCGAGCACGACCGGGCCGAATTTGTCGTTGATATTGAGCACGACCGTTGTGATCTCCGGGCGCAGCTCCAGCAGCTTTTTCAGGAACGGCTTCTGCAGCCTGAAGATCGTCTCGGCCGCTACGAGCACGACCATGACTTCGCCGGTTGCAAAGCCGCGCTTCACCAGTACATGCCGCAGAAAGCCGGTGCCGGTGCGCTCGTCGTAGGCAGTGATCTTGAATTCCGGCATCAGCTCGCGGATCGTCCGGATGATCTCGCCGGCCGTCTCATCCTCGATCAGGCAGTGGCTCACGGGGACGAGCCGGTGGCTGGAGGCCTGGTAGATGCCGGAGAGGATGCCGCGCTCCGGCGAAAAGCCGAACGCCGTCTGCACCTTGTTGCGGTAGTGCCACGGGTTTTTCATCCCGATGATGGGCGCGACGGGGCCGAATTTCCCCAAAAGGGCCTCCATCTTCCGCTGCTTGAAGGCCAGCTGCTCCGGATAGGTCAGATTCTGAAGCTGGCAGCCGCCGCATGTCTCCGCATACCGGCACTCCGGACGATGTCTCTGCTCCAACGGGAAGCCCCCTTTTTAAAAGTTATGATTCAGTATACCCCAGGTGACGGTTTCGTGCAAGGAAACCGCGCCCCAAAAACCATTTTTGAAAAAAATTTGCCGGAAGGGCAGGAATCGCCTTCCGCAGAATAGGATAGAGTATCCGCATACGGTGGTTTTCCGGCCGAAATTGCAGCACAGGATTCTTTTCTTGCAAAAGTAAAGCTTCGTATGGACGGGAACGCCGGTGGGATGGTATAATATTCACAGGACGGCCGGGATTCCGTTGTCGGAGGCCGCCTGTGGCAATGGTCGGGGATGCCGCGTCCGCCTCGATTCGCGGGATCCCGGAACAGGACCAATTTCTTCGGGAGGGATGCCAGTGAATATCGCGCATTTTCTGACGCCGAAGCTCTTTGTGGCAACGCTGTATGAGGACAGCACGATCCGGCAGGGGCTGGAAAAGATGCATTTTTACCACTACACGGCCGTTCCTGTGACGACGAGGGAAAACATCTACGTCGGCACGGTGAGCGAGGGAGACTTCCTCTGGTACCTGATGGAGAAGGCCGATTCGCAGGACGGGATCTCGTTGCGGGATATGGAAGACCTGCTGCTGCGGGATATCCTCAAACCGGACCGCTATCCGCCGGTGCCGATCACCGTGTCGGTTGAGGAGCTTCTGGCGCAGGCCATGAACCGGAACTTCATCCCCGTCGTGGACGGACGCGGCGCCTTTATCGGGATTGTCACCAGAAAGGCGATCATGCAGTACTTTGCTGACCCGGCGGAAGAAAAGGGAACCCCCGCCGCGCAGGCCTGCCCGGAGCTCTCTCAAGGGGCCGGCAGGCATGAGGCCGGGTACGCCGGACTGCTGTAAGTTTCGGCGAAATTTCACGCGGAGATCCGCAAAAAACGGCTGCGGCCGTGGGCTGGGGGAGATTTTTTTTCTCGCCCCGGAATCCCGGCCTCCATCATACACGGAACACCTGCCTGACGGCAGAAACCTATTCAAATGACGGGTTCCCGTCATTTGACGGGAACCAAAAACCCTTTCCCATGCAGAGAAGCATGCGAAAGGGCTTTTTTTGTCCGTCTTTTCGGCGGGGAGCCTTCGGGTCTGAAAAAAGGGCCGTACCGCCGGGCGTTTCCCATAAAAGGGGGGCCGGCGTTTTTTGGCGGGGAAGGGGGATTCCGGTCAGTAGGGCATCAGCGGCGCGGAGCCGTCGTCCTCCATTTTTTCGATGGAACGGATCTCCACCTCGTAGCTGCAGCCGTCGCCGACGACGGTCACCTTGTCGCCGACCCTGTGGCCGAAGACGGCTCTGCCGAAGGGGGAATCCTTGCTGACCCGGCCCTCCGTCGGGTCGCAGCGCACGGTGGTCACGATCTGGTAGGATTCGAGCTCGTCGTCCTCCGGAACGTAGACACAGACCTTGTCGTAGAGGCCGACCGTTCCCTCCGCCGCCTCGCCGCCGATGATCTTTGCCGTTTTCATCATCGCCTCAAGATAGCGGATGCGGCTGTCGTTCCGGTTTTTGGCGCGCTTGGCCTCCTTGTACTCGAAATTCTCGCTGAGGTCGCCGAATTCGCGGGTGCGCTTGACCTCCGCGATCAGCTCGGGGCGCAGTGTGAGCTTCCGGTGCTCGACCTCCGCCTTCATTTTTTCGATGTCTTTTTCAGTCAGCTCATCATACATGCCGCCCGCCTCCGCAAAAAAAAGGATAGCCTTATTATACCCCGCCCGGCTTTTGCATTGCAAGAGAAATCCGGGAGGCGGAAAAACGGCCGCTGCCGGAGCCTTTGTCTCTTCCGGAAGAAGCGCCTCCCGCCGCCGGAAAACCGCTTTTCTTTCCGAATCGTCTATGCTATAATGAACGAAACAAAACGGGAGGAGGCCGCATTATGGATCGTAGAATCGGCTTTATCGGAATGGGGAATATGGCGAAGGCCATCGCCGGGGGGATCATCGGCTCCGGCGCGGCGGAGCGCACACAGGTATCCGCCTATGACCCGCTGCAGAGTAAATTGCAGGAGAGCGCCTCGCAGCTCGGGTTCCGCCCGTGTGCCGAGCCCGCGCAGCTCGCGGCGGAGAGCGACATCCTCGTCATGGCCTGCAAGCCCTATCAGATCGAGGGTGCTTTGAGCGAGCTCAGGGGCCTGCTCCCCGGGAAAGCCCTCCTCTCCATCGCGGCGGGCTGGGATTTTCACCGTTACCAGCCGCTTCTCGAGCCCGGCGTCCGCTTTCAGGCGATCATGCCGAATACCCCCGCCATGGTCGGCGAGGGCGTATTCCTCTTTGAGGAGGAGAATTCCCTTGAGGAGGAGGAGCGGCGGGAGATCATGAACCTGTTTTCCTGCATCGGCTTCGTGCGGGAGCTTCCGGGGAAGCTGATGGGCGTCGCGGGGGCCGTCACCGGCTGCGGGCCGGCTTTTGCGGATCTTTTTATCGAGGCCATGGCGGATGCCGCGGTCAAATACGGCCTGCCGCGCGAGCTCTCGTATGAGCTCGTCTCCCGGATGCTTCTGGGTGCGGCGAAGCTTCAGCTCGAGACCGGAGAGCATCCCGCCGCGCTCAAGGACGCGGTCTGTTCGCCCGGCGGCACCACGATCCGCGGCATCGCGGCGCTGGAGCACGCCGGCTTCCGCGCGGCCTGCATGGACGCGGTGGACGCCGTGATGGGCGGCTGAGAAGAAAAAAAACGGCGCAGCTTTGTCCTGGCAGATATGACCGCGCTTTTTGGGGATCGGAAGATTATTAAAAGGAATGCCGGAAGCCTTGCCGGGTCGGCGGAGCGCCGGCACAGTATCCTGTCTGCGGCGAATGCCGTGATGAGCGGCTGAAAGGCTGAAAGCGCGGTGCGGGTCCTGGCAGATATGGCCGCGCTTATTGGAATCTGTCGGGTTTACGGGCATCCTGCAAAAAGGGGATCCCGGCGGCGTGCCGGTCGTCCTGCCCGGAACATTTTTTCGGCCGGGGCGGTTTTTCCACATAGGAAAGGGCAAAACGGTTTGCCCTTTTATTTTCCGCGGCGCGTATGTTCTTTTGATACGCGCAAACGTGAATACGAAAACGAAAGAGAGAAACGCATGAAGTATCTTGTGATCGGAGCGGGCGGCGTCGGCGGCTGCCTTGCGGCAAGGATGGGAGACGCCGGCCTCGAGGTGGACGCGCTCGCCCGCGGGGAGAATGACGCGGCCATGAAGCGGCACGGCCTCCTGTTTCACGGGCTGGACCGGGACTATCTGCTGCCGGCAGAGCGCTGTTTTTCGGAGGAAACCTATTCCGGCAGCCCGGATTTTATTTTTCTCTGCACGAAGACCTATTCCATCGGTCCCCTGCTGCCGTTCCTTCGCAGGATCGCGCATCCGGGCGCCGTATTGCTGCCGCTGATGAACGGCCTCTTTAACGGCGCGCGCCTCGCGGAGCTTCTGCCGGAATACGAGGTCATCGACGGCTGCATCTACCTCGGCGGATACCTCTCGGCGCCCGGCGAGGTCACGCAGACCGGAAAGGCCATCCGCCCGGTCTTCGGCGAATTCGGGGAGGAACACCTGCAGCCGGTGCTCGAGCGCTTTGCGGCGGATCTGCGGTATGCGGGCATCGAACCCGTGTATTCCCACGAGATCCGGAAGGAGATTCTGCTGAAATTCGTCTGGATCTCCTGCTATGCGGCGGCCTGCCTCCATTTTGACTGCGACTCCACCCCGCTCATCGAAGAGCCTGAGAAGCACCTGTTCTTCGAGTCGCTCGTTGCGGAGGAACTTGCCCTTGCCGGCCCGCTGGGGATCGCGCTCGCCGATGGGGCAAAGGAGGAGCTTCTCTCTTCTTTCTGGTCGTTTACGAAGCCGGGCACCTGGCCCTCCGCCTATATGGATTACAAAAAGGGCGGAAAAGTCGAGACCGACACCCTGATTGCCGAGCCGCTCCGCATCGGGAGAACGGCGGGGCTTGCCATGCCCTGCCTGCAGGCCGTGGCGGAAGGACTCGGCCTCTCCGTATAAAGGCACGTGCGTTGATCCCCCCGGGATTCTTATGCGGGGCATGGCGCCGGCACAAACGCGTTCGGATTCAGGCCGCGCCCGCCTCACGCGAATCCTCTTGCGAAGGATAAAATCGCCGCCTCAGGGACGCTTGCTGCCGAAAGAAAACGAAGAGGCCTCCCGCAGAGCATAAAAAATCACAGCCGTGCTCAAACGTATGATTTGAGCACGGCTGTTTTTTATTTCGATAAAAGAGCGGGGCTCAGAGCGCCGCCTGACTTGCGGCCTCGCAGGTCATCCGGATGCCCTCAAGCGGCAGGCGGTAGTCCACGATGTCGAAGAGCCCCGAATTTTCAAACAGGCGGGAGAAGCCTCCGGTTGCGACGATCTTTGTCTCCGGGCCGAGGGAGGTCTTGATGTTGGCCGTGAGCTTTTCCACGGCGCCGAGGTATCCGTAGTAAGCGCCGGCCTGCATGCTCTGGACGGTGTTTTTCCCGTAGGGCACCTCCGGGTCGAGGAGTTCGACGCGCGGGAGTTTTGCGGCTTTTTCAAACAGGGCGTCCATCGAGATCTTGATGCCGGGGTAGATCACGCCGCCGAGGAATTCCCCTTTAGCGGAGACGGCGTCGCAGCAGGTGGCGGTGCCGAAATCGACAATGACGAGCGGCCCGCCGTATTTGTGATAGGCGGCGTAGGCGTCCATCAGGCGGTCCGCACCCACCTCGGAGGGGCGGTCGTAGAGATTCGGGATCGGGCAGAAGACCGTCTCGCCGACGATCTTCGGCGTGACACCGAAATATTTGATGACGGCGCTCGAGACCGTATAGTTGACCTGAGGCACGACCGAGCCGATGGCGGCCTCGGTGACGGCGCTGCGCGGGATGTGCTGCATCTCAAAAAACTGCCCGGCGAAGAGGCCGACCTCGTCCGAGGTGATGTCCCGTTTCGTGCCGAGGCGAAAGACGGCGGCGAGACTTTTCCCGTCGTAGACGCCGAATTCCATCGTCGTATTGCCGATATCGATCACAAGAAACATAAGCTGTCCTTTCCCGCCCGGGGTGCTTCGGGGGCCCGCGGGCGCTGTTTCTTCGCGGATGCGGAAAATTTATTGGAATTTTCGGCGGTGCCCGCGCGGGGCGGGAAGTTTCTCAGTCCGGGATCGGGCCGGAAGCTTCGGGCGGAACGGGTTCCTCCTTTGGCGGAGGATTGCCGAGATTTTCAATGGCGGCGGCGTAGCGCTGCGCCAGAATGTCGTAGGAATGGCGCTCCAGCACGTATTTCCGGCCGGCGGTGCCCATGACGCTGCGCTCCTGGGCCGAGAGCGACTGCATCTTATCCACCGCGGAGACGATGCCCGCCGTGTCCTCCGGCTCGATCAGGATGCCGCAGTTGGTGCGGGCGACCGGCGCATTCGGCGTGCCGGTCGCACAGACGAGCGGCCTTCCCGCCAGCATCCGCGAGAGAACGGGTTCCGCGGAGAAGCCGTATTCCGAGAGCGAACTCTTTTTCGTGCCGAAGAAGACGCAGTCCGCCGTGGAGAGCAGCGCCTTTTCATCCGCCTCGGGCACGGCGTCCAGGAAGTAGAAATTTTCAATATTCTGCTCCTTCGCGATGCGGCGCAGGATGATCTTGTAGCTTCCGTCGCCGGAGAGGAAGAACGCGGGATTCTCCTTCGCCTCCTTTGCAGCGAGCAGGAATGCCCGCAGGGAGCGCCCGTCGGTGACCGGCCCGGAGTAAAGGACGGTGAACCGTCCCTCCGCCCGGCAGGCCTCGATCTGTTCGATCAGGCCGGCGGTGAATTCGGAGCATTTCTTCCGCGTGTCGGATGCGGCCGCCGAGAGATAAAGCAATTTTTTCGGCGGGGCGATTTTTTTCATCCATTCGTCCGCGGAGGGGATGGAGGAGATCACAAGCCCCGGCTGTTCGCAGCTCCGCTTTACGGCGCCGCGCAGCACGGTCAGGAAGGCCGGAGACGGTTTCGGGCCGCTCTCCGCAAGGAGCCGGTCCGGCAGCAGGTCGCGCAGGTCGCGGATCAGCTTGGCGCCGGCCTTTTTGGCGATCCTCCGCGCGGGGTAGATGTCGAACGGATAGGCCGAGGCGGAGATCACGGCATCCGGCTTGAGCATTTTTGCAAGGTCGGAGGCGTATTCGTAGAGCAGAAAGTTATAATCGAGCAGCGCCTTGTAGGGGATGCAGGAGCTGTTCTGATCCTGCCGCACGCGGACATAGAGCCAGACGGCCTCTCCGTGCTCACAGGGCAGAAATATTCCCGTTTTTTTGTGCTCGTCCGGCTCGTCCGGTTCGGCGGCCGGGAGCGCGGCGAGCACGGTGACCGTGTGGCCCTGTTTTTCGAGCGCGGCGGCGAGATGTTTCATCCGATCTGAGCTGGAGCCGAAATCCAGCTCCCGGTATTCGCTCCGGAAAAAGAGATTCGCGGAGAAGTCGCCCGGGTACCCTCCGAACAGATCCAAAAAAAGAAGATTCACAAACCGCGCCCGCCTTTCTCCCGGTATTCGGAATTAGTTTGGCAGGCGCGGGAGACTTTTATGCATGATTTTTCCACAGAAACCATGTCGCCGGGGGAGAGCTCAAGCAATTTGGAGACGTCCTCGGTGACGCCGCA
>CAYMNV010000037.1:0-6149 GCA_964391915.1 uncultured Oscillospiraceae bacterium
GCCGCGCTTTCTATTTCGGGACCACGAATCCCTTGTTTCTGACCAGATTCACGATGGCGTCGACGACGTCCGGCGCATACAGAATGCCCCGGTTCGTCACCAGTTCCTCAATCGCCGCGTCCACGCCCAGGGCGGGCCGGTACGGCCGGTGGGAGATCATCGATTCAAAGACATCCGCCACGCCGAGGATCTGCGCCTCGGGCAGGATCTCGCCGATCTTCAGGCCGTAGGGATAGCCGCTGCCGTTGATGCGCTCATGGTGCTGAAGGATGATCTGCGCCGTCGGCAGAAGGAGGGGCACGTCCTTCAGGATCTCGTACCCGGCCTCCGAATGGGTTTTGATCAGGGCGAATTCATAAGGGGTCAGCTTCGCAGGTTTGGAAAGCAGCTCGCTGGGGATACCGATTTTTCCGATATCGTGCACGACTCCCGCGCGGAAGACGCCCTCGCAGCGTTCTTCGGGCCAACCCAGTTCCTCGGCGATCGCGAGCCCGATCGTCGCGACCCGCTTCTGGTGGCCGGAGGTATACAGATCCCTCTGCTCGACCATTTTTGCGACGGCGAACATGGTGCCGCCCATGGCCTCCTCGAGCTGCTGGGCCTTGATTGCAATAATACTTTGGGAATGGATGTTGTCCATCGCGATGGCCGCCGTATCCGCAAGGACCTGCAGCACCTTGGTCTGTTCCGGCGTCGGGATATGCCTGACGCTCCAGTAAGAGCCGATGGCGCCGATCGGGTCCTCCGTCCGGATCGGGACCATCGCAAGGCTTTTGACGAAGGTCTTTTTATAGACGTCGACAGGGACTCGCGGGTCCGCGTAAATGTCCTCAATGATGGCCGGCTGTCTGTTCAGCATCGCCCAACCGCTGATGCAGGCGTGCATGGGGAAGCGGTTTCCCTTCCACAGCGGGCTGATCGAGTCCTCCTCCGCAAAATAGCAGAAGTCATTCTCCCGCAGGACGAAGGTCGCGCCGTCGGATTCGGTCAGATCGCGCACCGAGTGGCGCACGATATCCATCACGGTGTTCAGGTCGCGCGCGGCGGAGAGCCTCTGCACGACATGCAGCAGCTGCTCCATGATGTGAATATACGTGGAGGGGTTGAGAGAAATATTCGGATCTCGGATCTCGTCCATGATTGACCTCCGGCAGCCCGGCAGTTCCGGGTAAAAAAACTTCCGCTTCGGGCGGGCCCGGGGCTTCCCCGTTCTTTCCGGCCGGGCCAAAGAATAGGCCGGTTCAGAAAACAGGAGCCGCCCGGTTCCGCAGAATCTTGTCCGCCAGTCTGATCTTTTTCATAATCTGACATATTATACCGGAAAATTGGATAAATGGGAACCCTTTTTCCTTAAATTCGGTTGAAACTGCCAAAACCGCATGCCGCATTTTATATAAAATAACAGGGCCGCTTTTTTGAAAAAGCAGCCCTGCCTGATCGATCCATAGACCGAAAATCCTGATTCTTCCGGTTGTAGGTAGCCCGGCTTCCCTCAGACCTTTGCGCCGCACTCGCTGCAGAAGCGGGCGTCGCCGGCGAGCTTGGCCCCGCATTTGGGGCAGGTCCTGCCTTGAAGGCTCGCGCCGCAGTTGCTGCAGAATTTTCCGTTCCCGGCGGGCTTGCCGCAGACCGGGCAGACGAGAGTCTTGCTCTCCAGCTTTCCGCTCCAGACCGTCTGGCTCTCGGCCGCTTCGTCGAGGTTGCGCTGCATAGCCTGCGATTTTGCTTTGGCGACCGCAACATTCTGACGCGGCGCGCAGTCGGTGCAGAGGTTTTCCTCCTCGTTGTAGCAGGCGTCGCAGACCCAGCTGTGGCAGCCGTGGCAGCGGTGAAAATACTGCTGCGCCTCGTTTTGCGCCATAGTAAAGGCATGCTCATGCTCTTTTTGCCATTCGGCGCTCATGCCGTTGAATCGCTCGGAGAGCACGTCGGTGCCCTGCTCCGCTGCCCAGCCGACGTCGGAAAGCCGGCCGCCCAGCAGGCTGCCGACCGCCCAGAGCCCCTGGCCGATGCCGCGCAGCTTGGCGCTTTTCTTCTGCGTTTCCGACTCGATGAAGCTGGTCTTGAAGCCGTCGTTGCACAGGTCGCAGTAAAAGGTGAACTGAAACCCGGCTTCCGTGCTGTTGTCCTCATAGTTTCGGGTAAATGCCGTCATCATACCGGTTTTTCCTCCCGTTTGAAACTTTTCCCGCAGGCGGTGCATTTGGTATTTTCAAAAAACTGCAGCTCGCCGCACAGCGGATTGGGGCACTTCTTTAAAAGGCTCGCGCCGCAGACGTCGCATGTTTCGCCCGCAAAGGTCTGTTTGCCGCATTTCGGGCAGACGACGTACAGCGGGCGGCCGCAGCCGGGGCAGACGGCGTCCTCCCGGCCGACTTCCTTCAGGCAGCTCGGGCACAGGTCGACAAAGGGCGCCCTGCTGCCGCATTTCGGGCAAAACCGGCTGTCGCGCGGGATCAGGGTTCCGCAGTGCCGGCAGGGAACCTTATAAACCGCCATTTCAACCGCCTCCTGATTTTTTCTGCCGTTCCGGATTCCGGAGCGGCCGTTTTTACGAAAATTTCGTGCCGGAAAGGATCTGATCGTAATCCGCGGTGAGCGAATCGAACGTGGCGGCCGCGTCGCCGAAGGTGAACACATAGGTCTCTTCGCCCACGAAGACGAACACATAGGTGTATTTCATCTCGAGGCCGGAGACCGTGCAGGTGAACGTCACTTTCTTCGCGTCCCTGCCGTCGACGGTGATGCTCTCCGGATCGCCTTCCGTCTCGAGCGAACCGAACGCGCCGCCCAGGATATCAAGCGCCTCCGTGACGACGTCGTCCAGCGTCTCGCCCGTATAATTTTCAGGTTTCAGAATAAAACTGGCGGTGCCCTTCATGTATTGATGCTCCAGAACCGAGCCTTCCACCCGCGCCCATCCCTCCGGAAGCGCGACGGTGATCTGCCCGGCGGCGGCTTCGGAACTTTCCTCCGCAGGGGCAATTTCCGTCACGACGGGGGCGTTTCCTTCGGCGGGGGCAATCTCCTCTGCGGGAGCCGTCTCCTCCGCGGGGGCCGAAGCGGGTTCGCCGCCGTCTCCTCCGCAGGCGCTGAAGGAGAGCGCAAGGATCAGAGCCAGGATTCCTGCAACTGCTTTTTTCATACCGTAACTCCTTATTTTATAATAAGATTTCCGCGGCCGGCGGGGATTTTTTGGTTCCGCGCTCTCAGCCGTCGATCGTCGCCATGACCACCATCGACTTCGTGCTTTCGTCGTAGGTCAGGTAGATGGCCTGCTTGTCATCCAGATAACCCTGATAGGAGACCGTGCTGTCTATCGTCGCTTCAACGGCCTGCTGCGTGAATCCGGCGTTTTTCACGTCTTCCCGATAGGCTTCAAAATCTTCTTTTTCGACATTTTCAAATTCGATGGAGCAGAGCTGGTCGGTCACCACGCCGACGGTCATGTCGCCCTTGTCGAATTTGGGGAGCAGATCCGCCGCGGCGCCCTCGGGCCATTCGGTTCCGCCCACGGTCACCTTGTTCCCCTCGCTGTCCTCGATGGTGTACTTATCGCCGTCGATATCCACCTCGGCCTCGCCGTCGAGGGCGTTGTTGATCACGGCCTCCTGTGCGGCCTCGTCGACCTTTTCGGCTGCCTTTTCCTTGCCGCAGCCCGCCAGAACCAGAATCAGGATCAGCGCAAGCGCAATCACCCATGCCGTTTTTTTCATTCCGAATCCTCCTTGTCATAATCGCGGTACCGGATAATCAGTTCCGCGCGGGAGTTGACTCCCAGTTTTCTGTATATGCCCGTCATGTGGGTGTTGACCGTGGAATATTTGAGGCCGAGCTGCTGCGCGGTCTCCCGGAGTGTGTAGCCCTCCACCAGCAGGCGAAAAACCTCCCGTTCCCGCTGCGTCAGCGCGGCCAGCCGCACCTCCGCGGGACGGATTCCCTCCGAGGGGGCCCGCTCCGCCGCGGAAGATTCCGCCGCGGGCACAGGCTCCCGCTTTTTGGCAAACGGATTTCTGAGCCTTTCCCATAAAGACATTCCGCCTCTCGCCTCCCCCAAACATGACATGTTACCCGGCAATTTCATTTTGCGGCGCGGCGGGGGATCCGGGCAATTCATTAGTTCATCCGAAAGCAAAAAAGGAGCCTCATTAGTTCTAATGAGGCTCCTTTTTGGAGGATAACAGTTTCTTTTTCAGGCTTCGATATATTCCTTAAACAGCAGCGTCAGTTCGGTGCGGCTGTTGATGCCGAGCTTGCGGTAGAGGGAGGTGCAGTAGGTATTGGCTGTGGAATAGGCGATCTCCAGCATGGCGGCGGTCTGGCGCAGCGTATAGCCCCGCAGCAGCAGTTCGCAGACCTCCGTCTCTTTGGGCGAGAGGTTCAGTTCCCGGAGCCGCGCCCGCAGGCGGCTTTCAAACGTCACGTCCTGGCGGTAGCTGTCGTCGATCCATTCCCCGGAATAGAGCAGCTTCACAAAGACCGGGGAGAGCGCGAAAAAGGCGATCAGGATACACACCGCCCCGATGGCCATGATCGGGAGCGCTTTCTCGAAGAGGCGGAAGGTGAAGAACCCGAGGAAATAATAGACGGAGGAGAGGACGATTCCGACCCGGTAAAAGGTGATATTCTGAAATTTTTTGCTCATGAAGCCCGCCAGATAGTAGATGTTGACCATCCCGACCGCATAGGAAAGCCCAAAATCGACCGCGCAGATGCCGGCGGCCGCGGCGTAGGTGCCCGAAAGGATCGAGAGCACGAATCCGACGGTCATGAAGGCGAGCGAGAGATTCAGCATGAGGCAAATGTTGAGTTTCAGGTAGTTCTGCAGGAGCAGCACGAGCAGAAGGCCGGCGACGATGCCGAAGAAATACCAGACCTCGAGCGGTCGGTGCTGAACGGTCTTCATCCGAAGCAGCAGGAGCGGCACGATCACGTCGTTGAAAGCCAGGATCAAAAACACCATGGCCATGATCGACCACGCCTGCCGGGGAAACGCCCGTTTTCCCATGTTCGGGATCAAGGCGCGCTCTTTAAAGAAAAAAACGGAGCAGAGCAGCATCCCGAGCAGGCAGCAGAGCAGGATAAAGCCGGAAAAGGAGATCCCTTTCAGGTTTCCCGCAAGGAAAGGGAAGACCAGCATGATCAGCTTGGGCAGAAAGATTCCAATGATCATGGAATAGAATTTTTCCGCGTTGTTGAGGATCATGAAGAAGCCGTATCCGCAGGAGGCGAAGATATGCCCCACAGCCGCGGCGATGACGGTGCGGGCGATCAGCAGAAACGCCGGCCCCGCCGAAAAGAAGGCCGTGCCGATGAAGCAGACGAGCGCCGCCGCCACGCTGAAGACGGTGATGGGGACGTACCGGACGGCCTTCACAAAGGTTGTGACGAACGGGCAGACGATCAGCCAGATATAGATAGAGGCGCGCTCGTAGCCCGGAAAGCCGGTGGATTCCAGAAAGAAATCGGCGCCGTTCGGAAGGAAACTGACATAAAGCCAGGTGAAGATGAGAATCCACCCGGCGAAATATGGAAGCGCCTCTCTGCGGATCGAACTCAGACCGAGAACGGAATCCGGCCGGAGGATGAGGCCGATCCAGCGGCGGGCAGTTGCAGTCAGTTTGATAGTTCTATCTCCCCTTTGCGTCGACGGTGGTTCGTAAAGCCGGAAAACGGGCTTCCGGCATGTTTTTTTCTTTTGAAGGGAAGGCTCCGTTCCCCGAAGGCGGTTTCCCCGGCCCGGAATTTCTGTTCGGACTTGCCCGCTCCGGCGCCGGCTCCCGGATAGACCGCGGAATCCGGATCGGAGTCCCCGGGGATGCCCGGGCGATGCGCTGTGGATACTTCGATTATACTTCGGCCGGCCGGAGTTTACAAGCCGCGCCTGCGGGATTTGCGGCCTGTGCGGATTGCTTTCCGCAGCGCCGGGCAGGGAAAAAACGCCCGCCTCCGGTGCTCAACCCGGGTTCCGGCCAAAAACACGGCCGGTGCGTGCCGTGCCGGACAGGCGGCGGGGGCAAAAAAACCCCCGGGATTTCCTCCCGGGGCCTGTCGTGTATTTTTATGATTTTTTGGAATATCCCCGGTTTGCCTCCGCTGCTTCGGACGGTCCGCGCGCCGGTTCAATTTCCCGCCGCGGGGTATCCGGA
>CAYMNV010000038.1:0-5092 GCA_964391915.1 uncultured Oscillospiraceae bacterium
GGAGGCGGAAGACCTGACGGAGGCGGAAGGCGTGACGGAGGCGGAAGGCGTGACGGAGGCGGACAACGTGGCGTGACACGTCGCTAGTATTATAGTGCTATGCCCGTTTATAAGGCCCCCCGGCTTGCCGGGGGGCCTGTTTTCTTATTTTAGGAAGCGTCCGCACCGCGATGCGTTTTCTGCGGCGGGCGGGATTATACGTTGAAGCGGAAGACCACGATGTCGCCGTCCTGCATGATATACTCCTTGCCCTCGCTGCGGATGAGGCCTTCCTCCTTGGCGGCGTTCATCGAGCCCACGCGCATCAGGTCGTCGTATTTGACGATCTCGGCGCGGATGAAGCCGCGCTCGAAGTCGGTATGGATGACGCCGGCCGCCTGCGGGGCCCTGGTGCCCTTTTTAATGGTCCAGGCGCGGACTTCTTTCTTTCCGGCAGTGAGGAAGCTCATGAGCCCGAGCAGGCTGTAGCTCTCTTTAATCATGCGGTCGAGGCCGGATTCCTCGAGGCCCAGTTCCTCAAGGAATTCCTTTTTGTCTGCCGGGTCCATGCCGGAGATCTCCTCCTCAAATTTTGCGCAGACGGGCATGACGGCGGAATGCTCGGCCCCGGCGATCGTTTTCACGGCCTGATAGTTCTTGTTGTTCTCATAGCCCTCGGAGAAATCCTCCTCGGAGAGGTTGGCGGCGTAGATGATCGGCTTGCCGGAGAGCAGCGGCAGGGAGACGAGAAGTTCCTCTTCCTTTTCGTCGCTCGTTTTATAGGCGCGGGCGGAGTTTCCCTCCTCCATGAATTTGTGCAGGCGCTGCAGGAGCGCGTATTCGTCGGCGTACTGGCGGTTGCCGCCCTTGAATTCCTTCTCGACCTTTGCGATCCTTCTGTCGAGCACTTCGAGGTCGGAGAAAACCAGCTCAAGGTTGATGACCTCGATGTCGCGGGAGGCGCAGACGGAGCCGTCGACGTGGATGACGTTCGGATCCTCGAAGCAACGCACGACGTGGATCAGGGCGTCGACCTCGCGGATATTCGCAAGGAACTTGTTGCCGAGGCCCTCGCCTTTGGAAGCGCCCTTTACGAGCCCGGCGATGTCGACGAATTCGACGGTGGCGGGGGTGTATTTTTCCGGCTCGTACATTTCGGCGAGCTTGTCCAGTCTCGGTTCCGGCACCGCGACGACGCCGACGTTGGGTTCGATCGTGCAGAAGGGGTAGTTCGCGACCTGCGCGCCCGCGTTGGTGATGGCGTTGAAAAGGGTGCTTTTTCCGACGTTCGGAAGACCGATGATGCCGAGTTTCATTGAAATTCGCCGTCCTTCGTGAATAATGATGAAAATGAGAAAGCGGATAACGGATTGCAGGTTTCTTGCTTTCGTATTATAATTATAGTTAAATTTCCGGCTTTTCACAAGGGCAATTTACCGAAAAGAGGAAAAAGGTTCAAGGATTATTCACGTTTCGCTTTTTTAAAATTGTATAATAAATGGCAGCAAGAGCTGCTGTATCAGAACGGAGGAATACTATGGCCAACGAAAAGATCCTGATTGCGGACGATGACCGCAATATCTGCGAACTGCTCCGCCTTTATCTGGAGAAAGAGAATTACACCGTCGTGCTCGCCGGAAACGGAGAGGAAGCCCTCGCCAAATTCGCCGCCGAGAATCCGGATCTGATCCTGCTGGATATCATGATGCCCCTGCTCGACGGCTGGCAGGTCTGCCGCGAGATCCGCAAAAAATCCGACTGCCCGATCATCATGATCACGGCCAAGGGCGAGACCTTCGACAAGGTGCTCGGCCTCGAACTCGGTGCGGACGACTATGTGGTCAAGCCCTTTGAGCCGAAGGAAATCATCGCCCGCATCAAGGCCGTTCTCCGCCGCACCGGCAAGACGCCCGCCGAAACCGATGTCAAGGAGGTCGTCTACGAGAAACTGATCGTCAACATGACGAAGTATGAGCTCAAAGTCGACGGAAAAGTCATCGACACGCCGCCCAAAGAGCTGGAGCTGCTGTTCCATCTGGCCAGCAATCCGAACCGCGTCTACACGAGGGACGAGCTTCTCGATCAGGTCTGGGGCTTCGAGTATTACGGCGATTCGCGGACCGTGGACGTCCACATCAAGCGCCTGCGCGAAAAGCTCGAGGGCGTCTCCGATCAGTGGTGCCTCAAGACCGTCTGGGGCGTGGGCTATAAATTCGAAGTGAAAGAATAATGCGGAAGAATTATCAGAAATCCCTGTTTCTGCGGTACTTCTCAGTCAGCTCGTCGATGATTCTGGTCGGCATCACGCTCGTGGGCGTGCTGTTCGCCGGGTTTTCCATCAAATATTTCCGCGAGAGCAAGAAGAAGCAGCTGACCGTCAACGCGGAGCAGGCCGCCGCCCTGACCCTTGCGGATATGTCCAATTACGGGTACCGCAAAATTTCCTATAATACGCTGCTCAACGATTACCGGATCATCTCCGCCACGACCGGCTCCGTCATCTTTCTGACGGATACGGACGGCCAGACTCTGATCTGCACGGAGGGCGAAAACTGCAATCACCGCACCTACACGATCAGCGAGGACGTCATGGAGAAGGCCGCCTCCGGTAATTTTTTCGAGGCCGGCACGCTGGGCGGCATCTACGAAACCTCCTACTATACCGTCGGCACGCCGGTCGTCTATAACGGCGCCGTGATGGCGGTGATCTTCGTCTCGGCGGATGCCTCCGAGCTCTGGCAGTATGTGCTCGATATCATCGATATCTATTTCGTCTGCGCCATCATCGCCATCTTTGTCTCCTCGGTCGTCATCTATTTCGTGACGCAGAGCCAGATCAAGCCGCTCGCCATGATGGTCAGCGCGACGAAGAGCTTTGCCGAGGGGGATTTCAGCGCGCATATCCCGGTCACGGGGTCGGATGAGATCGCGCAGCTTGCGACGGCCTTCAACAACATGGCCATGTCGCTCGCGGATCTCGAATCCGTGCGCCGCAGCTTCATCGCCAACGTCTCGCACGAGCTCAAGACCCCGATGATGACGATCGGCGGCTTCATCGACGGCATCCTCGACGGCACGATCCCCGAGGAGAAACAGCACGATTATCTGGTGCTGGTTTCCGAGGAGGTGCGGCGCCTCTCCCGTATGGTCAAGGCCATGCTGGGCATCGCCCGGATCGAGGCCGGCGAGACGCAGATTGTCCCTTCCGTTTTCGACATCAACGACCTGATCTGCCGCACCGTCTTCTCCTTTGAGCAGAAGATCGAGGAGCGCCGCCTCGAGATCGAGGGCCTCGACGTCGAACCGGTCTATGTCTTTGCCGATACGGATCTGATCCATCAGGTGGTTTTCAACCTGATTGACAACGCGGTCAAGTTCACCAACGACGCCGGCACGATTTCCTTCTCTTATAAGCAGGAAAAAGACCGGGTATTTATCGCCGTGCGCAACACCGGGGAGGGAATCCCGCAGCACGAAATCCCGCGTCTGTTCGACCGCTTTTACAAATCCGATAAATCCCGCAGTCAGGATAAGAGCGGCGTGGGGCTCGGCCTTTATATCGTCCAGACGCTGGTCAAGCTCCATAAAGGCGACCTGATCGTCAGCAGCGTCGAGGGCGAATACGTCGAGTTCGCGTTTTCGCTGGACGCCGCGGATCCGAAGGCCGTCAAGGAGCACAAGAAGCACCGCTCCGCCGAATCTTCATGATTTCAACACGCAATTCCTGTAAAATGGAAACAAATGTGAGGGAAAATATTTAACAGCCGTTTATTTTCCTTTCACAAATTTCGGATAGACTAAGAGCATAGAAAAAATCCGCAAAGCGAAGGTGAAATCCTATGGATGAAAACAAAAATCTCAATAACAATCCGCCGGAGCAGGAAAGTTACGAGCCGACGCCCGCGGAGCAGACGCCCGGCAGGCAGGAGGCCTCTGCGCCTCAGAACGCCGCCGAGGAGAACGTCTCTCCCGCTGCGGAAGAAACGGCCCCCTCCGGAGAGCAGAGAAATACCAAAGCTCCCTCCGGCTGGACCTATTCCGCCAATACCAATCAATATGTCTCCTGGGACGACAGCAATGAGCAGGATCCGGGCGGTCCCTGGCAGCCGGGCAGCAATCCCGGTGCCTCCGCCGGGAATCCTGCCTCCTCCGCCGGAAATCCGCAGGGAAACTGGCAGCCGCAGAATCCGCAGCAGGCGGGGCCTCAGGTTCCGCCGCGCCCGCAGTACGGCACCCAGTACGGCTACTACAACACGGAGCCGGGCCCGCAGCAGCCGCACCGCAGCCAGTATCAGGCCACCGGCCCCTATGTCCGACCCAACGATTCCTATCAGTGGGATTTTGCCAAATACGAGAGCGCGGATCAGAACTCCGCCGGGAAGAAGAAATCCAAATCCGGCAGAGGCTTCAAGGTGTTTCTCGGTCTGGTCGCCGGCGTGCTCAGCATCTGCCTGATCGCGATGGCCTCCTTCGGCGTCTACGAGCTGGTCGGCAACGACTTCCTCGGGCTTGACTCGGTTCTCTCGGGAGAGGAAACATCCGGCGCGGGGAATACGCTCGGCGGCGCACAGAATTCCGAGGATTCCAAAGCCTCCGCGGATACCCCGTCCATCAGCCTTGCCGAGAAGCCGGAGGATGACTCCACCGTCAGCACCGACGGCAAGCTCACCGCCACGGAGATCTACAGCAAGGTAAGCCCCTCCATCGTCGGTGTCGTGCAGTATCGCTATTCCACCTCGATCGAGGCGGCGGGCGAGGGCTCCGGCATCATCATCAGCAAGGACGGCTACATCCTGACCAACGCCCACGTCGTGGAAGGCGCGGACGCCATCAAGGTGGTCCTCTATAATAATGAAGAATACGAGGCAGAGATCGTCGGCAAGGATACCCGCACCGACATCGCCGTGCTCAAGATCGACGCGGATAACCTGACTCCCGCGGAGCTTGGGGATTCCGCCGGCGTGGAGGTCGGCGAGACCGTCTACGCAATCGGCAATCCGGGCGGCCTGACGCTGCAGAGCAGCTTTACCGGCGGCATGATCAGCGGCGTCAACCGCGTGATCACCACGAGCGAAAGCAGCTACTCCATGACCGTGCTCCAGACGGATGCCGC
>CAYMNV010000039.1:0-3307 GCA_964391915.1 uncultured Oscillospiraceae bacterium
GTGTATCCCCATTCGTATGTCATCAGAAAGACCATGTCTGCGATGGTGCCGGCAGCCGGGTAATTGTGCGCCTCGTACAGCAGCCCAGGCTGGTTGGCGAAGGTTTTGGGAGCAAGGGCCACGCTCAGCAGCAGACCCTCCGCAGAGAGCTTCGCCTTGGCATTGGAGAGAAAGTCGAGGTAAGCCTGCGCGTCCTCCGGCGCGATGAATTCGAAGTCCACGTCGAGCCCGGCGTAGCCTTTTTCCTTTATGGCCGCGAGGATATTGTTCAGCACACGGTTCTGGTAGTCCTTATCGTTGAGCAGGCGCTTTGCCTTTTCGGTGGAGAAGGAGCCTCCCTCCGTGATCGTCGTGAGCACCATGATGGGCTCCGCCTGAAACCGGTAGGCCAGACGAATCAGCTCGCTGTCGTCGATGGGAATCAGCTCGCCGCTTTCGTTGAAGCCATATGAAAAGATCATGAGATATGTCAGAAACGGCAGCGCGTGCATCAGCGTGTCGCGGTTGATGTGCGGATAGGCGTACCCGCTGATGCGGATGGTTCGGGTTTTTGCTCCGCGGAAGCGGATGGTCAGTTCCTGCCCGATGCGGAGCGCCGGATTATCCACAAGCTCCGGGTTATTCTGGATGAGCACGACGGCGGTCGTCCCGTAGGCCGCGGCGATGGAGTCGAGGGTATCGCCGCGCCGGACGACGTAGACGATCTCGGGCAGCGTGATGATGAGCGCCTGCCCGACGACGAGCCGGGAGAGTGCCGAGAGGCCGTTGTCGATGAGAATTCTGGACGTGGAGACGCCGTACTGTCTGGCAATCCCATATATGGTTTCCCCTGCCTTAACGATATGGATCCGCACCGCGGTTTCCTCCCTTCGTTCCGATGGTCCGGCGATGTGCCGGCTGCAAATTCAGTCTATGAAAACTGAGAGGAAGGTGTGAGTTCCATTCGGCTAACCACGTTGCGCATTGCAGGGATTTATGGTATAGTAACACGCAGAACGGCGGCGCGGCCAGCAGCCGGCCGGCGGATCAATTTTCAATTTTGGCGGGTAACATGAAAGATTTATCTGTAAACCGGGGGCAGCACTGCCTCTATGTCGTGTTTACGTCCACTCCTTATAAGATCGGCCGGCTGATCCGGGTGGTCACGCGGAATCTGTACAATCATGTCTCCATTTCGCTGGATGGCAGCGTCGACGGAATGTATTCCTATGCGCGCCGATACAAAAACACCCCGTTTTACGGGGGCTTCGTCCGCGAGTATTCGGACCGCTACCGGAAGGAATTCGGCGCCACGCGGGTTAAGATCTGTGCGCTGCCGGTGACCGAGGAGCAGTACCGGCAGACGGAGGAGCGCTTCGCCCGGATGATCGCGGAAAGCGACAGGTATCCCTACAACCTGATTTCGGCGTTCGGCGTGCCGTTCCACAGGCGCTTTCTGGCGGATGGTTCCTTTACCTGCGCCGAATTCGCCGTGGATGTGCTGAGCACGGTGGACAGCCGCTTCGACCGGAGACGCTTCTATACGATCCAGGAGCTGGAGCAGAAGCTGGATGCCGGGAAAGTTTACGAGGGAGAGTATCCCGCGGCGGCCGGCGGATACGAGGACGATTTTGAAACGGAGCAGAGCACCCTCTTTTACGCGAGCCATACGGCCCGCAACTTTGCCCTCCTGCTGAAGTGCAGGTTCGGCCGGGTGGCACGGGCCGGTGCCTTCGGACCGGAGGAAAAATGATCCTCTCCGGCGAAATCTCTTTTCCGGCAGATCTGCCGGAAAAGCCCGGCCTCCTTTGGAATAAAGAGAATAAAAGAAGCCCGGTTTCCCGCCGGGCTTCTTTTTCATGATGCTTTAGCATAACGAATCCACCGGCTCCGCGGCATGAGTCATATTTCGCAGCTGCGGTGTGCGTGAATTCGGTGCCTCTTGAGAGGCGAGCCGGTATGATGCTCTTCAAGGCTTATGCGGACCACCGCTTCAACGGATGGTCCTGATGGCGGATTTCGTCATTCGCACATGCCGCGCAGGCGGTCAAGACAGACCATCAGGCTCGGATAGACGGGAGAGATGCCCGCGGTTTCTCCATCCGCGCCGATTACAAGGAACCGCCAGCCGCCGTCCTCCTCCGGAACAATCTCGAATCCGCCGCGGGGCCGGGCCGGTTTCGGCTCTTTTCCTGCGAGGCCGTCGTAGACCGCACGGAAATAGGCGGCAACCTGTCTTCCGCCATCCGCGCTGACGATGTCCTCGTTTTCTTCCGTTGTGGATGCGACAATTTTCGTCACGGCCTCAAAGATGGCCTCATCGTACTGCTCCATTCCGATCGCTCCTTTTTTGATATTTTTTATACGCTTCGGACAGCGGGATATGCAAAATACGGTCGGTTTTTGAAAAAACGGGTCTTTTTTTAGGAAAGGCGGGAGCTATTTCAGGTTTCCGTCCTCATCAAGGTAGTACCGGATTTTCCCGACGCTTTTATTCCGGTATTCCACTGCGTCCTCCGGGCAGACGCTGATGCAGGCCATACAGTGCGTGCAGGCGTCGCCCCAGACCGGGCGGTCGTCCCGGAGGGTGATGTTTCGCATCGGGCAGAGTGCGGCGCACTTGCCGCAGCCGGTGCAGGCATCCGTCGTGCGGAAGCCCTTCGCGCGGATGGCAAAACGGTAAAGCGCGCGGTTGAAGAGCCCGCTCTCCAAACCACCCATCAGACCCGACCGCCTCGTGGGGAAGATCAGTCCTGCCCGGATCCGGGCGGCGGCCTTCCGGAGCACCGGCACCGCGCGCTCGAGAGCTGCCTGCGCCTCGGCCTTTTCCGGTGTGCGGAACAGGGCAATATAGTTTTCCGGCATGACGACGGAGCAAAGCCCCATGTACCGGAGCCCTTTCTTTCGGCAGAGCTTCTTCAGATAATCGGCCGCGCTGCCGGTGCCGCTGCCGCAGGTCATCACGAACCAAGCCTGATCGCTTCCCGCCAGGCGGACGGAGGAGAGCCACTCCTCCACGACGGCCGGAATGCGCCAGCCGTAAGTCGGCGTCACGATCACCCAGGGGCGCTCCGAAAAAAGTTCCTCCCGGTTGCCGGAGCGAATGGCGTCGTTCATGGAGAAGCACTCATCCTCCAGTTCCCTTGCCAGAATCTTTGCCGCATAACGGCTGTTCCCGGTGCCTGTAAAGGAAAGAACCATTCCTTGTGCCTCCTGCCTGTCTCTTTTGCTTTTATTTTATCAGAGGCCGGCCTATTTTACAATCAAAAGATGGAAGCCGCCGGATCTCCGCATTCCGCAGGAATCCTCCGGACCGCGGCGGAGGAAT
>CAYMNV010000040.1:0-3250 GCA_964391915.1 uncultured Oscillospiraceae bacterium
GGCGGCACCGCGTCCTTCCGCGTCTCCGGCGGAAAGTTCACCGGCGCGCTCGCGGTCTACGACACCAGCGAAAATGAAGAAAACGAACCGTACATCACGGTGACCGGCGGCTATTATACGGAGGATCCGGAAGCATTCGTTCCCGAGGATGAAGAGTATCTGGTACGGCATCTCTCCGGTTTATATCTTTATAAGGTGACTTCCGCCGATGCAGAAGAGGAGGAGGATGACGATGACGAGGAGGATCTCTCCGTCACCGGCTCCGGCGTCGAAGCCGAGCGGCTCAACAAGGCCACGGAGGAATACCAGACGCTGAAAAACTTTGCCGTTTCCGCCGGGTTTGAAACCGGGGATATCATCAAATCCTGGGACCTCGATCTCTCCGGGAAGGGCCCCTGGAAGCTCACGTTTGAGCTCGGCAAGGAGTATGCCGGCGAGACCGTCACGATTTACCACCTGAAGAAGGATGGAAAGATCGAAACCTTTGTCGTCACCGCGAATAAGAACGGCGATGCGAAGATTTCCGTGACCAGCGCCTCTCCGTTTATCGTTGTGGAAGGAAAAGCGGAGACTTCCGGCACTTCCGGAGAAACCGTCAAGGAGGAGAACCCGAACACCGGCGTCTCCGAAGCGACGGCCCTTGTCTCCGCGCTGGCCGTGATCTCCCTGATCGCCGGCGCAGCGGTTGCCTTTAAAAAATAATCTGATTCAGGCATAAAAAAGAGCCCCCAAACGGGGGCTCTTTTTATATGGTTTCCGTTTAAAAAATACGAAATCCGCGGGGAAAAAAACGGCTTTTTCCAGTCCGCAATGCCGCGGACGTTTCCTTCCGGAAAAAGTGATCCCGGATTGTTCGCCGCGCGGCGGGTTTCAGTCGAACTTCGGCACCCGGAACGGCAGGGAGGCCGGGCGGATGGAGATATCCAGCTCGGTGCCGTGGTAGACTTCGCCGTCCATGCAGATCGAGAGATCCTCGTCGCTCTCAATTTTCACGCTTTTAATCTTCTTATAAAGCAAAAACGGCTTGACCTCTTCGCTTTGAAGATGTTTTCCGGATTTGTAGATGCCGATCAGACGGCCGACCTGGGAAAGGCCGACCTTTTTGATGCCGCAGAAATCGATCAGGCCGTCGTCGAGCTTTGCCTCAGGTGTGGGGTAGTAGCCGCCGCCGTAGCAGATGCCGTTTCCGAAGGCGGAGAGGGTGAGCGATCCCTCGTAGACCTCGCCGTCGTCAAACGTCAGTTTCATCGGGATGCCGAGTTTGCCGAGCACGGAGACCGCGGTGGAAAGATTGTAGGCCGTTGGCCCGGAGACAAACGGAATCTTCTTGAAGCGGTTCATCCGGTCGCAGATGATGGAGTCGAGGCCGATGTTGCACATATTTGTGCAGATGCGGCCGTCGCAGTCGAGCACGTCGATCATCCGGGTGCTGCCGTCCAGCAGCTTCTGCAGGTCGCGGTAGTCGGCCGCTTTTCCGCCGGTGGATTTGATGAAGTCGTTGCCGGAGCCGCAGGGGTAGCAGGCAAAGCTGACGCCGGGACGCCTGAAACCGCCGTTTACGACTTCAAAGAAGGTACCGTCGCCGCCGCAGGCCACGAAACAGGTCTCCTCCCACTCCGGAACCGGGCAGTCTCTGCTGAAGCGGATGGCGTCCCCGGGGCACTCCGACAGATAGATATTATATTCGATATTTTTTCCGCTGAAAAACGAGCGGATCTTCCGGGCAATCTCATCGGCGCATTTGCCTTTTCCGGCTTTGGGGTTGATGATGAAGACGTATTTCATGGCATCCTCCGGCAGTGTTGGGATAATATGAGTATAACACAGTTTTTGTCCCTGTCAAAGGCTGTTCTGCGTTTTCTCTTGCCATATCCGGCAAAAACTAATATAATAATACAAGTATTTTAACCAGAAGGGGGGAACTGCGCATGTACGGAGATTTTACCGACAGCGCCGAGTATCTTAAGAAGGAGGATCCGGAGCTTTCTGAGATGATGGACAGGGAGCTTCACCGCCAGCGCGGCAACATCGAGCTGATCGCCTCGGAGAATTTCGTCTCTCCCGCCGTGCTCGCGGCCATGGGTTCCGTGCTCACCAACAAGTACGCGGAAGGATATCCCGGCCACCGGCACTACGGCGGATGTGAGTTTGTCGACGAAGTGGAGGAACTTGCCCGGCAGAGAGCCTGCAAACTCTTCGGCGCCGAGCACGCCAACGTCCAGCCCCATTCCGGTGCGCAGGCCAACCTCGGCGCCTATTTCGCGCTGGCGGAATACGGCGACACTATCCTTGGAATGGATCTTGATCAGGGCGGACATCTGACGCACGGGAGCCCGGCCAATTTTTCCGGAAAGATGTATCATTTCGTCTCCTACGGCGTGGATGGGGAAACCGGCCGCATCGACTACGAGCAGGTCTATCGGGTGGCCATGGAGAACAAACCGAAGATCATCGTCGCCGGGGCTTCCGCTTATCCGCGGGCCATTGATTTCGCAAAATTCCGCGAGATTGCCGATGCCTGCGGCGCCTACCTGATGGTGGATATGGCCCACATCGCCGGGCTCGTCGCAACGGGGCTGCACATGTCGCCGGTGCCGTACGCGGATGTCGTCACGACCACCACGCACAAGACGCTTCGGGGCCCGCGCGGCGGCATGATCTTATGCAAAGAGGAGCTGGCCAAGAAGATCGACCACGCCATCTTCCCGGGCTGCCAGGGCGGCCCGCTTGAGCACATCATCGCGGCCAAGGCGGTCTGCTTCAAGGAGGCGCTGGAGCCGTCTTTCGCCGGATACCAGAAGCGCATCGTCGAAAACGCCGCCGTCCTTGCGGATGCTTTGATCGAAAAAGGCCTCCGCCTCGTCTCCGGAGGAACAGACAACCACCTGATCCTGATCGATCTCCGGGGGCTGGAGCTCAACGGCAAGGAACTCGAGACGCGCCTCGATTCCGTTCACATCACCGCCAATAAGAATATGATCCCCGGGGATCCGCTCTCCGCATTCAAGACGAGCGGCCTGCGGCTCGGCACGCCCGCGGTGACCACGCGGGGTATGGGCCCGGAGGAGATGAAGGTCATCGCGGACTGCATCGCGAAAGCCACGTTCGATTATGAAACCAGCGCGGACGCCGTCAACGAGGCGGTCGCGGAGCTCTGTGCCCGGTTCCCGCTCTATGAGTGATTCCCGCAGGTTCGTCTGCGGAGGCATATAGAGTTTCCACGAGGGACGGCCGGCGGCGGAAGAACCCG
>CAYMNV010000041.1:0-2747 GCA_964391915.1 uncultured Oscillospiraceae bacterium
TGGTTGCGGGGGAAGGATTTGAACCAACGACCTTTGGGTTATGAGCCCAACGAGCTACCGAGCTGCTCCACCCCGCGATATCTTGCGCACCTCAATGGTGCTTCATTATTATAGCGGATGGGGCACAAAAATGCAAGAGCAAATAAAAATAATTTTCTATTGGAACAGAACGGCGGCGGAAAATCCGAATCCCGCCACGGTCAGTATTTTTACGCACAGGGAAAGAATCGTCGTCAGATTGGGGCGCGTCCGGTACTTGAGGGCGCACCCTTCCGCGACGTATTTGCTGGCCTGACCTTCCAGCAGATCATCCGGGGAAGAACGCTTGTCATCCTTGACGAAAAACAGCACTTTTTCAAAATATCCGCCTTCCACGTTGTTGATCTCTATAATTTTTCGATTCACACCTCGTACCATAATTTTGCCTCCCGCCTTGGAATTTACGGTATTATCTTGCTTTTCCGCCTGCCGAATATTCACGGAAAAACAGCTTTTTCCGCCTCCCGAATAGATATTACGAAGCGTATAACGCCAAAAACCGATCCCGTTGAAAAACCGGTTGAAAAAGTTGAAAAGTGGCCGGGAAAACGGCTGAAGCATGAAATTCCGGGAGAACCCCCCAACATAACATCCATATTTTTACATCCTACATAAAGTTGTTGTCCCTTTACGTGCTCATCCGTTTTGTGAAAAATTTATTAAAATTTCGTCGAAAAGGCGAAAAAAATGGTTCTTTAGAAAGAAACGTGCACGCAGAACGGACATCTGTTTCTTGAAAGAAAACTCCGTTTCGGCGGATTGCGGAAGTGGGGAAAAACCTGTATAATTCGGATATTGGAGGTGGTCGCTTGGAAATCACAGCGCATGGGGGAGGGGTATCCGCCCGCGGATTCGGCGAAATCTCGCTTGCCCGGACTCTGGATTGCGGCCAGTGCTTCCGTTGGAAGGAGCAGCCGGACGGCGGCTGGAGAGGCGTCGTCCGCGGCGTCTGCCGGACGGTCTATGAGGAGCCGGACGGCATCTTCGTCGCCGGGGCGGACGAGGAGGAATTCCGGCGGATTTGGCTCGACTATTTTGACCTTTCGCGGGATTATGCCGGGCTGCGGGAGGCTTTCTCCGCCTCTCCGCTGCTCGGGGAGGCCTGTGCCTTTGCGCCCGGGATCCGTGTGCTCCGGCAGGAGCCATGGGAAACGCTGATCACGTTTCTGGTCAGCCAGAACAACAATATCCCGCGGATCCGCGGTATTCTGGAGCGGCTCTGCGCGGCGTACGGGGAGGCTCTTCCGGAGGGAGACCGCGCATTCCCAAAACCGGAGGCCCTTGCCGCTCCGGAGCCGGAAGTGTTTCGGGAGATGGGGTGCGGCTACCGGGCGGAGTACCTTTCCTCGGCGGCCAGGGAGGTTGTACGGGGCGATCTGGATCTGGAAGCGCTGCGGGTCGTTTCCGTCTGCGAGGCAAGGCACCGGCTGCTGCAGGTTTTCGGCGTCGGCCCGAAGGTTGCGGACTGCATCCTGCTCTACGGCCTCGGAAAAACGGAATGCTGCCCGGAGGATGTTTGGATGAAACGCGTGCTGGCGGCGCTCGGCGGGGAGATGCCCGGCTGTGCGGAAAAGGAAGCGGGCATCGCGCAGCAGTATCTTTTTTACTACGCGAGGAATTTTCCGCAAAAATTCAGGGCTCCGAGATAATTTTTGTGAACCCTTATAATTCGTTCGGTTTTTTCTTGCTTTTGGAAAGATTCCGGCCTAATATGGAACTGGATAATTTTTTGAAAGGATGATTGAAATTGCCGCTGGTTGGAACAAAAGAAATGTTTGCAAAGGCCTATGACGGCGGGTATGCCATAGGTGCGTTCAACGTCAACAACATGGAAATAATCCAGGGAATTACGGAGGCCGCCGCCGAGGAAAAATCCCCTCTGATTCTTCAGGTTTCGAGCGGAGCCAGAAAGTATGCGAAGCCGGTCTATCTGAGAAAACTGGTTGAGGCGGCCGTGGAGGACACCGGCCTGCCGATCGCCCTTCATCTCGATCACGGCGACTCGTTTGAATTGTGCAAGTCCTGCATCGAGAGCGGCTTCACTTCGGTGATGATCGACGGCTCCAAATACAGCTTTGACGACAACATCGCCCTGACGAAGCAGGTCGTCGAGTATGCGCACCAGCATGATATCTGCGTCGAAGGCGAGCTCGGCACCCTCGCGGGCGTTGAGGACGACGTGCAGGTGGACGACGAGTTTGCCTCCTATACGCGTCCCTCTCAGGTCGAAGAATTTGTGGAAAGAACCGGCGTCGATTCTCTTGCAATCGCCATCGGAACCAGCCACGGCGCCTATAAATTCAAACCCGGCCACAAACCGGTGCTCCGTTTCGATATCCTTGAGGAGGTCTCCCGGCGTCTGCCCGGATTCCCGATCGTCCTTCATGGTTCCTCCTCCGTTCCGCAGGAGTGGGTGAAAGTCGTCAATGAGCACGGCGGCAGGATGCCGGATGCAATCGGCGTGCCGGAGGATCTGCTCCGTCAGGCCGCCAAAATGGCCGTCTGCAAGATCAACATCGACTCCGATATCCGTCTTGTCATGACGGGGAGCATCCGGGAATATCTTGATGAGCATCCCGAAGCCTTCGATCCGCGTGCGTACCTGAAGCCCGCCCGTGAAAACATCAAGGAGCTTGTGCGCCATAAGCTGGTTGAAGTCCTGGGGAGTAACGGAAAAGCTTGATGCCTGCCCCTTTCCGAAGGAAAGG
>CAYMNV010000042.1:0-1539 GCA_964391915.1 uncultured Oscillospiraceae bacterium
TCTTT
The DNA here is from genome assembly GCA_964391915.1 of uncultured Oscillospiraceae bacterium. Classification (GTDB taxonomy): domain Bacteria; phylum Bacillota; class Clostridia; order Oscillospirales; family Ruminococcaceae; genus UMGS1668. The sequence goes on from CAYMNV010000042.1 coordinate 6, forward strand.
GAGCAGCTTGAACTTTCGGCGCGGGAGCAGAAGATTGCTGCCCAGATTTTAAAGGAAATCCATGCGCGTCTGGGCTTCCTTTTGAATGTAGGCCTGGATTATCTGACGCTTTCGCGGGCTGCGGGTACCCTGTCTGGCGGTGAGGCACAGCGCATCCGCCTGGCAACACAGATCGGTTCTGGCTTGATGGGAGTGCTGTATATTCTTGATGAGCCGAGTATCGGACTGCATCAGCGCGACAATGAACGGTTGATCAAGTCGCTCAAAGAACTGCGCGACATCGGCAACACGGTGATCGTGGTGGAACACGACAAGGACATGATGCTCAATGCCGACTACATCGTAGACATGGGACCGAAAGCCGGTCGTCTGGGCGGTGAGGTGGTCTTCGAAGGCACACCCGGCGAGATGCTCAAGCAGCATACCGTGACCAGTCAGTATCTCAACGGTGAAAGGAAAATCGAAATACCCGCGAAGCGCCGCAAAGGCAACGGTAAGAGTCTCTGGATACGGGGCGCCTGCGGCAATAATCTGAAGAATGTGGATGTGGAGTTCCCGCTTGGTCAACTGATTCTCGTGACCGGTGTCAGCGGTTCGGGCAAGTCGACGCTGATCAACGAGACACTACAACCGATTCTCAGTCATCATTTCTACCGTTCACTCAAGAAACCGATGAAGTATGATTCAATCGAGGGAATGGAATTTGTCGACAAGGTGGTCAACGTAGACCAGAGTCCGCTGGGACGTACCCCACGCAGCAATCCCGCCACATACACAGGCGTGTTCGGTGATATCCGTTCCCTGTTCGTCAACCTGCCCGAAGCCAAAATACGCGGTTACAAACCGGGACGCTTCTCGTTCAACGTGAAAGGTGGACGGTGCGAGGCTTGCGGCGGCAACGGTTACAAGACCATCGAGATGAACTTTCTGCCGGATGTGATGGTACCCTGTGAGGTATGTCACGGCAAAAGGTACAACCGTGAGACACTTGAGGTGAGATACAAAGGCAAGAGTATAGCCGATGTACTGGATATGACCATCAACCAGGCAGTAGAATTCTTTGAGAACGTGCCTAATATCCTACAGAAAATCAAGACCATACAGGATGTGGGACTGGGGTATATCAAACTCGGTCAACCGTCTACCACACTGAGCGGCGGTGAGAGTCAGCGTGTCAAACTGGCTACCGAACTGAGCAAGCGTGATACGGGAAAGACGATGTATATACTCGACGAACCGACCACCGGCCTCCATTTCGAAGATATCCGTATCCTGATGGATGTACTCAACCGGCTCGTCGACCGTGGCAACACCGTCATCGTCATCGAGCACAACCTCGATGTCATCAAGATGGCCGACTATATTATCGATATGGGCCCCGAAGGTGGACGTAACGGCGGACAGTTGCTCAGTCACGGCACACCCGAAGAGGTGGCAAAAAGTAAGAAAGGCTATACGCCCAAATTCCTTGCAGAAGAACTTCAACAACAATGAACAACTTATTTACAGCACGCATCGCGCGCATACTCAGTCT